>NZ_JBOCUM010000007.1:0-129008 GCF_050606005.1 Rahnella sp. PAMC25617
GCCGACGCCCACGACCTTGACCTTAACCTTAAGGCCAGTTTGGGTGGCAACCCAAGGTCTTGGCCAGTTTGGATGGCAACCCAATGCCTAAGCCTTAGTGCAATAAATTATCCAGTCTGTCGTCATCAATCCCGTCCGGCTCCAGATGCGCGGTCACATCCGCTGACTTGAACAGTTTACTTACCGCCATTTCAGCGGCATCACCAATATCATGGCCGATATCCACCGTCAGGGCACCATCGACCTCAACGTGAAACTCGACAAATACGCGGTCGCCGCCGTTGCGGGTGCGAATGTCATGCACGCCGCGTACACCTTCGACACTTAATACTGCCGCTTTCACGCGCTTACGGTCATCGGCACTCAGTTCCCTGTCCAGCAATTGTTTCAGCGCATCTGCCGCCATACCGCGGGCGTTCCAGAGCATGTAGAAGGAAATCAGCAGTGCGCCGATGGAGTCGGAACGCGTCCAGCCGAAATAGCGTTCGAAAATCAGCGCCAGAAGAACAGCGATATTCACCGCGACATCCGTGACGTAATGCGCGCGGTCAGCGGCAATCGCGGTCGAGCCGGTGCGTTTCACCACGTACGTTTGCATCAGCACTAAACCGGTGGCCGCCAGAGAGCTGCCGATGATGACCCAAATCCCAAGACCAAGCTGCGCCAGAGGTTCCGGATTAATGATACGTCCGATGGATTCACCGCCCAGCACCAGCCCCGCCGCACCCAGCAGCAAGGCCTGAACAAAGGCGGCAACGGCTTCGGCTTTGCCGTGCCCGTAGCGATGGCCTTTATCAGCTGGCCGTATGGCGTAACGCACACCGATTAACGTCACCATCGACGCAAGCACATCGACCAGACCGTCGGCTGCTGACGTCAGCAACGCAATCGAACCGGTGGCAGCCCACGCCCATACTTTTACGCAGACCAGAACCAGCGCCACACACAGGGAGACCAGCGAGGCAATACGTGTCAGCCCTTTATAGGACGGTGCTGGACGGCTCATGGTTTGCTCCTGCGGAGCAGATATTTTGGGGAAGTGATCACAAGAATTTCCTGAAGCAAAGAATCAAATTTATTTGATAAATACAAATACCAGGTTCGCAGTATAACCCATTTCGTCATTTTAAGACCTTCCCTATGGTTTGGATCTTCGTGCTCTCACTGAGGTTTATTGACCTATATTTACTTGCATTTACATCAATACAATCTAGCTTAAAACAAGATTTCTTTGTTCCGGCGCGCGCGCACCGATAATCAGATGAGCATTATGACAAACGAAAAAAATAACCAGCCTTCCGCGTCTGAAGACGCACACTCAGAACTCGATTCCAGCCAGGTCAAATCAGGAGAAGGTTACAAGCAAGACACCAAAGACCAAAAAGGGTCCGATAAAGAGTCCGGTAACGACAATCAGGACAACGATGAAAAGCGCAAAGGTCCGGGCAAGAAGCCGCTGATCATCCTCGGAATTGTCGTGGTGGTGATGGTGGTCGTGTCACTGGTCTGGTGGCTGATGACCAAAGATCAGATCAGCACCGATGACGCCTTCACCGAAGGCGATGCCGTGACCATCGCGCCGAAAATCGCCGGTTATGTCACGAATCTGGCGGTGAAAGATAACCAGTTAGTCAAAAAAGGCGATCTGCTGGTAGAAATCGACCCGCGTGATGCCACCGCACAGCGCGATCAGGCACAGGCGCAGCTCGGTCTGGCCGTCGCCCAGTTGCATCAGGCTCAGGCGCAGTACGACCTGGCGAAAGTGCAGTATCCGGCGCAGCTGGCGCAGGCTAAAGCTCAGCAAACCCGTGCAGAAGCCAATTTGCTGAATGCTACCGCTGATTTCCGCCGCCAGCGCGGTGTGGATCCACGTGCCACCACCCAACAAAATATTGATACGTCCAATGCGCAGGTGCGTTCTGCAACGGCCGATCTTGAAAATGCCAAAGCGCAGGTTCAGGTTGCCGCGCAGGTACAGCTGAACATTCGTCAGGCTGAAACTAATGTTGAGGCACGTCAGCAACAGGTTGAGCAGGCGAAAGCTCAGCTGGAAACTGCGACGCTGAATCTTTCCTATGCGCAGGTTCGGGCACCGTTCGACGGCTATGTCACCAAACGTAATGTGCAGGTCGGCACGCTGGTTCAGGCCGGTACGTCGCTGTTCTCCGTAGTGTCGAAAGATATCTGGATCGCGGCGAACTATAAGGAATCGCAGCTCGAACGTATGCGTCCCGGCAACAAAGTGGAAATCACCGTTGATGCCTTCCCTGACATCAAACTTCACGGTCACGTTGACAGTATTCAGCAAGGCACCGGCTCGCGCTTCTCGGCCTTCCCGGCTGAAAATGCCACCGGTAACTATGTGAAAATCGTTCAGCGCGTGCCGGTGAAAATCGTCATCGACAGCGGGCTGGATGAAAATCATCACCTGCCGCTGGGTCTGTCAGTCGAACCGACGGTGACCGTCGAATGAATGAAGATCGCAGCTACTGGAAACCCAAGGCCAATCCGTGGGCAGTTGCCGCCGTCGTAACCATTGCGGTGTTCATGGAAATCCTGGACACCACCATCGTTAACGTGGCGCTGCCGCACGTCGCCGGATCGCTGTCTTCCAGTTATGACGAATCCACCTGGGTACTGACGTCCTATCTGGTGGCGAATGGCATCGTGCTGCCAATATCGGCGTTTCTCAGCCGCGTCATGGGGCGTAAAACTTACTTCCTGATTTGTATCGGCATGTTCACCGTCTGCTCCTTCCTGTGCGGGATCGCCACTGAACTGTGGCAGATGATTCTGTTCCGCATCCTGCAGGGCTTTTTCGGCGGTGGTTTGCAGCCGATTCAGCAATCGGTTCTGCTTGATTACTTTAAGCCGGAAGATCGCGGCAAGGCGTTTGGTCTGTCTTCCATTGCCATCATCGTCGCACCGGTTGTCGGCCCGACGCTGGGCGGTTACATCACCGATAACTTCAGCTGGCGCTGGGTGTTTCTGATCAACATTCCGGTGGGCATTATCGCCCTGCTGGCGATTTATCAGCTGCTGGAAGACCCACCGTGGGAACGTAAGGCCAAAGGCAAGCTCAGTATCGATTACATCGGTATCGGGCTGATTGCGCTGGGCTTAGGGTGCCTGCAGGTCATGATGGACCGCGGTGAGGATGACGACTGGTTTAAGTCTGGCTTTATCGTGACGTTCGCCGTACTGGCCGCTACCGGGATTGTCGGGGCGATTTACTGGCTGCTTTACGCCAAAAAGCCGGTGGTCGATTTGCGCTGTATGAAGGATAAAAACTTCGCAGTGGCCGGTTTGCTGATGGCCGGAATGGCGATGATTCTGTACGGCAGTTCGGTGGTTATTCCGCAACTGGCGCAGCAACAGCTGGGGTACACCGCCACGCTTTCCGGGCTGGTGATGTCGCCGGGCGCGATACTGATTGTGCTGTCGATCCCGCTGGTGCTTAAACTGATGCCCATCGTGCAGACGCGCTACATCATTGCGTTTGGTTTCTTCCTGCTGGCCGCCTCGTTTATCTATTCGGCGACGCTGACGCCAGATGTCGATTTCACCACGCTGGTGATGTATCGCAGTGCGCAGTCCCTCGGCCTGGGTTTCCTGTTTGTACCGCTGACCACTATTGCGTTCATCACCATTCCGCAAAGGATGAATGCCGATGCCGCCGCGCTGTTTACTATGTTCCGTAACGTCGCGGGGTCGATTGGTATTTCGCTGGCGACCGCCGGTGTGACTGAGCGAACGCAGGCGCACAGTGCCCATATGGCGCACAACATGTCGCCGCTCAACGAACAGTTTAATCAGGCGGTCAGTAAAAGCGCTGAGGCTATTCGTGATTTCGCCCACATCGTCGGCGACCCGATGCAGCTTGCCACCGTGCGCATGTATCAGGAGATGATTTCCCAATCGCGCATTCTGGCTTACATCGATGTGTTCGGTTATTGCGCCATCGTCGCCGTTATTTTGATCCCGTTTTGTTTCCTGCTTTCGCCAGTTAAGAGCGAAGGTAATGCCGGAGCACATTAAGTTGAACAAGAAAAGCTCTACTCTGAGAATTCAGCCATCCGTGATGCCGTCCTGCTCCTCCCCCTGCGAAGGGGGAGGTCGGGAGGGGGTTATACAGACAGGCACCCGCTTCCTGACTCTTTCGACATTGACGCTGGTATTAGCAGCGTGCTCCGTTGGCCCGGATTATCAGAAGCCAAACCCGGTGACGCCGACGTCGTACAACGATATGACACAGCCGAAAGACAAAGACGGCGCGTCAATTGCGCTGCCTTCTGAACCGAATCCATTGTGGTGGAAAGCGTTTAACGATCCGCAGCTCGACAGTCTGATCACCCGCGCCATTGCCGGGAATATTTCCCTGCAACAGGCAGTATTGCGTATCGCCGGTGCCCGTGAGCAGGTGAAACAGGCTGAAGGCGCATGGCTGCCGTCCGTTCAGGGCAGCGCGAAAATGACGCGTCAGCAGCTCGGGCTGAAAGGTATTCTCGATTCCAGCGGCGCATCCCAGCAGCTCAACGATCTCGGTCCGCAAGCCTCCGGTGCCATTGATACCGCCACCCGGCCGGTGAACTTGTATCAGGGCAGTTTCGACGCCAGCTGGGAGCTGGATTTATTTGGCGGCACGCGTCGTCAGGTCGAAGCCGCAAACGCGCAGACTCAGTCTTCAGTCGAACAGCGCAACGATGCGCTGGTCTCGCTGCAAGCCGAAGTTGCCCGCGCTTATCTGCAACTGCGTGGCGCGCAAAGCGTGACAGCAGCCATTCAGACGCAAATCGACGTGGCGCAGCAAACTTTAGATCTGACGCAAAACCGTCAGCAGAACGGGCTGTCGCCGCAATTAGATGTAGAGAATGCCCGTGCGCAGTTAGGTTCGCTGCGCGCTCAGCTGCCGCAATATCAGGCGCAGGAACGTCAGGCGATGAACGGACTGGCGGTTTTACTCGGTCAGACACCGGGTTCGCTGGATGCCGAACTTTCCGCGCCGAAACCGATGCCTGCCCTGCCCGCAGCCGTACCGGTCGGTGTGCCGTCACAGCTGGCGCGCCGTCGCCCGGACGTGCGTAAAGCCGAAGCGGATTTACACGCGGCAACCGCCAATATCGGGGTTTCCGTCGCACAGTTATTCCCGAGTATTTCGCTGACCGGTCAGTTCGGTATGCGTAATACCGACGTGAGTTATCTCGATAACTGGAGCAGCCATTTCTACTCGTTTGGTCCTCAGATTTCCCTGCCTATTTTCCAGGGCGGACGTCTGGTGTCCAGCGTGCATCTTTCCCGTGCGCAACAGGCCAATGCGGCGCTGAATTACCGTCAGACCGTGCTGACGGCGTTGCAGGATGTCGATAATGCGCTGGTGAATTACCGCACCGATCAGGATCAGGTCAGCGGTTTAGATCAGACAACCGAAGCGTTGCAGACCGCCTTTGATCTGGCCAGCGACAGTTACCGCCAGGGGCTTTCGACGTTCATCAACGTGCTGGATGCCCAGCGCCAGCTGGCACAGGCGCATCAGCAATCCGCTGAAGCGAAAGTGAAAACCAGCACCGATCTGGTGTCATTGTATAAAGCGCTGGGCGGCGGCTGGGAACCGTATCAAAACGTTGATTTGCCGACCTATACCGTGTTTGGTCCGGCAGCGACGCCAGATGTGAAAGTACAAACCACGTCCGGCGTGACACCGTAACGCCGGTGTTATACAAAAGGATTAATGCGAAGAGATAAAATCAGACGGCGTGGACGGGGCAGGCAATGAAAAATCTGTCAGGATAACCGTTACAAGTGATTCCTCTTTTAAGATTCCCGGTCAGCGCTTTTCTATCAGACTGCGCTATTCTGTTCAGACACTGAAATCATCCTGCCTGCGGGCAGGATTTTCGTCTGAATAACAATCGGGTAAAACAATGAACTCCATTTCCAGCGAAGATAAAAAACCCAGCTGTGATTCAGTGATCAACAGCGTGGCCTACCGCGACGGTAAGCGATTGCAGGATGTGACGGTCGAAGACATCAGTGAAGTACTGAAAGAACCGGATACGTTTGTCTGGCTGGGATTATGGCAACCTGAAGACGCCTACATGCGCAGCATTCAGGAAGAATTCGGCCTGCACGATCTGGCGATTGAAGATGCACTGACCGCCCATCAGCGCCCGAAGATCGAGCAATACGGCGAGTCGCTTTTTATCGTCACGCACACTGCGCAGAAAGTAAATGAAACCATCGAGTACGGCGAGACACACCTTTTTCTTGGCAAAAACTTCCTGATCACCGTGCGTCACGGCGCGTCATCCAGTTACAAAGACATCCGTAAACATGCCGAAGAACGCCCGGAAATGATGAGTAAAGGGCCTGCTTATGCGTTGTATTGCGTGCTCGATTCCATCGTCGATAACTATCTGGAAATTTTGCATCAGTACACCGGTCAGTTTGATGCCATCGAAAAAATGATGTTCCAGAACACCTTCAATCAGCAGGCGGTACAACAGGTGTACAGCCTGCGGCGCGATCTGTTGTCACTGCGCAACGCCGCCGTGCCGATGGAAGATATCTGTAATCAGCTCAGCCATCATTATGAAGAACTGATGCCTAAAAGCCTGCGCGCCTATATCCGCGACGTACAGGACCACGCCAATCAGGTCATCCGCACGACTGACGATGTGCGCGAAATGCTGTCCAACGCCATGCATGTCAATCTGGCACTGGTGTCCGTGCATCAGAATGAAGTGGTGCAACGGCTGGCAGGCTGGGGCGCGATCCTGGCAATCCCGACGGTGATTTTCAGTCTGTACGGTATGAACTTTAAAAATATGCCGGAGCTGGATGACTGGTGGGGATATCCGGTAACACTGGGTGTGACTGTCGTCGGTTGCGGATGGCTTTACTGGAAACTCAAAAAATCCGGCTGGCTTTAAAATCAAGACCTTGGGCTCGCCGCCCACACCCACAAAACCTTGGGTTGCCACCCAAACTGGCCTTAGGGTCAAGGTCGTGGGCTCGCCGCCCACACTGGCCCAAAGGGTTTTAAACGAAACCCTTTGGAATCCTGCGTTTTTTTAACTGCGCGCTCCGCTCGCTGGCTATGTTTCAGGGAACACTGCGACAGGCTGGAAATCTTGCCGCTTTGCGGTTCCTTCACTCGGTCCTGGAGCCTAAGGTCTCCAGGCCGCTCCGTTCAGCAAGCTTTCTGAATCGCCCGCACGATCTTAAATTCAAAAACAGACTGTTTTCATCTTTTAGAAAAGTTGACTGGCGTGCTCAAAATTCAGCTGAACGGAGCGGCTTCAAGACCTATGGCTTGAAGACCGAGAGAAGGCAGTGCGAAGCACCTGAATTTGCGCCACTCACCAATGTGCCGGAACATGTCCATCGTCCCAGCGATAGCGCGCAGTGAAAGAGCCCGGGGGGTCTTGGGGGGTGGCGGCGATAGGCCGCCCCCCAAGTCGGTGTGGGCCGACGCCCACGGTGTTGACCTTGACCTTGACGTTAAAAACGGGCGCGGGTAGCCAACCCCGCACTTTTCACTCTTCCACCGGAGCAACCCTCTCTGCCGGTTTCTCCAAAATCATCGTCTGCGTCTGACTCAGACTGATCCCCGCTGCCCGCAGCATTTTGAGGATTTCGTACAGCAAATCACTGCGCGTGCCGCTGACCATGCGCGGGCTGTTCACGTAGCCGGTCACGCTCAGCACAATCCCGGTCGGGCCCAGTTCTTTGAAACTTACCGAGGCCGGTGGATTTTCCAGAATAGATTCGTGCAGGTTGTAGGCTTCCAGCAGCAAGGTCTTAACCTGTTCAGGGTCGATATCCAGCGGGAATGTCAGTGCGATAGTTGCCACGCCCTGCGCGTTGCCCATGGTGGCGTTACGCACGTTCTGCGATATCAGCTGGGAGTTCGGTACAATCACGGTGGATTTATCACTCAGCTGAATTTCAGTAGCGCGGACATTAATACGACGGATGTCCCCTTCTACACCGCTGATGCTGATCAAATCCCCTACTTTCACCGGACGCTCTGTCAGCAGGATCAGACCGGAGATAAAATTCTTCACAATCTCCTGTAAACCGAAACCGATACCGACCGACAACGCACTGACGATCCACGCCAGTTTGTTCCATTCAATACCCAGCGACGACAGCGTCAGCAGAATGATCAGCACATAACCCACGTTGGTGAACAGTGTCACCAGCGAGGCGCGCATTCCTCGGTCCATCATGGTTTTCGGCAGGAAATCGTTATCCAGCCAGCGGCGTGCGGAGCGCAGAATATACCAGCCGACCACCAGACACAGCACCGCGTTAACCGCGTGCGCCGGAATGATGTTCATGCTTTCGAGGCCTTTACCGCCCCAGATATCGACCACTTTTGCCAGCAATTCCAGCGGCGTCGTGGTGCCGAACGTACCGTTAAGCAGCGCAATCGCGGCCATCAGCAGCAGCGCGGTTTTACCGATTGCCGAGAATAATGTGGCAGCCAGAGACAGATGGCGGTCATTGACGCTCAGCGTGCCTTTGAGGATTTTGCCGCTGTGCGTGGTCGGCGAAAATACGCTTTCGCAGAGATCAACAACGAAGTGGATCAGCAGGTACAGGCAGCTGACCACCAGACCAATCCACAGCAGTTCGAAGGTCACGAAACGTGCCAGCGGGATGTAACCGATCAGCAACGCCATCAGAATGACAAAAGCGGTCAGGCTGATCACCAGGTGGATAAGCCCCGCCAGCGTGGAACGCGCTTCGGTCTGCTCGCCTTCTGCCTTCATTCTGCGGCGCATACGGTTGACGCGAACCGGTGCAATCAGGCAGTTGAGCGCCACCAGTAACGCCGCTAATCCGTTGCCGAATAAGGTGGCGGAGACGCTGGCACCGACCAGGTTATTCAGTTGTTCAATAATGCCGAACAGGAAAATAAAGCCCGCCAGCAGAACCGGGAATGACGCCAGCGTTTTCGCCAGCGGATCCGCAATTCCCGGCAGACGCCATGACGGATGGTTATTAGAAAGTAACGCAATACCCAGCCCGGCGATCACCGCAGAGAAATAGGTCAGTTCAACCAGTTGTTCGGCGAATTCTGTCACCCACGGCGAAGTATCCGGCAGCCGGGTGAAAATATAGCCCAGCAACTGGACGCTGATGCCCAGAGTTAACGTGGTGCTCAGCGTGGTGAAACAGGCCAGGAAACTGCGACGAAAGCGTCCCTGCGGCAGCCAGCGCGGCAGGATCCAGTTCATCGGTTTGTCCAGCACGCGGCGGCCAAACACACCAATCACCAGTGCCAGGAACAGATAAATGCCGGTGCCGACGCGCCAGTCATCACTCCACGCCTGCGTCCAGGCATCTTTAACCTGCGAACCAAAATCATCAAAACGTGCCGCATCATCATCGTTTGGCGTAATCAGCGGTGCCCAGAAATTGCTGCCAAGAATGCTGCCGGTATTGAGCGCAATCTGGGTTTTCAGTGCGTCACGACGTAAGCCAGCGATTTGCGAAGACAGATTTTGTGCGCCAACGGCAATCGCTTTGGTCTGCTCGAGTTGTGTGGTCATCAGCGTTTTGCTGGCGTTAAGCTTATTACGCTGGCTGATCACCTGAGGAGTTTCAGTGAGCGTGCCCGGCGCAGGTGCCGGGCCAAGAACGTCCAGCTGTGCCTGCACCTGCGCCAGCTGAGGGGTCAGCGCGGCAGTCAGCTTGTCGGCATCTTCTGCCAGTTTCTGTGCGGCATCGGTCAGGCCGGTGTATTTCTTATCTGTTTTCGCCGATGAAACCTGCTGTTTCAGCTGATCCAGACGCTTTTGTAATGCCGGTAAGGCGGTGGTGACATTCACTTTTACCGGTTGTTCTGCTGTGTCAGGCTGACCGGTACTGTCGTCCGCGTAACTCAGTACAGGCGTCAGGAATAAACATGACAACAATGCCAGCAGCAGCGGCACTCTTAACATTTTTTGCATAGAAGGATGATTCCGGGAGCTCGAAAAATTATTTTTTTAGAAAAGCGGGAGAAGAATACTCTTTCTTATTAAGAAGAATAGTAGGGATTGTCTGTTTGTTTCACTGTCTGAAAACGGACAGCCCGCAGAAAGGGCTGCCCTTGATCAGATTAGTCGTTTTTACCCAGCATCTGGCGGAGGATCGCAGCGGAATCCGCCGGTTGCAGTGCCAGAATGCCTGAATACAGACTGATGGAAATTTCACAGACCTTTTCGCGATCGACATCCGGTTTGGTCAGGTCGCTGAACATCTGCAATTGCTCGCCGTACATATTCGCCAGCGCCTCGCGCACCGGCGCCATCATCTGGACCACTTTTTCAGTGCTGACGGCCTGAGGCTGCGCCGTCTGCCCGCTGCCGGTCGCCAGCAGTAAATCATTCATAGTGTTGAGATCTTTCTGGAACAATGCCGGTGGCAGAACCTCCGCAGTATTAATTCCGCCGCTGACCTGCGGATAAAGGAATTTGAAGCAGCTGCCGTCTTTGCGCGCCTGCAACGTCTGCATTTCTTCAAGATTGACCTGCATCGCCTCGTTCACATTGGCGTCCGGCGCATGGGTGATACGCTGCGAGAGCAGAACGGATACCATCGGTTTCACGGTGTCGATCGCGTCCTGCTGCGTTTTGCCCTCTTTCTTCATGTTCAGAATATTGCTGCGGATTTGCGCGTAAAGCGCCGGTTCCTGCATTTTGATGGTGTTATACAGCGGCAGGGCTTCCAGCGCCTGGTCGATCTTCTGCTCTTCGCTGTTGCCTGCCAGACGCGGTTTGACCAGTCCGCCCCATAAAATATTGCCGCCGACAATCAGCACCAGAAATAAAACGACCGCCGGGATGCGCCCGATTTTGCCTCTTTTATGTAACGCGCCGAGCAGCGAGCCAACCACTACGCCGCTGATGCCCCACACCATCACTTCTGTCCAGTTCATAATCCGTTGCCTTCAGAAAAATTTAGTGACTTCCAATTTGTGCGACCGCATCACGGCTGGCGTCAATACGCGCCTGCCCGTGCAGTTCTGTCAGTTTGCCCGTCCGCATTTCCAGCAGGCGGTCAGCGTGTTCAAAATAGTGATCATCGTGACTGATTGCCAGCACGGTTTTGCCCATATCACGCAATTGCGGCAACAGCTCACGGTAGAACGTCCGGCGGAACTGCGGATCCTGATCGGCTGCCCATTCGTCGAGCAGCAGGAAGTCTCGCCCTTCTGCCGCCGCCAGCAGCAACGCCACGCGCTTACGTTGCCCCTGTGAGAGTTGCAGGTTAGTGACTTCGTTGCCGCTGAACTGGAGTTTTTCTTTCATTTTCAGTCGTTGCAGCCAGTCTTCCACGACCAGCGGATCCGGCTGTCCGCCTTGCGGGCCAATCAGCTGACCAAACAGATGGAAATCAGTAAAGACTGCCGAGAAGATCTGCCGATACTGTTCAGCATTTTCTGCCGTAACCGGCACGCCATCGAGCAGGATCTGCCCGGAACGCGGCTGATACAGGCCGGTCAGCAACATCGCCATGGTGGATTTTCCGCTGCCGTTGCCGCCAATCAGAAAGACCAGTTCGCCGCGGGTAATGGTCAGATTCAACGGACCTACGCCAAAACCGGCGCCCTCTGATTTGCCTTCATAACTGAACACCAGGTCGCGTAATTCCAGCGTCTGCCACTGTTTTGCAGCAATGGCTGGCGTAAACGCCTCATTATATTCCGCCAGTTTCAGCGATTTCAGTTTGCCAAACGCCACCTGCGCGCTGAGCAGCGTCGGCAGTGCGCCGACCGCCTGCAACATCGGTGTACGCAGGAATAACAACGTCAGGGAATAGGTCGCCGCCACTTCGGTATTGGACCAGCCCATGCCGTTGGCCATGAAGAACACCAGGCCGATTGCGCCCAGCATCATGATATTCGACCAGTTCACGGCGCTCAGATGGAAAGTATCTGCGCGGATAATGTGGTGGCGATACTCTTCAGCATCTTTGCGATAAACCTCATCGAACAGATGACGCGCCCGCTCGCGGTTCAGCGCCAGCTCTTTGCGCCCTTCGATCACTTTCTGGTAATCGGTTTGCAGTTTGTCTTCCGCCTCGCGCACTTTCGCCAGATGGCGGTAAACGTGAGACACCAGCTTAAAGCCGCCAAAGATAGTGATCACCAGCCAGATAACCGTCACCAGCAGCATTTCCGGCGACAACCACGCCAGATATCCGGCGCAACCAATGGTCAGGATAATCCCCTGCACCAGTTCCGGCAGACGCACGAACGCCAGTGTGATATTGCGGATGTCACTGCCAAGGCTCGCAAGCAGTTGTGCATTACCGATCTGCTCGATACGCTCAATATCGGTGTCTAAAATACGTTTGATGAATTGTCCGCGCAGGCGGTAAATGAAGTGGTGCCCCAGCACGGTCAGGGCCAGCTGGGAGCCCAGCGTCACGGCCATCAGCAGCAGTAACAGCCCGAGAAATTCCGGCAGGACAATTAAAGAAGCCTGTGTGGTTTGAATCAGTTTCAGATTGATAAACGCGATCAGGCCAATGCCCAGAACGGCGCTGAGCAAACTCAGCGCCATCACCCCTAAAAACGGCCAACGGTATTGCTTAAAAACAACGCGTAACAACTCCATGAATTTTTCTCGTTCTGAATGCAGGAAAATGATGCTGCACGCAGTTTAATGACACATCTTGTCATATCAAGAACAATTCTCATTTTCCCGGTCATCCGGTCGGATCACCATGCGCTCAAACTTGCCAGCCACTACCAGATAGCCAAACATGCCGAGTAAACCGTGTGCGCCAACAAACCACAACGCGAGGTTAAAGGAGCCGGTCGCCGCCACGATATAGCCGATCACTACCGGCGTAATAATCCCGGCCACATTGCCCAGACAGTTAAACACCCCGCCACTCAGGCCGATCATTTTCTCCGGTGCCGTATCGGACATCACCGCCCAGCCAATCGCTGATAAACCTTTGCCAAAGAACGCCAGCGTCATCAGCGCAATCACCGCCGCATCAGTGGAAACAAAGTTCGCCATCGCCAGCATGGCGGCAAAAAACATACCCAGCACAAACGGTGTTTTTCGCGCTTTTGACGGACTGACGCCGCGGCGGATCATGTAATCCGACATCACACCGCCCAGCACCCCGCCGGTAAAGCCGCAAATCGCTGGTAACGCGACCACCCAGCCAGCCTGCATGACCGTCATCCCGCGCCCTTTGATCAGGTAAATCGGGAACCAGGTCATAAAGAAGTAACTCATCGAGGTAATGCAGTACTGACCAATATAAATGCCCCACAGCGTGCGACTCTGGAACAGTTGCATCACTTCGCGGAAGGTGAATTTCTGGCGCGAAGCACGGCGGTTAAGTTCGAGATCGACCAGCGCACCGTTGGCGCGGATGTGTTCGAGTTCGGCAGGTTTGATGTGCGGACTGCTGTGCGGTTCTTTATAAAAGGCGAACCATAAAATCCCGGCGAACAGCCCGACCGCGCCCATCCACAGGAATACATGTTCCCAGCCGAGCGCGTGAGTCAGCCACGCCATGATCGGGGTGAATACGCCAATCGCCATGTACTGCGCGGAGTTAAACAGCGACGTCGCCGTGCCGCGTTCATTGGTCGGGAACCAGCAGGCGACAATGCGTGCATTGGCGGGGAATGCCGGAGACTCTACCAGACCGAGCATAAAGCGCAGGAAGAACAGCATGATAGCCGCCGAAATCCCGCTGACGCCGAACCAGCCGACAGTACCCTGCAACATAGTAAACACTGACCACAGTATCAGGCTGCAACCATAGACCCGCCGTGCGCCGAATTTATCCAGCAGCCAGCCACCGGGGATTTGCCCGATCATATATGCCCAGGCAAACGCCGAAAAAACCATGCCGAGCATCACCGGATCGAGGTTCAGCACCCGCGACACTTCCGTACCGGCAATCGACAGCGTGGCGCGGTCGGCATAGTTAATCACCGTGATGGCAAAAATCATTCCGAGGACCACGTAACGGAAATGACCCGGTTTCACCGCCTCTGCTGCCGATTCGCGGACCAGCGGTTTGGCGTTATCTGACACATCTGTAGGGGACGTCATGTTTTCTCTCCAGACTTATGAGTGCATTCCTTGCTTTTTGTGACCGGAGACACAGTTTTTGCCGTTTCGGTCACGCCATTCAGATCTAAAAAATCCAAATTAATTAACAGAGTAGAAACATTTAACGATACGGTCTAAGTTAAAAAGACAATGGAACAAGTCAAAAATTGAATGATTGAATTAAACCAGTTGCGCTGTTTTGTGGCGGTCGCGGAGGAATTACATTTCGGACGCGCGGCGAAAAGATTGTTTATGACGCAGCCTCCGCTGAGCCGTCAGATCCAGTTACTCGAACATGCGCTTGGCGCGTGTTTGCTGGAAAGAACCAACCGGCACGTCAGTCTGACGGCCTCGGGAAAGACGTTTTTGCGCGATGCAAAACTGATCCTCGAGTTCACCGGACAGGCGCAGGAAACTGTAAAACGCGTCGAGAAAGGGGAAATCGGGAGGCTGATGCTGGGGTTCACTGCCGTCAGCGGCTACTGGCAAATTCCGCAGATTATTGCGCTGGCGGCGCAGGAACTGCCGGAAATTACGCTGGTGCTCAAAGAGATGGTGTCTTCCGCGCAGCTTCAGGCGCTGGCGGCGCGTACGCTGGATATCGGCTTTGTGCGCCAGCCGGTGGCGCTATTTCCCCTCGCCTATCAGTGTGTGCTGCGCGAGCCGTTATGCGTGGCGCTTCCCGCTGCCTCCGTTCTGGCGGCGAAACCGCGTATCCGTCTGCGCGACTTTGCTGGTCAGCCGTTCATTATGTATTCCGCCACTGAAGGCAAATACTTTTACGACTGTGTGGCCGGGCTGTTTGCCCAGGCCAACGTCGTGCCACATTACGTGCAACATTGCAGCCAGACCCACACCATTCTCGGGCTGGTACGCGCCGGTCTCGGGCTGGCGATTGTGCCGGAAAGCGCCCGCCAGCTGGGCTTTCCAGATATTGAGTTCCGCCCGCTCAGCCACCCCGATGCCTTTGCTGAAATTTACATGGCCTGGCGGCAGGACGGCGAAACCCCGGCGCTGGCTGCTTTCCGGCAACTGGTGACGGCGCACAGCACCGCAAATGGCGCTATCGCAAGAAAAAAGCTGACAGGCCGCCGCACGCTTCCTAAACTGAGGTAATGGATAAAGAACAAGAACTTCGCCGAAGTAAACGTAACGCGCTGGGGCTGCTGCTGATTGCCGCCGCCCTGTTTGTCATCACCCTTTTCCTGCCACCCAACTTCTGGGTTTCCGGGCTGAAAGCCATTTCCGAGGCCGCGATGGTCGGCGCAATGGCTGACTGGTTTGCGGTCGTGGCACTGTTTCGCCGTGTGCCGGTGCCGTTCGTCGCCTCACATACGGCGATCATCCCTAAAAACAAAGACAAAATTGCCGATAATCTGGCGGTCTTCGTGCAGGAGAAATTCCTCGCCCCCGCGACCCTTATCACGCTTATCCGTCAGCATGACCCCGCACGGATGCTGACCGACTGGCTGAATGCGCCGGATAACGCGCAGCGGTTTGCGAAATATGCCGTGAAGATGATCCGCGGATTTCTGGATGTCACCGACGATCAGCGTATCGCCCAGCTTATGCGCCGCGCGCTGTATCGGGTGATCGACAAAATCGACCTGTCAGCCTCAATGGCCACCCTGCTGGAAAGCCTGACTAAAAACGGACGCCATCAGGAGCTGCTTGATCAGGCGATGGATCAGCTGGAAATCTTGCTGGCAAAAGACAGCACGCGGCAGTTTATTTCCGCGCAGATTGTCGGCTGGATGAAACGGGAACATCCGCTGACCGCCAAACTGCTGCCGACCGGCTGGCTGGGACGCAACGGCGCGGACTTAGTGTCCAATGCAGTGAATTCAGTGCTCGACGATATGGGCAATGATAAAACCCACGCCTTCCGTAAAGGGTTTGACCGCTCGGTGCAGAACTTTATCTGGAAGCTGCAAAATGACCCCGCGACCGCGCAGAAGGCCGAAGACATCAAGCAATACCTGAAAGATGACGAGAAGCTTAACGCGTACGTGTTGCAGCTGTGGGGCGATATGCGTAACTGGCTGAAAGACGATTTAGAAAGTGAGGATTCGCGGGTGTTCGCCAAAGTCACCGAATCCGGGCAATGGCTGGGCAATGCGCTGGCACAAGATGAAAAGCTGCGCCTCTCGCTGAATCAGCAGATGGAAACTATTGCGGAGAAAGTCGCACCGGAATTTGCCGAATTCCTGACGCGTCATATCAGTGACACGGTAAAAGGCTGGGATCCGCGTGATATGTCACGGCAAATTGAGCTGAACATCGGCAAGGATTTGCAGTTTATCCGCATCAACGGCACGCTGGTCGGCGCCTTTATCGGTCTTGCGCTGTATCTGCTTTCGCAACTGCCAGTGGCAATCCCGTGGGTGATGGCGCGGATTTAACCGAGCCTGCTTAAGTCGTGTGTTAGCTCTTAATACCCCAGCCCACCCCTCCGGTTTAGACCGTGGAGGCTGGGAGGGAGTATTAAAGACAAATCAAAAAGCTAAAATATGCGCCCGCCATTATTTTATCGAACTACTTTATTGCCTGATTAATCCCAAAAGAATAGAATCACCCGACTTAAATATAACAAAAACGCTTTTATTCGGATTTTTATTACCAGCAAGGATGCGGAAACATGATTTATTTGATCAGGGTAACTCTTTTGCCCGCTATTATTTTGTTATCAGGATGCAGTTCTCAGCCCAATATATCTCAGCAGGCAGAACTTCAGCCCTCTGTCAGTAAAACAACCTTACATTTGCAAAGAATTTCTACGCTGGAAGATAAAGACGCGGTTACGATTACTGCAGGGCAATTACAACCAGGAGATATTCTGCTTTCTTCCTCTACAGGCGTGACATCACTGGGCATCAGATTATTCAGCATGACTGGCGTCAGCCATGCCTCGGTGTATCTGGGTAACGGAGAAGTGGCTGAAGCGGTCGGAGATGGCGTACAAATAATTTCTTTAGAAGACGCATTAACTCACAGCAACTCCATGGTGAGTTTACGCAAGCAAAAATTAACAGACTTACAGGCCGCGAAATTAAGAATTTTCTCTCAGAATAATCAGGGTAAGAAATACAATTATAAGGGCATCATTATTATTGCGCCTTATACATTGACGCGAAGAGTTTGTGATTTACCGCTGTTTTTCGGAAAGGGAAGAAGCACCTGTATAAACACTTTGGCTACCGTCCAGATGGGTGATGCTCCAGAAACGCAGACAACTTTTTTCTGTTCCCAGTTTGTTATCGAAGCCTTTAATTTTGCAGGCAGTCCTGTTACAGCCTCAAACGCGCTCTGGATATCTCCTGCTGATCTTCTGCACATGCGTGAGGGAGATGTCTCTTCTTTCACACCCGTTCAGCCACTGCAATATGTCGGTCATCTGAAAAAGTGGAATTTATATAACGCGGTGTTTGGTTGACTGTTAATGCTCCCCCTTTGCAGAGGGAGCAAAACACATTACTTCACAGATTTACTGAATGCATCTACCGCCAGAATAGCATTCGCTACGTCTTCGGCAGAAAGAGTGTGGTTCAGGTTACCCAGCGTATCGCCCTCGCCGCCTGCCAGCGCACCGACTTTCACCAGATTGGCGAACGATTCGTTTTCCAGATGCATTTCTTTCAACGTGGTTGGCATTTTGATGGCGCGGTAGAAGCGAACGTATTTCGCGATCTCTTCGTCAGGACGCTGTTCCAGTACCATTTGCGTCAGCGTACCGTACGCCACTTTTTCGCCATGGGTCAGATGGTGAATATCACCTGAAATCGCGGTAAAACCGTTGTGGATGGCATGTGCGCCCGCCAGACCGGCATTTTCAAAGCCCAGACCGGAAAGCAGTGTGTTGGCTTCCACGACCGCTTCTACCGCCGGTGTCACCAGTTTCTGCTCAACCGCGGTATAGGCGCTGTAGCCGTAAGTCAGCAGCGTTTTCTCGCACGCTTCTGCTATCGCCATACCGGCAATTGTCGGGTCGCCGCCCACCATGGAATGAGAATGTGAACGCAGCACAGCCTGCGCCTCAACAAACGTCGCCAGACCGTCAGCAATACCGGAAGCAAACAGGCGTACCGGAGCCTGTGCGCAGACATGGGTATCAACCAGTACCAGGTCCGGGTTTTTGTTGTAGAAGCGATAAGATTCGAAAACGCCTTCATCCGAATAGATAACGGATAGTGCGCTGCACGGCGCATCAGTGGAAGCCACGGTCGGCACAATCACCACATTTTGCTTCAGTTCATCGGCAATAGCTTTTACGGTATCCAGCGTTTTACCGCCGCCGAGGCCGACCACTACCTTCGTTCCCGCATCGCGGGCGATGGCGGCAAGACGGGTAATTTCGTTGGCCGAGGCTTCTCCGTTAAAGCGTTCATAATGGAATTCAACGTCGGCTTTTTTCAGTGACGCGTTAACGCGATCACCGATAATTCCCCAAACGACATCATCAGCTATCAGGAATGATTTTCCGCCCAGAGCAGGCAGATAATCCCCTAATTCATCCAGAACACCGCTGCCCTGAACGTATTTCCTTGGCGAAGAGAAGATAAATTTACTCATGATAAAAACCTCTTTTCGTTGATAATGCTTACGTGAATAACTACCCCGAGGGTAACGCAGCGCGGCAGGAAGCCCAACCCTTTTAATTCACATTAACAGCATGACTCGCAAAGAAAATTTTCAAATAATGAGGATGTTTAAGATATTGCGGCAAATAATTTTCCGATCAAGTAATACCCCAAAATGATTATATAAACCGGCATGATTTCCTCACAAAATTCATTCCGTCGATTGTTAGCTTTCATCTATTGAATACATCAATAAAAGCGACTTCCGCTTATCAGCCAGTCACGTATTATTCACTTCATTGGCAGCACGTCGTAAGCAGTGGTCATTAGCCAGCTCGCTGTTAGCCATTCCATTAATATTTTGAACATTAATAAGGGAACAGCATGTATAACTTTCAGCGCTACAATGCCAAAGAACTGGCGCTTGCCTATATGAGCAGCAAACCACACGATTTTTCGCCAAATGAATTTTTACAGCAGTTGAAAGAAGTCGAAAAATCTTTCGATGCTGCGCTGAGAAATCCTCAGCAACAGCCGCAGAACGGAATGCTGGTGAAGGCGTTTTGATTGCCATCCTGGCTTTCATCAGTTGAGTACCGTGCGTTACCCTTGCTTTACCCGTTAAAGCATTTTGCAAGATCCTGTGTCTGGTTCACCTGCAAAAAATAATAATGTAGAAAAGCAAAAGCCCCGAATGATCGGGGCTTTTTGTATTTTTATCAGTCACAGCTCCCCCAAATCATTCAAGCTGCAGGAAGGCGGCAAACGAACGAATCCCGATGAGCTGATTAAAGTCAGTGATTCGGGTGAGCGAATGCAGTCAACGCACCTGCGGCCTGAAGGATGACGGGGACTATTTCGTCATTTTACGATCGTCAATGTACTTGCGTTTTTCCGGCGCGGGCGGGAAATACTGATACAGCCAGGTTTCTGACAAGGCAGTCTGTCCGTTACGCAGGAACATACGCAGCTCAACCGGTGCGACAGAATCGCTGTCCGGATACCAGTCGAACAGAATGCGATAACCGTCGAACGGCTGCACATACAGAATCTCGATATTTTTGATTTTCCCGTGAGAGACGTTGATGACCGGCTCGATGCCTTTATCGGCAAACGCTTTCAGCTCGCCGCCAACGAAATCGATGGCAAAACGGCGCGCCCAGACCTGCGGATAGTTTTCGCCTGGTGCCCAGCCTTCCGGGAAACCGCCCATACCGGTACGGGTCGCCAGCACATTGGCCAGCGGGCTGCGGTGCGGCGGCTCAGAACTCCAGTACAGTTTGTAGCTGAAGCTGAACTCAGCGCCAGATTTCACCGGTTTTTCCGGCTGCCAGAAGCACACCACGTTATCCAGCGTTTCGCCGGTCGTCGGGATTTCCATCAGGTTAACCGCGCCCTTCCCCCAGTCTCCGACCGGTTCGACCCACAAACTCGGGCGTTTGTTATACCAGCCAATGACATCCTGATAATTGTCGAAATCATGGTCTAGCTGCAACAAACCAAACCCTTTCGGGCTGTTATCGCTGAATGCGTTGAATTGCAAACTCTGCGGGTTATTCAGCGGACGACAAATCCATTCGCCGTTGCCAGTCCACATTTCCAGACGATCTGAGTCGTGAATTTGCGGATGGATCGTATCGCAACGCCCGCGTTCACTGGTGCCACAGCTGAACATACTGGTCATCGGAGAAATACCCAGCTGTTTGATGTCCTCGCGGGCATGCAGGTGGTTTTCGATTTCCATCACCACGCGGGTCGGTTCGCAGTGGATCACGAATTTATAGGCCCCCGTGATGCTCATGCCGTCCAGCAGCGCATAAACGGTGAACGTGGTATCGCCGGGTTTCGGGGTATCAAACCAGAATGCAGTAAAATCCGGGAATTCCTCCGGCTGATCCGTGAAGGTATCCACCGCCACACCGCGCGCTGACAGGCCGTACTGGTAGGTATCATCCACCGCACGGAAATAACTGGCGCCGAGGAAAGACACCACGTCGCGACGCGTCAGTTCCGGCGCTTTATTGACTTTAAAACCGGCGAATCCGAGATTTGAGAAGCCTTCCAGCTGCTTTGTATCCACACCTGCATCGTGATAGTTGAACAGTTCAGGGCGGAAATGAATCTCACGCGCCATATGTTTCACCGGATCCACGGAATACATGCGCACACGGCGCTTAAAGCCCATACCGACGTGGAATAATTCCACATCCAGCTGGCGGTCCGGCAGACCATTCCACAGTGAATGCGCATGGTCGTACTGAATGGCGTTGTAAGCCTGCGGCGTCAGTTCAGCCAGCGTTTTAGGCAAGGGTTGAGGCGCGCCACCGTAGGGCTTGTCCGCCAAATCTTTCGCCATTTTTTTCAGCGCATTGAAATCAAACGGCAATTCGCCGCCGTCTGCCACATTCGCCTCTGCCGCTTCTGCGGAACGGGTGAACAGTGTGGACATTGCCGGCACACCACACCAGGCGGCGAGTGCCATAGATGCTTTAATAAATGCTCTTCGTTCCATGCCAGAATCGTTTCCTGTACTGGGCAAAAAATCTGGGGCTTCGTCACAAAAACGCAGTCCCCGCGTATTCAGAATTTTCGACCCTAAGGCTAACGTAAAATTCACAAGCCGAGTACAAGAAATTGAATGCATTCAGCTAATATTTCGCTTGAAAAAGTTAGCGCTTATGACTGCACTCATCCCCCGTATGGCACGGGTTGAGAGGGTTTTTGGAAACAAGGGATTGAGCCGTAAAGAATACCCTGTTTAAGGGAGATAACCGCAGAGGACTTTAGGAGCATTCTGTTACCGCAAAGTTGCAACTCACCCTGTGACAGTGTCACTCATTAATTTCCCACACCCTCTTATAAATGTTATAAATTTGTAAAGCAAAATTCCTCATAGCGGAGTTAACGCATGTCAGATGAACTTATCCAGAAGAAGGTCCGGGCGCTGTACGCTCAGCTCACCGGTGAGATTTCACTTCCCTGTTCACTTCATATAAATGGCGCCGGAAATCTGCCGTCTTATTATCGGGTCACCCCGCTTATCACCGCGTCCGTGGCATTAGCCGGAATGGCGCTGTCACGGTTACTGGCACTCAGGCATGGCGGACATGAAACCGTGACCGTCGACCGGCGGCTGGCGTCGCTTTGGTGTAAAACCAGCATCAGGCCAGAAGGCTGGGAAATTCCACCCGCCTGGGACAGTCTGGCGGGTGACTACGCGACAGCAGATGGCTGGATCCGTTTGCATACCAATGCGCCTGCGCACCGCAAAGTGGTGGAAACGCTGCTCGGAAAAGCACAAAGCCGCGAAGCACTGGCACAGCGGGTCATTATGTGGAAAAAGGCTGAACTGGAACAGGCCGTGGTGCAGGCGGGAGGATGCGCCGCGCAGATGCTCAGCCCGGACCAATGGCAGCAGCATATTCAGGGAAAATCCCTGCACAATGAGCCGTTGTTTCAGCGCTCTTTAACACCGGCAGCCATGCTGCCGCAGTGGGCATTATCGCGTGAAAAACCGCTGGCAGGCATTAAGGTTCTGGATCTGACGCGGATCATCGCCGGGCCGGTCGCCACACGTTTTCTGGCCGGACTGGGTGCCGATGTGTTGCGTATCGATCCTTTCGGCTGGGATGAAACCAGTCAGGAAGCCGATGTCACTTTGGGTAAACATTGTGCGCGGCTCAATTTGCATAACCCGCAGGACCGGCACCGGTTCGAAGAATTATTACGTGACGCAGATGTGATTGTTCATGGCTACCGTGCCGGTGCGCTGCACAAACTCGGCTATGGCAGCGAGCAGCGTCGTGCTATTGCGCCGGGTCTGGTGGATGTCTGTCTGAACGCCTATGGCTGGAGCGGGCCGTGGCGCGAGCGGCGAGGCTTCGACAGTCTTGTGCAGATGAGTTGTGGCATTGCGGAACAGGGAATGAAGCTGTCGGGGAGCAATAAACCGGTGCCTCTGCCAGTTCAGGCGCTTGATCACACCACTGGTTATCTGATGGCCGCAGCCGTTTTGCAAGGTTTAGCCCAACGGGTGGAGACCGGTCAGGGCAGCGAATTCCGTCTGTCGCTGGCACGTACCGCCCGGGAACTGATGGAAAATGGCGCATCCGCCGCCAGCGATGAATCGCTGATTGGATCCGCAGAACAAGCCGACTTCTCAACGGAGGCGGAAATCACCGTCTGGGGCAATGCCCGGCGTTTGCTTGCGCCGGTCTGGCTGGAAAACACGTCGCTGCAGTGGGATTTACCGGCTTCACCGCTCGGTTCTTCCCCCGCTGGCTGGCGGTCAATGTGAGGATTTCACGGTAATAATGAAAACGCCGCCTTGCGATATTGCAGCGGCGTTTTGCCGATCATTTTCTTGAAACGGGTGATGAAATACGGCGCATCAGAAAAGCCGCATTGCAGCCCGATCTCTTCAACCGAACGGTCGGTTGAGCGCAGCAGTTCACAGGCGCGTTTTACCCGCCGCGTGGCGAGATAATCCTGAATAGAGCCGCCCGTTTCCTGCCCGAATACCCGTGATATATAGCTTTCTGAAAGACCCAGCGCAGCCGCAAGGTCTGCCAGTGAAAACTTCCGCACGTAATTTTCTTCGATCCATTGCATCACTTTCGAAGCCGTCGTGCGGCTGATGGTTTTCGGCTGCCCGTCTTCCGCAGGCATAAACACCATCAGTTGCAGGATAAGCATGGTGATTTCTTCCCATTGATCCGCCTGCGGTTCGGGCAACTGATTAAACTGTTCGAGGATCACTTCGATATGACTGGCATGATCGCTCAGGTCAAAAATCGGCGCGGCACGGTCGGCATCCCAAAGACTGGCGAATCGCCTGCGGCGCTGCGGGAATGATTGCAGACAGCCATCCAGCAACTGATGATCGAGGTGAATTGTGGTGCGCAGATACGCGTTCTTCTCGTCCGCTTCCACAAAAACTTTATGCAGTTTGAATGGCGGGAAGACAAACATCCGACCCGGTCGTAGCGTGTATTGCTGATTATCGACAATCACAATGCCGTAGCCCTGACTGACAAAAAGTAATTCCAGGCACTGATGCCAGTGAAAATAATTAGCGCTGCCGCGGCTCATCCGGTTAAAAGAAACCTGACGTTCGTTAAGGGCAATACGTTCGAGATAATCAGATGCCGGCATTCGGGTCGTTTCCTCGCAGTGTATTTTTGCGTCTTTTTTCTTCAGGACAACAAAACACAATTTTCAGTCTGTTTTTTATAATTTAAGCCCTTTTACCCGCCATTTAATAACCACAACTTTAAAAATCACGTCATTCTGTGAAGCAGTTAACAATCAGCACTTCTCACTTCTCTATATTTCAGTCTCGACGCAGAGAATTGAAATAATATTTCAAATTAATAAACCTTTATTTTCTGGTTCCCATTCAGTCACCGGGAGAACTTTGATGACCCTGAATATTGTGAATATCGATAACCCGTTGCGTACCCGCGACGATGTGCAGCAACTGCTTAATGAACTTCTCTCGGCGGTGTCGCCGTATACAGAAGAAGGTAAAAGCGGCATTGATTTGGGAAACTCCACCACGCATTACGGTAAAGAGGTCGCCAAAATGGAGGCGCTGTCGCGCATGCTGTGGGGGATTTTTCCGCTGCTGGCCGGTGGCGGCGAATGCGCAGATCTGCCCTTTTACCTGAATGCCATTCGCCTGGGTACCGACCCGCAGCATCCTCAATACTGGGGGAATATCCGCGATTTCGATCAGCGATGCGTAGAAATGGCCGCCTTCGGTGTCGGGCTGACGCTCCTTAATAAGCAACTCTTGCAGCATTTCACCCCGCAGGAACAGCAGAACCTGGCGGCGTGGCTGGATCAGGGGCGTGATGCGACCATTCCCAATAACAACTGGAATTTCTTCCCGATCATGGTGCAGATGGGCTTTAAGCAAAGCGGTCTGCCCTGGGATCAGGCTGCCGCAGGCGCCCGTTTTGAATTGATGGAAAGTTATTATCTTGGCGATGGCTGGTATTCCGATGGTCCGGGCCGTCCGCGTGATTACTACATTTCAATGGCGTTTCATTATTACGGACTGCTTTACGCACAAAATATGGCGGATGTGGATGCGCCGCGTGCCGCCATGCTTCGTGAACGTGCGCAGCGTTTCGCTCAGGATTTCATCACCATGTTCTCCGCAGAGGGTGCGGCCGTGCCTTTCGGCCGCAGCCTGACCTATCGCTTCGCCGAAGCGGCTTTCTGGAGCGCCGCCGCGTACAGCAAACTGGACGTTTTCACGCCGGGCATCATCAAAGGTGTGATCTTGCGTCATCTGCGGCACTGGCTGAAAGAGCCTATTTTTGACCGTGACGGCGTGCTCAGTATTGGTTATCACACGCCAAATCTGGTGATGGCCGAAGACTATAACGCGCCGGGTTCCCCTTACTGGGCGTGCAAACTGTTTCTGGTGCTGGCCCTGCCACAGGACGATGCGTTCTGGCAGGCCGACGAAGCACCACTGCCGGAACTATCCCGCGCTCACTGCATTCCTCATGCCAGTCAGATCCTGACCCGCGATGCCGAAGGTGAGCATGTGGTGATGCTGACCTCCGGGCAGCTTGAGCTGAATAACTTTGTAAATACCGAAGCCAAGTACACCAAATTCGCCTATTCCAGCCAGTTCGGTTTCACACTGGATCGTGGCCGTTACGGGCTGAATCACGCCGGTTGTGATTCGATGCTGATGTTCTCTGAAGGCGACGGATATTTTCGCGGACGTCGCGACTGTGCCGAAACCCGCATCACCGGCTCGATGATTTATTCCCGCTGGCTGCCGTGGCATGACGTTTGCGTCCGCACCTGGCTTATTCCTTGCGGCGACTGGCATCTGCGGGTTCATCACATCGAAAATCAGCGTCCGCTTGATACAGCCGAAGGCGGATTTGCGGTCATTCAGGAACCTTCCACGCAAGCTGAATTCACCGGCGATCGCCGTGCGATAACGGTCACAGCACGTAACGGCATCAGCCGGATTGTCAGCCTGGAAAGTCACGCTGTGCGGGAAGCCGGTACGGTGATCACACCGCCGAACAGCAGCATTATGTTTGCCGAAACGGCAGTCATTCCGGTGCTGCAAAACAGCCTTCCCGCAGGTTCACACTGGCTGATCACCGCCGTATGTGCGTCGGCAAGCAGTGATATCAGCAACAAAGACGTGCCGGAAGTCAGTCTGGAGGGCGCGCAATTGCGCTGGCAGTCTCCCGGCCACAGCGGCCAGATAACGTTAGGTTAACCGTCAGAGTCCGTTTCAGGAGTCACTATGAAAGCGATAAAAACTGCCAGTAAAACGGCTTACTATAAAATGAGCAGCTTTATATTCCTGTATTTTTTCACCTGGTCTTCAAGCTTCGGGCTGTATGCGCTGTGGCTCGGCCAAAAGGCCGGTCTGGACAGCGTCAGTATCGGCACGGTGTTTGCCATCAACGGCGTATTCGCGGTGATCATGAAGCCGGTTTATGGCTACATCATGGACAAAATCGGCATGAGCAAATCCCTGCTCTATTTTGTCGTGCTGGTTTCCGCGCTGATGGCGCCGTTCTTTATTTACATTTACCAGCCCCTGCTGGAAAGCCATCTGATGCTTGGGATTATCGCCGGTGCGCTGTATCTGAGCCTTGGCTGGTACGCCGGTGTGGCGGCTTCTGAATCTTACGCCGACCGCTTCAGTCGCCTGTACCACATGGAATTCGGTCAGGTGCGTATGTGGGGCTCGCTCGGCTGGGCGCTGGCGGCCTCGTTTTCCGGCTTACTGTTTAATCTTTCTCCGGCCTGGAACTTCAGTCTGAGCAGCGCCACGTCGCTGGTGATGTTAGCGGTTCTGCTGTCGCTGAAAATTGGTGATGAAGAACTCAAAAATAACGACGTGATTTCTGCGCAAAAAATCGTGTTCAGCGACGTTATTTTGCTGCTCAAAAACCGCAAATTCTGGATGTTCTCAATGTATGTCGCGGGCGTGGCGTGGATGATGTTTGTCGCTGAACAGCAGTTCTCACGCTATTTCGTCACCTTCTTCGACACCAAAGAGCAAGGCAATGCCTGGTACGGATATCTGAGCACCGTGCAGTCCGGTCTGGAATTCCTGATGATGATGGTGATCCCTTTCCTGGTGAACTATTTCGGTGCCAAGAAAGGCCTGCTGCTGGTGGGCGCAGTAGTGGGAATACGTCTGATCGCTTCCGGACTGACCAGCGATCCGCTGCTTATTTCGATTATCAAACCGTTCTACGGGCTGGAAATCGCCCTGCTGCTGGTATCGGTATTCAAATATATCGCTGAGCATTTCAGCAAACGCGTCAACGCCACCATGTATCTGCTGGGTTATCAGGCAATGATTTATGTTGGCTCAATCGTGGTCGCCCCGCCTGCCGGTTACTTCTATGACCGCATTGGTTTCGAACACACGTATCTGGTGATGGGCGGCATTGCACTGTGCTTCACGCTGATTTCTGCTTTCACGCTATCTGCCTGTCACAGCCTGCGTTCCGGCGCGCCAGCCCCGGCAGAACCTGCCGAAAACAACGGCGAACTCGCGCCGCTGAAATGACCGACTGAAATCCATCCATTGACTCTAAGACACTTATTGCTCTGCAAAAGGGAGACGTTATGACGCTCAACATCACGAAAGAAAAGTTACTGCCCGTTGAACTGAACCAGCTGGACAGAATTGCTTTCGCGCAAAAATTACAACGGGCACGCCAGGTGGTGCTCAGTAAAATTTCCCGCAATCTGGATAAATTTGGCGATAAGTTTCCGGCAGAAACCTGCGAAAACGGCCACTACAAACTGACGGAGAATGTGGAGTGGACCACCAGTTTCTGGACCGGACAACTGTGGCTGGCGTATGAGATGACCGGCGACGACCGTTACCGGTTGGCGGCAGAAAAACAGGTGACGTCATTTGGTAACCGCATCGCTAACCGCATTGATACCGCCACGCACGATCTCGGTTTTCTCTACAGTTTGTCCTGCGTCAGCGCCTTTAAACTGACCGGCAATCGTCAGGCACGCGGATTTGCCCTGCTGGCGGCCGAAGCTCTGATGGAACGCTTCAATAGCAAAGCAAAAATCATTCAGGCATGGGGGGATTTGAAGGATCCGGAACAGGCCGGGCGCATGATTATTGACTGCAATATGAACCTGCCATTGCTCTACTGGGCAAGTGAACAAACCGGCGAACCTCGCTTTGCAGACGCGGCGAGCGCCCATGCGGAGCAGGCTGCGAAATATATTGTGCGCCCGGATGCGTCGACGTATCACACGTATTACATGGATACCGTGACCGGTGAACCGCGTTTCGGCAACACGCATCAGGGTTATGCGGATGATTCATGCTGGTCTCGCGGTCAGGCCTGGGGCATTTACGGATTCCTTCTCAGCTACCGGTATACCGGTGATGAAGAACAGGTCGAGCTGTCACGCTGCCTGGCGCATTATTTCCTGAACCGTCTGCCGGAAGATGATGTGTGTCACTGGGATTTAGCGCTGCTGGGTACCGATGCCGTCCGCGACAGTTCAGCCGCTGCCATTGCGGTGTGCGGCCTGCTGAGTCTGGCAACGGCCCTGCCCGCCACGGACGTCAAACGCGCCTGTTATGAGGAAATGGCGCTTCGCATCATGGATTCACTGACTGAGAATTATCTGACCGGTGAGCAGGAAGATTGTGACGGACTGCTTAAGCATTCTGTGTACCACATGGCAAGCGGTAAAGGCGTGGATGAGTGTTGCAGCTGGGGCGATTATTTTTATGTTGAAGCCCTGACGCGCCTGACGCAGTGCTGGCAATCCTACTGGTAATGACTGTGACGCAGCGCTGACACGCTGCGTCCGCTTTTATTGCCATATTTCATTCGTGAATTGTTTTTAAGCATAAGCAGCATCATCATCTCTCTGCGAAGTGTTGCAGAGTGTTACTGTAACACACCTGTTATTAAGCCTTTCTTCTATGTCCTTACATCCATTAAGAATAATCCGAATTAGTTTCCTTTTTTTGTTCAGTTACAAAGTTAATCCTGACATAAACCAAATTAATCAAAAACCTCCCTGTCCGTGAACAACAAAAAATAACACTTCCAACCGGTCAACTTTCATGCAAAAAGTAGAGTCAGCGCGCATTCTTTGCGCTTTGTGCTGACACCAAAGAATCCAATCATTATGCAGAACAAGGACGTCCTACGAGGACTTACTATGCAAACGATAATCTTGGATCCATGCCGGTATACCCGTCTGGGCTTGCAACAATTACTCACCAGCGAACAGGAAATCAGTTACGCCAGCAGTTTTGACCAGCTTCAGGCCGGATGCGTCAGACTCAAACCCTCTGTGGTGTTTATTAATGAGGATTGCATGTTGTCTCAGTCGCATAACAAAGAGCGGCTGGGTGAACTGATTACTGACTGCCCTGAAACGTTATTTTTTATCTTCATGTCGCGTACGCGTATTCATTTTGAAGAATATATTTTTGTTCGAAAGAACGTGATTATCACCTCGAAATCAATTAAGGCAGCAACGCTCCGTCAGTTACTGAATCATCCCTCACTGCCGCAGGCACAGGATCCGGCCAGTTGTGCGGCGCTGGATATCAGACCGGTGATGCTCAGCCGTTCAGAATCCGCCACGTTAAGAATGTGGATGTCAGGTAACGGAACGATTGAAATATCCGATAAGTTGCAAATCAAAACAAAAACGGTGTCTTCATATAAAGGAAATATTAAGCGGAAAATAAAGTCACCGAATAAACATATTATTTATCACGTTGTTCGTTTGTGTGACCAACTCACCAACGGAATATACGTTAATTAGCCTCTCTCCGGTCCCCGCTACAGGCTGTGTCTTGACGTAGCCTGTAGCGAACGCGATAAATCTGTAAAAATGCGATCTGCGCCACAAATATAAACTGAATACCTCCGCTCAAATGCCGATGAATCTTATTGGCGCTTTCTTTTCGTCACGGCAGGACTTGCCCGCTGGCAATGTCTACATCGCTGTTACTTACCGTCCGGAACCGACGGTATGCAGGATCAACAGAGCGGAATAAAATAATATGGATACTCCTACCCTTTCAGATTCCAGAACGTCTTTCATCAGCAATATTCGACTGATTACCCTGATTAGCCTGATCCTCACCGGGATCCTGTTTCTTTTCGCCATTTCCATCGGTACGTCCAGCTTCTTTCTTAAGCAAAGCAATGCCGCACTCGCGAATGCCACGCAGGAACTGCAAATTCGTCTGGCGCTTTCTAACAGTTCTAACCATCTGCGCACGGCGCGTTTGTTGCTGATCCAGGCCGCTGCTGCTGCCCGTGTCGGCGATCAGGATGTGTTCAATCAGAACCTGACTGACGCCGCCAGCCGGATTAAACAATCGCAGTCTTCTTTTGAGAGCTATATCAATCGCCCGAATAAAACAGAAAAGGATCTGGCGCTCGATGAGCCGCTGAAAAAAGCTTACAACGATTATCTGACCAAAGGCATGGCACCGATGCTGGAATCAGCCAAACAGGCGCATTTTGAAGAAGTCATTTCTCAGGAAGCGGAGACCGTGCGCAACCTCGATCTGGCCAACAACATACCGTTACTGGCTGCCATCGCCTATCGCACCGAAACCGCCAACGCCATTAATGACAAAGCCCAGCGTAACGCCGTTCTCGGTTATACGCTGATGGCGGGCGGCTTCCTGCTGGCGCTGGTACTGACCTTCATCACCTATCTGGTGATGCGCAAAGTGATCATTAATCCGCTTAACCGTCTGGTGACGCGTATTCAGAAAATTTCCGAAGGCGACCTGACTCAACCAGGTCAGAGCAATGGTCGCAATGAAATCGGTGTGCTGAGCAGCAATGTTGAGCAGATGCAGCACTCTCTGGCGTCCACGGTGCTGACCGTGCGTGAAGGTGCCGTGTCGATTTATCAGGGTTCAACGGAAATCGCTTCCGGTAACACCGATCTTTCCTCCCGCACCGAGCAACAGGCCGCTGCGCTGGAAGAAACCGCCGCCAGCATGGAACAACTGACCGCGACCGTGAAACAGAACTCGGAAAATGCCCATCACGCCAGCAAACTGGCCGCTGATGCTTCGCGCAAAGCGCAAAAAGGCGGCAGCATTGTGGAAGATGTGGTGACGACGATGGATAAAATTTCGCGCAGCTCATCCAAAATTGCTGAAATCACCAACGTGATTAACAGTATTGCCTTCCAGACCAATATTCTGGCGCTGAATGCCGCGGTGGAAGCCGCGCGGGCGGGCGAACAGGGCCGTGGCTTTGCCGTTGTCGCCAGCGAAGTGCGCAATCTGGCGCAAAGAAGTGCGCAGGCCGCGAAAGAAATTGAAACGCTGATTGAAGAATCCGTCGATTACGTGGGCGAAGGCTGCATTCTGGTCGGCGACGCAGGCGATACAATGTCTGAAATCGTCACCGCCGTCGGTCACGTTACGGACATCATGGGTGAAATCGCTTCCGCCTCTGACGAGCAAAGCCGCGGGATCAGTCAGGTCAGTCTGGCCGTGTCGGAAATGGACGGCGTCACTCAACAAAACGCCTCACTGGTGCAGGAAGCCTCTGCGGCGGCGGCATCGCTGGAAGAACAGGCTGCGCGTCTGACTCAGGCCGTCGCGGTATTTCGTCTTGAGGGCACCACTCAACGTGCTCCGGCAAAGCGCCAGCCACCGGTTCGCACCCTTTCCGCCCCGGACTCGCGTTCATCCAAACAGGCCAGCGAACAGCCTAACTGGGAAACGTTCTGATCCCGCAACATTGCTTTAAAAGACAGCCTTAGAAACAAAAACACCGGCGGCATTTGCCCCGGTGTTTTTTTATGCCGACAGCCTGTTTGCAGGCGAAGACTATTCGGTGCCTTCGCGCGGTTCGACGAATGTACCGTCCTTGCTGTCACCTTCATTGAAGAACCAGATGCCTGCCGGATAATCTTCCAGCGACACCAGATACATGATGCCTTCATAAAACTCTTCAACGGCTAATACTTTACCCGGACGGCGCGGCCCGCCGTCGGTTTTCACTGTCACAAGATCATTAACTTTCATCAGGTTATCCCATGGTTTTCAATTATGTTTATTGTAGTACAGACCGCCACACAAAAGCAGGTGGCGAGGGGAAAGTTAGCCTGAAAAGCAGAAAATAACCCTGCGGCACTTATTTGCATTTCCTTAACATATTGCGGCCAGAATCCTGACTTTGATATCCACTATACTGACAGCGTGCTCACCCCCGAGGGAGTACAACAATGAATGTCATAAGAAATATTTTTGCCCGCCACTATGCGGGCTTTTTTTTGTTCTTTTGCCAGCACCTTCCGGCAAAGCAGTTATTGCAGAGCAAACTCCGCCTTCTGCATCCGCAAATGACATCCTGACACAGGATCCATAAGCCAGATCGACAAACTACAGACGTAAAAAAACCCGCGCATGCGGGTTTTTGTTATCTTTACGTTTATCGCTGAAACAGCGGTAAAGCAAGATTAGATAGCGGTAACGTTAGCCGCAGACGGACCTTTAGCACCGTTCTCGATAGTGAACTGTACGTTCTGGCCTTCAGCCAGGGTCTTGAAACCTTGATCCTGGATAGCGGAGAAGTGTACGAACACATCTTTGCTGCCGTCAGCAGGAGTGATGAAGCCAAAGCCTTTAGACTCGTTAAACCACTTAACCTGACCTTTCATCATTGACATAGGAATTACCTTTTAAAAATAAATTTCGCCACCATGGGCATGTTATAGCCGGATTTCAGTCGTTACTTATGGAGGCACTAAGAAGGAAATTCGTCAGAGCAGGGTTATCATGGATAACGCTTTAAATTGGAACAACTTTACTCAGGATGTCGTGCATAAATAGGTCTGTACCACAGGCCGGTATGTATTTACTCATGACTGCCCTTTAATAGCAACTCTTTTTAATGCAATGGTGAGGTAAACCCCAAAAATAGTCGAAATACGTACCAGATAGTACAATCATTGAGCAGTTATCAGGCTATTTTTCAACAGGTTGGGAAGTATCGGCTTCAAGAACCGCTCCGCAATGCGCACAAAATTTTGCATCAATTTCATGTCTTGAATGCAGACAAATCTGACAAGAACGCGCCGCACGTCCTTTTTCCAACTCTTGTGACATATAAGCGGTCAAAATCCCGGTAGGAACGGCAATGATGGAATACCCGAGCAGAATAAGCACCGATGCCAGCATTCGCCCCAGCGCGGTATGTGGCGTGATATCACCGTAACCGACCGTGGTGAGCGTGACCACCGCCCAGTAAACTGAGGTTCCCAGTGAACTAAAACCGTCATTCCCCCCTTCTACTGCAAACATCAGTCCGCCAAATAAACACAAGATGATCGCCACAAACCCGAAGAAGATGCCCAGTTTACGTCGCGCGCGCATCAGGCTGCGCCACAAGAGCCCGGCATCACTCATATAGCGCAGCAATTTGAGCACCCGAAGTACCCGCAGGACTCTCAGCAGACGTACCAGCACCATCAGATTCGTTGACAACGTGAGCGACGGTATCAACCAGATGATATACATCGGCAACACAGTACAAAGGTCGACAATCCCGAAAAAGCTCAACGGATAGCGAGTTTTCCGTGGTGAGGAAATCAACCGCAGCAAGTATTCCACCGTAAACACGGCGGTGAACACCACTTCCATCAGGCCAAGCTGTAGCAATATCTTCGGCGAATTGGGGAAGAGATCACTTGCGCTCGACTCAATGAACAAAGAAATGACACTCAGCAGCGAGATAACAATCCAGAAGGTTTCCATCCGGCGACCGCTGCGTGTGCGGTGATCAAATAAAAGGGCATAACATCTGCGTCGTGCTGACGCGAAATAGCGGTAATCCTGAGACATAAACGACACCGGCAAAAGGAGTTAAGGCAAGAATAGACGCTTTTAGACGCCGCGCCTATGGGTGAGAAAGTCCAAAAAAAAGCCGGTCACATATTGTCTTTACAAGACCCGGTGACCGGCATTTTACAGCACGAATGTCGCGTGCTGGATTAATCCAGCACGAATGTCGCGTGCTGGATTAATCCATGAGCTCTGAAACTGCATTACGGACATAAGCCGTAATTTGCGCGACGTCTTCCGCGTCAGCACTGCCACCGCCGATTGACCGCACGGTATTCTCCAGATGGCCGATATCCTGTTCGACTTTCTTCGCAATCTGCACTTTAACAATCGTGTCGACAGAAGAAATAAAAGCCCGCATCACGGCTTTCAGGGCGAAAATCTCACCGAAAGAATCGTACGCAGGTTTGTCCGCAGCGGTTGGTTGCGCTGCACGTGGCGGCAGGTCTTTCAGCCTGTCCACATGTTCAATCATCAGATCCATGTCTCTGATGAGTTCATCAAAACTCTTAGCCACTGGTTTTCCTTCGCCCGGCGAAAGGCAGCAGGATACCACCGCGCTTTCAAGCCGAGAAGTCACAGAAACGTGTAAAGAGTAAATTTCGCCACAATGCGCCTGCCCTGCTGATTTAACACAATATTCAGGACAGACGCATTAGGTCGCTATTTAGCCAATATTGCTAGTCAACGCGTAATAAATGCTCTTCAGCGTGCAACACACGCTATCCAATGCGCAATACACGCGTTTCAATGCGCAATAAAAGTTAACCGGCGTTTTTCAGTGAAGCCATATCAACAACAAAGCGGTATTTCACGTCGCTTTTCAGCATACGTTCGTAAGCGCCGTTGATATCCTGCATGTCGATCATTTCCACATCACAGGAAATGTCATGCTCAGCACAGAAATCCAGCATTTCCTGAGTTTCCGCGATACCGCCGATCAGGGAGCCGGCAACGGTTTTGCGGCCCATGACCAGTTTACCGCTGTGCAGCGCAGGTTCGATTGGCTCGATCAGGCCAACCAGAATATGCGTACCATCACGCTTGAGGGTTTCCAGGTACGGATTCAGGTCGTGCGGATTCGGTACCGTGTCCAGAATAAAGTCGAAGTGATTTTTCACTGCGGCCATTTGTTCTGCGTCGGTAGACAACACTACGTGGTCAGCGCCCAGACGGTAAGCTTCCTGCTCTTTGCCTTTAGAACGGGTGAATAACGTCACATCCGCACCCAGCGCTTTAGCGAATTTCAGGCCCATGTGACCTAAACCCCCTAAACCAACAACCGCGACTTTATGGCCTTTACCCACCTTCCAGTGCTTAAGCGGAGAGTAAGTGGTGATACCGGCACACAGCAGCGGGGCGGCAGATTTGATATCCAGCTTTTCAGAAACGCGCAGTACGAATTTTTCTGAAACAACGATTTCTTCAGAATAACCGCCATAAGTCATCATGTTGTCATGACGATCAAGGCTGTTATAGGTCATGGTAGCGCCTTCTTCACAGTACTGTTCCAGGCTTTCTGCGCAGGACTCACAGTGCTGACAAGAATCGACCATACAACCGACACCGACGGTATCGCCGACGTTGAAGCCTGTTACTTTCGCGCCAACGTGTTTAACGCGACCGATAATTTCATGGCCCGGAACCATCGGATAAATGCTCTGATGCCATTCGTTACGAGCCTGGTGGATGTCTGAGTGACACACGCCACAGTAAAGAATGTCGATCACAACGTCGGTATCACGCGGGTCACGGCGAACAAAGTTATGAGGCGCGAGAGGCGCATCCGCTGAATGTGCAGCGAAACCACGAACGTTAAGCGTCATTTTTTTCTCCTGGTAGGCAAACGGAATACTTCATGCCCGCACGAACTGCAGGCACCAGGAAATTATGCGGGTTTTAGATGACAAACAGATATAACGATTCTCGCTATTGCTTGCCTGAATCTGTTTTTTTCAGGATTTTTTGAAAGGATTGTACAGTGACTAAACAGTGGCGCCCTGCGGGCAAGGCGCCATGTTTTAAGAAAGGATTAAATCAGACCCGCTTCTTTCAGTTCGCTTTTCATATACGCGTAATAGATAGGTGCGGCCACGACGCCGGGGATACCAAACGCGGCTTCAAAGACCAGCATCGCCAGCAGAACCTCCCAGGACTTCGCCTTAATACGGCTGCCGACAATACGCGCATTCAGGAAGTATTCCACCTTGTGAATGATGATCAGATACGCCAGTACCAGCGCGCCGACCCACAATGAAAGGGAAAGACCGACGATGAAAATCAGCGTGTTAGAAATAAGATTACCGATCACCGGTAGCAATCCGCACACGAACGTTACCACCACCAGCGTTTTTGCCAGCGGCAGGTGAATGCCGAACAGCGGTAAAATCCCGAACAGAAAAATACCGGACAAAACGGTGTTGATCAGCGAAATCTGGAACTGAGCAAACACAATATTGCGGAAGGCTTCACCCAGCAAACGCATCCGCTGCAACAGTTCCTTTTTCAGCGGCGCGTGATGTTCACCGTGATTCGGTTGCTGAAGCGAAATAATCGCGCCGAGGATCATGCCGATAATCATCGTCAGAAACACATGTGCCGCGTTCTTGCCGAAAGCCTGAATCATCACAATATGCTCGCGTAACCATTGCAGGAAACTGCGCTGTAACTCTTCAATATTGGCGGGCAGATAATGCAGCAATACCGGCGACAGACGGCTCTGTGCGTCGGAAAGCAAACGCGACACCATGGCATTAAAGGCCACCGGATTTTTCATATCTTCCATCAGAAAATCGGCAATACCGGCAATCGCCACCGTCAGGAAACTGACGACCAGCGTACCGATAACCGCGACCACAACCCAGCGGGCACGTTCTCCGCTGATGATTTTCTGAAAGTACGGCGTCAGGGCGTTGATGAGTTCAAACACTAAAAAACCGGCAATAAAACATGCCAGTAAATGAAGAGGAAGAATCAGTAACAGCCCGCCCATCACAATCAACACACTGAGCCAGCGAATTTGATTCGATCTCATAATCTGCATTACCTGTTTCCTTAAAATCTCTGTGTAGCGGGCTGCGCCCTGCAATCATCCTTATCATAGCACTGAACAATACACCGCCCTTCTACGCAAGCGTAAACCCGCAAGAAAATTTTGACAGTCACGCTGGGTTCTCTATGATCGGAGGGTATTAATAGATAAAGAAAATCCTACATTCTGGTGAATAACAATGTCTGAACTCATCCGCGAAAAGCTCACACTCCCTGAAGGACACGATAAATTGCTGCTGCACTCCTGCTGTGCGCCCTGTTCAGGTGAAGTGATGGAGGCCATTCAGGCGTCGGGTATCGATTATACAATCTATTTCTACAACCCGAATATTCACCCGCAGAAAGAATATATGCTGCGCAAAGAAGAAAATATGCGTTTCGCTGAGCAGCATGGCATTCCCTTTATTGATGCAGATTACGACACTGATAATTGGTTTGAGCGCGCTAAAGGAATGGAAAATGCACCTGAGCGCGGCGAGCGTTGCACCATGTGTTTTGATATGCGCTTTGAACGCACGGCGCTTTATGCCTGGGAAAATGGTTTCAGTGCCATTACCAGTTGTCTGGGTATTTCGCGCTGGAAAGATATGAAACAAATTACCGGCTGCGGCGAACGTGCAGCCGCGCCTTATCCGGGCATGGTGTACTGGGATTATAACTGGCGTAAAAAAGGCGGTTCAGCGCGAATGATTGAAATCAGCAAGCGCGAGCGTTTTTATCAGCAGGAATACTGCGGATGCGTTTATTCCTTACGTGACAGCAACTTACATCGCAAATCGCAGGGGCGCGGACTGATCAAACTCGGCGTGAAATATTACGGCGACGAGGACGACGAATAACCGCTTTTCTCTTTCCTCTCTGCCCTGCAAACCCGGCCTGAGCGCCGGGTTTATTATTCTGCTATTTCCCCCCTCACCTGTCAGATACACCAGATAAAAATCTGCGGTCAGTTATTTATATTGCAGGATTAATTCACTGCATTATTTAACCATTCCCCTGTGAGATTTTTCGCTATTTTTTCCATCTTGCGTTCAGTCATCACGCTTGTTACTTTCCGCTTCACGCATTTTTTATGCGAATTAGATCTATGTAATTACACAGTGTTATTACCGGTGTATTCACCAGGCAGAGAACCATCAAAAATATAAAACAAACACAACAACATTGAGGGACACACCATGTGGGTTTTAATTGGTATTCCGATCGTCGTGCTGGGATTCGCACTGCGGTTTAATCCATTATTAGTGGTCACCGTCGCCGGTATTTCAACCGGGCTGGCGGGCGGTATGCACACCGTTGAGATCATCAGCGCTTTCGGCAAAGCCTTTACCGATAACCGTTATATGGGCCTGATCTGGCTGACGCTTCCGGTGATTGCCATTCTTGAGCGCAGCGGCCTCAAGGAACAGGCGCGGCATCTGATTTCGAAAGTCCACGCTGCCACCACCGGCCGTGTGCTGATGTTGTATTTCTTCCTGCGCCAGATGACTGCTGCGCTGGGGCTCAATTCTCTGGGCGGCCACGCGCAGATGGTTCGCCCGCTGATTGCACCGATGGCAGAAGCGGCGGCAACCACCAAATACGGTGATTTACCCAATGATGTGCGCCAGAAAATCCGTGCTCACGCCGCGGCGGCGGATAACGTTGCGGTATTTTTCGGTGAGGATATCTTTATCGCCGTGCAATCCATCCTGCTGATCAAAGGTTTTCTCGAGCAATACGGCATTAACGTCGAGCCGCTGCATCTTTCGGTCTGGGCAATCCCGACGGCTATCGCTGCGCTGATTATCCACTTTATTCGTTTGTGGCTGCTTGACCGCTCGCTGGCAAAACGTTTTGACGTTCATCACGGGAGCGCAGCGAAATGATCAGCTTACAAACCGTTTATATCCTCGCAGGACTGATGTTTTGCGCTTACGCCTTCTTTAACCTGCGCGATAAAAGCAACGCGCGCCGTTATGTAAACGCGCTGTTCTGGGGCATTTACGGCATTACCTTCCTGTTTGGCGGCGAGTTACCGCATTTCGTCACCGGTTGCATGGCGATATTACTGGCCATTATTGCCGGTACCGGAAAACTCGGGAAAGGCAAAACCGATAACGATCAGCCGGAAATGGTGGAAAAACGTGAAGCCGGTGCGAAGCGTTTTGGCAATAAACTGTTCATTCCTGCCCTGCTGATCCCGATTGTGACCCTGATTGGCACCCTGACACTGAAATACACCCCGCTGGTGGAAGCCAAAAACGTTACGCTGATTTCACTGGTGATCGGCACGCTGGTGGCATTTATTGCCGCGCTGGTGATGCTGCGCGATTCGCCGGTTAAGGCGATAAAAGCGGGCGGTCAGACGATGGATACCGTGGGCTGGGCGGCCATTTTGCCGCAAATGCTGGCCGCACTCGGCGCGCTGTTTGCGCTGGCGGGCGTCGGCGGCGTGGTGTCTGAACTGGTCAAAAACATTATTCCACTGGGATCTCCGCTGGCGATTGTTATCGCTTATACCTTCGGCATGGCGCTGTTCACCATGATTATGGGCAACGGTTTCGCCGCATTCCCTGTGATGACAGCGGGTATCGGCTTGCCGCTCATCGTGAATCAGCTGGGCGGAAATCCCGCGATTATGGGCGCTATCGGGATGTTGTCCGGTTTTTGCGGAACACTGATGACGCCAATGGCTGCGAATTTCAACATCGTTCCGGCGGCGTTACTTGAATTGCAGGATAAAAATGGCGTGATCAAAGCACAGTGGAAAACCGGCGTATTGCTGTTGCTGGTCAACACCGCCTTTATGTATCTCTTTGTGTTCCGTTTCTGATAAGGGAAAAGATGACAACGCAACCGACAATTACTCTGACGCCAGAAATGGCGTCCCGTTTTGCCTCGCTGGCGCTGAATCATTTAACGCGCGAGTATCCTAATAAAATCATGCACGCCATGAGCAGCGCCGCGGATGCGCAGACCCCACGCCAGCTGCATCCGATTTTTTACGGCAGCTACGACTGGCATTCCTGCGTTCATGGTTACTGGCTGTTATTACGTTTGCTGGATCGCTTTCCTGACCTGCCGGAAGCCGGAAAAATCATCAGCGTGGTGACGGAGCATTTTACCGCCGAAAACGTCTCGGGTGAGATGGCGTATCTGCAACAGCCGCAACATAACGGATTTGAGCGGCCTTATGGCTGGGCGTGGTTTCTGGCGCTGACTCAGCAGTTGCATGAAATGACATTGCCGCAGGCTGCAGGATGGGCCAAAACGCTGGCACCGATGAGTCGCTTCTTTGAGAAAAGCTTCACTGACTTCCTGCCTAAAGCCACGTATCCGCTGCGCGTCGGCAGTCACTTTAATACCGCCTTTGCTCTGGCATTGACGCTCGATTATGCGCGCAGCGTTAAACATACTTCGCTGGCATCAACCATCGAAGAAACGGCACTGCGCTGGCATCTGGAAGATGTTCATTGTCAGGCGTGGGAACCGGGTGGTGATGAATTCCTTTCCCCTTCCCTGATGGAAGCCGAACTGATGCGCCGCGTGTTACCTCGCGACGTCTTTGTCACCTGGTTCGGGCGTTTCCTGCCGGAACTGGCACACAGCCAGCCGGCGACGCTGTTCACACCGGCGACCGTGACTGACCGCCATGATGGCAAAATCGGCCATCTCGACGGACTCAATCTCAGCCGCGCCTGGTGTCAGCGTTCGCTGGCGTCGGCATTACCTGCCGGTGATCCGCGTGCTGCACTGTTGCGCCAGACCGCCGAAGCCCATTTGCACAGCGCGTTGGATCACCTCGACAGCACCTATATGGGCGAACACTGGCTGGCGACTTTCGCGCTGTTAGCCCTCGAAGCCTGACTGTCCTTTCCTCCGTTCAGCGCACAATACCGCGAGCTGAACGGAGGAAAAATTCATTGAAGTGGCACAGCAACGGATATTCAACACTCAGACGCCCGATCTCCAGTCTCACTTTTTCGACCGCCGCCTGCTGGTGATAAAGCAGGTCATACAGATAATGGATCACCTCGCGCACAGCGGGTTCTGCCTGCCTGAATGCTCCGGCCTGTTCATTAATCCCCTGCGGCGACGCGCGGTTTCCGCCCGCCTGAACATAAGGCGGCACATCCTGCACAACGCAGGATCCGGCCAGCAAGCGGACTCCCGTACCAATAATGCAAAACTGATGCACCGCGCACATAGCTTCAATGCAGGTGTCATCTCCCAGCACAACGTGTCCGGCCAGTCCGCTGTTCTCGCCCATAAACGTGGCATTCCCTACCAGACAGTCATGGCCGATATGCACACCGCGCTCGAAAGTATTGTCATCACCGATACGGGTCAGTCCCCCGCCCTGTGCGGTTCCCCGATGCAATGTTGCGTGGCGGCCGATCCTGTTGCGGTTGCCGATTTCAAGCCCGGCAGCTTCTCCGGCATATTTCAGATCCTGACTGATTTCGCCAATCGAAGAGCCCATGCCGATCTGGTTATCTGACCCGATTTTCGTATTGCCGTTGATGACCGTATGCGAAGAAATAATTGTTCCTTCACCAATTTGCACACCGGCGGAAATAATACAAAAAGGCCCGATAACCACCCGCGGGCCGATAATGACACCAGATTCAATGATACTGCTGGCCGCGATGGTGGCCGAAGATGAAATCAACACAAACGTCCTTCTGACAGCCGGTAAGCCGCCAGTGGTGAATTAAACGTGTCAGGAGTAATCAGAGAAGGTCAAAATGAGCGGAAGGAACGCACTCAGAAAGGCTTAAACGAAACGGTTTAGATTAAACAACGCTCCGCTATACCGCACAGGATAAGGGTTTCGGAGGGGAAAACAGGTGAACTATATTTTATTTATTTTCTGAACCTTTTCTAAAAACCCATCACGTAAAACATTTATGACACTCCCGTTAAGGCTTTCTTAAGCTTGAATTAATATGATTCCTGCCATCCATTCCTGCACGTTATGTTTGCCTCGCATTACGTTGGCTTTTTCACCCCTTTTGGGAGTTTGCATTGCGCTACTTATTGCCAAAAATCAGCTATTTCAAGCTGACCTTGCTCTTAACGCTGTACTTCACTTTTGTGGTTAACTTGCCGATTCTGCTGCATTTTTATCGCATTCTCCATGCGTTGCCCGCTTATAACCTGGCTTTTGCCCTGAGCATTCCTGTCGCACTGTTTGCTGCGCTGAACTTTGTGTTCACCCCTTTTAGCGTCCGGCCGTTGCTTAAGCCCTTCTTCATCATTGTGCTGCCGGTCAGCGCCCTCGCCAGTTTTGCGATGATGACCTTTCAGGTCGTATTTGACCGAAGCATGATTGAAAACATTATCGAGACGCAATCGTCTGAGGCGACGTCGTATCTCAATCTGAAGGTGGTGCTGTGGTTTGTGTTTACCGGCATCCTGCCCGCTATTCTGTTATTCGTAACGCCGGTAAGCTATGAAAAGACCCGCCTGCGCCGTCTCGGTGTGCGTCTGCTGTCGATGGTGATTTCACTGATGGTAGTGGCGTCAATCGCCGGTGTTTTCTATAAAGATTATGCGTCTGTGGGGCGTAACAACCGCACGCTCAATCTGGAAATCGTCCCGACTAACTATCTGTACAGCGCTTTCCAGTACATGAATCACCGTTATTTCACGCCGAAAATGCCGTTCCAGACGATTGGCAACGATGCAAAACTGGTGCAGCAAACAGGCCAGAAACCGAATCTGGTCTTCCTGGTCGTGGGTGAAACCGCGCGGGCGCAAAACCAGTCGTGGAATGGTTATGGCAAACCGACTAACCAGTACACGCAGGCCATTGCGGATGTGGTGAGTTTCAGCAAAATGACGTCATGCGGCACGGCGACGGCGATTTCCGTGCCGTGTATGTTCTCGAATATGAAACGCACCAGCTACGACGCTAACCGCGCCCGAAACAGCGAAGGCTTGCTGGATATCTTGCATAAAGCTGGCGTTTCCGTTTTCTGGAAAGATAACGACGAAGGCTGTAAAGGTGTCTGTGACCGCGTGCCAAACGTCATTATCCCGACTAAAAATGACGGCAAATATTGCGACGGCGACACCTGCTACGACATGGCGCTGATGCAAAATATCGATGAGGATATTAAAAACGACGGAAAAAACACCCTGATTGCCCTGCACCTGATTGGCAGTCACGGGCCGACGTATTCCAGACGTTATCCGCCGGAATTCCGCAAGTTCACACCTGACTGTCCGCGCAGCGACATTGAAAACTGTACGCAGGAACAGCTGGTGAATACCTACGATAACACCCTGCTCTACACCGATTATCTGGTGTCACAGGTCATTGAAAAAGCGAAGCAGTATCAGGACAAATACAATGTGGCGGTGATTTACCTTTCTGATCACGGTGAATCGCTGGGCGAAAACGGTCTGTATCTGCACGGCACGCCTTACAGCGTGGCACCTGCGCAGCAGACACATGTTCCGATGCTGTTCTGGCTTTCCGATAATTATGCGAAAGCGCAGGGAATCGACATGCAATGCCTGAAAGACAATGCGGCGGACAAAGAGGTCTCACAGGACAATCTGTTCCACACCGTGCTCAGCGCGATGAATGTACAGACGTCAGAACGTGACCCTCAGCTCGATATTCTTGCCGCCTGTAAAGCCTCCCGCTGACCGGGACAGCGTTATGAAACGGTTTGCTGCCGGATTTCACGGCAGCAAACTGCACTCCTGCAGAATACTTTTCGCCAGCGCACTGACCGTTTGATCATAGCGCTGCGTTTCATCATCCAGCACCATATACAGCGACGTTTGCCTGACGGTTCTGGCTGACAACATCAGGCGGCTGAGCAATCCGTTTTTCAGCGCGTTATCCACGCTTTCCAGCGGCAGCCAGCCGTAACCAACGCCCACCGTAATTGCTTCAAGCGCCGCACCGACCGTGGTGAATGTCCACTGTGCCACCGTGCCTGCCGGATGTTTATCTTCCGGCGGCGCGTGACGGTCAGCGACGCTGATCAGCGGGAAACGCGCCAGATCCTGAGCGGTCAGCGGAGCAGGCAAAGACAACAGCGGATGATCGCTTTTCGCCACCGGAACAAAGTCCACATCCAGCAGAAAACGTCCATGGATTGCGTTTTCAGGCGCGAGCGTGGTGATGTACAAATCGGCCGATTGTTCACTGAGTTGTGCAAGGCTTTCCCCGCGTAAAATCTCAGTCAGATGCACCCGTGTATCCGGGAATTGCGACTGAAAGTGTTTAAGTGCGCGGAACAGTCTGTTTTTGGGAAACACGCTGTCGACCACCAGACTCAGCTCTGTGCGCACGCCGTCTTTCAGCCCGGCAGCCCGATGTTCAAGCTGTAAAAATGCCGATATCAGCGGTGTTGCCTGCGCCAGTAAAGCGCGCCCCTGTTCGGTCAGCGTCGCCTTTCTGCCGTTAATTTCCAGCAAGGGTAAACCGATGCGTTCCTGTAACCCGCTCAGGGCATAACTGACCGAGGACTGACTGCGGTTGAGCACCGTTGCCGCCTGCGCGTAACTGCCCTGTTCAATCACCGTTTGTAACACCACCCATTGCTCCAGAGTGGTTCTTGGCAACGCCATATCGTCATCCTGTCAGAATAAAACACATCTATATTTTAGATGATTTTCATCTGAAATCAGCGTTTTTTTATCAGTTTTTTAAGATGTAATATTCTTCTCAACGAAACGAAATGTTTCATTCCAATACTGAGTTAAGGAGAATTACCATGAGCACATTTGATAAACATGACCTGAGTGGTTTCGTTGGCAAACATGTGGTTTATACCTACGACAACGGCTGGAATTATGAAATCTACGTCAAAAACGCGCAGACTCTGGATTACCGTATTCACAGCGGGCTGGTCGGCAACCGTTGGGTGAAAGATCAGAAAGCGTATATCGTGCGGGTAGCATCTGATGTGTACAAAATTTCCTGGACTGAACCGACCGGGACTGACGTCAGCCTGATTGTGAATCTGGGCGATAACGTGTTCCACGGCACCATTTTCTTCCCACGCTGGGTGATGAATAATCCGGAAAAAACCGTCTGCTTCCAGAACGACCACATTCCGCTGATGAATTCTTATCGTGATGCGGGACCGGCGTATCCGACTGAAGTGATCGATGAATTCGCGACCATCACCTTCGTGCGTGATTGCGGTGCGGATAATGACACTGTGATCGACTGCGCAGCGAGCGAACTGCCAGCCAACTTCCCGGATAATCTGCGTTAATCACGCAGTTCTGCAATACCAATAAAAAACCGCAGCCCGTTCATTCAGGCTGCGGTTTTTCATTATTGAAACGGAAAACAATGGAAATCAGCGTGACAGCGTTTTCAGCAATGCCGCGTTAAATTTTTCCGGCTCTTCCATCTGCGGAGCATGGCCGAGGCCTTTAAATTCGATCAGTTTCGCATGAGGGATCAGTTTCGCGACCTGTTTGCCCAGCACGTTGTAATGACCGATTTTGGCTTTTACCGCAGGCGGCGCGATGTCGCTGCCAATCGCTGTGGTATCGGCAGTGCCGATCATCAGCGTGGTCGGCACGCGCAGGTTTTTGAATTCGTAAAAGACCGGTTGCGTGAAAATCATGTCGTAAATCAGCGCTGAGTTCCAGGCCACCAGTTTATGCCCCGGCCCGTTATTCAGCCCTGCCAGCATATCGACCCAGCGGTCGTATTCCGGTTTCCACTTATTCACGTAATAGGTTTTGAGTTCATACTGTTTAATGCTGTCCGCCGAGGTTTTCAGCTCACGGTCGTACCACTGATCCACGGTACGATAAGGCACGCCCTTGGCTTTCCAGTCTTCCAGACCAATCGGGTTCACCAGCACCAGTTTCGATACTTCCGGTGCAAACATCAGGCTGTATCGCGTCGCCAGCATACCGCCGGTAGAATGCCCGACAATCACGGCTTTGGTTATTTTCAGGCTTTTCAGCAACTCATGGGTATTGGTCGCCAGTTGCTGAAAACTGTACTGGTAATGGGAGGGTTTGGTCGATGAACAGAACCCGACCTGATCGGGCGCGATCACCCGATAACCTTTACTCACCAGCGCCGAAATGGTGTCGCCCCAGGTCGCGGCACAAAAATTCTTACCGTGCATCAGCACGACAGTCTGACCATTTTTATGCCCGGTGGCCGGTACGTCCAGATAGCCCATTTGCAACGGGGCTCCCTGGGAATTAAAAGAGAATTGTTTCAGCGGAAAAGGATAGTCAAAACCCTGTAGTTGCGGCCCGTAGCTCGGTGCATCAGCAGCAAACGCTGAGCCGGAAAAGACTGCACCTGAAAAGGAGAGAGACAACACAGCGGCAGAAAGAAGCACTTTAAAACGGGGAAGCATCGGATAGTCCTGGTGTCGGTGACGGACAGACGGCATAAAGTCTTATGCTACAAACTTTATGCCGCCAGGAGAACCCGATAACACTCAAACCGCACAAACTGACGCAGACTTGAGATCCAGCTCAAACGGTAAATCAGACCGCCCGGTTCACTGGAATAACGGCACCGCAGTGCTTCAGCCGGGATAACACGCTGACCCTATTTGATAGACACAAAAAATAGTTAAACAATGAATTATTCATGATTTGCATCAAAAGACTGGCTTATCAATGGCGTGAAATTAACCTTCTTATCCAGCTGTAACAATGGTTAACACCATTATGGGTTATATTAACAGAACAAAACTTCTTGCTCCGTCTCTCACTGGTGGATATCTCTTTGGGCTCAAACTGGTTAAACCGTTCATCTATGCGGATTTGCCTCGCGCTGCTTGCGTTCACGCTGGTCGCGGCAGTCGGGATACTGGCTATTTCCTGGCAAACGTCGCAGGGATTACGGCGCGATGTGAGCGCCAGCCTGCAACAATCAGTGAGACTGGTGGATATGACGCTGGATAATGCCGCGATCGCCGCCGGCGCGGTGGAAAATCTGATTGGTGCACCTTGTGATCAGCCGACCATTCAGGCGCTGCGCTGGCAGGTCGCCAAAGTTCCCAACGTACGCACCGTCAATTTATATCGCCAGCATAAGGTTTATTGCGCCTCTTTATTCGGTGAGCGAGACGATACGATTTCCACTCAAAATTACGTCGATGGAAAACTGATGCTGATGAGCGGCAATATAGTGACGCCCGATCACCCGCTGATTGCCTATCGTCATGATGTTAACGGCAGCGGCGTACTGGTCGGGGTCGATGGTTATTTCCTGCATAATATTCTGCAATTGCTCAGCACCCATGCGTATCTGATCCTGCAAGTCGGCGACAAGTGGATGGACAGCCAGGGCAAAATTCATACTTCTGAAATCTGGCCTGATGGCGAAAAGTTGTCTCTGAAATCCTCGTTATATCCCTATGAAATGCAACTGGTTATCCGGCCGAGCGATCACTGGGGTTATATTTTCGACTACGCCACTGTCAGCCTGATCCTGTTCCCGCTGATCAGCATCTTCATTGCTTTTATGACCTATGCGCTGCTTGGCCGGTTGGGTGGCCCGGTTGCTACACTGAAAAACGCGCTGGGGAAAAAACAATTTATCCCTTACTTGCAGCCGGTCGTGGATGGAACAAACCATGAAATTACCGGCGCTGAAGTGCTGATGCGCTGGCAGCATCCGCAGATGGGGCTGATCCCGCCATATCAGTTCATCCCTCTGGCAGAAGAAAGCGGGCTGATTGTGCCGATGACCCGACAGATGATGGCGCAGGTGCGCGATCAGTTCGGCCCGATGGCCGCTCAGTTGCCAAAAAATTTCCATTTCGGGTTCAATATCTGCGCCAGCCACTTTAAAGACCTGACGCTGGTCGAAGACTGCAAAGCCTTTATTGACGCCTTCCGGGAGAACCCGATCAATCTGGTTCTGGAACTGACGGAGCGCGAGCTCATAGAGCCTTCAGAAACCACCCACAGCCTGTTCAGTGCCTTGCGCCGGATGGGCGTGCTGGTCGCCATGGATGACTTTGGTACCGGCCATTCCAGCCTGGCTTACCTGCAAAAATTCCACATCGACATTTTGAAAATAGACCAGAGTTTCATAGGCCGGATCGGCACCGACGCACTGGCCGGACATATTGTCGATAACGTAATTGATCTGGCCAAACGCCTGCAAATGGTCATCGTGGCAGAAGGTATAGAAACGCAAAAACAGGTGGATTATCTCGCCCCCTATCGCCTCGAATACCTGCAAGGCTACTTTTTTGGAAAGCCTGTTGATCCATCTGAATTTATCGATAAGTGGATCAGGCATTAACCCTTCCCCGCGCCCGCCGTGCGTTTCGATGCGGCGGGCACGTTGCGCGCTCTGTGACTAGAATAATAACGTGAGCTACGTCTGATTAGACGTGTGCGCATTTTGCTTAAAATCTTATGATGTGTAACATCCATTCAGAATTGTCCCGATACGCTGCTAACCTGTTGAAGTTACTTGTATTGGTGTAGTCTGAGGCAAACCCTGCTGATAAATTGAATGATCACTTTGCGAGCAAGATGATGATTAAGTGGCCGTGGAAAGCGAATGAACTGAAAATTGAGAAATCAGACGCGTGGAATGACGCTCTGAATATCCCACTGTTGTCCTCCCTGAACGAGCAAGAGCAACAACGTCTGATTCAGGTCGCCAGCCAGCTTTTGCATCAGAAACGACTGGTTCCTTTGCAGGGTATTGTACTGACTGAACAGATGCAGGCACGCATTGCATTACTTTTTGCGCTGCCAGTGATGGAACTCGGTGCGTCGTGGCTCGATGGTTTTCATGAAATTTTGCTCTACCCTTCCCCTTTTGTTGTCGATTCTCCATGGCAGGATGAAAACGGACTGGTTCATGCCGGTACGCAAATTCACGCCGGTCAGAGCTGGGATCAGGGCCCGATCGTGCTGAACTGGCAGGATATTGAAGACTCCTTTGATAACTCCGGTTTTAACCTGATCATTCACGAAGCCGCGCATAAACTTGATATGCGAAACGGTGGCGAAGTGAGCGGTATCCCGCCGATTCCGTTACGCGAAGTGGTGGCCTGGGAGCATGATTTACAGGCGGCGATGCAGAATTTACAGGATGAAATTGACACCGTTGGCGAAGAAGCGGCCAGCATGGATGCCTACGCAGCGACCGATCCGGCAGAGTGTTTTGCCGTACTTTCTGAATATTTCTTTAGTGCCCCAGAATTGCTTTCGGAGCGTTTTCCGCTGGTATACGGTCATTTCACCCGTTTTTATCAACAGGACCCGCTGGCAAGGCAACTTCGCGGTCAGCGTTGTGATTGTTAAAAGTCAGGATTAAACGGTTTTTCCTGACCAAAAGTGAAGTTTTAAGGCTATATTGATTAGTTGCTGAGCAGTCGCACTGCTTTTCACGAAATTGCCGTTGACACTCCACATCCCTCTGGATACTATGCGCCCCGTTCACACGATTCCTCTGTAGTTCAGTCGGTAGAACGGCGGACTGTTAATCCGTATGTCACTGGTTCGAGTCCAGTCAGAGGAGCCAAATTAGAAAAGCCCGCTTAAGGAAACTTAAGCGGGCTTTTTGCTTTGCGTCAGGTGTGGGATGCCGGTTATGAGCGAGGAGCAGATGTTGCAACCATTCTTCATACCGTAACCATCGGGGCGTAAGTCACCGATATATGAGCTCATATTTTGTCTAATAGATAGCGGTGGACAGTTTGTCGTCGCTATTGCGGCTGCAACAGTGCTCTCATTTCTGGAAAAAGGATCGAAACGAATGCATCATACTGTCGATCAAATTCTGTACCTTCATCAAGATAAAACATGAACCGAATAACGGTCTCAGCCTGCTTGTCTGTTGTTGGCGGTTGAAAACTTCTCCAACCTAGCAGGAATAAACGCCTTAAAGGGTGTTTTCCATTTTTACCTCTATTTAGGGCGGCAGCAAGGACATCATAAGCTGAAGGTAATTTACTACCCACAGTACGAGCATGTTTGAAAGACAACAAGACGGGAAGAATTCCCTTTTTATTCCAAAAACTCCAACCTAAACACGGAGCAAAAGTTTCATCCCAGCAGGGGTAACGAGTTAAGGAAAAAAAGGTCGCAAATACATTTTCATGCATTTGTTCTGGAGAATTTTCATCGTAATAGTTCAAGGCGATATCAAGAAAATCATCCAGAGCATCACCCCAGCTAAGCTCGTAATTAAAAGCTATTTTTCCAAGCTCTGCCTGCTTTATACGCTCCCATGCTCCATGAGCACGCAATTGTACTTCAACCAATTTCTGCTCTGTTTGAGTATAATAACCCCCTCTAACTTTACTGATACCGTGTTTAAGCATAAGTATAATAGTAGCTTCATTCTCTATTATTTCTGCTTCACGGGCATTTTTCGTTCCTGTATCTATCGCATACATCAGTCGAAGAGGAGTATTTAGTCGTGTCCACACTGCACCTTTGCCATTAAAGTGCTCATCTGTTCTCTTTTTTATATCTGCGGTCAATCCAACATAGTAACATCCATTCGACAACTCAAGGACATATAGGTAGATATCAACTGGCGTCTGAGCATTAAACCAGTGCCCAGTTTTATATTTATAATAATCTTCAGTACTAACATTGCCACCACCTAACCGAATAAATTCTTCCGCTGCTTCATCAGGAATTACCTTACCAATTATTCGCTGCTTCCATCCGCGAGTGGGCGGCCATTCTTCGCCCAGCAACTCAATCTGGCGCCGTTTATGTGAGCCTCTTTGAGTTGCCCCTGCCATTAATAATTCCATAGTGATAATCATCAGCGTCCTCATAATGATGAATGTTTTAGAAAAGCCCGCTTAAGGAAACTTAAGCGGGCTTTTTGCTTTCTGTGGTTTTTACGAATTTGTTACACAAAGCAGGTTTTTAATCTTTCGATCAACAATTCTCTCCCACTCAACACCTACTCACTATTGAACTGCTATGAGGCGGATACTCGTTCAGCACATCAATTAATCGGCATCTCGAAATAATACTTAGATGACTGAATCATTAGACCAACCCGGTGTCACCTTTAGGTCTGGCCCAGTTGCAATAACGATGTGTTAGCCGGGCATTTTCAGGAATAGTCCTTCCACCTATCCAATATTGCTTTATGTGATCAAGAGCGGCATCATCTACTGACTGAATGTGTTGCTTACAAATTGCACACGTAGGATCAACTGACATCATTTCCTCTTTAAGTTTAAAAGTGAAACAACGCGGTTCTTTTTGATTGATGCCAAGGATAGACTGCAACGACAATCGCCATTTGTCGAAGCGTACAGTTACTGCTTGTACTGAACTAGTAGACAACTCTATAGAGTCTATAAATTCTTGGTCTTCAGTCATTAGATAAACCAGTGCTTCTTTTACAGAATCTAAATTCTGATAAACCTTGTTTTTATCTTCCTTAGAAAAAGAATATATTAATACATCATATAAAGAGGCATTAAACTTTTTCGGCTCCCAATAACCATTTGGCTGACCTTCTTTTCCCTTATAAAATCGTTTGAAAGAATTCTCTCCAAAAGCCGAACGAATTATTTGGCACGAATTTTTGAACGCTAATTTCAATTCGAGAATATCTTTATCTGAAATATCTCTTTTTTCTAATGCCTCTGAATTAAGGAAATTACGCATTGGTGCTTTATAGTTGAGATAAGTTTTGTGATAGAAAGCACAAAAACGAAGAACTAACTCTATATCCTTCATCCGTTTGTCAGGCCCTTTCAGGCCAGCTATAAACATGAAATCAGGATCTTCCGCCATCTCTTTCAGCGCAAGGTTGAAGTTTCCACGATAAAGACAATTTCTCAACTCTTGGTCATTCAATTGAACTGAACCTGTATTCAGACGTTCAAATATTTCAAACTTTAGGTTTTCGTTGGAATCCTTTTGAAATGTGATAGCACGTATTTTGTAATATCGGACTCTATCTTGTAACTCATCTGACAGATCGCTGAATTTCTTTCCATTTAAATCTGTGCAGACATTCAAGCCATTAAGTTTGAATGTTTTACCATCTGGCAAGTGACCATCAATAAAGGAAAAGAAGGATGTTAAACGCTGTTGTCCATCAATAACGTATTCCTTGCCATCTTTTTCTTCCGATAAATAAATAATGGGCAATGGAATATGAAGAATCGCTGACTCAATTAACTTACTCGCTTTCTTTGCGTCCCACACGAACTGACGCTGAAAATCAGGCTGAAGTATAAGCCGTCCTCGATTCCTTTTATTATGAAGGGATTCAATTTCAAGATCGCCACTTGAGGTATGAATCCTATTGTCCTCAGGTGCAATTTGTACTTCTTCCTCACCATCATCATCAAATCTAAGTTCATTCTCTTCTTCAGGTAGCATCCGGCATCCTCAGCTATTAGCATAACGTCTATTGTATGTTTTAACGATTCAATGAAGGGTTCACGCTTATAGAGCGAATCTTTACCTTCTTTCATTTCAAATAGGAATCTAACTCTAAAGCTTCTATTTTTCAATGTTATGAACGGCAATTCAATACAAAAAATTCTGTATAAGTAAGGTGAGTTTAAAACTTACTATAATAATCTTGTTTACCCTGACGCCAACCCAAATAAAAAGCCCTTCCGGGCTTTTTATTCATCATCAGCTCAAACCGCTTATTACCACATCAAATCATCTGGCACTTTGAAATCTGCATACGGATCATCTTCGTCCTGCTCTTCCTGACTCAGTGCGCTGTTTAATACAATGCTGTTGGCATCACGCTGCGCGATTTTATCCGCTACGCTGGCAGGGATAATGGCGTATTCGCTCTCGCCGCTTTTTTCAGAAACCAGACGCGCAATAGCGAGACGGCCGCTGATCAGCTGCGCCTGAGTGGTTTTATCCACGGCGATGCGTTTGATCAGTTTGTCGTCGGTGAAGTTGAAATCGATATTGCCTTTCGAAATGACGATTTTATTCATTTCAATCAGCTGTTTTACCTGCGCTTTATACTCTTTAGACAGCGCCGCCTGCTTCTGTTCTTCGCTGAGCTGTTTATCACGCTCAAGCTGGGCTTTTTTATTTTCTTCCACAGCGGCACGGGCTTCACGTGCCTGAACGCGTGACTTTTTTGCCGTTCTCTGCACTTTGTCCATCTTTTTGCTGCTGACTAATCCCGCTTTCAGCAACTGTTCTTGTAAGGTGAGTTTTGACATCGTTGTTTCTAAATCCGTTGAAAAATTTCAGCGATTATAACCGTAATTTTTAAGCCTATACAGGCCGGAGAACCTGAATGCTGAGTGACCGGTTCTTAGTCGTCGAATTGTGCCCGATAAAAAGCCCGCCTCAGAAAACTTCAGCGGGCTTTGGCTTACCGGTTCTGCTTATCCCTTAGCGAAGTTCGCCTGAATGCGCTGTTGCAGATAGTCTTCGGCACTGATGGCCGGATACTTCGCCTGCGGCCCCAGAATTTCGACGTCTTTATTGGCCTGACAGAAAAATGCCAGGCTGTAGCGCGCACCCTGATATTCACCGGGCAACGGGCTTCTGACGCGATGGAAGTTTGATGGCAACTGGTCGTCGCTCCAGCGCATCAGCATGTCGCCGATGTTGCAGGTGATCACTTCTTCGCGCGGCTCGATGCTGGTCCACTGCTGGCTTTCGCTGTCTTTGCCCGGACAAACCTGCAATCCGCCCTGACCGGGACGCTGGAAAAGCAGCGTCAGGCAGTCGAAATCCGTATGCGCACCGGCGCGCCACATGCCCTGCTCCGACTGTTCGGTGGCATAGTAGTGCAGCATACGCAGCGTGCTCTGGTAGGTTTGCTGATCCGGGTTATGCGCCTGCTCGAAAAAGTGTTCCGGGAAGCCCAGTTTCAGCGCAAAACAGGAAAGCAATTTCATGCCCAGTTGCCAGCATTGCGATTCAAAACTCAGCATGGTGTCTTTGAACGCCGGCAGTTCCTGTTCGCGCGGCCACAGCTTGTCCATCAGCGGACGGGTGATCTGATAGGACTCTTTCTGATCCGGCGTTTTGGTTGACGGTCTCACCTGTGATTTATTCTCCCAGCCAGCGTTACGCGCCAGCGGATACTGCGCTTTTACCGCGTCGGGCAGCGAGAAGAAATCTTCTGTCATGCTGAATGCCTGACGGATATCGCTCAGTGCGATACCGTGATTGCTCACCTGAAAGAAGCCGATTTCAACGGCTGCATTCCACAGTTCGTCGGCGATCTCACTTTGACGCTTTTCGAAATCGGACAGGTCTATGCAACGGACTTCACGGGCAAACGTCTCTTCGCCCATCGCGCCCATTCCGGCTTCTTTTTCCAGTTCCTGTAATGCATAACCTGCTGTTTGAGCTGACTGTGTTTGAGTTGATTGCGTCATTATTCTTATCCTTCTTTATCAATTAGGTTAGCGCGCAGCGCGTTGTTGCAGGGTACGGACGGCAGCCATCGCGTCATGGCGCATGGCGTCCAGATCGAGACCGGGGATAACATCGTTTTCGACGATCACGCGGCCATTGATCATCAGCGCCTTCAGTGAAGCGCGACCGCCACAGGCCACCGGGCCGATTGCCATGTCGTGCAGGCCGAAATAACGCGGGTCGTCGAGCCGGTAAATGGCGATATCCGCCAGCATACCGACCTGCACGGTGCCGCTCTGTTGCAGACCGAGGATCTGCGCCCCGCCCGCGCTGCCCCAGCGCACCACATCTTCGATGGATGCCGCATCGCCGCCGCCCTCAAAAGTGCCGCCGTCATAGCGCGGTGTCGCCATCATGCCTTTACGCGCGCGCTGTAAAAGCCACGCGGCATGCGCTTCACTTTGCATGTCGGCGGCTTCGTTGGATGCCGCACCATCAACGCCCAGCGAAACCGGCACGCCCGCCTGTTCCAGCGCCAGCAGGTCGGCGATGCCGCTGCCCAGACGTCCGTTGCTTTGCGGACAGTGCGCAATGCCGGTGCGGGTTTGTCCCAGCATGGTGATCTCCTGCGGCAGCAACTTGACCAGATGCGCAAACCAGACGTCGTCCCCCAGCCAGTCGTGTTCCGCGCAAAACTGCACCGGCGTCATGTCGAACTTAGCGCGTGCCGCATCGAGATAATCCACCGTTTCCGACAGATGGCTGTGCAGGCGTATCCCTAAACTGCGCGCCAGTTTGGCCATTTCGCGCAACTGCGCGCCGGGCGCAGAATGCAGCAAGGTGGTCGGTGCCATGACCACGCGGCGCAGAGACGTCGGTTTCGGATCGTGATAACGCCCCACCAGCCGTTCCATATCCGCCATGTAATCATCGAAATTTTCCGGTCTCAGCGCCTGCGGTAAATCTTTCTCAATCGCCCGTCCCTGCGTTGCACCGCCACGGCATAAGACAATGCGCATTCCCAGCGCTTCCCCTTCGCTGAACAGGATTTCCGAGGTATCAAACGGCATATCCGGCCAGTAAAGGTAATTATGATCCGCCACCGTCGCGCAACCAGAACGCAGCAACTCAGTCAGACCGATACGTACCGCGAGGCGAAATGTGGATTCATCGAACGTGGCGCGAAAGCGATAAGGCGTGGCGCTTAACCACGCGGTCAGGCTTTTGTTCAGCCCCTGAGGTTCGCCTTTCAGCAATGACTGAAACAAATGATGGTGAGTGTTGACCCACGCCGGATACACCACGCAGTCGCGGGCATCAACCAGCCGCTCGTCCGGCAATGCCGTCAGGGAGCCCATCGCCTCAATCACGCCATGACGCACACGAATATCCGGCCCGGCGTGACGCGCCCCGTCGCCCGGCAGGCCGGTCAGGATGGCGTGAGCATTTTTAATCAGTAAAGAGTCAGATGACATCGCAACGCTCCTCAGGGTTTAACCTGCATGTGCTCAACAAATTCGGTGGTATACGCCTGTTTCCAGTCGGTATCCGCGTTTAGCAGTTTGGCGTTGACCATGAAATCACGGGTTTTCTGCCAGCGCGCTTCAGTCATGGTGCCCCAGCCCTGCGACGCCGCATCGCCGCCATCAATCAGGTGATGCTCTTTGATTTGCTGAACGCCCCAGGCCAGCAGGTCGTCAGTCATTTTCGGGTTATCCTTTTTGATCAGCGCGTTACCGGCCGCCGGGTTTTGCAGATAACTCACCCAGCCTTCCATCGATGCCTGCACAAATTTCGCCATTGCCTCTTTGCGGCTGCTGATAAGGTCAGGACGGGTGATCAGAATGCCGCCATAAGGCGGATAGCCGTGCTCCGAGAACAGGAAGAAATTGGATTTCACACCTGCCTTTTGCGCCTGAAACACTTCAGAGCTGACGTACGCCTGCTGCGCTACGTTCTCGTCCGCGACAAAGGGCTGAATATTGAAGGTATACGGGCGAACCTGCGAATCGCTGAGCTGATAGCGTGCTTTAAGCCACGGCCACCAGGTCGATTGCCCGGAGCTGGAAACGAGAATAGTTTTATCTTTCAGGCCGTCGAGCGACGTCACGGAAGCGTGGGTCAGTAACCCCTGCGGGTCGAACTGGAAAGGCGCCGCGATGGCTTTGGCCTGGAACCCGCGCTGCACCGATTCGAGCAACTGCAGGTCATAACCGATGATGACGTCAGCGCGTTTTGATAACAGCAACTGCATGCCGTTGATCTGCGGGCCGCCGGACTGAATGCTGACATCCAGTCCGTAACGTTTGTAAATGCCCGTCGCCAGCGCCTGATAATAGCCGCCCTGTTCAGCCTGCGCGTACCAGGAAGTCAGCAGTGCGATTTTCTCATCGGCCTGCGCCGACAGGGAGAAAGCGCCAGTGATCAGCGTGCTCAGCACGCAGCAAGACAGGGGAATGCGGGAAATTGACTTCATTGCTCCTCTCCTAATCATCGCCGGAGGGAGGATAAGCAAACGCGGCTCAGCCCCCCTGACCGGCTCAAAATGAACCGCGAAATGGTTGCTGAGCAATGTCCCGCGCAGTTACCTGCACTGACCGCTTCTACTCACTTTTAACTATACAAAAACGATGCCAACTTCGCAGATGCGCTTTCCCTGCGCCTTGTCGGGATAATTGCGTCTCACGCCCTGCAACCTTTGATTCATCACAGAGCGTGAAGCACCAAAATCGTGCAATCAGTGCCGTTCACGCCCCGCCGTTTGGATCTGGCTGAATAACATCTCCAGTTGTTTGAGCATCATCGAAGCGGCAAGAGAAAGCTGCCGTGAAGGGGCAACGCACAGGGACAGCGTGAAGGTTTTTAATTGCGGATCGGTCAGCGGAATAAACTGCAACTCGTCGCTTTCCACTTCATCCATGATATCTAGCCAGCACAGAATGCCGATGCCCATTTTCTCTTTAATCAGCGAACGGATCATGTGGATGTTATTGGACACCGCGACTTCGCGAACCCTGTCACCGTTGATATTCATCAGCGCCTGCACCGGTTCGGCCAGCATCAGCGGTGCGGCGGGCAGGATAAACGGATATTCCATGCACTGATTGAAACGCACGCCGCTTCTGTCGCCCAGCGGATGCCCTTTCGGCACCACAATGCCCAGCTCAATTTCGGCGAAAGCACGCACCTGCAACTCCCGGGAACTTTGCGGATTCAGCATCAGTCCGAAGTCTGCATCGCCGGACATCAGCGCCTGCTGAATATCCACGTTGTTCATGGTGGTCAGCGTGAACGAAATATTCGGATAATCGACGTGCACTTTTTTGAGCATCGACGAGAAAAATTGCCGGTTGATGGCATCGATGGTGGCAATCCGTACGTGCCCGCGCCGCAACCCGCGCAGATCGTCGAGCTGTTCCAGAACACGCGAAAAATCCTTTTTCCAGTTATTGGCAGCATGCAGCAACAGCTCCCCCGCCGCCGTCAGCCGTAAACCTGTGGGATGACGTTCAAACAGCGGCATCGCCAGTTCCTTTTCAACCCGCAATATCTGCCGGTCAATTGACGATGCGGCAACATGCAGGGTTTCGGACGCCTTACGAAACGATCCCTGACGGGCAACCTCGGTGAAGTACAGCAGAAATCGGGAGAATGCGAACATAGGGAGTGCTCTCTTTTATGCAACGGGATGTGCGAATCAAAGCGCTGGACGCAACAGTTTTATAACAATAACGTAGCTTTCAATGCAACGGGAACAATCGTTTCACCGCTTATCTGCCCGACTCTGCGCAGTCATTTGCGTAAGACAGCGGGTTATGCGGTGAACGGATCGATGCCCCTTTTTATGAATGATTCATCAGAGAAAATACGGTAAATGACGATGAAAGATGCCGGATTAATTCCTGTCATAATTAAAGCTGTGAAGTTAAATGGTAAGGGTAATATTTCCGTGCAGCTTATTGCGCAGGACGACAATCTATTACCGCCTTATTTTCCCGGCGCGCACATTGACGTTTTTATTCCGAAACTCGGCCCGCGGCAATATTCTCTTTGCGGTGAAAACGGCAACGGGGAATATTACGAAATCTGCGTGAAACTGGCAGAATACTCCACCGGCGGATCGCACTTTATTCATCATCATTTCCGCCCCGGTGACAGCCTGACCATTTCGGCACCGCGCAATCATTTTCCTTTGCCTGACGCCGGTAAATATCTCTTCTTTGCCGGTGGTATCGGCATCACGCCGCTGCTGGCAATGGCGGAACACGTTGCGAAGCAACAGATTGAATTTGAACTGCATTACTCTGTTTCAGACAGTGAACACATCGCGTTTCTGCCGCGCTTAACTGCGCCCGCCTTAGCGAAAAATGTCTTTATACATGACAGCAGCGCAAACGATTCCCTGCGCCATAACACGCCGCTGAGTTTATGTCAGCCGGATGAGAATACGCGGGTACTGGCCTGCGGGCCGGACGGATTTATTCAGCGCCTTGAAGACATTATGCGCACCCATCACTGGCAGGAAAATCAATTATCTTTCGAGCGGTTCAGTAATGCGAATATTGGTAAGGATGCAGAAAATCAGGCATTTCATATCCAGCTTAACTCCACCGGGCAACGTTATTTAGTCGGCCCGAAACAGAGCATTGCTGAAGTCTTATTAAGCGCCAGAGTCGATATTATGCTGTCTTGCGAACAGGGTATTTGCGGTTCCTGTATTACTGACGTGATCGACGGTATTCCCGATCACCGCGACTGCGTGCTGACAGATGAAGAGAAAGCCGAGAACACGCAAATAACGCTGTGCTGTTCACGTTCCAAAAGTCCCGTTCTGGTTCTCGACCTGTAATGTCAACACGGAGCGACACAATGAACCTGCCCGATCCCACCACACCGCTGAACGGCATTGCCAACGCTCGTCTGCCCGCGTGGCTGCTTCCCGCCGGATGGCCTTTACAGGCTGGCGAACCAGTTACGGCAGATCTGCGTTTTGACACAGGCAAAATTGCATCCGTGACGCCTTATCAGCCAGATCAACATGATTTGTGGAACGCACACGGCACACTGGCGCTGCCGGGGCTGATTGAACCCCACGCCCATCTCGATAAAACCTTCACCATTGCCCGCAGCAGCCCGTCGACACCCGGTCTGCTGGCGGCGATTGAAACCCTGCATCAGGATCGTCAGCACTGGACGGCGGATGATTTGCGTCAGCGTGCCCGCAAGGGTCTGGCGTGGGCAGCGGCGAATGGTGTGACCCGTTTACGCACCCACATTGACTGGTTCGACGTGGCTCCGCCGCTGGCCTGGCTTGAACTGGGCGAGATGGCGCACACCGGCGTCACGCTGGAACGGGTCGCGCTGGCGCCGCTGAGCCTTTTCGCCGACGCCAGCACGGCTGACCGCATTGCCCGCACAGTCGCAGAAAGCGGAAAGCATTGTCTGCTGGGCGGATTTATTCACTCCTCAAACTGGGATCCGGCGGCGATGCGCAATCTGATGCAAAGTGCCTCACGCTGGAAACTGAATCTGGATTTGCATATCGACGAGGAGCTTTCGCCGGTGGCATACGGCCTGAGCTGGCTGGCTGATTACCTGTCACAAACTGATTTCAGCGGCCACATCTGTTGCAGCCACGGCTGTGCGCTGGCTTCGGGCAGTAAACAACAGGCGCAGCAGATCCTGAGTTTGCTGGCGGCGCAGCGCGTCACCCTGATTGCGCTGCCGATGACCAACCTGTTGTTACAGGATGCCGTCACCGGCCGCACGCCGCGCCAGCGCGGCATCACCCTGCTGAAAGAAGCGCAGACGGCGGGCGTTCCGCTGCTGCTCGGTTGCGATAACGTGCAGGACGCTTTTTGTCCGGCAGGCAGTTATGACCCGCTGGATACGCTGAGCTGCGCCCTGTTCGCGCTTCAGCTGAATGACATTTTTGATCAGCAGTCACGGCTTATTTGCGATGCCGGCGCACTGACCGGTGAGGCGCCAGCCGCCCTGCCGCTTTCCCCCGGCAGCGATGCCAGTCTGGTTCTCTTTCCGGGCAGCGACAGCCGGACCTGGCCTTTACACAGCGCAGCCCGCCTGGTTATCCGCCACGGCAGGCTGACCCACCAACGCACCTGGAATCAGGAGTTATCCCATGAGTCTTGAAGCGGGAGCGGGCAAACCGCTCGCCAGATATGCCGCATGGCGTCGCGCCGGTGATTTCGTTTTTCTCTCCGGCATCATTCCCGTCAACCCGCAGACGGCAACTATCGTGCGTGGTTTTCAGGATATCCCCGCCGAAGCGCGGCTGCTGCTGGGCGAAACCGGCGAATTCTCCACCGATGCCAAGCAGGGGCCGATCCTCGCTCAGAGCTGGTATGTGCTGGAAAGCATCCGCCACACCATCGAAGACGCGGGCGGGCAAATGAGCGATGTGATCAAGCTGGTGCAGTATTTTCGCAATCTCGATCACTTCCCGTATTACAGCCGGGTCAGAAAACTTTTTTATCCCGGACAACCGCCGGTTTCCACCGTGGTGCAGGTCAGTGAAATGCTGCCAGATGCCGGGGTGCTGATTGAAGTCGAAGCCACCGCCTGGTTACCGCAATCCCGCTCAACCCAATAATGTCAGACCACGAGGCACAGCATGATTAACGGTTACATTCCTGCAAATCGTTTTCTCCCTTTTCTGAGCTGGACGGCCATCGCTGCCCTGCCTGATAAAGCCAATACGGTGATCGTCCTGCCGACCGGCGCGATTGAGCAACACGGCCCGCATCTGCCGTGCTCGGTGGACAGCGTGATCTCCTCCGGTGTGGCGGGTCACGCGCTGGCGCGGCTGGCGCAAGCTATTCCGGCTTACGCCATTCCTCCGATCACCTACGGCAAATCTGACGAACACCTGAATTTCCCCGGTACGCTGACCTTAACCGGCGACACGCTGTTGCAGACGGTTTTAGAAATTGCCGAATCGCTGTACCGCGCCGGATTCCGCAAGCTGCTGATGATTAACGGTCATGGCGGACAACCGCAGGTGCTGCAAATGGCCTCGCGGGAAATGCGCCTGCGTCACGGCGACATGATCATGATCCCGCACGACGTGTTCCGCGTGCCGAATGTGGAAAACCAGTTCCTGAGTCCGCTGGAGCAAAAAATGGCGATGCACGCCGGTCACAGCGAAACCGCGGTGATGCTGGCGCTGGCACCGGAATGTGTCCACATCGAACACGCGGTCGCCAATTATCCGCCGGAGTTCCCGTGCCCGACGCTGTCATCAGGCCGTCCTGCCGCCGCCTGGGCTTCCTATGATTTTGGCCCGAGTGGCGTGATCGGCGACCCGACCGGCGCGACCGCTGAACAGGGTCATGCAATCCTTGATTCGCTGGCGGCGAGCTGGGCGCAGGCGATCACCGAAATCCATCACATGCAATGGAAAGCCCGCAGCGAGCCCACCTGGGGAAAACACCACTGGAACGGCTTTGTGCAAACCAGCTTCACTCCTCCTTCGTCTTCTCTGGCCTCTGAATAAAGGAATTCTCACGATGAAAACACAGCATCCCTTCACTTACAGCCTGCTGGCCGTGCTGCTGGCCGGGGTTTCCACCTCCGGCATGGCGGAAGAGAAATTTACCTTTCTGACCAACTGGTACGCGCAGGCGGAGCATGGTGGTTTTTACGAGGCGCAGGCCAAAGGGTTGTACAAAACCGCCGGTCTGGATGTCAGCATCAAAATGGGCGGCCCGCAGGTTAACGTGATGCAACTGATGGCCGCCGGACAGGCTGACTGTACGCTCGGCGACAACGGTCAGGCGCTGGAAACCTGGCAGGCAGGCGTACATGCGGTGACCGTGGCGACAGTGTTCCAGCATTCGCCGACGGTGTTTATCAGCCATGACAAAGTGGAGAAAGGTCAGGCGCTGAAAGACAAAACCTTCCTGCTGGCGACGGAGGCTTATACCTCTTTCTGGCCGTGGGCGAAGAGTGAACTGGGGCTGGGGAGCGCCAAAATCCGCCCTTACACCTTCAGCGTGCAGCCCTTCCTGGCGGACAATAATCTGGTGCAACAGGGTTATGTCACCTCCGAGCCTTTCTCGATCGAAAAAGGCGGCAAACCGTTCTACGTCTACATGCTCAGCGACTGGGGTTATCCGCCGTACGGCAACTCGATTATCTGCATGGCGGATACCGTTAAAAAACGCCCGGCAGCGGTGGCGGCTTTCGTGAAAGCCTCGATGCAGGGCTGGAAAGAATATTTGCAGGATCCGACCGCGGGCAACCAGCTAATCACCCAGGCCAACCCGCGTATGGGCGCCGACCAGATTGCCTTCGGTATCGCGCAGATGAAGAAGTATGAGCTGGTGACCGGCGGCGACGCGCAAACCAGCGGTATCGGCATCATCACGGAACCACGTCTGAAAAAGACCTGGGACATGCTGGTGAAAAACAAACTGATCGACGCGGATAAAGTGCCGTTTGAGCAGACTTATACCCTCGACATGATCAAAGACGCGAAGGTAATGCCATGAATTCAGCCCCCAAACTGACCGTGATGAGCGATGTCCGCTCAGCCAATCCTCCGCCGGTTCCGGCTATCGAAGTGCTGTCGGCGGAGAAAATTTACAGCAACGGCACGCGCGCTCTTTTGCCGGTCAATCTGACCATCAATCAGGGCGAATTCGTCACCCTGCTCGGCCCGTCAGGATGTGGCAAAAGTACACTGCTGAAAATGGTCGCCGGGCTGACAGAACCCAGCGACGGCAAGCTGGTGCTGTGGCGGCGCGACAGCCGGGAAAAAACACAGGTGCCGCTGTCGTTCGTGTTTCAGGAAGCCACGCTGATGCCGTGGAGCAATGTGCAAAATAACGTGCGCCTGCCGCTGGATCTCGCCGGTGTTCCCCGCGCCGAAGCCAACACCCGCGTCAGTGAGGCGCTGGAACTGGTCGGTCTGGGTAAATTTGCCAGCGTCCTGCCACGCGAATTGTCGGGCGGTATGCAGATGCGTGTGTCGATTGCCCGCGGGCTGGTGACGCGTCCGAAACTGCTGCTGATGGATGAACCTTTCGGCGCGCTGGATGAAATTACCCGTAACAAACTCGACAGCGATCTGCTGCGCCTGTGGCGGGAACAGGGGCTGACGGTGGTGTTCGTCACCCACTCGATCCACGAAGCGGTGTTTCTGTCGCAGCGGGTGATCATGATGGCCGCCCGTCCGGGGCGCGTGGTGGAAGATATCGCCATTACCGAACCCTTCCCGCGCAGCGAAGATTTCCGCGTCAGTCCGGCGTTTTCACGCTATGCGAAGCAGTTACAAGACAGCCTGCTGCAAGCCAGCCAATCGGGTATGGAGTAACGGTATGCAAACTCAAAAAACTTCTCCGTGGATCAACAACCCCACGTTTCGCAAAGTGCTGTATCCGGCGGTGGTCGCCGTGGTGGTGATTTTGCTGTGGCAGGGTTGGGTGAGCTATTTCAAAATCCCTCAGTTTCTGGTGCCGTCACCGGTGGTAATGCTGCAAAGCCTGTGGACCAATCTGGGTTCGCTGACGATGTCGCTGCTGTTTACGCTGAAAATTACCCTGATCTCGTTTTTGCTCTCGATCGTCATCGGTTCGTTAGTGGCTTTCGTACTGGTGCAGAACCGCTTTGTGGAAACCGCACTGTTCCCGTACATCGTGTTTTTGCAGGTGACGCCGATCGTGGCCATCGCGCCGCTGATCATCATCTGGGTCAAGGACACCACGCTGTCGCTGGTGGTGTGTTCGACACTGATGGCGGTGTTCCCGATTATTTCCAATACCACGCAGGGGCTGCGCAGCGTATCACCGGGCCTGCTGAGCTACTTCCAGCTGAACCACGCCAGCCGTCTGCAGATCCTCATCCGCTTACGCATTCCTTCTGCCCTGCCTTATTTTTTCGGCGCGCTGCGCATTTCCAGCGGCTTGTCGCTGATCGGTGCCGTCGTGGCTGAATTCGTGGCGGGCACCGGCGGCAATAACACCGGTCTGGCCTATCAGATATTGCAGGCGGGATATCAGCTGGACATTCCGCTGATGTTTGCCGCGCTGCTGCTCATTTCACTCACTGGTATCGCCCTGTTTGGCGTGATGTCGTGGATTTCGAAACGCGTCCTCAGCGCGTGGCATGAAAGCGAAGCCGTGCAATCTCATTAATCTCATTTAATTCAGGCAGGAAGAATATGAACAGTGAACAACGTCAGCAGGCGCTTGCCCTGATTCAGCAGGCGCTTCCCGATCTCGACTGGACTTTGCAGGCGACAAAGGTCAAACGCCTTTCGCGCGATTTTCACTGGTTCAGTCCCGTTCTCAAACAGCAGCTGGAAGATAAACAGGCCGATGCGGTGGTCAGGCCGCGCAGTGAAGAAGAGCTGATTTTGCTGGTGAAAGCCTGCGTTCAGTACCAGTTACCGCTGATTTTGCGCGGCGGCGCGACCGGCAACTACGGCCAGCTGGTGCCGCTGGAAGGCGGCATTCTGGTGGATATGACCGGCTTTAATCAGGTTTGCGAACTGGCTGATGGCGTGGTGCGCGCCCAGGCGGGGATCCGGCTGGCAGAGATTGAAACCCTGACCCGTCCGGCAGGCTGGGAGCTGCGCTGTATGCCCTCCACTTACCGGCTCGCCAGCCTCGGCGGCTTGTACGGCGGCGGTTTTGGCGGTATCGGCTCAATCAACTACGGCCCGCTCGGCGCACAGGGCAATGTGCTCAGCGTTAAAGTCATGACCATGGAAGCCGAACCGCGCATTTTGCACGTTCCTGCCCCGCAGGCACTGCTGCTGCATCATGCCTACGGCAGCAACGGCATTGTGCTCGAGGTTGAACTGGCGCTGGCACCGGTTCATCAGTGGATTGAACGGCTGGACGTGTTCGATGATTTTACCGATGCACTGGATTACGCCAACGCCTTTGCCCGTTCACCGGGGCTGGTCAAACGCCAGCTGGCGCTGTTCGCCGCGCCGATCCCGTCATACTTCAGCCATCTGAACGGACATTATCAGGCCAGCCAGCACGCGGTGATCAGCGTGATTGCGCAGGAAAGCGAAGGTTTTTGCGCCTCTCTGCTGGAAAAATACCGCGGTCACAGCGCCGTGCGTCAGTCCGCCGGAGAAGCACGCGAGGCCAATGCGTCGCTGATGGAATATTGCTGGAACCACACCACCCTGCACGCGCTGAAAATCGACAGCACCCTGACCTATTTACAGACGGCGTTTAATTATACGAACTATCGCCAGCAGATTATCGATATGGCGAATTTATTTGGCGATGAAGTTATGTCGCATATAGAGTTCCTGCGCGACAACGACGGAAATATAACCACCAGCGGTTTACAATTAGTGCGTTATTCCACCGAAGAAAGACTGAACGAAATAATGATGACCTTCCGTGATTACGATGTAAAAATAAATAACCCGCATGTTTATCAAATTGAAGATGGTAAACAGGGAGAAATTAAACCTGACGTCGTTTCGGTTAAAAAGTGCCTTGATCCCAGTGGATTACTCAACCCCGGTAAGCTCCGTGGCTGGGATGTCCGTAACACCCTGATATTAGATAACGATCCTCTGTTATTGAATGAATGAAAAAAGCCCGCTTAACAACATTAAGCGGGCTTTTTGCTTTCAAACGATGAGTTCAGATCAGACTTGAGATCAAGGTTCAGATCAAAGCTCGAATCTGTCCAGATTCATCACTTTGGTCCACGCCGCGATAAAGTCTTTCACGAACTTCTCTTTGGCGTCACTGCTGGCGTAAACCTCAGCGTTGGCACGTAATATGGCATTCGAGCCAAACACCAGATCGGCACGCGTGGCGGCGAATCTGACTTCTCCGCTGACACGATCACGGCCTTCGAAACGTTCGCCGGTGCTATCCGTCGGTTTCCATTCGGTACGCATATCCAGCAGATTCGCGAAGAAATCGGTGTTCAGTTCACCGGTGTTTTCCGAGAACACGCCGAGATTGCTGCCGTCGTAGTTAGCCCCCAGCGCACGTAATCCGCCCACCAGCACCGTTAATTCCGGCACGGTCAGGGTCAGTTGCTGCGCCTTGTCGATCAGCAGATTCTCTGTCGAGGTATTGGCTGATTCACCGCGGTAGTTTCGGAAACCGTCCGCTTTCGGTTTCAGCAATTCAAACGACTCAACATCCGTCTGATCCTGACGCGCATCCACACGACCCGGCGTAAATGGCACTTCGATATCAACGCCAGCCGCTTTCGCTGCCTTTTCAACACCGACCACACCGGCCAGCACGATCACATCCGCCAGTGACACTTTCTGCACGGACTGCTGGATAGATTCCAGAGCCGGCAGCACGCGGGCTGCAACGGCATTCACGTCCCAGTCTCTTTGCGGACGCAGCGCCAGACGCGCACCGTTCGCGCCTCCGCGTTTGTCGCCGCCACGGAAGGTCGATGCCGACGCCCACGCCACTGACACCAGCTCACTGACGCTCAGACCTGACGCGGCAATTTTCTCTTTCAGTTGCGCGATATCCGCACCTGTCGGGTGATACACCGGAACCGGCAACGGATCCTGCCAGATGAGATCTTCTTTCGGCACTTCCGGTCCGATATAACGGGCTTTTGGTCCCATATCGCGGTGGGTCAGTTTGTACCATGCGCGGGCAAAGGCTTCGTTAAAGGCCTGCGGATCGCCGTGGAAACGACGGGAAATCTTCTCGAATTCCGGGTCAAAACGCAGCGTCAGGTCAGTCACCAGCATGGTCGGTTTGCGTTTTTTCGACGTATCGAACGGATCAGGAATAATATCCGGCGCATCGGCGGCTTCGAACTGAATCGCACCCGCCGGACTGCGGGTCTGCACCCACTCGTATTTGAACAGGTTCTCGAAAAAGTAATTGCTCCACTGCGTCGGGGTCTGCGACCAGATCACTTCCAGACCGGAGGTGATGGCATCCGCGCCGACGCCGCTGCCGTGGCTGCTTTTCCAGCCCAGACCTTGTGATTCAATCGGTGCGGTTTCAGGGTCAACACCCACCTGATCGGCAGGGCCTGCGCCGTGCGTTTTACCGAGTGTGTGACCTCCGGCGATTAACGCGACGATCTCTTCATCGTTCATGCCCATATTGCCGAACGTGGCACGAATGGCCGGCGCAGCGGAAGCCGGATCACCGCTGTGATTCGGGCCTTCCGGGTTGACGTAAATCAGCCCCATTTCCGTAGCGCCCAGCGGTGATTTCGCCAGTTCCTCAGGATGACGATGTTCCAGCCAGGTGGTTTCGTCGCCCCAGTTGATATCCTGATCCGGTTCCCAGACGTCTTCACGACCGGCACCAAAACCGAAGGTGCGGAAACCGGAGTTTTCCAGCGCCACGTTACCCGCCAGAATGTACAAATCGGCCCAGGAAATTTTCTGACCGTATTTTTGTTTCACCGGCCACAACAGTCGGCGTGCTTTATCCAGACTGACGTTATCCGGCCAGGAGTTGAGTGGCGCGAAACGTTGCTGGCCGCGACCTGAGCCGCCGCGCCCGTCAACGGAGCGATAGGTCCCGGCGCTGTGCCATGCAAGACGAATGAACAGACCGATATAACTGCCCCAGTCCGCCGGCCACCAGGGCTGCGACGCAGTGAGCACCCCTTTGAGGTCGGCTTTTAATGCGGAATAATCCAGTTTTGCGAATTCTTTGCGGTAATCGAAAGTTTCGCCCAACGGGTTTGAGCGATTTGAGTGCTGGTTCAGCAGGTCAACCCTGAGCTGGTTAGGCCACCAGTCACGATTATTGGTCCCGCCGCCAGAGGCTTTATTGGTGTTTCCTTCATGGAAAGGACATTTACCGGCACTGGCTTCTCTGTCTGCTTCAACAATTGGCTTTGCGTCGTTTGCTTCTTCATCAATAGAACTGCTCATGCTCACACTCCTGTTATGTAGTCTCATTGCTACTCTATACGCGGTTTTAAACAACGCACATCTGAATCACCCTATGTATTTGATAGACTTTGCCTTAGGACTTATGTGCGTTTTTTGCGTGTTTAATCACCAAAATGCTTTTTGCTCTGATTATAGAATAGCCACTTAATCGCCGGGGCTTCTTTGCGAGTGTCGCAAAATGAAAAAAGCCCGCCTGAGTTTCCAAAGGCGGGCTTTTGTTTTCTTAAAACTTTCTTCAGAGGTTACTCACGCCAGCCCATCGCAGGCGCAACGTGTTTGAGAATCGATTCAATCACATGCACGTTGTAATCCACGCCGAGCTGATTCGGCACGGTGAGCAATAACGTATCGGCTTCGGCAATCGCTTCATCCTTTTTGAGCTGTTCGATCAAAAACTCAGGAGAAGCCGCGTAGCTGCGTCCGAAAATTGCCCGGGTTTTCTCGTCGAGGAAACCGACCTTATCGCCGTCGTTACTACTGCCACCGAAATAAGCACGGTCACGGTCATCCATCAGGGCAAAAATGCTGCGACTGACCGATACCCGTGGCGTACGCGTGTGTCCCGCTTCGGCCCAGGCTTCGCGATAGGCGCGAATTTGTTTCGCCTGCTGAATATGGAATGGCTCGCCGGTTTCGTCATCTTTCAGCGTCGAGCTTTGCAGATTCATCCCCAGTTTCGCCGCCCAAACAGCGGTGGCGTTTGAACCCGCGCCCCACCAGATACGATCACGCAAGCCTTCAGAATGCGGTTCCAGACGCAACATTCCCGGTGGATTTGGAAACATCGGTTGCGGATTCGGTTTCGCAAAACCTTCGCCACGCAGCGCATCCAGCAGCATTTCGGTGTGACGCCGCGCCATATCCGCTTCCGTCTCCCCTTCTGCCGGCTGATAGCCAAAATAGCGCCAGCCGTCGATCACCTGTTCCGGCGAACCCCGGCTGATACCCAGCTGTAAACGCCCGCCGGAGATCAGATCTGCCGCGCTGGCACTTTCCGCCATATACAGCGGATTTTCGTAACGCATATCGATAACGCCGGTGCCGATCTCAATCTTGCTGGTCTTCGCGCCGACCGCCGCCAGCAGCGGGAACGGTGAAGCGAGCTGACGGGCAAAATGATGCACGCGGAAATACGCGCCGTCCGCGCCCAGTTCTTCGGCTGCGACAGCCAGATCGATAGATTGCAGCAACGCATCCGCCGCCGAGCGGGTGCCTGACTGAGGCGACGGTGTCCAGTGACCAAATGATAAAAACCCAATATTTTTCATCGTAAATGCATCCTCAAAGTGCGCAAAGCGATGTGCCAGCCCGCTCGTTTGAGGACTGGCGCAATGATACGTTTACTTTACGCGCCTCAGGATGAGAATAAATATCAGTTGTTTAACAAAGCGGTTCAGTTTATTTGAAGGACATGGGTCATTTTTGCTTATTTTTTAATAACCTGAACAAAAACTCTCCCATCGAAACGCAGAAGTAAAAAAACCGTTGCTCCCGACTTCATCCCCCGTTATCATGCGCCCCGTTCACACGATTCCTCTGTAGTTCAGTCGGTAGAACGGCGGACTGTTAATCCGTATGTCACTGGTTCGAGTCCAGTCAGAGGAGCCAAATTTAGAGAAGCCCGCCTAAGGAAACTTAGGCGGGCTTTTTGTGTTTGGGGGATTGAGGGAGAGGCAGTTTTGGGCGAGAAGCGGGAGTCTCATTACGATGTTAGTTCAAAAAGAACTGCTCACAGTCAGAGCTTCTTGTTGAGTCGGCAACCGTCATGCCGCATGGATGCGTGACTCATTGTTGCAACCAACCCAATATTATTCGAATCTGAGTGTTTGTCGCTGGGGATACGTTAGAAAATATATGGGCTGCCTAGCTGAATAAAGTATGATTTCATACTGCAGGTTCCGAGGGCCTTACGATTATTAATAGCAGAACCTTCAAATGAATAACGCTTGTTAATAATCAAGTGCGGTTATTATTTCCCTTTGAATATTTAGAGAGCTAGTTATATGTCATAGTTGATTGTTAAATTATTAATAATGAAAAAAGGACAGAATATTTAGGACAAAGATGGACAACTATGAATGCTCGCAAAGTTAACTTAACCTAAACTCTTGATATTGATGCGCATGATGCAAGTTTCATTCTTGACAATTTGTCTCTGAGGGCAATATTATACCTTTTCAAAAACACAAAAGGGATGATAAGATGAAATTCGGATTTAATATAACTTTTGACACTAATATTCCTGAGCAAACACTGGTTTATCAAACATCCAATTTCAAGAAGGAATTAAAGGGTGTAATAGAGGAGGCTATTAGTAAAAGTGATGTCTCTGTTATTTACAAACATGCCGAAGTAGTTAATAATTGGTTCCCAAAAGGCGGATATCATATATTTATATCCCATAGTCACAAAGACGCCAACAGGGCTAAATACATAGCAAATAAGCTTTATGAAAACTATGGAATTAAAAGTTTCATTGATTCTGAATTTTGGGGGTATGTTGATGAGATTATTTCAGAAATTAATCACAAGCATTTCCCATGCGGTGAGAATAACGAGTATTTAATTTATGAATCATGCATGAAAGTAGCAAGTAATTTTTATTTAATACTTGGGGATGCTTTATTGGATGCGATAAATTTAAGTGATTCCTGTTGGTTCTTAAATACATCCAACTCCATTCATTGCACAGATTCTTTAGAAAAAGCAACCTATTCACCTTGGATATACACTGAGTTAAAATACACATCTGTCATTGAAAGAAATTGGCATCCAGAAAGGAAGGTTATCGCATTAGAATCGATAATGAAAGCCGGGAGCGGGATGGAGAAAATATCAGAATCAGCAAATGTTTGTGTTGAATATATTGCACCATTAAATCATTTAATCACCGTCACTGAAAATAAATTAGAATTAATCTTGGATAAGAAGATTGGCGACATCGGCAGTCTAAAACATGGAAATAATAAGCACTTTTACTGGCTGAATTCAATATACGAAGAATTATTTAAATAAAATATAACGTTGAGATATTTAATTTAGGAGGCTGCATGAGTCAGGATAACAATACGAGTTTGGCTGCAAAAATAGCTTCGCTATCAACATTGCAAACAATTATAACCCGAATGGGGACGGTCTCGATAAGTATAAAAACAATATTCATCACTGTGTTTGGTTTTTTCGTTTCTGGATATTGGTTAGATGGTAACTTTCCTTTATGGCAAAAGTTCGTTCCGTTTTTATTCGTAACGTATTTTTTTGCTCTATTAGACTCATATTATCTTTCTGTAGAGAAAAAGTATAGGCACATCTACGAAGCTTTGAGTGACGAAGATACTGATATAGATGTAAATTTTTTTAACTGGAAACCATATTTTAGAAAATTCCATCTCGAGGCCTTGAAATCTTTCAGTATATGGGGTTTCTATATTTTTGTGTATGTAGTTTATGTATTGGTTGTGTCTGTTGTTTATGATGTAAAAACTAATCTGCAAGACGAATCGAAAAATACAACATACACTTCTAAATTATTTGTTATGTTAGAGTCACAACAGAAAATGCAGAAGGAAATACTAAATTATTTAGGGGAGAGACCATCTTCATGTGACATTCAGTATAAAATAGAGAACAATATAACAGTTGATAATGAACCTAATCTCTCCTATAAGCCTCCCAAGAAAACAACCACAAAGCCTATTATTAAAACATGTAATTAAATTATGAATTATTTATCCTATAGCTTAATAAGACAATTAATAAATTTTAAACTTTTAATGCTTAGGGGCTTGAACAGATTTGAATAAAGCAATATATATTTATAATCTAATTATATAATGCCTAATCAATAACGCCATTTATTTGATAGGCAATCATATAACAGCCCCCCCAAAAAAAAGAAAACAAGAATTAAATCTAAAAAAGAGCCCCCCCCCATCATGGAGGTCTCTTTTCGTCGAATTGGCCCTGCGCTGTGTGAAAGCTAAATAATATATTCGATTGTCGTGACATATTAAAGACTAATAAAAATAAAAATTGTCACGGATACCTAAAATATGAAAAGGGTAAGGGCGTTGTACATTGTGCGACACGTTATCAATACCAAAGGTATGGTCCGCTGTAAATCATTTATTAAAGTTAACTTAGGGTTGGATATAAATATTTCTTTATTGCACCAACACAATGGTGTTAACAAAAATATTAATTATTTTCCCAATCTTCTAAGGTTAAAAATAAAATGGCCAAATATCATTTACGTGGATGATAAAATTTAATTAATGATGTTTCACCTTGAATATGTAAGAAAATTGCTTCAATTATTACACCATTACAGTCCTCTAAAGTGATTGGGGAATTTATTTCAAAATGAACAGGTTGAATTTCTCCTTCATTAATAGCTATATTATCCGCATAAAGATATGTTCTGTTATTACTATCTAGCTTAGGATTTAATCGACCATCTAAACCATCAATGTAGCCGGTGCCATTAATTATTACGGAACCAATGGTTTCAGTGGAGGACAAAGTTATTTCAATATCTTCTGCTGGATCCCATTTAGGGATTATAGCTCCGGGAAAGTCTGAATGAGCTACCAGTATAGAATAATTTCTACGAGTTAAAATTTCTAAGGTTAGGCAACCATTGGCATCAGTCGTGCCCTGCTTAATAGTGTTGTTGTCTGCGATAGCAACGATTGATGCTGACTGAATCAACTCTCCTGTCGAAGATTTAATGATTACCCTTAACATTAACGGTTCTATTTTGGGAAGCGACCCTGTTGAAAAAAAAGATTTTCTCGATAATTCTGAGGGTATCGTCCTCCCACTGTTTACCAATTTTTTATGGATTATTTCAACAAAACTTTCAGGAGTGCGGTCTATAAGAGATATGAAGCCGGTTGTAAGTAGCACCCCAGGGATTTCTGTATCATCAAATTTCGCAGGAAGGATATATTCAGCACTCTCCTGAAAAGCCCTTGCTTGCATTGCTTTTCTTTCATGATTTGTCCATAGTTTTTTTGCGTAATTCTCGGAAATAAACATTATGGTATAAAGAGCTTTGTCTTTATATATTTCATTAAGATAAGTATAAAGATCTTTACCCCAGAGATTTGCTTCTTCAAACGAATCATAAAATACTTTCACACCAGATTGCATCAAAAGATTGGCTACTTGTTGAACGTAGTTTCTATCCTCACCTGCGAACGATAGAGCAATATCAAAATCTCTTGCTTCTGGCATTTTTATATTTATCCTTTTCAGTTTAAATTAATATTTAGCGGGTTAGCATTGTACTAATCATGATTTACCTTCCCCATCTAAATAAATCAAGTATAATTGTTACATTGACGTTAGAGAACCATCATAAAATCTAGGCAAGTTCCGCTTCTGGCACATACCACCCCAAAAGGATGTTATTGGACTACTATGAGCGATTATGAGCGATAATCTGTTGTGCTATATGACGCTTTTTTAGGAGCATGCAAAATATGTTCGACCACTCTACCCACCCCGAAGTCGCCGAATGGTTTGCAAGGTTCGGTGTCGCCGACGTGTCATATAGCGGGTGTTCCGTCGACCTGACCAGCGAACCGCCTGAGCACTGGTTTTACAAGCGCAACAAGTTGCGGCCCGAAAGCCTGAAACTGGAGTTGCGCATCCCATCTAACGGGAACTGGTTGGTCGACCTGTCGCGTCATGACAATCTGTTCAACATCCAGTGGCGCCCGAATGATGACTTGCGCATCGAGTCGGCACAACTGCGCTATCAAAAATTGATCAAATGGCCCCGGCTATACAGCCTCATGGATTTTCCCCTGCTGGCTGGGCAACTTGAGCAATGCCTGGATATGCGCTTCCTGCGGCATGCCAATTTCGGAGCGCGCTTGCTCGAACCCGAGGCGCTGTCGTGCAATTCCAAAATCCGTCAATGGTTAGCCCCCTGTGCCGACACTTTTGGATGGAACAGAAAAATGCAGCCGGAGTAGCGGGTATGGCGTAGCCCCCTCACCAAACCTCCGGGTTTATTGAGTCCCTACCCTCTGCACTTACTTCAAAAGTAAGTGCATTCATTGAATTCTTAGAAGCTGAGATACAAGCCACGTGCGAAGCGATTTTCCTGCCCGGACTTCATGCGCTTATAAACATTACACAATCTTATGTATTCATCAGTTTCCGCCTGAAATCATCGCATTGAGCGTCTGAATCGTCGTCACCCCCGCTACAAACCTGCCTGTCGGTTGCTTGAATTCGGTCTGTCACTCGTCCGATCTCTGCATAAGAAATACCATTTTCATCAATGGCGGAAAAATATTTTTAATCATTAATTTCAATTGATTAAAAACATCACACTGACTGATGCTGGTGAAAAAGACACGACACACTGCAACATAACCCATTGAGATTTCATTGACTTGCCACCTGCAGCACTGCACATCTCCACTTTTTTCGCTGCCAGATAATTCTTAATGTTTTTTTATGGGTTGATTGATCTTCTTTGCTTTGTTGCTATTGTTGATTAAGTCAGCAATGACGCGCAGCGAAAAAAATAATTAGCTCTCATTATGGAACACATACTCATATGAACATTTGACTGTGTTTTTTAAAAAAGGCGTGCCTGCATGTCAGGACATGTCGCTGATAATAATCATTCCACTTTGCCCCTTTGAAATATTAAGGTCTCGCAGACTATTGCCCGAAGTTATTTATGGCAGACACTGTGACACCCTGCTCCCAATATCAGGCTGAAAAAGTTTGGTTTCTGTTTATTCAACAAACTAACTTAACAATGATTCAATCATTGTATGGATCCTGATGGCATTCTTTCTCAATGCCATTTGCCAGCCTTATGTCTGAATTTTATTGGGTGCCGATGATATGACTACACAAACTTATACAGCAGATGAAAAAAGTATTATTAAAAACGTTATCAACCAGTATGGAAATAAAGGGGTTTTTATTATTGAACCCGGCAACACTGAGTTGGTGAATTTTTATGATATCCAGCTAAAACTTTCCGGTTTGACATCGGGGCGCTCCCCCCAATTTACGCAGTGCTGGCAGGAAACCAAACGACTTAAACGCAGTGCCGGCCTGCTGAGCCAGGCAGCCACTGACACTGTCAGGCCGGTATACAGCATTGTGCGCGTTGATACTGTGGACGGGAAAAACTACCGCACCGATGCCATTGGCTCACTCCCCGTTTCTGCCACCAATGTGACACAAACACTGGGATTATTTGACGGCGAGGCCAGTAATACCGGTGCGGTGAAATATACCCAGAACTTCGTTAACGCGTCAGACTGCGTCATCAGCGCAGACGGCGTATATCCGGGTGTGGCCGGTTCCCCGGTGACGGTAATTTATACTTTCGCGCAAACCATTAATAATCAGACTTTTTACGGCGCGGAAATCATTACTACCCAGAGTTACCCGAAAGAAATATTCAATGACTCCCCGCGAACAATTAAAAATCCCAACGAAATTAAAATCTGCTTAACGCGCGACGAGCCTGACTGCGATTACCGGCAAACCAGTTCATGGGACGGCATCGTCAGCGTCCCGATTAAAGGCTACATCACCTACGGCGGGGATATCGATGTCAGCGGCGGCAAACCGGTCAACGGGATGAGCAGTATCTACCTGATACGCACCCGCGCCGGCGGTGACCCGATCCTGCCCTACGCAGGCTTTGATTTCTTCGATGCTAAAAACTCTTCCGTTGCCGGAAACAAAATCAACTGGGATCTAAACTGGTTAAAGTTTAATAAGGTCAACTTTGATTCCGGCGAAATGGTTTATTATGTTTTCAAGCTCATTCTGAATGTTTCAGGCAAAAGCATCGCGGCATTTATCACCAACGCGCCAAAAAACATTGTCCCCGGCCAAATGTTTTTAAATACCGTGACTATTAAGCCGATGAAAATCGTTTACGGCTGCCTGCACGAAAATACCAAAATAATGATGCATGACGGCAGTGAGAAAGTGATCTCAGCGATCAGAACCGGCGACAGCGTCAAAACAATAAATAACGGGTCGCTGAGGGTAGAAAACATCACCACCGGTCAGGAACAGCATTGTATTAAAATCTCTGCGCGGGATCGGAATAATAATACACTCAACGTTATTACCAGTCCCGGCCATCCATTTATCACGCCTGCGGGCATTGTTATTGCCCGTGAACTGACATTAGCGGATAAACTCTTTACCCCTCAGGGTGAAGCAGAAATAACAGATATTCAACCGCGAAGTGATGAAGCGACGGTATATAACCTGCAACTGTCGGCTGAAAAGACAGATGAAAATACCCTTTATGCCAATCAAATTTTAGTCGGTGATATCCAGATGCAAAGATTGCATGAAGATAAATATCATCAGCAGCCCGTGAATATCCTGAGCCAGCTCCCCGAAGAATGGCATGAAGATTATCAAAATCATCTCAACGCAACGGGTGAGTAATATCATGTATCAGGGATACCCGGACTTTCAAAATATGATAACGACCGCCACGCAGCGATTTATCGGCAGTTATCTGCAGAATGATGCTTATTACCTTTATCCTGAATCCCTCGGTATTCAGGCAGCTGACCCGTTGCCCTTCTCTCTGGATATTGTCCGCAGCAGCAGTGCAGAAAGTATTTATGGCTGGCTCAACTTCACCACTGAACTTCAGTATGCCAGCGGAGAATGCCTGGCAGAATTTAAGCAACAGCACCCGGATAAGGCGGTGAATGTTCTGCCGCTGGTCGCGGGCAGCCTGGGGTTTGACGTGCCGGTTGAATATCACAGTGCCCTGCGGGAACAGAGCTTTGATGCGACCTGGTATTCGGCACAATACATCCAGTTTATTATTTTGCTGAATTCAGACAGTACTCAGCTGATCGAAAATACCCTGCTGGATAAAACGGTCGGATTTAATGCGCGGGTGGACGGCTTTGTTCAGGGCGTGTCTCCGCGACTGCCTTATTCCGTCGAATTTGATCCCCATGCGCTGATGCTGACGTTAACCCGCGATGTGCCGGGCAAACCCACGGCTGACGGCAGTCAGGTCGAGTTCAGCTACGACCAGCTGACCCAATATCTGTACCAGAATATCCGCCTGCTGCCGCTGACTGTCAGCCCCGCGCTGCCAGATAACGATCCCGCCGCGATCCGGCTTTTCTGTCAGGCATTCCTTGACCGGCTATACGAGCAAACCGGTTCACCCTGTGCGGGTCCGGCGAATAACAATACGGCCATGATCTGCCTGCAAGCCCAGCCGCAAAGCGGGCGGGTGATATTCAACCTTGATACCGAAATGCTTGCCCTGCGTCCGTTATCCTTTTTGCTCGATCCCTTTGCCGCTGCGCAACAAATCGCAAAAACTGCGCCGGATACCATTATCCACCGTTCCACCACGCCACCATTACCGGAAGGCAAACGGGCGATCGACGTTTTCTATACCGCCCCGACCGGGCTGGACAGCAGTGTCTCTGTGGATATTCAGCTCACCTTACCGGCCGGTGATATTTATCCGCAGAAACAGACCCAGACCCAGATACTGACGCCGGATCAGAGCCGTTTGTCGTTTAGCTTTTTTACCAGTTCGCTGGCTGCGAGCCCCTTTTTCTACCAAATCCGCGTTAACTATTCGCAGGGAGGAAAATGGCACCGGCGGGAGAGTGATGCACTGCCCTGCAATGACGCTTTCCTGGTGCTCGATCCCGCTGCATTGCCGTGTCAGTTTTTGACTATCAGCCTCGATGAAGGCTTTGCCCTGCAAAGTACGCTTCACGGAACCTGTCATTCTGACGGCTGGTCGCAAGACTTCGCGTTAACCGCAAAAACGCCCGTTTTCAGCTATCCGGTTATCGGCAATACCTTTGCCGACGTGGAAGCCCGCGAGTTATCAGGATCCGGCGTGGTCCCGCTACCCGCGCCGGTGACGCTAACCACCACTATCGGAGCCTACAGTTTCCCGCAGTTCGGATCACAACAGGCGCGGATAACGGTCAATTTGCCGGAAGGCATAACCGCGGCAACATTCGAATTTGAACCACAAATTCCGATACACATTACGCCCTGGAGCTTCACTCATCAGCAAAACACATTCGACTACAAGTGGACGGTCACCTCTATTTTTGCCTGCGGATATCGCTACAGAAGCGAAGGAGGCACGTGGTCGGCTGTGGTGACCGGCGATCAGACAATTGATTATAAAGGTGAAAAATGAACACTGACGCGAACAACCCGCAACACATGTTGCAGAACTTCTTCCTGCTTGGACGGGCCTTTGCCTTTCACGACCAGACGCGGCAACCGCAGGACTACACCTATGGCAGTTTTATCCCGCAGGTTGTGCAGGACACGCCCGCAGGGCAAATCAGCGCACTTCATTTACTGACCAGCCCCGGCGGAGGAATGGCAACTTTTGTCGCGCCGAATCAGCCCGTTGATACCGCGGTGTTAGAAGCCTATATCAGGGCGCATTTCATCCCGTCGCCGGGTGAAATAAACCTGATACAGGCCGATGTCAGTCAGTCGCTGTTTTTGCGCTTTATCCGCCAGCCTGAAACGGACAGCTATGACGTTGAGTTCGAGCAATCCCGTATGGCGCTGACCCATGCGGAAAGCGCACAACTGGAGAGTGCGATCAAAGGGGACAAAAACCGGGTGTATCTGCTGCCCCGCAGCCAGTTCAGTGTCAGCAGTCGTGCGGCGGCCAGGCTGGAAACGGACTGGGTGGCATTTTTAACACTGGCGTTCAATGAAGATGCGCGCCAGCCGGATGCTGTCGCCCTGCTGCTAAATCAGCAAATTGATGCCGGGGTGATCACCATGCCGGAGCAGTTTGATAATACCCCGTCGGAACAGACACAGGCGCTGGTGAGAAATTCGCTGGTCAGTACGGCCTCCCTGCTGGTCTGTAATACGCTGCGTAATATCCATTCCGTGGATGAGATCCCCAACCACATCAGCTATGACGTCAGTTACAGCAACAGCGTGCCGCAACAATATGTCCTGGCACAACAACAGGATATCGCTGAGCTGCTGGGCAAGTTGCCCGCCGGTAACATCATCAGTTTTACCCCGACACCATTGCCTGAACCCAGCCGCCCGGACAAACCGGTGGTTACCCGCGAATGTCACGTCAGCCTCGGTTTCAACCCGTCCGGCTTCAACCTCATGTCGGTTGATTTGTATTACGGGGATGAGCAGACGCCGATGCCGTGGCCCAACTTCACACCAGTCACGCTTAAAACCATATCGGACATCAGCACAATCACGCTCAGGGTGAAATTTTCTGACTACAGCGATTACGAGACGCAGCTTCGCTGGCAGGACGACATCGCGCTTACGCCGCAGGAACTGGGTTTTTACAGCGTCCTGTTTGAAGCCGAATCCCTGAAAAAAGACTTCAAATCAATCAAAGGCACGGCCATGTATCAGCCTGCCGGTGTGGCAAAACGACAATCTTTTAACCTCGCCTTTTCCGGTCAATCGCAGTGGCAGGCCAGCTGGTGGATCAACACGCATTTTGCCGGTCTGAACGGCGAAATTGAGTACAGCTGGATCGGAGATTTGAAAAATACATTGTTTCCCAAGACCTACGACTCTGGCCGCCTGAAGGCCACCGTCAGCCCCGTCAAACTGCAATACAAACAAGTGATATAAACAAGAGGAACACCCTATGTTAACTACCGCTTTGCAGCAGTCGATCAAAATCCCTACTGATAAGTATCTGGGCGAAACTGAGTATATCTGTACCTGTTACGGCGACAGCCTCGACAAGAACACGTATTACGTGGTGCCAGAAATTCCGGTATTTGTCGCCAGGGATGACAAGAGCCCCAGCTTTATGTTTTACAAGTATCGCGGCGAAGATATGCAAGGCGGTTATACCCAGTTTACCGTGATGTTGCCGCTGCCTCCCGAAGACCTGCAAATCAAAATCCGCGCGGAACTGTACGGCAATATTCAGGGCCAGCTGACGGCGAAATCGACGCTGATTGTCACCTATGTGAAAGCTGAACAGGCCTCGGTGGCGGATCCTGAAAACCAGACCAAGAAAGCAGCCATGGACACGGCGCTGAAAAATACCGGTCTGAATGCTGAGCAGGCCAGCAAGTTTGTCTCGCTGTACGACAGCAGCAAAGGCAATGATCAGTTCCTGCCGGAGCTGTTGCCGGAAGAAGCGCAAAAAATTAATCTGTTACAGCCGTCGTACACCTCGGCGCAGGCCACGTTAATTCTTGATGATAATGAGAAATTCTATCGTCAGATCCCGACCCCGTTATCGCCATCCGGTCTGGGCGATAACCGCACCGTGTTCGGCCTGACGCTGACCGGCGAAGGCGCCACCCTGTTTGAAAATGTGCTGACCGGCACGGATAAGAACTCCAGCGTGGGCGTTCGTTTTAACTTCAATCTGGATGCCTCCCTGCCCGCCGCCAAAGTCACGGTCAGCTACGACAGCGAGATCACCAAGTCCGTCACGCAAACTATTTCTTACCATACGTGGTCGGCGGATGAGAAAAAAATTGAGCGGGAATACATCGAAAAAGGCGCGATCAAAATTGATGTCCAGGTCGGCCTGACCGCGGCAGAAATGGGCATGACACCCGATCAGTACATTAAATGGAAAGAAGGTCTGACGGCGTGGGGACAGAAGCAGGTTGAGCAAATCCTGAGCAGTCAGACCGGGCTGGACATGAGTCTGGATATGCTTAATGACGCAGGCAACTTTGGGAAATTCCAGGAAAGCCTGAGCCAGACCAAAAGCTTTACCCGCGTTTATGACGAAAACTCGGTCGTGTCGTTTGCTATTGCGCCGCAAACCCAGTTGCCGTCCATTCAGTCCATCGTGGGTGAAGACAATCTGAAAGAATATTTCAAAGAGTACGACCTTAACGATCCTTTCTATCAATACATACAGCCTGAATTCTTTGTCACCCAGGATTTGTCCACCTATAACATTGCCAATATTGTCGTGACGGCCATTTACGATAAAGACAATCAAAGCACCCTGCAGTTTAGCCCTAAAGATATGGATCCGAAAAAAACCGGCAAATGGTATATCAAGCCTGAACTGGGTCGCGCCTTTAAATACTCCTATACCGTAAATTTCAGCGGGTTACAGGCTAAACCCTATCATTCTGGCGAGATCCAGAGCGACCGGGACCTGATTATCACCATCAATACCGCCCAATGCGGCGTGGTGTTTGCCGACATTTCCACGCTGCTCGATCCGCAGGGATGGAAAGTCTTCAGTCAGGTGGTGGTTAAAACCCAATATTCCGATCCGGATAAAGGCGTCGAACTTAAAACCAGCAGCCAGGTGATCAGCGAAAGCGTACCACCTAAGCCTTTCATTTATCCGATCGGCACCGCCGTGGAAAAACCCATTTATTACTCCGCCGACTACTATGCCATCGATGGCGACAGCCTGACTTACATTCCCACCGGGGTTGAGACCAGTCCGCAATTACCGGGCTACGGGCTGATACATGGCAACCAGATCCTGATCGCAAACGCCCTGCCGAAACAGCAGAAGTACACCATCATCTTCAAATATACGCAGAAGGAGGTGTCGCTGATTACCTTTGAAATGACGGTCAAATACCCGAAATGGGACTTCAGCGAAACGCAAAGCCTGGTGGTGAACGAATTTGACAGCAAGTCGCTGACTCAGTCCCTGACCTTCGATCTCATGCAGGCAGAAAGTGGTAACGAACCGGAGATAACCTATACCTCGACCCTGTACTACGGCGATCAGGGCGAAGAGAAAACCATCGACAAGACGGTGTCGAATACCACCTCAATCGTGGTGGTGAGTTTCTGATGCTCTGAAAAACGCAGGGCAAGAAATCTTTGCCCTGCCTTTACTTTCGCAACGCAGGATTGTCGCTATGAACAGCCAGATCGTAGTGCAAAACATTTGTTTTATCCGTGCCGACCCGGACAGCGCTCTGTATTTTTACTGCGCCGCTGCGCCGTGCATCAAAGTGACGCACGACAATCAGCCCGCCGTTCAGTTGCAGATTTTCAGAAACAGCCGCGAACCGGCCACCGTTTACTATGCCACCTTGTCATTGCAGACCCTGTTGTCCAGCAGCCCGGAGGCCGCGCGCGCGGCGGCCGATGCCAGCCCGGACATCCCGCGCGATGCCATTCTTTTACCGTTGCAGGCGATTTCGTGCAGTGCCACGCTGGATATTCCCGGCTTCATCAGCGGGCAGACCAGCAAGACGGCGTTAAACGACCAGCAAAATTGTTATCTGCTGGCCAGACTGTCTGAGCAAGCCGATATCGCCCTGCTGGCCAAGCTGATGGAGACGCCGGAAGCGACACCGGTCGCAGTCAGTTACAAAATCGATTATCTGCAACAGTTACCCCCTGCCAGCTTTGAACTGGAGGCGAGCTGGGACAAGGTTTATGAATTCCTGCAGGAATCGTTCGGCTTCAGCCTGCTGGTTTTTTCAGTCGATATTGAGAAAACCTCGTCGCGTCTGATCAGCGAAAAAGTGGTGACCATCAAAGTCAGGGAAACCGATCCCGACGGGCATATCGCCCAGGCGGGTGCTGAACTGATGCAGATCCTGCTGAGTGAGTTTTTCACCCCGGTGTTTGCCGATGTGCCTGCGCAAACCCAGCCCCGCGCGGGTTTTTATCTGCAACGGGTGTCGGTTAAAGACATTGAGCAACGTCGTTTAAGCGGCAAGCTGAGCGAAACCACAGTAGTGCAACGCTCACTTTATCCGCAGGCATTGTTCGGTGAACTGGTCAAAGGCACCGACTATCAGCCTGGTCGGGTGATCAGCCAGAGTGATCTACAGGATGACTTCTTTGCCAGCCGTAAGGTGCAAATCAGCTTACTGACGCCCGAACTGGACAGCAATGTACAGCTGGTAATGGCGCGCCTGCGTTATGGCGAAAATATTCAGCAATTTACTTTTCGCAACGGCGATGTGCAGCCAAAGCATTTCAAGGCACCGAGCATTCTCGACCCCAAAACCGGGAAAATGCTCTGGCCGGTCGGGTACGATTTTACCGTCTATTTTAATCAGCCATTCGGCGGTGTGAATTCAGTCAGCTCCGGCGATCTGTACACCGAACTGGACGATATTTACCTCGACCTGGATTCAGTCTATGCCCGCTATGATTTTCTCATCGCGGCGGCCAGCCAGTTTGACTGGAACTGGTATCAGTCCGTGCTGGTGACCCTGCGCTGTCGTCATATGCTGCTGCCTGCCTCCGTTGTCTCGAAAAGTTTTCAGATAACCGCCGGTTCGCCGCCGGTGCATTATCCGGTCACGTTGCCCAATCCCGATTTGTATCTGTTTGAGGTCATCAAGGACTACAGCAGCGCCGTCAATTCTCCTCACATACCGGCGGAGATGAATGAGCCGACCAGCCAGACTGTTTCCCTGTTCTCCAGCCTGTATCACCAGCGGGTGTTAATGCTTTCCGCCACCCTCGACTGGCAGGAGGTCGGGGAAGTGATCGTCTCGGCCAGTTATGCCTGGTCGGCAACTGACAGCAACGCCACCCTGCAACAAGTTTTTAAATTTACCGAATCCGACGCCGCCGCTCAGTGTTTTAGCGCCGATCAGCCCGACCCTGCACGACTCAGCGTCGATCTCGATGTCTGGTTCATTTACCAGCCGGGACAAGGTAAAGACAAACCCGAGCACATCCAGACCACCACCGTTCAAGACAGTATCGATATCGCCAACCTCAATTAAGGAAACGCCATGTTATTACTCAGAGAAAGAACCCAAACCATCAATAACATTACCTTCTTTGCCGATGATTCTGATGACTCACAGTTCTGGTATTTACCCGGTGACATTCACATCGCGCAGAATGATAAAAAGCCGGTCTTTTCATTGATCAAATACACCGGTGACGGCAGCGGTCAGCAAGGCGGATACATCAATTTTGAAGTGGATACGTCCATTGAAGAAGATGTGCTCGACAGCGCATTTAAAGAATATCTCAGCAAGCTCAAGGTTAAGCCGGTGAACCCCCGCAAGGCTCAGGTTCCTTTCGATAAAGGCACGGTGAATTTCTTTGTTCTGGGCGCAGAAGGCACCAATGGCGAGCTGATCAGCGCGCAAAGCCCCAGCCTGTTTGGCAAGAACAGCGCCATCTTCAGCGCCAAACTGACACCGGAACAGGCGGTCATTCTGGAAGCCGCCTTTAATCAGGCGCAGGCACCGGCGGCGGTAGCCTACAACCTGAGTTTTACCGGCATCACGCCTGCCTTAAAGGTGGAAGTGGAAGCCAAATTTGAAAGCCTATACAAAGAATTCGATCTTAAATTTGGCGCTAACATTCCGATCCCGGTAGAAACACCGGCCAGTTTCTGGCTCGGTTTTGACAGCGTCATCAAGAAGTTGCAGCAGGATCAGAAACTGGTGATCAAAATCACCGAAAGTATGCCGGGTGATCAGGCGGAAAAGGAAAAGGAATGGGCGTTGCAGTTCGTCAAAGAAGAGATCCTCAAAAGCTTCTTCACCGCCTCGCTCAGCCTCAACGATGACAGCAATACCCAGGCAAAATCCGCCAGTTCTTCCATTCTGGATTCTCTGATCGCCAGCGATAAGAAAGAAGACGGAGAAGAAGGCGGTAAAGGTGGCCTGTTCCCCAGCGGCTCGCTGGAGATAAAAATGGTGCGCATCGAAGAAACCAAAGCACTGAACTTTAACTACATCTCATCGAAAGCCATCAGCCAGTCAGCCGTGCCCCAAAACTTTATTGGCAGCGACATCCTGCACGCCAAAAAAGAGGCGCCCTACTTTATTGAAGTCAACGTCAACGATCCGTTCTTCCAGAAAATTGATTTCACCGTGCTGGGGCCGGACGGCTTTGATGAATACGGCATTAAAGCCGCGACTTTTAAAATCGGTTACAACAAACAGGTTTACACCGCTCCGGCGTTCACCGCCGATGACGGCACCTGGAACAAAAACATTTCCCGCAGCAGCAACGTCAACGAATTGTTTGATATCCAGAGTGAGTTTGTCTTCAAATCCGCCGCCACCTCCGGCTGGGAAGGAAGCAGCAGTTACCAGCCAACATCGCAATCGGCTTCAACCTTGCTGAACCTCGACCCCGCCGCCGTGCTGACATTCAACGAAATCTCAATTCGCCTCGACAAGACGTTCTCGTGGGAAAACTGTAACCAGGTGATCGTCGAACTGACCTATCTCGACGACAAGCAGAGCAAAAAAAGCAAAAAGTACACCTTCAGCGAGGATAAAAAAGACCCGCAGACCTTCAGATATCGCTGCCTGACCGAGAAGCCCTGGCTGGTTAATTACAAGATTACGTACTTCCTGGTCGGCGGTAAAACAACCACGCTCGAAGGCAGTGAAAACCCGGCGGGCATCGTTATTCCGGCTGTGGCGTAGGCGGCTGACGATGACCGAGCTCAATACCGTACTCCCGGTGGCATGGAACGCCCTGGTGGACGCGCTTTGCCGCGCCGCGCCTCATTTGCGGGCAACACTGGCACCGGAGATCGCCCGTTTTACTCAGGCGCGGCTGACCTCCGGTGGCTTGTCTTCGGCATTCAATACCAGCCTGCTGGCCTATAACGGCTGCCCGCTGGAATTCACGGTCGCGACCTCAAAACCGCAGGCGCTGGCCTGCACGCTGGATCCTTTTCTGCCGCGCTTTACCGAAAACCGCCGGATGGCGGCTTTCTCCCGGCATGTGCAGCATATTGTTGCCGGTTCGCCGCAGGATAACGTTGAAGCCTGTTTTGCCGCGATGGAGGAAATACAAAGTCGCAGCACGCAGCCGTTGCGGTTTGGCTCCTGGCTGGGGCGAAAATATTCTCCTGACGGGGTGAAAACCAAGGTGTATTCGGAAGTGCGTGGCGACGCGTTGGATCAAGTCAGCTTGCCCGGCGCGGTGGAAAAGTTTTCTGCCGCTGCCTGCCGGCGGGCAGGTTTGTCATTACTGATGGTCGGTTATTACCCGCAGCAGGCTGATGCGCCGCGTGAGTATTATTTTCAGTGGCACAGCGCGCGCATCACCCACGCGGATATTGCCTCAGTGATGCGTTTTTTCGAATGTGGATCCCTGTTACCGGCGCTGACGTCCTTACTGGATCAGGCACTGGCGCAAACCCTGAACGGACAGACTTTTCCGCCAACCACCTACGGTTTTAGTCTGTCCTGCGGTCAGGATGGCGCGCCGGAAAGCGTGACGCTGTTTGTGATGGCCGCGAGTTTCTTTGGTGATAACTCGCGGGTATTTCCCGGCGTACAGGCGTTGCTGCGGCAAAACGAATACACCCTGCCTTTATTGCAGCAGGTGATGACCGCAGAAATTCCCGTGCAGTTCAACGTGGTGGGGTTTTCGGTGGACAGGCAAAGCCGTAGCGGACTCAGTTGCACCTTCAGTCCGCAGAATTCGCGTTTTAACGTCCTGCCGTTAAAGCCGACGTCTTCCACCGCGCAACCCGGCAGTCCCGGTCTGAAAACGCTGCTGGCGAAACAGTGCGCCAGCGGTGCCTTTGCGGCACATGTCAGAACACCCGACGGGCGCTGGCATCAGGATGAAAATGCGTTTGTCACGGCGCAGGTTTTACGCACGCTGGCATACACCCCGCAGACGGCAGCGTGTATCGAAAAGGCGCTCGATTTTTTAACTGCCTGCGAAATCCGTCCTTCTCACTTCAGTTTCTGGCCGCCGGACGCTCATCCCCAATGGATGGCGAACCAGAAAATCTGCGCCGATATCGATGACACGGCCATCATCACCGAGCTGCTTTATAAGTTTGGTCGCATCTCACGGATGCAGGTCAGGCAAACGCTGGCGCAGATGAACGGTTATCAGGTGCGACAGGTTGATCCCCGTCTGAAGGCCGGACAGCACCAGTGGGCGGAGTGTCAGAGTTTTTATACCTGGATGCAGGATGACAACGACATCAGCCAGCTTGATTGCTGCGTTAACACTAATGCGCTGATTTTGCTGCAAACGCTGGCGGACGACGGCGGTGTCATGCCGCCTGCCTGCACGCGCATTCTCAACATGCTGAGTCAGGCGGTGCAATGGAGCGGTGATGACTTCGACAGGCTCAGTTTGCTGACGCCTTATTACGCCCATCCCGGCGAATGGCACGCCACCTTGATCTACGCCAGACAAGCCGGTGTTCCGCAGCTCACGCCGGTCATTAATGCACTGGCCCGCTGGCAATTACCTGCCGGTCAGCCGGAAAGCCCGCTTTACCGCCGGCACGACGGGCGATACCTGTGGACGTCACCCAATCTGAACCACTTCAGAACGCTGGCTCAAACCGAATATGCTGAGGAAAAAGATGAATATATTTCTTAATAACCTGGTGACGCTGAACCAAATTATTCTGCAAAACGCCCGCGAACAATTTCCGGATATCAGCGAAAAGCACGTACGCTATCGGGCGGTACAGGCCGTGCAGGCGGACGATCTGGCCGCCAAAGTCTGCACAGAAGTCGTTTCAGGAGAAACACGCTACGAGATTGCCACCAGCACCGACGGCACAAGCTGGAAGATGATGCTGAATTTCACGCTGAGTCGCCAGGTGCCTCAAATCCCCTACGTTGTGCTGAGCTACAGCACCTTCGGTAATCCCGAAGAGATGATCTTCGATAAAGTGCTTAAAGCCGGAACGGACAACACCTATGAGGCGGAACTGGAGCTGAATGAGTTAGCTCAACGTGATGCCCTGTTGCGCGCCCTGTCGGATTTTGATGCGCAGACCACGCTGGTGATTGCCATCACCACCGATCACAGCATTATCAATACCATTACCGACCCTAAAGTTTTCTACTTTGCACAAAACTACTATCCGTATATTTATCAGGGTATTCTGCCGCCGCCCGCGCGCTTGCAACTGACGCTCCTGCCGCTGGTTTATCACAACGTGGCGTACAACTATTATCAGGATTATGTCCTGAAAAGTTACCTGTACTATCTGCCCGATACCTTCGAGGTGGGGATTGGCACTGACCTTAAACCCATGCTGTCGTTTTCATTCTCAGCACCGGAAAACGCCACCAGCCTGGATCAGGTTACCGTGTCGCTGGATTATTTTTTACTGCCGAAGGTTAATCAGGATCGCATCGCCAATGCCAGGGATCAGTTTTTGCAAAAACAGTCAGACGGCAAACTGGTGCCGTTTGCCAACGCCGATACGCTGGCGTTGCAGCTTGAACTGCCCGCAGGCAAGACGGAGGAGAAAAATGCGCTGATCAACCTGCAAAGCGGGATTGCCGATTCATTCACCCTGCCCGTCAGTCAGTTTGTGACAATCTGGGATGCGCTGTTTTCTAAATCTCAGCAAAGCCTGTTACTCAAAGGGGAAGTAGAGGTTCAGTTCACGGGATTTAATCCTGACAAACTGCCGATGAAAATTGCGTTAGACGACAAATACAAAGATAAACCGCTCGATTTTATTACCCAGTCGGCACCGGTAGATATCTCCAATACGCTGACCTTTAAAAGTGATCCGAAAGCTTACAGTTCATCCGGACCGCGACCTATCGCCCGTATGCTGGTCAATATCAGCAACCAGACCTTTGAGTTAAATGAAGCCAGTCCGGACCATCAGGTCACGGTGAAAGTTCCGGTTATTGACCTCATCCTCCATCCGGATAAAAAGACGGTTTATAAATACGATCTGCAAATCCGCTACGTTGACGGCAGTAAAACGGACCTTAATAACCAAACCTCAACTTTTGAGATTATTTATGTCCCGTGAATTTCTCCGGCAGATATGCGGGTAAAAAAGCGGAAATTTGAAAACCTGTTAATAACAGCTCACTCAGGAGTCATGCCTATGCGAAAAAGCTGACGTAAAACTCACGACGGTAACCCTGTTACGTAACGTTTAACGTTCAGAGAATATTCAGTTTTGTAATCTGTCTGTATCCAATTTATGAGAAATGACAATGCAGACATTCTGCATCGTCACCACAAAAACACTCTGTTATCGAGGTTCTGATGAAACACAACTATATGTTCGTTATTGCCGCAGGTATGTTGGTATCCGCACAAGGTTTCGCGAAAGTGAATGATGTGCCTAAAGGCGCGCTGGTTGTCCGTTACGGTGCCGCCAATACGGATGCGAATTACGCCACTCAGGATGGTTATCCGGGTAGATTACAAAACGTTTCAGCACTCTGTACGAAAACCGTTTCCGGCGTTGATAAGGCCAAGGTCGAAGCCTTAATTGCGACAGATCCCGGTCATCCGGCCGGCCTGAAGCAGGCAGGTGGAACAAACGCGTCCACACTGGTGAATAAAAATGCCACCGTCTCCACCGATCCGCTGCCAAATAGCCCTAACCATTGTCTGATCAGTAATATTGAACTGAAGAATATTAAAGGTGCATGGCAAATGTTTGCGCTTCAATAAGTAAATAATAAAAACCCCGCTCAACATAAGGCGGGGTTTTTATAAATCAATTTTTCATAAAATTAAACGTGCGCAATCTTCTTCGCATCCAGCGCTTTATGGATCGCCGCTTCCAGCTCGTTAATTTCGAATTTAGCCACATACCCGTCGGCACCGACTTTGCGCACGTGATCTTCGTTGGCGCTGCCGGATAATGAGGAGTGGATAATCACCGGAATATTTTTCAGGAATTCATCACGCTTGATATTGAGCGTCAGCGTAAAACCGTCCATTTCCGGCATTTCCAGATCGGTAAGAACGAAGGAAATTTTATCGGCGATTGGCAGCCCTTCTGCTTTGCACTCTTCGGCCAGTTTGCGGATTTTATTCCAGGCTTCGAGACCGGTCACGTGCATCTGTGCCGGGATCTCCATCATGTTCAGGCCTTTTTCCAGCATCTGACGCGCGACTTTCGAGTCTTCCGCGACAATCGCCACCGTGCCCGGTTTCAGTTTGAACGCGCTGGTTTTCTTCTTGTCCATATCGATATTGCTGTTCGGAATGATGTCATGCAGGATCTGCTCGACGTCGAGTACCAGCGCCAGACGGGTGCTGGATTTATCGCTATCCAGACGCGCGATACTGGTGATGTTGCGGCTCTTGACGCCGGATTCGGCAGCCAGCACCTGACTCCATTCGAGACGCACGATATCGTCCACGGATTCCACAGCAAACGCCTGCGTGCTGCGGGCATATTCCGTGACCAGCAAAATGTTCAGCCCGGTTTTCGGCACGCAGCCGACCACCGCGGGCAAATCAATCACCGGAATAATTTCACCGCGAATATTCGCCATGCCCATCATCGGCGATGACATGCCTGCGGCTTTGGTCAGTGCCGGCATCGGCACGATTTCGCGCAATTTAAAGACGTTGATACCAAAGAGTTCAGATTGTTCGTCTTCCGGCGAGGTTCCAAGACGGAACAGCAAAAGCTCAAACCGGTTTGATGAAGTGAGATTTGTTCTCTCATCAATTTCTTTCTGAAAATTATCCATACTTTCCCCATGCCTGTCGTTATTCGTTTTTATCGGTGTTTGCGCTGTGCGTCGTTCGGAAAATAAGGAATTCCGTTCTCTTTTTGTCTCAGAGGGACGTTGTATTTATCGGCTGGTTTGGGGAAATTCTTTAGCGCGGCGGGAAAATTGAGCGGAGAAACACCCCGGCATCGTGAAAATGCCGGGGCTGAACAAGGTTAACCGCCTATTTTCACCAGCGTTCTGCCCTGAATTTTATTATTCAGAAAATCTTCGGCATACGCCGGTGCCTGCTCCAGCGTAATCTCCGTCGCAGCCTGCTGATAGAAGCTTTCCGGCAGCGTACTCGCCAGACGTTCCCACACCGCCGCACGGTGTTCAGCGGGCACAGAAACTGAATCCACGCCCTGTAAACGCACGTTACGCAGAATAAACGGCATCACAGTGGTTGGAAGACCAAAGCCCCCCGCCAGACCGCAGGCCGCCACGCAGCCGCCGTAATTGGTTTGTGCCAGCACTTTAGCCAGCACTTTGTCACCGACGGTATCGATGGCACCGGCCCACAGCTGTTTTTCCAGCGGACGGGTTTCGGCAAACTCATCGCGGGACAGAATTTCGCTGGCACCCAGTTTGCGCAGGTAATCATGCGTGGATTCACGTCCCGTCACGGACGTGACAGTGTAACCGAGGGTATGCAGCAGTGCCACGGCGGTGCTGCCGACGCCACCGCTGGCACCGGTCACCAGCACGGTGCCGCTTTCCGGCGTCACGCCTGCGTCTTCGAGCGCCATCACGCATAACATGGCGGTGAAACCGGCGGTGCCGATGATCATCGCATTGCGTGCAGGCAGCGTTTCAGGCAGTGCGACCAGCCAGTCGCCTTTGACGCAGGCCTGTTCTGCCAGTCCGCCCCAGTGGTTTTCGCCCACGCCCCAGCCGGTGAGGATCACCGCTTGTCCCGCTGAATATCGCGGATCGTTACTGCGTTTTACATGGCCGGTGAAATCAATGCCCGGCACCATCGGGAACTGGCGGATGATTTTGCCTTTACCGGTGATTGCCAGCGCATCTTTGTAATTGAGCCCTGACCAGCTGATATCCACCAGCACGTCGCCCGCGGCCATTTCCGGCAGTGCGATGTCTTTCACTTCGGCCAGAGTGGCTTTGTCTTGTTGTTCGAGAACCAATGCTTTCATTTCATTTCCTTTATCAGTTCAAAGATTTCTTATGGTTTTGTCGAAACCTACGCCCCTTTTTTCTGTGAGACAACCCCCGCCGATCCCTGCAAAGCAAAAAGCCCGCTCGGGGCTACCGGAGCGGGCTCAGTTAAAAGCTTTAGTATGTTGTAACTATTTTTCGTTTACTGCCTCGCGGCGGGTTTCCTGCACGCTGTAACGGTTAGTTTTAAAAGGAATATCCAGCCGCTCGCGCAGGGTTTGCGCCTCTGACGGATGCCAGTAACCCCGCGCCGCCAGCACCGGCAGAACCAGCCGGGTGATATCGTCCAGCGCTTCCGTCAGCACCGGCCCGCTGATGATAAAGCCGCTGGCACCGCCCTCTTCCACCCAGCGGATCAGCCGGTCAGCCACCTGTTCCGGCGTACCGAAGAATTCACCGCGCGGCAGCGTGGTCTGATAGGCGATTTCCCGCAGCGTGAGGTTCTCTTCCCGCGCCAGTTTCTTGATGCTGTCGGTGGTCGAACGGAAGGTGTTTTGTCCTAAATCACCCAGTTCCGGGAACGGCCCGTCCGGCGGATACTGGCTGAAATCATGATGATCGAAGAAGCGTCCCAGATACGCCAGCGCGTCATCGAGCGAAAGCAGGGAAAGCAGATACTGATATTTTGCCTCAGCCTCTTCTTCGGTTTTGCCGACTATCGGGCTGATGCCGGGGAAAATCCCGACCGGATGACGGCCATTTTTCGCGACCTGCGCCTGCAATTTCGCGGCGTATTCCTGCGCCTCTTCCAGCGTACGGGCGTTAGTGAACACCGCATCGGCAGATTTGCCTGCCAGCGCGATACCGGCATCAGACGCACCGGCCTGGAAAATCACCGGCTGTCCCTGCGGCGAACGCTGAATATTCAGCGGCCCTTCCACCGAGAAGAATTGCCCCTGATGATTCAGTTTGTGCAGCTTCGCCGCATCAAAAAACACGCCGCTTTCACGGTCACGCACAAACGCGCCGTCTTCCCATGAATCCCACAGCCCCTGCACCACATTGATATATTCTTCCGCAATCTGATATCTCAGCGCGTGTTCAGGATGATCTTTGCCGAAATTTTTCGCGGAACCGGCCAGCGGCGACGTCACCACATTCCAGCCCGCACGTCCCTGACTGATATTGTCGATGGACGCCAGCTGACGCGCCACGGTGAACGGGTCGCTGTAAGAGGTTGAAATGGTGCCCGCCAGACCAATGCTGTGCGTGGCTGATGCCAGCGCCGACAGCAGCGCCACCGGCTCGAAACGGTTCAGAAAGTGCGGCAGCGATTTTTCGTTGATGTGCAGACCGTCGGCGACAAACAGAAAATCAAATCCTGCGGCTTCAGCGCGCAAGGCTAAATCGCGGAAATAGGGAAAGTTCACACTGGCATCCGCAGGCGCTTTTTCATGTCGCCATGAATTCATATGTCCGCCCGCACCGTGCAGCATCAGACCCAGCTTTATACTTTTTGAATTGCCTGAATGACTTGAATGGCTCATGAAAACTCCTTAATGCTGGCCCGCCAGCAATTCGATGGACTTCAGACGCACCGCGGCATCTGTCAGTGGGGTGTGGATCACAAATTCATTCACGCAAAGACGGCGCTGAATATCGCGCAGTTGCTGATGGATATCGCCGGGCGTGCCGTGCAACACGCTGAGCTTCTGCTGCTCAATCTGGTAGTGCGTTGCGCCCGCCTGTTGCACAAAGGCCTCCGCCTGTTCGCGCGTGCCGACCGTAACGTGCCGGTCGCCCACCGTGACCCGAAAATTATGTTGCTCAGCCACCAGCGCTTCCGCCCGTTCGCGGGTTTCTGCTGCCAGCACCGCCAGACTGACCAGCGCGTGCCCCTGTCCGGCAGAATATTCGTGAAAGGCCAGCACGGATTCTGTCATCACCTGTTCCGAAGTATTGATAAAACCGGCGAACACAAAATTCCAGCCGAGCGATGCGGCCAGCCGCGCGCTTTCCGGGCTGGCACCCAGCAGAAATCGTTGCGGACTGACCGGCGGACGCGGCAATGCACGGGCTTCCGTGCCAGCCAGATGGTCATCAAGATGAGTGAGATAATGCGTCAGTTGCTGTAACTGCGCGGGAAATCCGGGTGCTGAATCTGCCGGTGTATGACCGCGCAGGGCTTTGGTAGAAAGCGGCAATCCGCCGGGCGCTTTGCCAATGCCGATATCCACGCGATCCGGCGCCAGCGAGGCCAGCAGATGGAAATTCTCGGCCACTTTATACGGGCTGTAATGTTGCAACATCACGCCGCCTGAACCGATCCGCAGCCGGGATGTACGCGCCAGCAGCCAGGCAATCAGCACTTCCGGCGAGCTGCCTGCCAGCCTTTCGGTGTCGTGATGTTCAGAAACCCACAGGCGGTGATAACCCAGCGCTTCGGCTTTTAGCGCGAATGTGAGCGTCGCTTCCAGTGCCTGCGCCGCTGTCTGCCCGTCGTTGATCGGGCTTTGATCTAATAAACTCAGTCGGTAATTCACCTGGGCATCCCTTTTATTCATTGTGACAAAAAGAGTTCCATGAAATACGACCAAAGCTAAATAATAAAAACACGTTTCTATAGTCAGTAATTTGCTATGCAATCGTGTGTGCAAAATGACTATAAATTATAGCGACTGAGTATTTAGTTATTTCCCTCGCTCTGGCTAGCATGAAATGAACCGCTACATCCGGGTAACAATCATTTTCAGACAATTAACAATCCTTTTCAGACAATAAGGTTATTTCGCCATGAGCATTTCACTTGCCGAAGACACGAAAAACATCGCACCTGACAATTCATCAGCAAACATTTCATCAGCAGACAATCCATCAGGATTAGAAGAACAACTCATCGCCTGGCGCCATGAATTACATCAGCATCCGGAATTATCCAATCAGGAGTTTGTCACCACGCAAAAAATTACTCAGTGGCTGAATGCCGCCGGGATCCGCATTTTATCCCTCGGGTTGAAAACCGGCGTGGTGGCGGAAATCGGCCCTGAACACGGCCCGGTGGTGGCGTTACGCGGTGACATCGATGCCCTGCCGATTGAAGAAACGTCCGGCGTGCCGTTCAGTTCACAACAGCCCGGCGTAATGCACGCCTGCGGACACGACTTCCATACCTCGGTTATTCTGGGTGCCGCCCATCTGCTTAAAGCGCGTGAAGACCAGCTTCCGGGCCGCGTGCGGTTGTTTTTCCAGCCAGCGGAAGAACGGTTCGGCGGCGCGTCGCAGCTGATAAAAGCCGGTGCGCTGGAAAACGTGGATGCTATTTTTGGTCTGCACAATGCGCCTGAATTGCCGGTCGGCACCTTCTCCACCAAAGGCGGCGCGTTTTACGCCAATGTTGACCGCTTCCAGATAACCGTGACCGGCAAAGGCGCGCACGCCGCGCATCCGGAAGAAGGCGTCGACAGTATCGTCACCGCCAGCCACATCGTGACCGCGCTGCAAACGGTGGTCAGCCGCAATGTCAGCGCGCAGGAGGCGGCGGTGGTCAGCGTTACACGCATTGAAGGCGGCAATACCTGGAACGTGCTACCACAAACCGTCGAACTCGAAGGCACGGTTCGCACGCACAACAGCGAAATCCGTGAGCAAATTCCGCAGCGCATCCGCAAAGTCATCGCAGGTGTCGCAGACGCGCTGGGCGCAAAAGCCGAATTGCACTGGTTTGGCGGGCCACCGGCAGTAGTCAATACGCCGCGCTGGGCCGAGTTCAGCCTGAAAGCAGCGGATGAATTTGGCTATAAAACCGAAGTCGCGCAGGCACAAATGGGCGGTGAGGATTTTGCGTTTTACCTGCATCATGTACCGGGTGCGTTTGTCAGCATCGGCTCCGCCAGTGATTTCGGTTTGCATCATCCGCAATTTAATCCCGACGAATCGGCTATTTATCCGGCGGCAGAATATTTCCAGCAACTGGCTGAAAAAGCACTGGATGAATTAACCAGGGAAAAATAAAGTCTGTTCGTATATTGGCGAAGATACGCCCGGCTATTCCGGGCGTTTACCTCTTTGACTTAAAAGAAAGGCTTAAATGAAATCTGTAATATTTATAAATTTGTCAGTAACAGGACTGCCCGTCGGTAAAATCAATGTTATCTAAATATTAACATTGCGAATTTTATTGGGATTATCCATTTACCATATCAATATGGTTTTTATGATTCATCATCGCGACTCTGGCACGTATTTTACTTTCAAGCTGGTCAATTATTTTATCGTTGTCAAAACGTTCTTTCTGACGTACGCCTCCTTCATAAAAACTGCTTTTATTATGACCGCCGGCAACGCCTAAGGTTGATACCAATGCTTCACCCGGACCATTCACGACACACCCAATAATTGACACATCCATCGGAAGGGTAATATCTTCAAGGCGTTGTTCCAGTTCATTAACGGTTTTAATCACATCAAATTCCTGCCGGGAACAGGTTGGACAGGCTATAAAGTTAATACCACGGGAGCGAATACGCAGGGATTTTAAAATATCGAATCCTACCTTCACTTCTTCGACAGGATCAGCGGCGAGAGAGACACGCAGAGTATCGCCAATCCCCTCTGACAGCAGCATGCCCAGTCCAATCGCCGATTTTACGGAACCACTGCGCAATCCGCCTGCTTCAGTGATCCCCAGATGCAGAGGTTGAACAATTTGTGCCGCCAGCAAACGGTATGACTGTACCGCCAGAAAAACATCTGACGCTTTTACACTGATTTTAAACATATCAAAATTCAGGCGGTCCAGAATATCTACGTGACGCATCGCAGACTCCAGCAAGGCTTCCGGTGTGGGTTCGCCATACTTTTCCTGAATATCTTTTTCCAGTGAACCGCCATTGATGCCGATGCGAATGGGGATATTTTTGTCACGTGCGCAGTCAACGACCGAGCGAATACGGGCTTCATTACCAATATTACCGGGATTTATTCTCAGGCAATCAGCACCGTATTTTGCAACCTGCAACGCTATCCGATAATCAAAATGAATATCTGCGATCAGGGGAACATTCACCTGTTCCTTAATCATTCTGAATGCTTCCGCCGCATCCATAGTTGGGACTGATACACGAACAATGTCTGCGCCTGCTTTTTCAAGAGCATTAATCTGACTCACCGTGGCATTCACGTCGTTCGTATTGGTATTCGTCATTGACTGTACCGTTATTGGCGAATCTCCGCCAACAGGCACTTTGCCCACATAAAGTAATGTTGATTTACGTCTTACGATTGGACTTTTTTGAGCATCGCTCATGGATATATCCTTATAAATAAAAATCAGGGAAACTTAAAAAATCACTTCCAAATGAAAGTTTATTCTACGTGCTTCAGGGGATCCCCATACACCGATAAATGTGAATATTTTAAGGTGAATCTCAAAAATAACATGTGCCTCTTTATTTTTCATTTTTGAAAAACTCACCCCAAAAGGTATCAATAATGTTGCTGGCCTTTATCACTTATGTTTCGTCGAAGCCCTTTGCGTATGGCATTTCTATTTTATCTCTTTGATTATTTAATTTTGTTGTTTTACATCCCTGTAACACTCGGGAATAGTGAAAGCGTCACCTCACGGTCATCACCCCTTAAAATAAGAATGCAGGGTAAAAATAATAATGATGAAACATAGCGCAACCATCACAGCCACCGCCATCGCGGCAATATTAAGTTTTTCATCAGCGGCATACGCCGCGCCGGGAATTGATCTGATTGCCAATGAAACCCCCATTAATACGCCGAAAAGCCCGGAAGCCGTGGCAAAAATCCCGGCAAACTTTAAGTTTGTCGAACCGGGCACCCTGACCGTTGCACTGGCGGTTCTTGGGAGCGCCCCGCCGTTCGGGCTGTATGCCCGCGATAACAAAACCGTGATCGGCAGCGAAGCCGATATCGCCCGTCTGGTGGCGGACGGTTTAGGCCTGAAACTCAAAGTGGTGCCGGCTTCATGGGAAGACTGGCCGCTGGGCGTGACGTCGGGGAAATACGACGCTGCCATCTACAACATCACCGTCACTAAAGATCGCAAAACCAAGTTTGATTTCGCGACCTATCGTCAGGACACGCTGGGCTTTTACGTGAAAAGCGACAGCAAAATCACATCCATTACTTCCGCGCCGGATATCGCCGGTAAACGCATCATCGTCGGTTCCGGCACCAATCAGGAAGCCGTGTTGCTGGCCTGGGACAAAGAGAATCAGGCCAAGGGATTACCGGCACTGAAACCGCAATATGTCACCGATGACGCCGCTGCCACGCTGGCGATCCAGTCCGGTCGCGCTGATGCCACTTTTGGGCCTAACGTCACCGGTGCGTATAAAGCACTGCTGACCGGCAAAACCAAACTGGTCGGCACGGTGCCGGGCGGCTGGCCGAAAACCGCCAATATCGCGGTGACGCTGAAAAAAGGTAACGGACTGGTGGATGCCGTGCAGGCGTCGCTGAACAGCGCCATTGCCAGCGGGGCTTATATCAAAGTGCTGGATCGCTGGGGTGAAAGCGTTGAGAAGATCGACCATTCAGAAATTAACCCGCCGGGACTGGGCGATTAATCAGAGGACGCCACGATGAGCGAAGACGTATTTATCCAGACCGTAGCGGAAGATCCGCTGATTGCGCCGGTGATTCAGGGTTTATTCGGCGAATACCGTGAACGTTACGGCGACTATTTTGCCAGCAAAGAACCTGAAGATGACAGCGTGTTCGCCCGGCCCGACGGCGCATTTATTGTTCTGCTAAGAAACGGAGCGCCCATTGCGATGGGCGCGTATAAGCGATACGACGCCGAAACCGCCGAGCTGAAACGCATCTGGACGCACCGCTCGCTGCGCCGTCAGGGGCTGGCACAGAAAATATTGCATGAACTGGAGCGCCGCGCTGCCGCTTACGGTTATCGGCAGGTGTTTCTCACCACCGGTTTCCGCCAGCCGGAAGCGGTCGGGTTGTACTTATCTCACGGTTATCAGCCGCAGTTCGATACGCGACTGGATCCGGAAGTCTATTCCCGGCCTCCTTATGACGGTCGTCTGCCGTTTACCAAGAAACTGACCGCCGACGTTCCGGTGTCGTAATCAGCAGCAAACAGAAAGAGAAAGACTATGAGCGAAAATGCCCCTTCATCTGTGAATCATCCCCCGCTGAAAGTGGTGCCGGCGCGTTATCCGTGGCGGCTGGCCGGTGCCGTCTTTTCGGCGTTTATTCTGCTCGGGATTATTCAGTCGATTGCGACAAATTCCCGCTGGGAATGGGGCGTGTTCAGGCAATGGTTTTTTGATCCGGTGATTTTATCGGGTCTGGGCAAGACGCTGTTACTCACCCTGCTGGGCACCCTGTTTGGCGTCATTTTCGGCACGGCTCTCGCCCTCGCCCGCCTGTCGAAATCTTATCTGCTGAATGCGCTGGCCTGGGGCTATATCTGGCTGTTCCGCTCATTGCCGCTGTTGCTGGTATTAATCATCCTCTACAACTTTTCCTATCTGTACGACAACCTGTCACTGGGCATTCCGTTCACCACAATATCCTTTTTCAGCACCCCGACGGTGGATTTGCTGGATCAGTTTTCGGTTGCCGTTCTCGGCCTTTCGCTGGTGCAGTCTGCCTATACCGCAGAAATTATCCGTGGCGGGATTTTAGGCGTTGAGCACGGGCAGCATGAAGCCGCCGCCGCGCTGGGATTACCGGCTTACCGTCGCACCTTCCGCATTATTTTGCCGCAGGCGCTGCGCTCCATTCTCCCGACCGGATTTAATGAAGTGATCAGCCTGGCGAAAGGCACGTCGATTGTTTATGTGCTGTCGATGCCGGAACTGTTTTATACCGTGCAGGTGATTTACAACCGCACGCAGCAGGTCATTCCGTTGCTGATGGTGGCGACGATCTGGTATCTGCTGATCACCACCGTGCTGTCTGTATTGCAGTATTACGTCGAACGTTATTTCTCCCGCGGCACCGTGCGTCAGGTCGCGCCGACTCCGTTGCAGCGTCTGCGTCAGTGGCGCGTTGCCCGTCCTCAATAAAGGGAAAATCCTATGTCCGAAGCCTTTGATTTATTCGTTAACCGCCCGGCAGATGCTCCCGCAGAACGGCAATTTGTGCCTAAACCGCACAGTGCGACCGTCGGGCGCATCGACATCAGCAATCTGAGTAAATATTACGGCGCACACAAGGCGCTGGATAACGTCAGTCTGAGCATCGAACCGGGTACGGTGACGGTGATCCTCGGCCCTTCCGGCTCGGGAAAATCCACCCTGCTGCGCACCATTAATCATCTGGAACGGGTTGATGAAGGTTTTATCCAGATTGATGGCGATTACATTGGTTACCGGCGCAAAGGCGACACGCTGTATGAACTGAAAGAACGCGCCATTCTCAAGCAACGTACTCACGTCGGGTATGTGTTCCAGAATTTCAATTTATTCCCGCACATGACCGTGCTGGATAACATTATCGAAGCGCCGGTGGTTCACGGATTGCTGAGCCGCAAACAGGCCATCGCCCGTGCGTATGAATTGCTCGACACCGTCGGCCTGCGTGAAAAAGCACTGGCATGGCCGCGCCATCTGTCAGGCGGACAGCAACAACGCATCGCCATTGCCCGCGCGCTGGCACTCAATCCGAAAGTGATGTTATTTGATGAACCCACATCAGCGCTGGATCCCGAACTGGTCGGCGAGGTGCTGGACGTGATCAAAAAACTGGCGCAGTCAGGCGTCACGCTGGTGGTAGTGACGCATGAAATAGGCTTTGCGCGTCAGGTGGCCGATCAGGTGGTGTTTATGGTGGATGGCGCAGTAGTGGAAACCGGCAGCGCGGCGCAGGTGCTCGACCGTCCACGTCATGCGCGTACCCGCAGGTTTCTGAAAAAAGTGCTGTAAATACGGGTTGCTGGTGATGTGAAAAGATGAAAGCCCGGACAGTCGCCGGGCTTTTTACAGAAATGAGGGAGGAATTAAGAGTACGCGTGCAGCGTATGTTTACACAGTTCTGAACGCACGCAATCCTCTTTGCCAAACTGAATGATGCCAACCATCTCGTCTTCTTCGAAGCGGGACATTGCATCGCTGAGACCCGATACTACGCCACGTGGTAAATCGCACTGGGTAATATCACCGTTAACGATCACCGTCACGTTTTCACCGAGACGGGTCAGGAACATTTTCATCTGACTGGCCGTGACATTCTGGGCTTCATCCAGAATAACCACTGCATTTTCAAAAGTTCGCCCGCGCATATAAGCGAATGGCGCAATTTCAACTTTGCCTATTTCCGGTCGCAAGCAATATTGCAGGAATGATGAACCCAGTCGACGTAATAAGATGTCGTAAACCGGACGGAAATAAGGCGCGAACTTCTCAGAAATATCGCCGGGTAAGAAACCGAGATCTTCATCGGCCTGCAATACCGGACGTGTCACTATAATTCTGTCGATTTCTTTATGAATTAATGCCTCTGCCGCTTTCGCAGCGCTGATAAATGTTTTGCCGCAGCCCGCTTCGCCGGTGGCAAAAATTAACTGCTTATTCTCTATGGCTGATAAGTAATGACCTTGAGCTTCAGTACGCGCTTCGATGACGGAAGTATCGCGACTGTCGCGAGCCATTCCGATCGATTCCAAACCGCCCATCTGTACCAGTGACGTCACAGACTCTTCCTCGCGCTGGCGGTGACTGCGTGAATCATTACGAATAACACGTTTTGCTTCACGACGAGCTTTGATCACTGCTTTCTGTCTTCCCATAGTGGCACCTTACAGTTTGATTCACTTAACGCTAAGGCATAATGCCCGCACGATTATGTTTCACTAACAAATGAGGTTTTGGTCTCCTTTTAGACCAAGTAGAGCCAATGAATAACGTGAAGAGGAAAATAAACCAAAGCGATTGGATAATAATCTCCTGGTTGTTTTCTGTTCACGAGGAGGCATTGCCAATGTCGTCAATAATGACAAACCGCTGACCCATAAAATGAGATATCCAGGATAAAAGCCAGTGATATTCACATCATTTTTATCAACAATTGAGGGGTCATTTAAAGAACAGGGTTGAGGTTGCGTGAATGATGATTGTTGTAAAAAGCGGCAGGAATAAACTGAAAATGATGACGTCAATATTGGAGAGACGGTGGCCTTGCCCTCGTTTGCATTTAAGCGACAACAACGAGTCAGGCAGTGAAGCATGTTATTTTCGTTCACCAGCCCAAACATGGACTTTACCATTCGCGCTCCCCGCAGTGTTATTAACGGCACCTGCCGTACACCTTGTGAAAACCTGTCTTGTACATCTTAAAAACTATCACTTTATAATTTCAGTATAATGACAGCTGAAATATTTGCGTTACCAAAATGTAAAAAAGTTTGTGGCTGGCGTCAATAGGATCACGCGGATCTTTTTCAGATCCTCCGCAAGCACGCTGAATTTTACTCAGGTCAGCAGATTGTTTTTCTTTTCATTGATGAAGTAACTGTTAATGCCATCTGCCAGCGCACGGGCCATTTTCTCCTGAAAGACCGGTTCGCCGAGCAGTTTTTCTTCCTGTTTATTGGTGATGAAAGAGGTCTCCACCAGCACCGAGGGAATGCGTGGAGATTTTAAAACCGCAAAACCTGCCTGCTCCGGATGCGGGCTGTGCATGTGATGGACTTTGACGATATTCGCCGCCAGATGCGTGCCAAAATTCATGCTGCGATGAATGGTTTCGTGCTGGTCGAGATCAAACAGCGTTTCTTTAAGATATTGATCGTCTGTCTTAAAATCGTTGTCGTACAGCACGTCTGCGCTGTTTTCACTTTGCGATAAATACCGCGCCATCGCGCTGCCTGCGCCGTGCTCTGACAGGGCAAAAACCGACGCGCCCGACACCTGATCGTTAGTAAACCCGTCGGCGTGGATGGAAATAAACAGGTCCGCCTGGTGCTGATGCGCCAGACTGACGCGGTGATACAGCGGGATAAATACGTCGTCCTGACGCGTCAGCACTGCATGAATACCGTGCTGTTTATCCAGCAACGTTTGCAACCGTCTGGCGATGTGCAACACCACGTGTTTTTCGTAAGTGCCTTCATTGCCGATCGCACCCGGATCCTTACCGCCGTGACCGGGATCGATCATCACCAGCAGCGGTTTCTCTGCGCGCGGCGTGGTGGTGGTGACGGGGATTACCTGCGGCAAATTCTGCGCGGCATTCTGTTCTGTGATCGAGACTTTCAGCACGCCATTCTCAGTACTGCGCGTAATCACTGGTTTACCCTTCACCTGCAATACAATACGCGCCACGTCCGGGCTGAAATGGGCAAGACGCCCTTCTGCCACCCACGGGAATTTCTGCCGCACTACGGTCAGCGCATGTTCCAGTTCTGGCGGGAAAGACGTCACCGGCATGTCGATCACCACCCGCTCCGGCGCGCTGAGTATAAACACGCGACAACGCTTATCGGCTGCGGGTAATTCAACGTGGATCTGACTGGCATCCGACGTCATGGTGATGCGTACCGCTTTTTGAGCAGCGTAAAGCCGCGGCGCCGTCAGCGACAGCCCGATACCGAAAATCAGCAGTTTTCTGCGGGAATGGTTGATGGTCATAGCAATCTCAGAACTGGCATCGTGATAAATCATTTACGCGATTTATCATCATGACATTACTGAGATTTTCAGGAATTAAGCGGAGTATTAACAGGTCGTGAATTGCGTAACCAGGCGTAAAAAGCATTTCAGGATTGAGTTCCTCCCCCTTCTCAGCGGGAGGAGCTCAATTATGCTTCGATCAAAGATTGTCCGAGGTAGTGACTTTCATCTTTATTGCCCGGCAGCGTGAAGAAGAAACCGCCGCCATTGGGACGGATGTATTCTTCCAGCGCTTCACCGTTCAGGCGTTTTTGCACCGTCAGGAACCCTTTCTCAAGATCATGCTGATAACAGACAAAAATCAGCCCCATTTCCAGCTGGCCGGAATTGGTCACGCCCAGCGAATAGCTGTAACCACGACGCAGCATCAGATTGTCGTCGGTTTCTTTAGTGCGCGGATTGGCCAGCCTGATATGCGCGTCGAGCGGGATCACTTTACCGTCAGGGTCTTTGGTGTAATCCGGCACATCGTGCTCTTTTTCCATGCCCAGTGGCGCGCCGGTGGCTTTATGGCGACCAAAAATGGATTGCTGTTCCTGCAACGGCGTGCGGTCCCAGAATTCCACTTTGAACGGGATCAGACGTGTCACCTGATAGCTGCCACCCGTTGTCCAGGCTGGCTCAGCCTGATCTGGCGTCACCCAGATGGCTTTATCCATCAGCGGCTTGTCTTTTGAATCCGGATTGGCCGTGCCGTCTTTAAAGCCCAGCAGGTTAATCGGCGTCTCTTTACCCTGACTGCGCGCGGCATGAGAAGAGATAAAGCCGTCACGACGCCAGCGCACGCTGAGCAAATCCGGCGTGTATTTGATGATGTCGCGCAACGCGTGAACCACGGTATCGCTGTTGTTGGCGCAGATTTGCAATGACAGGTCACCGTGACAAAGTTTCGCATCGAGGGAATCATTCGGAAAACGCGTCATGCGGCTTAATTTCAGTGGTTTATGCGCTGCCAGTCCAAAGCGTTCATCAAACAGCGATTCGCCGACGGACAATGTCATGGTCAGGTTATCGGGATAAATTTCAGCGCCCATCACTCCGGAATCCATCGGCGGGAATTTCGGATCCAGTGACGGCGCGGTGCCGCCGGTGGTCAGAAATGCAAAACGTGAATCCAGCAGACGGAATAAACGCTCCAGATCGGCTTTGTTGGTGGCCAGCACGTCAAAGGACACCAGCATCATCGAGGCCTGCTGCGGCGTTAAAATCCCCGCCTGATGTTCGCCATAATACGGTTGCTTGCCCCAACGCTCGTCGGGGGAAACGGTGCCTGGCGTGTATTCTTTTTTTGCTCCGGGTGCTTTCTCAGCCTGCGCAGTCGCTGCGCCGCCCAGGGCAAATGCCCCGCCTAACAATCCCACGCCTTTTAACAAGCTGCGGCGTGAAGAAGAAATGTCGTCCTGATTATTGTTTTTGTGACTCATTGCTATGCCTCGGGAAAACACTTCTCCCCCTGCAAAGGGGGAGAAGTTCTTATCAATCTAAACCAAGCACACCGCGCAGTTTAGCCAGATCTTCGGCCAGCGTGGTGATCGGGCCTTTCATGGCGTTACGGTCGGCATCTGACAGTTTTTCGTAGTTCTCGTAACCGTCTTTGGTTTTGTATTTATCCAGCAGGGAATCGACAGTTTTGAAGTTCGCGTCGATTTTATCCAGCAGCGGCTTGTCGGCTTTTTCCAGCAGCGGACGCAGCAGGTTTACGATTTTCTGCGCGCCGTCGAGGTTAGCGCGGAAGTCCCACAGGTCGGTGCGGCTGTAACGATCTTCTTCACCGCTGATTTTGCTGGCTGCCACTTCTTCGATAAGCCCTGCTGCACCGCCGACCACTTTACTCGGCGGGAAGGTCAGGTCAGTGATACGTTTTTGCAGATCAACCGTGTCGGTATACAGCTTGTCAGCAAAAGGCTCCGCGCCTTTGGTGGTTTTATCTGCGAAGAGGATTTTCTCCAGACGGTGGAAACCGGTGAAGTTTGGATCTTCCGCTTTTTTCTCGAAATCGTCTTCACGGGCATCAATGCTGCCGTCCAGATCTGAGAACAATTCCGCGATAGGCTCGATGCGCTCATAGTAAACGCGGGTGGATGCATACAGGGACTGCGCTTTCGCCAGGTCGCCTTTCTTAATGGCATCGGTGAACGCTTTGGTGTGGGAAACCAGTTCGCCAACCTGCTGAGTCACATACACTTTATATTCTGCAATCGGCCCGACCAGCGCCATCGCGTCCGGTTTAGCGGAAGCCGCCGCGCCTTCTGCGGTCACGGTCAGTTTGCCCTTCGGATTGCTCAGCAGGCCGCAGGTCATGTCATATTCGCCCGGCTCCAGATTGGCAGTCATTTTCTGAGTGAAGCCCGGCGCGACGTTTTCACGCTCTTCCACCACCATCACGCCTTTCAGAATTTCCCATTCCAGGTTTTTCTGGCTGTCGTTGTGGATAACAAACTGTGTTTTACCGGCCGGGACGCTGAGCGCCATCGGTTCACACTGTTTATCATTCACAGTAATTTTGACCTGACGAACGTCGGCTGCCAGTACGTTTGCGCTCAGCGCAAAAGCCGGCAGAGACAGCAGTGCAATCTGTAAAGCTTTACGGCGAAAATGTGGCATGTACAACTCCATGGCAAAGGCAAGGTGATGAAAAATAGATGAAATCAACGTGGTGTTTTTTGCCCGGCAGAGGCCGCGGCGGCCACAGAGGATTTTCCCTGAGGCATAAAAAAGAAGAACAGCGCCGGGATCAGGTACAGGAAATAGACCAGCACTTCGCTCACACTTGGCGCTTCCTGATAACCAAACATCCCTTCCAGCAAGGTGCCGAACAGGGAATGCGTGGAGAGCGTATTGCTCAAATCAAATGCAATGTCCTGCAAACCGTTCCACAATCCCGCTTCGTGGAATGCGCGGATCGCACCTGCCGCCAGACCGGCCGCAACGAAGAGGATAAACAGGCTGGTCCATTTGAAAAATTTTGCCAGATGCAGTTTCACACCACCGTAGTAGATGAGGAAACCCAGCACGATGGCCGCGCCCAGCCCCAGCATGGCGCCGATGGGTGCGGCTATTCCTACGTCTTGCTGGAAAGCCGCCAGCAGGAAAAACACCGATTCCAGGCCTTCACGCGCGACGGCAAAGAACACCATCGCCACCAGCGCCCAGCCCTGCCCGCGCCCGGAACTGAGCGCGTTATCAATCGCGCCTTCCAGATGCACCTTGATGGAACGCGACACTTTGCGCATCCAGAACACCATGTAAGTCAGAATGCATACCGCGACCACGGCAACGATGCCTTCAAATAATTCCTGCTGCTTTTGCGGAAATTCACCGGTGGTGGCGTTGATGAACAGACCCAGCGCCAGACATAACGCCGCAGCAACGAACACGCCAATCCAGACCACACCGAGCCACTGCCCGCGTTGCGTCCGTTTTAAATAGCTGGCGATCAGGCTGACAATCAGCGCCGCTTCCAGCCCTTCGCGAAACATAATGAGAAACGGAACGAACATAGCGATAACTCCTGACCCCATGAATCGGCAAAAACTGTAAGGGCTCTGTAAAGAAAAGTAAAAAGAAACGATAGTGATTATCATTCTTGCCAAAAGAAATACAAGAGGTAACCGACCCTTTTTTGCAGGCGTCCGAGGAAATGCGCATGAAATGACAGAGCGGGACTTTCTTTAATGAAACGCCTGGTGAAACACGTGGTGAGAAGTATGGGGAAAAGTGTGGCGGGAGAGTCAGAGAAACGGGGTCAGATGACCCCGTTTCTCGTTGTTGTGAGGGCAAAAAAAGCGTTACGGCTAAAAAGGCCGCGTATTAAATGGTGTTGTATTCTGCTTCTGCCGTCGTGAAACGCTCTTCCACCGCAGCAGAAGGTTTGCGTCCCATCAGGCTGACAATCCAGATAGCCAGCGAAGCAAAGATAAAGCCCGGAATGATTTCGTACAGTTCAGCCCAGCCATATTGTTTCCACAAGATAACCGTGACCGCACCGACGATCATGCCCGCGAGCGCGCCGTTACGCGTCATGCGTTTCCACATCACCGAAATCAGGATAACCGGACCAAACGCCGCACCGAAACCGGCCCACGCGTAGCTCACCAGACCCAGCACCCGGTTTTCAGGATTGGCAGCCAGCGCAATCGCCACCAGCGCAACAACCAGCACCATCAGACGACCAATCCACACCAGTTCACGCTGACTCGCGCCCTTACGCAGGAACGCTTTGTACAAGTCTTCGGTGATCGCACTCGAACATACCAGCAGCTGGCAGCTCAGGGTACTCATCACCGCCGCCAGAATGGCGGACAGCAAGATACCGGCAATCCACGGGTTGAACAGGATTTTCGCCAGCTCGATGAATACGCGCTCACCGTTTTGCGTCACGTTGCCCGCTTCGCCCGGATTATTGCTGAAGTACGCAATCCCGAAGAAACCCACCGCGATGGTGCCTGCCAGACACAGAATCATCCAGGTCATACTGATGCGACGTGCGCTGCGGATAGTGTGATGTGAATCGGCGGCCATGAAACGCGCCAGAATGTGCGGCTGACCAAAATAGCCCAGTCCCCAGCCCAGCAGTGACAAAATCGCCACCAGATTCATGCCCTTAAACATATCGGTGTACTCAGGGTTTTTGGCCTTGATCACCATCATCGAGGTATCAATGCCGCCCACGGCGAGGATAACGATCACCGGCGTGAGGATCAGCGCGAAAATCATCAGGCTGGCCTGGACGGTATCTGTCCAGCTGACCGCCAGAAAACCGCCGATAAAGGTATAAATGATGGTCGCTGCCGCACCGGCCCACAGCGCCGTCTGATACGTCATGCCAAAGGTGCTTTCAAACAGACGCGCACCGGCCACGATGCCGGAAGCGCAATAAATGGTGAAGAACACCAAAATCACGATCGCCGAGATAATACGCAGTAGCTTGCTGGAATCTTCAAAACGATGGGTGAAGTAATCCGGCAACGTCAGTGCGTTGTTGTTGGCTTCGGTATGCACACGTAAGCGCCCCGCCACCAGTTTCCAGTTCAGATACGCGCCGATCGTCAGACCAATCGCAATCCAGCTTTCGGAAATTCCGGAAATAAAAATCGCGCCCGGTAACCCCATTAACAGCCAGCCGCTCATATCAGAAGCCCCGGCTGAAAGCGCCGTGACCACGCTGCCTAAACTGCGTCCACCCAGAATATAATCATCAAAGTTTTTGGTTCGTAAATACGCGATGAGCCCTATCAAAATCATCCCGAAAATATAAACACAAAACGTCACCAGCATCGGTGTGTTCATTGTCATTCCATTCTCCACTTTCTTCTTATTTGCGATGTTGTCCGGCACCTGTCTGTCATGACGCCCTTCTTATGAAAGACTGTCAAAAGCCTGCCGGGGCGAGATGATGGCTGAAACCGGCAAAGGTTTCAGCATTACTCTCCATATTTTTATCGTTACGCGTCATTAGTCAGCGTCTTAAGTAGGGTTGTTATTCAAAAATCCTGTCGTGCCGGATACTGGTTCAGCGGCAACGACTTTTCAATTGTTTTAACAATTTCGATACTTAAAATTCACTCTCCATCACAGTTATTTTGTATCCGGGTTGCACGTTGCAACTGCGTAAGTTGCACCCGCTGCATCCCTTCTGATTAGCGTGATATCAGTCAGACAGGCTTTTCCAGACGCCGCATTTTGTTAAAAATGCCAAATAAATCACATCAGGCATACTTCGTGCATTAACAGGGTTGCACAAGGTTGCAACATAGAAGATATTGCTTGCCATAAAGATAATGAATTCACCTGAACCTTTTCATATGGAGTGGTTGCGCATGGGTATGACAACGATGGGCGTGAAGCTGGACGAGAGCACACGCGACAGGCTAAAAGAGGCGGCGCTTAAAATTGACCGCACGCCGCACTGGCTGATTAAGCAGTCGATTTTTTCCTATCTGGAACGTCTGGAAAATGGCGATGCTTTGCCGGAGATCCCGGCGCTGAACGGCGCCACTGCTGGCGAAATCGACGAGGCTGCATTACCGGCGGTTCAGGAAACGCATCAGCCGTTCCTTGATTTTGCCGAGCAGATTTTACCGCAGTCGGTCAGCCGTTCCGCCATTACCGCCGCCTATCGTCGTCCCGAGCCTGAAGCGGTTTCTATGCTGCTGGAACAGGCCCGTTTACCTGCCCCGCTTGGCAACGCTGCGCTGAAACTGGCCGCCGACATCGCCACAAAACTGCGTAACCAGAAGAGTGCAAACGGTCGCGCCGGGATGGTGCAAAGCCTGTTGCAGGAATTCTCCCTGTCTTCTCAGGAAGGCGTGGCGCTGATGTGTCTCGCCGAAGCCTTATTGCGTATTCCGGACAAACCAACGCGTGACGCGTTAATCCGCGACAAAATCAGCAACGGCAACTGGCATTCTCATCTGGGCCGCAGCCCGTCGCTGTTCGTCAACGCCGCCACCTGGGGTTTGCTGTTCACCGGTAAACTGGTGGCGACACATAACGAAGCCAGCCTGTCGACATCACTCAACCGCATTATCGGTAAAAGTGGCGAACCGCTGATCCGCAAAGGCGTGGATATGGCGATGCGTCTGATGGGCGAACAGTTCGTGACCGGTGAAACTATCGCCGAAGCGCTGGCCAATGCCCGCAAGCACGAAGAAAAAGGCTTCCGTTATTCCTACGATATGCTGGGTGAAGCGGCGCTGACGGAAAAAGATGCGCAGGCGTACTTGCAGTCTTATCAGCAGGCCATTAATGCCATCGGTAAAGCGTCTAACGGTCGCGGCATTTATGAAGGCCCCGGAATTTCCATCAAACTTTCCGCCCTGCATCCGCGTTACAGCCGCGCGCAGTACGAACGTGTGATGGACGAGTTATACCCGCGCCTGCTTTCCCTGACCTTGCTGGCGCGCAGTTACGACATCGGTATTAACATTGACGCCGAAGAAGCTGACCGTCTGGAAATCTCTCTCGACCTGCTGGAAAAACTCTGCTTCGAACCGGAACTGGCGGGCTGGAACGGCATCGGTTTCGTCATTCAGGCTTACCAGAAACGTTGCCCGATGGTGATTGATTATCTGACCAATCTGGCACAACGCAGCCGTCGTCGTCTGATGATCCGTCTGGTTAAAGGCGCGTACTGGGACAGCGAAATCAAGCGCGCGCAGGTTGAAGGTCTGGAAGATTACCCGGTGTATACCCGCAAGGTTTACACCGACGTTTCTTATCTGGCCTGCGCCCGCAAACTGCTGGCGGTGCCGAACCTGATTTATCCGCAGTTCGCGACGCACAACGCCCACACCGTGGCGGCCATTTATCAGCTGGCGGGTAATAACTATTATCCGGGTCAGTACGAGTTCCAGTGCCTGCACGGCATGGGAGAACCGCTGTACGAGCAGGTTGTCGGTAAGATTACCGAAGGCAAACTGAACCGCCCTTGCCGTATTTATGCACCGGTCGGCACGCACGAAACGCTGCTGGCGTATCTGGTGCGTCGTCTGCTGGAAAACGGCGCGAACACTTCATTCGTTAACCGTATCGCCGATGCCACGCTGCCGATTGAAGAACTGGTTGCCGATCCGGTGCTGGCTGTTGAAGCGCTGGCCGCCAGCGAAGGTCAGGTCGGATTGCCGCACCCGCGTATTGCCCTGGCGCGTAATCTTTACGGCAGCTCTTATGGTACAGCACGCGTGAACTCCGCCGGTCTGGATATGTCCAGCGAGCACCGTCTGGCTTCCCTTTCCAGTGCCCTGCTGCAAAGCGCCAGTCATCCGGTGAAAGCCCAGCCGATTATCGATGCACAAACTGACGACGGCGAGTTCCTGCCGGTGCGCAACCCGGCGCAAAACAGCGACATCGTCGGGTACGTGCGCGAAGCCACCGAAGCTGAAATCAGCCGTGCGCTTGACGCTTCTGCCGCCGCCGGTGCCATCTGGTTTGCGACGCCTCCCGAAGAGCGTGCCGCAATCCTGCAACGCGGTGCAGAACTGATGGAAGCGCAGTTGCAAAACCTGCTTGGCGTGCTGGTGCGTGAGGCCGGAAAAACCTTTAATAACGCCATCGCCGAAGTGCGTGAAGCCGTGGACTTCCTGCATTATTACGCCGGTCAGATCCGTGAAGATTTCGCTAACGACACCCACCGTCCGCTGGGCCCCGTCGTATGTATCAGCCCGTGGAACTTCCCGCTGGCCATTTTCACCGGTCAGATTGCGGCGGCACTTGCTGCCGGTAACAGCGTGCTGGCAAAACCGGCTGAACAAACGCCGCTGATTGCTGCATTAGCCGTGGGCATTTTGCATGAAGCGGGTGTTCCGGCTGGCGTACTGCAACTGCTGCCGGGTCAGGGTGAAACCGTCGGTTCGCAGCTGGTGAATGACGAGCGCGTGCGCGGCGTGCTGTTTACCGGCTCGACAGATGTCGCAGGTATCCTGCAACGCAACATTGCCGGTCGTCTGGATCCGCAGGGGCGCCCGACGCCGCTTATCGCCGAAACCGGCGGTCTGAACGCGATGATTGTCGATTCCTCCGCACTGACCGAACAGGTGGTGACGGATGTGGTTGCCTCGGCATTCGACAGTGCCGGTCAGCGTTGTTCCGCCCTGCGCGTATTGTGTATTCAGGACGACGTAGCCGATCACACGCTGCAAATGCTGCGCGGTGCGATGGCGGAATGCCGCATGGGCAATCCGGAACGTCTGTGTACCGATATCGGCCCGGTGATCGACGCCGAAGCCAAAGCGGGTATTGAGAAACACATCGATGCGATGCGCGCCAAAGGCCGCACCGTGTATCAGGCGTCGCAGGAATTTGCCGCCGATCAGCAGGAATGGCCGCACGGTACCTTTGTGAAACCTACGCTTATCGAGCTGGAAAGTTTCGATGAGATGAAGAAAGAAATTTTCGGACCGGTACTGCACGTGGTGCGTTATGCCCGTCAGGATCTGGATAAGCTGATCGGTCAGATTAATGCGGCCGGTTACGGCCTGACGCTGGGTATTCATACCCGCATCGATGAAACCATTCATCGTGTCACGCAGCAGGCGCACGTCGGCAATATGTACGTGAACCGCAATATGGTCGGCGCAGTGGTTGGCGTGCAGCCATTCGGTGGCGAAGGATTGTCGGGCACGGGCCCGAAAGCCGGGGGGCCGCTGTATCTGTATCGCCTGCTGAGCAGCCGTCCGCAGAATGCCGTGCAGCAAACGTTGCTGCGTCAGGACAGAGAGCTGCCGCTGGATACGTCAGTACGCGAAGCGCTGCTGGCACCGCACCGCGCCCTGCAACAATGGGCAACGGAGCAGAAACACCGCGAGGAGTTAGTGGCAGTTTGCGAGCGGTTCGCGCAGACCAGTCAGGGCGGCACATTGCGCACCCTACCGGGGCCGACCGGCGAACGCAACACTTACGCATTGCTGCCGCGTGAACGTGTTCTGGCGCTGGCCGATAATCAGGAAGATGCGCTGACCCAGCTGGCGGCAGTAACTGCTACCGGTTGCCACATTCTGTGGCCGGATGCGCCGCTGCAACGCGACCTGTTCAATACGTTGCCGAAAGCCGTGCAGGAACGGGTTGATTTCACCAAAGACTGGCAGAACGACACGCTGGTGTTTGATGCGGTGATTTATCACGGTGACGCCGATCAGCTGCGCGAACTGTGTCAGACCATCGCCCAGCGTTCCGGGCCGATTATCTCGGTGCAGGGTTTTGCGCGTGGGGAAGACAACATCCTGCTGGAACGTCTGCTGCATGAGCGTTCATTAAGCGTGAACACGGCGGCGGCGGGCGGGAATGCCAGCCTGATGACCATCGGCTAACCACGGGTAAAACATCAGGAAAAACTGACGTGCTCCTTCCGCTGATTATTGCGGCAGGAGCACGGTTTTTAGTACCGGAACTGCGTTCTGAGCCCTGCTCCGGTGGCGATTTGCCAGCCGGTAATGGTGTAAACCGAAAGGCGCTCGATCAGTCCGACCGGTAAAATATCCAATAAAACAGCAACAGATAACCGGATATTTACTCCTTGCTCACCGTATCAAGATACAGCTGACTGCCCGCCACGTTCTGACTCGCGCCCTTCACGTTGTCACGGATTGCCACCAGCAATTTGCTCTGTAACGCCACCACGAACGGTGAACTTTTTTGCAGCTCACGCTGTAAATCGGCGTACAGCGCCTTGCGTTTTTCCGGGTCAGATTCTGCGGCAGCGGCGCGTGTCTGTTTGCTGATTTCCGGGATCACCCACTGAATACGCTGAGCCAGCGTTTTCGGGCCATTCGGCACGTTATACGCAAAGGTGCTGGCGTTGGTATTCGGATCGAGATAATCCGCGCCCCAGTAGGTGAAGATGGACTGGAATTTGTGCGCCCGCATACGGGTCAGCACGTCGCTTTCTACCAGCGGATGCACCACTAAACTGATGTCAGCTTTGGCAAAACTGGCCTGTAATGCCTGCGCGATATCAGAATATGGCGGCTGGTTTATGACGATTAAATCGATTTTAGTGCCCGGCGCGATACCGCCTTTGCTGAGAATGGCTTTGGCTTTCGCCACATCATATTTAAACGGCTGGTCATCAATGGCACCGGCCAGACCATCAGGCAGGAAGGTCTGATGAATACCGTACTGGCCTTTGAGCAGGTCAGTCGAAATCCCCTGATAATCCACCAGCCAGCGGGCGGCTTCCCATAATGCCGGATTCGCCAGCGCCGGTTGAGTGGTATCGCCGACGTTAAACGCCAGATAGAACACTTTTGCCGCCGGGAACTGCGCGACATGCACGCCCTTCTCTTTTTGCAGCGAGCTGAACTGGTCTGCCCCCAGATCATACGCGACGTCCGCATCTCCGTTCAGCACCAGCAACCGGCGGGTGGACGGGTCACCGACGTTTTTAAACAGCACGTTTTCCAGTTTGGCTAACGGCTTCGCATTCTGATTTCGCTTGAGGATTAACGCCTCATGAGGCACATAGTTGCGCACCTCAAACGGACCGCTACCTGCTGAACGCGAACGCAGCCAGCTGTTGCCGAAATCGTTCTGTTCGGCATGTTCTTTCAGCAGTTTACTGTCCACGATACCGGCGACAGGCGCGGATAAGATACTCAGCACTAACCCGCTGCCAATATCGGCAGGCCAGCTGAGCTGCACTTTATCGTCGCTCAGTTTTTTCAGATTGCCGTCGACGTTCTCCGGCGTCCAGCCCAGTTCCCCCAGAATAAATGACGGGCTTTTATTGAGTTTGACCACGCGGGTGAACGAGTAAATCACGTCGTCTGCGGTCAGCGGATTGCCGCTGGAAAATTTCTGGCCGGGCTTGAGGGTAAAGATCAGGCTGTGTCCGTCCGGCCCCGGCTGCCAGCTGGCGGCAGCATCCGGATCCAGCTTATCAGGATGCTGACGGTCAGACGCCACCAGCTGCTGATACAGATTGACCAGATTACCGGAGCTGACCGTTTCAAAACTTTCAGCCGGATCCAGGCTGATAATACCTTCGAGAGAACCGGCCACCACCAGCGTATCCGCAGGCGTTGCGGCGTCCACGCGGGTAACCGCCATCATGAGCAAAAATAACAGGGAAGGAACACGGACTTTCATTGAGGTCATACTCCACAGGTGAAAAGGCAATTTTTTCGAGTGTAGAGTGTCGGCGGCACCGCCAGAACCATGAAATAACGCTATGTATTTCAGGAAAATAGATTAAGACGCTGGATTACGAAAACAGAACCGGGAATGAAGGATTGTACCAACGGGATATGTGGCGCACCGCAATACGCCCCTAAGTTATTGTACCCTGCCTTACTGATAGTTCACGATCACCTGATTGCTTACCACCCGCAGCGGCGTATTCAGCGCACCGGAACCGGGCACGAAATACACGAATCTCAGCGGGGAAATGGCGGCCTGACCGTAAAAGGATTTCGTCATTCCGCCTTCGGCATCCAGCATCACGCAGTGATTGACCGTATTACACAACTGCACCTGCAAGCCCGCCGGTCTTGCGCCGAGCAGTTCATATTTCCAGCTGATGCTGGTGATGGTCGCTGAGGTCCGCTGTCTGACGGGCGCGGAGCGGGTCGCTGCCAGTGCCGCCGAGGACATCATCACACCGCGATTTTGCAGCGTGACGCCGTGGCGGGTGTCAGACCATGAGCCTGTGGCGGCCATCGCAGACAGACTCAGTGTTCCCAGCAGCAACATCACCAGGCGGCGCATATTATTCCCCGCCGATGGTAGCAGTCATACGGATCTGACGGCTGTCGGTCATTTCCAGATTCGACATCACCACGATATTTGGCAGCGAACGGCGCAGGAAGCGCGACAACAGCGGACGCAGCGCATGATTGACCAGCAGAACCGGCGGTGCGCCAAGCATATCCTGACGCTGTAACGCGGCTTCGGATTGGGTCAGCAACCGTTCGGCCAGCCCCGGCTCGAGGCCTCCCCCGCTTTGTAAGGCCTGTAACAGCAGGCGTTCCAGCGAGGTATCAAGGCCGATGACCTGCACTTCGCCATTACCCGGGAACCATTGCTGAGTGATGGCTCGTCCCAGCGCAACACGGACCACGGACGTCAGTTCGTTCGGATCCGGCTGATTCGGCGCGTACTCTGCCAGCGTTTCAACGATGGTACGCATGTCGCGGATAGAGACCCGCTCGGAGAGCAGATTCTGCAACACTTTATGCATGTTGGTCAGGGAAATGACGCCCGGAATGAAATCTTCCGTCAGCTTCGGCATTTCTTTGGTGACGCGCTCCATCAGTTCCTGCGTTTCCTGACGGCCAAACAGCTCTTTAGCGTGCAGGCTGATCAGGTGATTGAGGTGCGTCGCGACTACGGTACTGGCTTCCACCACGGTGAAGCCCTGAATTTGTGCCTGTTCGCGCATGGCGGGTTCAATCCACACCGCCGCCAGCCCGAATGCCGGATCCACCGTCGGTTCGCCCGGCAGTTCGCCAATCGCGCTGCCCGGGTTAATTGCCATCCAGCGCCCCGGATGTGCGGTACCGGTGCCAATTTCCACGCCTTTCATCAGAATACGGTAGCCCGCAGGCGGCAGTTCGAGGTTGTCGCGGATATGAATGACCGGCGGCAGATAGCCCATTTCCTGCGCGAATTTCTTACGGATACTGCGGATACGTCCCAGCAGCTCGCCGTTCTGCGCAAAATCCACCATCGGGATCAGGCGGTAACCCACTTCCATCCCCAGCGGATCCTCAAGCTGCACGTCCTGCCAGCTGGCTTCCACCATCTGTTTGCCGCTTTCAGCCGCCGCCGGAACTGCTTCTTTCGCCTGAGGTTTTTTCTGCTCCTGTCCGCGCGTCCACCACGCCAGTGCTAACAGACCGGCAGTAAACATCAGGAACACCAGGTTTGGCATCCCCGGCACCATACCGAGCAAGCCCAGAACACCGGCGCTCAGCATCATTACGCGCGGATTGCGGAACAGCTGGGTGACCATCTGCTCGCCGACGTCTTCGTTGGTACCGACGCGGGTGACGATAACACCGGCAGCGGTGGAGATAACCAGCGCCGGGATCTGCGCGACCAGACCGTCACCGATGGTCAGCAGGGTGTAGCTTTCCGCCGCATGACCGAGATCCATACCGTGTTGCAACACACCGACCAGCAGGCCGCCGACCACGTTAATGATCATGATCATCAGACCGGCAACGGCGTCACCGCGCACGAATTTACTCGCACCGTCCATCGAACCGTAGAAGTCCGCTTCCTGCGTCACGTCGCTGCGGCGTTTTTTCGCTTCGTCTTCGCCAATCAGACCGGCGTTAAGATCCGCGTCGATTGCCATCTGTTTACCCGGCATCCCGTCGAGCACGAAACGCGCACCCACTTCGGCGATACGTCCGGCACCTTTGGTGATAACCATGAAGTTGATCAGCACGAGGATGATAAACACCACAATACCGATGGCGAAGTTCCCGCCGACCAGGAAGTGGCCGAAGGCTTCGATGACCCGTCCTGCTGCCGCGCCGCCGGTGTGACCTTCCATTAAGATCACACGCGTCGAGGCCACGTTCAGCGAAAGACGTAATAAGGTGGAAAACAGCAAAATGGTCGGGAACGCGGCGAAGTCCAGCGTACGCTGGGTGAACATCGCCACCAGAAGCACCATGATGGAAAGTGCAATGTTGAAGGTAAACAGCAAGTCGAGGATGAACGGTGGCAACGGCAGCACCATCATCGACAGGATGATCAGGATAAGAATGGGGCCTGCCAGCACCTGCCATTGTCCGGACTTAAAGTTGGCGGGTAAACGCAGTATCGCGGCCAGATTAGCCATGGGTATCACTCTCTCCTGCTGCAAAATCCAGGCCGTCAGGCACTGGCAAATGTTGAGGTTTTTTCGGGATCAGACCACCTTCACGCTTCCAGCGTTTGAGCTGATAAACCCAGGCCAGCACTTCCGCCACAGCCGCATATAATGCCGCCGGGATCTGCTGACCAATGTCACTATGCCGGTAAAGCGCACGTGCCAGAGGCGGCGCTTCCAGCATCGGAATTTTATGTTCGGCACCGAGTTCTTTGATGCGCAGCGCCACTTCACCTGCACCTTTCGCCAGAACCTTCGGCGCACTCATTTTGTTTTCGCTGTACTGCAACGCCACGGCGTAGTGCGTCGGGTTGGTGACAATCACGTCAGCTTTCGGCACATCGGCCATCATGCGGCGTTTTGCCATGGCACGTTGCTGCTGACGGATACGCCCTTTCACGTGCGGGTCGCCTTCCTGACTTTTATGTTCGTCGCGGATATCCTGCTTACTCATGCGCAGTTTTTTCAGGTTGCTCCAGATTTGCCAGAACACGTCGAATCCGACCATCGGCGTCAGTCCGAGTACCACCATCAGTCCGCAGAACACCACCATGTTCAGCGCTTCACCGAGCGCCGGGATGGTCGGTTGCGCCAGCAGGCGCATCATGTCCGGCCATTTATGCCACAAATACAATCCGGCGACGGTACCTACCAGTAACGCTTTGAGGATGGCTTTCAGCAGTTCGGCCAGCACCTGTCCGGAGAATAAACGTTTGAAACCGGCAATCGGATCCATCCGGCTGAATTTGAATTCAAAGGATTTACCGCTGAACATCAGGCCGCCGAGCAGTAACGGTGCAGCAAGGGCGATCAAAATCAGACCGCCGATCACCGGCAGTAACGCCCAGACCGCGCGTCCGAGCAACGTCGCCATCTGCTGCAAAACCTGACGGTCATCGCTGACCATGCCGTGATCGAATTTCAGCCCCTGAGAAATCATCACGCCAAGCTGGCGAGCCATCGATTCACCGGACATCCACAGCAGCGTTAAACCGCCGCCGAGCATCAGAACGGACGTCAGTTCGCGCGAGCGCGGGATTTGCCCTTCTTCACGTGCTTTTTCAAGCCTGTGTGCGGTGGGGGCCTCACTTTTTTCGAGATCGCTTTCTTCAGCCACCGGCGGTTCCTGTCAGCATTTACCCGGCGCATAAAAACGCGACAGGCACAATTTCAGGCTTAGCATGACAAACATCAGCAGGTTCGATGGGGAGAACAAAGGGAGGTTTTGAGGTCTTTTCCCTAAATCAAACGGGACGGCGTGCCTGGTTCAGGAAAGTGAAAATAGCGTAGGGTGCTGAGTCGTCGCCGGTAAAATTTACATTTGGCTATTTTGTGACAATCACGGAAATATCATCGCGCCGGACGCTTATGATTTACCCGCCAGTCAGACGGGGCACGCGTAATAGGAATAATCCTGGGATCCTCTAAGATTGATAAACAAAACAATTAATTATGGGGCCTGTTTAAATAACTTTTAAATTAAACAACGCAGGCAAAAAAACTAATTTCATGCATAATGGTTTCCTTATTACATTATATTTTTGGGATCTAAATCCCGAAATTTAATTACATAAGCCGGCGAATAATACATAGTCTGAATAATTCATTTGCTGAATGTATAATCTAATGCTTAAATAGCTCACCATCGCGTATGAAGCACAACAACCTGTAAAATAAAAGAATTGCTCAAAGGATTAGGACAATGGCAGGGAGAAAATATCTCACTCATTTGGAAATTGAGAAACTGGTCGCCGCAACTGCGGTCGGAAAGAACGCAGTCAGAGATAAATGCATGTTATTAATGTGTTTCATTCATGGCCTTCGCGTCAGTGAATTAATAAAGTTACGGGTAAACGACATTGAGCTGGCAACGAATATAATTCACATTTCCCGGCTGAAAAATGGTTTTTCGGTTCATCACCCGTTACAAATCCGCGAGGTAAAGGCAATTAAAGACTGGCTGAAAGTCCGTTCGCAATATCTTGATTCAGACACTGAGTGGTTATTTCTCTCACGACACGGTGGTCAGATCTCCCGCCAGCAGATCTATCGTTTAATACGCAACTATGGAAAGCAAGCCGGTATCAATGTCAATGTTCATCCTCATATGCTCCGCCATGCCTGCGGGTTTGCGCTGGCAGATAAAGGATGTGACACCCGGCTGATTCAGGATTATCTCGGCCACAGAAATATTCAAAATACCGTTATTTATACGGCAAGTAATGCAGAGCGGTTCAGGGCCATCAATATTTAGCCGTGTTGATCTGCGCCCCAAACGGAAATGCCCGCTTTAATTATGAAGGGGCATTTCCCCCCGCCCGCAAGCCTCTCCCCTTCACGGCCTGTTCAGCACCTTTTTGAAGACATTTTTTAAGACCTGTTTTTTAACACATGTTTTTCAACATCAGGAACAGCTCGGAATCGGTTTTCACTCCCAGCTTACGCATCGCATTGCATTTGTGCGCACTGATGGTTTTGATGCTCAGCTGCTTAGCTTGCGCAATTTCACGCAGGTCCATGCCGTTATAAAGATGTCGCAGCACCTCAGTTTCGCTTCGCGTGATCCGCGCGGAAACCTGAATGTTTTGCTCAGTCAGACGCACCAGGTCGCAACAGATCCGCGGGCTTAAAACGCGCTTTCGGGCAAATGCCTGTCTGAAATAATCCTCTGTGTCGCTCAGCGATTCACCGCGCGCAATCAGACTGATATTGCGCTGGTTTACCAGCTTTCGCAGTTCGTTGCCGTTATGGCAAAGCGTATAGACCACCATATTCAGACGGGGAAATTGCTCACTGAGATTTAGCAGAATATCCAGCCCCTGGTGCAGGTTTTCCTGCGCGCTTTGCAGATCCGTCACCAGAATATCCACGGACTGATACATCAGGGCTTCTGAGATTTTCTCCAGACATGTCTCTTTCACGCGGATATCGCAGCCGCTATCAATGGACTTGATCAGTGATGACAGTCCGGAGAGCGTCAGCGGCTGGCTGTCCATCAGCGCCACGGCGCGGGTCGATGTATGAGTATGATGCATAACTCTCTTGCTCCTTGCTGCCGGGCATCATTTCCCGGCACCGTTCCATTTACGGATGCCCTTTTGCCAACGGGATTAATGGCTGGCAGCCGGACCAATCTTCGCCATCCATGTGCCCTGGGCAAAGAGTTCACTGTCATTGTGAAAACCCAGTTTCATCATCGCATTGCGCTTATGCGTGCTCACCGTGCGGATATCGCGATGCAGCGTCTGCGCGACGCTGGAAACGCTCATGCCCGAGAAAAGACAGGTCAGCACCTCCAGTTCACGGGCGGTGAGTGCCGGGTTTTTCATCGCGGTGGTCGTCACCAGCCTCTTGGCTTTCGGGCTCAGCCACTGTTCCCCGCCGGCCATCACGTCAAAAACACATTGCACCAGCGCCAGCTCCGGCTCGTGTTTAAGTAACACACCGTTGGCCGGAGAGGACGCCAGCAGTTCCAGCACGCGGTGATCGCTGAAATCAGTACAGATGATGATTTTCATCTCAGGATGTGAATCTTGCAGATGAGCCAGCAAGCGCAGGCCATCAAGCACCGATTCCTTTTCGCCGCAGATGTCCATGATAAGCAGTGCCGGCAGCGAACGGGCGATGGCCGCCGGAATACCCGCAAGGCGTTGTACATAATTGACGGATTTTGTGATGCCGCAGGAACCGGTCAGTACGCGCTTCATGCCCAGAGCAGTAACGGGACAAGCGTCCATAATCAGTACGCCTTCCGCCGGTAAATTTGGGCGGAAAGCGTCAGGGGTAACATGACCCGGCGTGAGGTTTTCGACACTGTTCATCATAGCTTCCTTGTTTTCTCAGTCACATTCCCGACAGGGACATAATCCGGTACAAAATCCTTATTTTCCTCAGTTGCTGAGCGTCCAACGGGCTTACTGGTAGGTAAACGTGACTTGCACGCTGCCGACAATCGTCCCCGGCGTCACCTTCCCCTGCGCGGTGTACGCCCGGGCGCGCATATCGAACGTGGTACTGCGGGTGGCGGTGTCAATGTTCTGAACTTTCTGCGCCGCGTTTCCCAGTGCCGTACCGTCGCTGGTTTGCAGCTGGATTTGCACCTGCGTGGCGCTGCCGGTGTTGGCGTACATGTCGCTTTCAGTCTCATCCGGTGTCCCGTTGACGGTCATGGTGGCTTCGGAGGTCGAGGCCGGACACGCCGTCAGCGCAATCGAGAAAGGTTTCCAGTCTGATGATGAGCCGGCCTCTGCCATCGACGAGGCCAGAATCTTCTGCCCCAGATCCACATTCATTCCGCCGGAAGGCAGGCTGATCGTGCACGGCGACGCTTTAATATTGCCGGTGATATTCAGCACGGTGTCCGCGCTGGCGGGTTGCCACAGCGTGCTGGCCGTCAGCCCCAGTCCAAGCGCCAGAAACAGCGCCGGTGCTTTTCCCTTAGTGATTACAAATGCCGTTAAGCCTTTCATCTTGGTGATATTCCTTTACCGGTCACGTCCCGGAATTACTGTATTTCTGCGCGGATAGTCGCGGTGGCGGTGAAATCACCGGTGCCCGGCTCTTTGCCACTGGTGTTAATCGGAAATAAGTTAATCTGCGACGTGCCCACCTGAGAGGCGTAATCCATCGTCAGCGGTAAGCGGCCGCTGAGCGGTGCCACGGTGGCGCCCGCGCTGTCCTGGATCCTGACACCCACATCGGCGTTAGTGGTCGAGAGTGCGGTCGGATCGTTGGCATCCGGCGTTCCCTGGAAAGAGAGGCTGACATTGACGCCTTCAGAAATATTGGTGCAGGCCACGTTGAAATTGACGTTTTTCGGCGAGAAGTTTTTCGCCATCTGACCTTTGGTGGCGATATCGCCCGACAAGATGTCGCCAAACGGTACCGTGATCACGCCTCCGCCATTGATAACGCACGACTGTGGCACCGTCACTGTGCCGCTCATCCAGACGGTCGAGACAGGAACGGCCGACTGCGTCGTCGCATCAGAAGCGATATACACATCCACGACTTTGGTCAGCGGAATGGTTTGAACACCGACAAAAGGCCGGCGGAAATAGAGTGAAATGGTGCCGCGTGCGCCGGTGGCATAAGGATATCGGGCGCAGCTGGTGGCGGTATTCTGGTTACTGACACTGGTGAACGGCGTCGATTTATAATCGCCAAATCCCCCGGCGATATAAACCTGACTGGCCACGGCCAGAAACTCGTTGATACTGTAATAATTCAGGTTACCGTCGGTGTACGCCAGCCCGGTATCCGGTACCTTTGCGGTCACATAACCCCCGACGTAGCTGCCGGTGCAGGAACAGGTCACATTGTAGTTACCGCTGAGGTTCCACTGATAGGCGTTGTTAACGATCTTCCCGGCCGTGTTTTGGGTCGGGTCAGTTAACAAATAACTCATGTTGAACGTATAGGATTTTGTCCCGTCCGTCGGGGCGCAATCACCTGCCTGCGCATTGGCGCTCAACATGCCACCGGCCAGCATCAGCCCGAACAATGCACCCTTCTTACCCCCGGACACGCGGCGGAGGATTGGCTGGCGTGGTGAAGTCACGTCTGTTGATAATTGATTCATACGATCGGTCATGTCCATGTTCCGCCTTACCGGCAGTCTCCGTTAATAAGTTGAATACCCGACGTGGCCGGTTGTTCAGGCAGGCGATAGTTCACCTGACAGGACTGCGCCGCTGAATTACCCCATTTCACTGTCAGCGTGCCGCTGTCGGACATGCCTGACAGATAAACCTGGCCGCCGTCCCCGACAATGCTGCTGTTCTCCTTGTCCCCGTTGTTCACGCCTGCGGTGGCACCAAATGGCACCGGCTCGCCGTTGGCGCGGGTCAGTGTCATCAGCACGCGCTGGCCGATGTTCGGATCAAAGTCCGCACGCACCACCGCGCCACGCGTCGGGATCACCGTGGTACTGGTCAGCGTCATATCGACGTCGTCCGGCAAGGTTGAGGTATCAAGGGAAATCTGGTTACGCCGGTACGCCGTGGCGTAAGGCACCACCGCATAGCCGCGCCAGTCGGTTTTAACCCCGGTATTGCTGGCGATGCTGACATCGTCGGCGCCCGGCGCTTTCACCAGCACCACCGTTTCACTCAGCGGTTGCGAGAAGGTCACGCCATTTTCGTGCAGTAAAATGCCGCCCTGCAGACCGTAATCCATACGGCGCTGGCTGCGGTCGTAGCCGTAACCGGCATTCACTTCGCCGTATCCGCCTTTATAGTCGGCGCTGGCATAGCCGTTCGCACCCTGCCCCTGCGTGGTGTAACCCTGACTGATGTTGTAATTCAAATTGTCGTCACGCAGCGCCGTCCCGCTCAGGCCGACGTTATGCGAAGTATTGCCGTTTTTACTGCTGTTGAGGTTATAGGTGGCGTAACTGCCCGGCAGCCATTTGCTCAACGGCACGCTGATATTGACGGCCACAATCTGATCGGTGTAATAGGTCCGGTTGCCGTTGCTGTCCGTGCCATTGCGGTTATAGGTGTAGTTAACCCCCCAGGAAATGCCTTCCCAGGTGTTGTTGTAACCCACGCTGCCCGACTGGGTTGACCGGTTGTTATTCCAGTATTCTTCTTTCACCAGACTCAGCGAAAGCGCACCGCCCTTTTCCCACAAGTTCTGGCTGAGGGTCAGTTCAGCGCGGCTTTTCTTATGATCGCTGTAATATCCGCTGCCGCCGGAGTAGCTTTCCAGCGCTTCCTGCAAGGTGTAAAAACCGGCTGTGGAATAACGGTAGCTGGCCAGGCTGAAGTTGGTGCCTGACTCAACAAAGCTTTTGCCGTAACGCAGACGGTAAGACTGACCGCTGTCTTTTGGCGCGTCTTCCTGTTTGGTCCAGGCCTGCGTCACATCAGCGGAAAGCGCACCGATGCTGCCGAGGTTTTGACCCAGCCCCATCGCCACCGACTGGTATTTGCTGGCCGCCTGCAAGCCGCCATACACCGTCGCACCGTGCGATAAACCATAAATCGCGGTGCCCTGAGTGAACGGCGTCTTTTCGACGTTATCGTTATACGAGCGGTACTGACCGCTGGTGAAGCTGTATTTCAGATGTCCTTCGCGCTGAAGCACAGGCACCGACGCAAAAGGCACCACCATATTTCGCTCACTGCCATCGGCTTCTTTAATCGTCACATTCAGGTCGCCACTGCCCGCTGTCGGATAGAGATCTGAAATGGCAAAAGGCCCGGCAGGCACGTAACTCTGGTAGATGACATATCCGTTCTGGCGGATGGTCACCTGCGCATTACTGTTCGCAATGCCTCGCACCACCGGCGAATAGCCTTTCATGCTGTCCGGCAACATGTCGTCGTCGGAGGCCAGCTGTAAACCGCGAAACGGCACTGTATCGAACACTTCGGTCGGCGAGTTACTGTCGCCTAACGTCAGCTGACTCCGCAGCGTCTGAATATCACGTTGCAAATAGGTATTGATGGAATCCCAGTGGTCAGTGCCTTTGCTGTCGCGGTTCCAGGTGGAATAGTTACGCAAACGCCAGACACCCAGGTTCGCCCCGGAACGCAGATTCAGGTAATAGGTATTGCTGTTACGCGTGTCGTTTTCACGCGCTTCAGTGTTCGCACCGCTGAAGCTGTAGTTCATCAGCAGCGCAGGAATACCCGGATCCCATTTGTCAGGAGACACGTAACCGCGCGCCTGCGAATTCAGCGCCGCCTGGGGAATGCTCAGATCCAGCCGTTGCTGATCGAAGCGGAAAGCAGCAGAAGACTGCGCTATCGCACCGGTAAAATTGGCACACTCGTCTGTCGCCTGGATGCCGGGGAACATGCCAATCTTCACGCCCATATCCCGCAGCAGTTCGCCGCTCAGGCAGGGCTGCAGGCTTTGTTTACCCGCCGCATCCGTCGTCAGGGTAAATTTAACGTCGCGGGTATCGACCTCTGAACCATTCAGATAAATATCAACACGATAAGTGCCTGGCGGCTGTAAATCCCCCTCTTCGAAAATCGACAGATCCGCATTTCCCTGTGCAGGATTATCGATTTCCAGTAAGGCCGGGTTGAAATATTCCGCTGCGCTGGCCAGATGCGTTCCGCCCATTAACATTGCTATCTGGCACGACACCAGCCAGGCAAGCCGGGAACGCGTAAAGCCGGCCGAATGATGACTTTTCGTTTTGTTCTTCATTGTGTTAATTCCATGTTGCAACGCAGCCAGAATTTCTGGCGCTACTCCCTCGCCGTCCTTGTTTACCGCCGTGACAGACTTCTGCTGGTCATTAATTCAGGTCAGAGACTGGCAATAAAAGGTTTGCTGGTGCCGCCGTAATCGTTGATGAATTGCCAGCTCAGTGAGCCGCCTGTGACGCCAGCCGGTAAGTCAAAACTGGCATCAGACTGCGGTGCGACCATGGTGACGTTCTTCATCGCGCTGCCATTGATTTTCACGTTGAAGAAAGTGATGTAATGCGCCGACGGATTGGTCACCTGAATGCGGTTACCGGTGCGTTTCCATGTCAGCGTTTTGGCGGACTCTTCCAGCGTACTTTTCACGCCTGACGGGCGAAAAATCAGCTTGATGCGCGTTTTCACGGCAATCTGCAGGGTGTTTTCCCGCTTCTCTGCGGAAGGGATCGATTTGATATTCAGCCAGTACAGCGACTCTTTGGTCTCAGGCAAATCACCGCCCGCACGCACTACGCGCAGAATGTTTTGCTGATTACCGTCAAGGCGGAATAAAGGTGGCGTCACGATGAACGGCGCTTTGTCAGCCGGTGCTGTTTTGCCGTTTTCAGCGCCATCCACCCAGGACTGGATCAGATAAGGCGTTTTATCGGGGTTACTGATATTGATGGAGGATTCTTTCTTGCCGCCGTCATAAATGAGACGCGTGCCGCCGACCACGACACCCGCCTGTGCGGCCATGCCGAAGGTCATTAATAATGCTGCCACCGCTGTAGCGCGCCATGTTTTCATGGTGTCCCTGCCTGTCTTAACCATTCAAATAGACCAGGGGGATGCACTCCCCTGGTCTGACTTAATTCAACTGAAGCGAATCAAAAGGCTTATTGATAAACCACGGTGAACTGAGTCACGCCGTTTGCATCACCCACGGTGACTGAGTCAGTCAGGGAGATGTAACGGGCGCTGAAGTCCAGGTTGTTAGGACCGGTGCTGACCAGCGGATAAACAGAGGAGTCTTCGTACAACGGAACCACTTTGTTCTGGTTGTCAGAAATCTGAATACCTACGCCTGAAGCAGTGCTGTCACCGGCAGTCAGCGCCAGCACGGTGTTGTCACCAGAAACCTGAGTACCGTCGAAACGCACGGTCGCACCGGTCACGGTGTCAGGGCAGTCGGTCAGAACTAAAGTGAATTTTTTGGCAGCGGCCAGTGAACCCGCAACAGGGAACGCGGTACGGGCGATATTACCCAGGAAGACATCCTGGTTTTGAGAAGCAGTATCGATCGTACAAGCTGCATCTGTGATAGTGCCAGTGAAGTTAACGGCGCCATCTGCTGCAAAAGCAGAAGAAGCGAATACAGAAGAGGCGACCAGGGCAACAGCAAGAAGATTCTTTTTCACGAAATTTTTCCTATTAACATAATGCACATCGAAACACCTTTCCCGGTGTCCGAATTAGTTTTGACAAAACCATCTGTCATTCCTTTATTTAGTTCATGAGGTTCCACCCCACTTAATAAGCCGCCGGACGGGTTTAACCCCGAAACCCAAACGATTCATTTTGAACTAAAGTGACTCCTTTGGTTTATTGTGCTAAATAGGGAATATCGTGCAGAATTTAATGCTTTCAAATGATTTATTTATGAAATTAAACTAAAGTATTGACAGGCGGAGTGAGAATGGCGTGAGAAATCAAGCGAAGAGGATATAAGAAAAAACCGAGAGACTTCCGGTGTAGTGAAATAACAAATTAACTTGTAAGTAATTGAATTTTAGATGATTTTAATAAACTTCTGCAGAGGGGTGCACTCAGTATTGACAGAAATTTACCGGCTGATTAGAGTATGCTCCAATTTAGTTCAAAATGACTCCATTGAAACAATTAATTACAGGTTAACTACCAGACTTCTTTAAATCTTTTGGCGTTGCTCGCCGTATATAAAACCGTGTTCTGAATATTACGATGACCTAAATAATCCTGAATTAAGCGGGTATCAATCCCTCTGTCTGCCAGCGCAAAGCCACAGCCGTGTCTTAACATATGCGGATGAGCATTAATAGTCAGATTAGCGGCCTGACTATAATTTCTAATTAACCAGTAAATGCGCTGTCGTGATAATTTTGAACCGCGATTAGAAAGAAACAACCAGTCGGAATCCGCACCACGGTATTGCTTTCTTTTATTCATCCACAGCATTAACGATTTCCTTTCCCGCATATAGAGAGGATGAACGGTAGAGAAGCCATTTTTTAACCGGTGGATGTAGATATTATTGCCTTCCATGTCGATATCCGAGAGCCGCCAGCTGCTGATTTCACTGACCCGGCAACCGTGGATAAAACACATCCAGATCAGGCAATAATCCCGTTCTGCGTGCCTTCCGCGCAACGTAGCCTCAAGCAGTTTCTCAACTTCAGACGGAGTCAGGTATTTACGATTTTTCATAGTGCCTCTTCATGTTCATGGTGTCCCGGATAAGTATTGATTTCAGTGGCACTCATCATTCAACACTTTTCCGAAAATGGAATTAGTGATCGCCTGCTGCACAGCGGTTCATTAATTCATCGTTTAATCACAGGGATTTTTAATATCCCTGCGTGTTTAAAGCCCTCCTTAAAGTGATGCGTATAAAGTCAATTCACACATTTTCAATATACGTCCTAAACCAAACGCCATCAAATAAAAGAGAATACAAACCAAAGCCTTATGATTATCACCACTGACGATTAAGTTTATATCATATTCGCCATAACGGAGGCGTAATTTAAAATAATTCACGGTTTTTAAACCATTGTGAATTATATTTAACCTGTCACGGACGTGGCTATCAGCATGGCGTATTTTCGCATTAACCCTTTAATACCCTCTCAATTCGGGGGCTACGAAGGCGTTTTATCCTGCCTGTGGCAGGAATTTTTTACAAGGAAATTTCTGAGGCTTTTTACGCATTTTCAGAGCGGGCGAGGATTTTATTTCAGGGGTATAGCTTAACATCCGAAAGTTGTGCCAAATATTCGGTGATCTGGCAACCACAAGTCGTTTTTTTACCGGCGACGGCGGGGATAAGTAAAGCAGGAACAACCTGAGTTTGCATAAAAGCAAAAAAAAACAGGACGCAATGCGTCCTGTTTTGGCCAGGCTGAAGATAGCGGGGGATCAGGCGGAAAGACCACCGTCCAGAATGAGAGTTTGTCCTGTCATGTACGTGCTGTCTTCACTGACCAGCCACGCCACCGCGCCTGCCACTTCGTCCACCTTTCCGAAACGTTTCATCGGAATCGTTTTACGCAGCGCCGCCAGCTTGTCTTTAGGCATATCAGCGAGAATTTCGGTGTCGATATAACCAGGCAGCAGGCAGTTAATCCGAACGTTAAAGCGCCCCAGCTCTACCGATAACGTCCGCGCCAGGCCGATCATCGCTGCCTTACTCGCCGCATAAGCACTCTGGCCACTGTTACCCTTTATGCCCGTCACCGACGACATCATTACCACCGAACCACCGCCCTGCATCATCATCGGT
>NZ_JBOCUM010000008.1:0-250866 GCF_050606005.1 Rahnella sp. PAMC25617
CCGTACAGCCGGTAGCCCTGATCGTAACTTCCGGTTTCCCGCGTCATTTGTGCTTGAACATCAGCCCAGTCGAACACTTTGATGGTCGTTGGCCAGCGAACCCAAGGATTCCACTTACGCTGATACTCGTACACATATATTTTTTGGCGCTGACGGTTAAAACGAATTGGAGTTCCTCGGGGTACAAATAAGGCCATTTTTAAGTTTACTAAAAATAAAGAGCATATAATCAAAAAGAAACCCAATATTATTGGGATAAATAAAACGTCAGAATAAATAAAAGGTTGAAAAAAAGAAAAAGATATCATTATGATAGGTATTAATGCTGCAATAACTAGCACCCACGCCCCCCACCATAATATATTTTCAAATCGTGGGGTTTCCATCCAGATATCATTTATTTCATTGACCCAGGTAAGGCGAGGGGCGGTTTTCTGCTCTTCATTTTGCCCGGGTAAATCTTCAACCCAATTTTTTAAGGCAGGCGTTAAAGCAGGCCGCCCCGCAAATTCTGTCTCCAGCGCGGCTTGCAGCATTTCGGGCTCAATGCGCCAGGGACCATCATGACGTTGATTATTTTCCATATTTTTTCCTAATCCTTAACCTGGATTTTTAATCTCAGCACTCGGTTCTGGTCCAATCTGTCAGGCCAGTAATTCACTTCAAGGGATACACTCGTGAAATGACGGGTATCTACCCAAGCTTCGCCTTCAATAATCAGGTCGCCATCCAGCCAGTGCTGACTGGCACTCCCTATTCCCGGTCGCCATGAGGGGGGGGAACCCATCATTGATTTTTTTGCCAGTGGTTCCAGGCGAGCCGTCATGGACATAGGGATATTGTGCGTTGTCGCCAGCAGTGGATAGCTTTGTGACGAGCCTGCAGATACGGGTACAAAAAGGCTATAGTCCCAGGCCGCCGCGCTTTCATCACAACACGGCAATACAATCCGCAATCTGATCAAATCCTGACCATCGACTACTTCTGTGAATTTATCCTGATATCCTACTTCAGCAGTCAGACCATTAACGATGGCATCATATGCAGTAAGTGCTTCTTTCAGGTCGAGAGGACTTTTCTCATTCCAGGCGGGGGCATTAGCCTGATGATAACCAAAACAACAGCGGCGTAACCAAAGCTCAAAAGCCGTGCTAGAGGCTTTTTCTGCCTGAATTACTAAGGCTGCCCCAGCGATCAGAAGTAATGCGGCTAAACCTGCCGGGCCCATTAAGGCAAATGAACTGGCATAAGCTGCATACCCCGCAATAATACCTCCAGCTACAGTGCTAGCCCCAGCAGCGAAATACCATCTGGCGGCTGCCCTATCACCAGTCTGTCCAGCATCCCACCATTTTATAAACATCCCAATACCATCAATGATTGCCGCGACACCGGCAATTACCCCGCCAGCACGGATCAGCCAGTGGGCATTTGTCAGTGCCCAGGGTTTTTCCATCGCGAGGGTTCGCACAAACCCTGCGGTTTCGGTCATTGAACTGACAACCATGGTCATGTTGGAAAGCAGAGCCAGTCGCGCTTTTGTATCGTTGCCAATAGTTGCATCCAGCGCCTTGCGGTTGGCTTCCAGGGATGTGATTTGCAAATAGAGCATCCCGGCGGCCAATCCCACTCCCATTGTGTTGCCACTCACAATCCGGCGAGTCATCTGAGCGTGATTGCGAAGCGTTTCCTGAATCTGAGCCTGAGATAATGAAACTACTTCACCGCTGGCACTCTCTGCCAGAGTCAGTGATGAAATACGAAGTTCAGAATAATGATTAAGATGACGTATATCCGTCAGCGGATTATGTGCTATAGCAGACACACTGCTTCCTGACTTTCGGACTGCAGCTTTGAGGGCATCTGGTGACATATCGCTGACCAGCGTGACATTTATCCGGCGTTTAAGCAGTTCAGGATCACTTATTTTAAACTGGCTACCTGAAGATACGCTACGAGTTAACTTTTTACCTTCATCAGATAATCCTTCAAATACGAATGACTTACCTGATGCACTAAGGTGCAAGTCGGCGATATATTGTTGAAACTCTCCCAGAGTTATATTCAGATTAAACAAAGTCACTTCTTTGTGTGACGTCATGTAAATAAACCCCTGCATTACCCTGGTGTAACCGTCCTGTGCTGATTGCTCAAGCTGAGAAACCAGGCGACTGTAGGATCCGCTCATTGCCAGTGTACGTTGCACCAGGGCTCTGCGAAGCGTTTTAGAACCGACTAATCCACCGATTTCATCTGAACCAAGGAACACTTTTGCGTTGGTATACCAGTTAATGCCATCGTAGACGGCATTGAAAACATCTTTCTTGTATCCAAGTAACCCCGTATAGACTAACCCTTCTTTATTGCTGAGCCACTCATGCCATACAGTTTCCGTTTCTTTATCAGTGCTTCCTCCCTGAAGACATGTGGTTAACGTTGTAAACTGAGCGACCCAGCCGGGGATACAGGTTTCCGGGGCATAATCGTAGTTGATTACCGCCAGCCAGAGTTGAGATTGATACCAGGCTGCCAGATCTTTGCCGATGGCATCTATTCTTTTCTGGTAGCCCTCAATTTTTTGTTGATATTGCTTTGCGAAATCGGCACGTACCGGTTCGTTATAATATTGTTGTAAACGAGCCAGTTTTTCTGCGTAGGTCTCACGGGCCACCTGCTCTTTAGGCAGCATCTTTCCGCCCCAAACAGTTGATGTGTTTTGCGGGAAGGTATAGCGGGGCTGACTGGTCTCTTCAACTGCGGTTTTTACCGATGCTAAATATTGTTCTATAGCAGAAGAAATCATTTGCTTATGGTAAATGGCTGGCGTTTCGTTATAAGTTTGCCGGGCTTCCACAACCTGCATACGGCTGTTATTTAGCTCTTGTATTATCCCAACAGTGTCGTTCAATGCTAGCGCCGCTATCTGACATTGATATTGTAAACCCAGCTGAGCAACCCGAAATCCGAGTGCGATTGCACTTTCCAGACGTGGGTAAAACCCATGTGCCCCGCCTGGGGGCTGCCCAGGCATTTTTTCCGTATTGACAAATTGTGTGGTCGCGAACTCTGCCACATTTGCTTTCATCGAGGTGAGCGCGGGGTCCATGACCAACGCTTCCGGAACGCTGGCTGGGCTGTTTTTCAGGGTTTTCAATAAAATTTTTGTAAAGCGCCCCGACGGGCGTGTGCCGCTTTTGTAATCTTTCAGTACTTCCTTGCTCCAGGGGTCACTACTGAATGCCAGCCAGGCCTGAGAAAATTTTTCGTCATCAATATTGATGAAACTCGCGGAAATTTCATGCCCTTGCTGCAAACACCGCTGACTAAGGGGTTCAACGGTCTCACTTTCCGGCATTGCCATCGGATCAAATTGTCGCAGATAACCCTCAGCTGTAACCGCATATCCCTGCCAGATTTTTTGATCGAGTAACACATACAAGTACCCCATACGCAGGGTACGCAAGGAATACTTAAATTCTCCACCTGTCAGTTCAGCGTCTTGCTCTGGAACTCCCGGTTTCCAGCCGGAATTTAACAGTGTTGCGGGTACAGCGGCCACACGTAGTGGAAAGATTGGTAATCCTTTACGTTGGCACGCCTTACAGCCTGATGGTGTCGACGTAGCTTGCTGACTGATATCAGCATTCATCCTGGCCTGATCTTTAAGCCCCATAGTGATTTATCCCATCCATACTGGGTTGCGCTATTGTCTGACTTTCAAGCTCCAGCCAGACTTCATCCGATAATGTCTGTAAAAGCGCTGAGATACGTTGCGATGGATTATCAATAGCCTGCTGTATTAACACTCTCACAGCAGGGTGTTGTCCAATATCAACACGCATCGTCAAATAATTCAGTGCCCAATAATTGCGGTCATCTGTATCTTTCAAGCCGGTATCGAGTGTGTTTTCCCATGCCTCCTCCGCCTGCATTGCCGCATCAAAGGGAAGCCCAGCCTCCGCTTCATGCCAGGACCACAGAAGCTTCCTGATAGAACGAAAATCCTGTAAGTCCATTTCAATTCCCCAGTTAAGCCAGCTTTTTTCGCCAACATTTTTACCTGCCTGAAAGGCGATGTTCCCGGATACCGTCATAAACCACCATTGGCTCACTGGCCAGATACGTCCGGCAAGTCCATCTTCCGGGCTTTTTACCTTGAGTAATTCAAAGCATAGCGGTTCGAAAAAAGGCAAAAATACATCGGTTATTATCTGGTTACATTGCTTTGCGAGTGATGCTGCAAGTTGTTTTGGTTCCTGTGCGCTGGTGAGCCAGGCACTAAAATAGCGTTTTTCCTGTAGGGCCTCATTGCGGGCATAACTTTCAGAATCAGCAAGCCATGAGAACTCGCAATGTTCTCCCGGAGATGCCAGCAAGATAAGTTGCGGGCAATGTTCAGGCGAGTAAGCCAGATCACGGCGAAGAACCGGATAGATAGCCTCCTTTCCAAGTGACTGTTGCAAATTATCCATGTGGAGAGGGTTGAGATGTGAGATGGTTTTTAAAGGATCTAATAACAGATAACGAAACAGTGATGGATGCTGATTCAGCCGATCCTGTATCGTTATCTTTTGATCAAGTTCCATCGCGTTTTCCATTATTTCTCACATTCCACGCATTTGGCCTCAGGCGGCAACGTTGCCGGTGCCGGGCTAAAACTCTGTGGCAAAATCTGGTTAAAGATCCCTTTAACATTCACCTCTCCGGGGGTCATGATCGTGACACCTGAGCTTTCAATCACTATCGCGCTTTTCCCGCAGGCCAGTGTGATTTTCTTGCTGGCCTGGATATAAACCTCATCATCTTTACTGATGATTTTCATATCTTTAAGGGAGGTCAATGCCATTGCATCACCCTGAGCCTGAATATCCACCTTGCCTTTGTTAGCGTACATTTTTATGCCAAGCGTCTTAGCAAAAAGGCTGATAATTTCACCCGCAGCGACGGTGAATTTTTTAAATACTGTGAAATCACTGTTTTCAGCCGATGTCTGAATGAAATTGTTACCCGTACTGATCTGAATACTTTGAGGTGATACCTGGGCAATCCCCGCGGGTGCGCTCATGAGCAGAACGGATTGCTGTAAATCTTTCATCGAAGACTCAAGCAGAGATTTTTGTTCAGCTACTTGTGCCAGTTCCGCCTGTGCAGTTTTCACAGCATCACTGAGCGCCTTTGCCAGCCCTTGTGCCTGTTGTAGCGATTCGATTGCTGCCGTCATCTCCAGCACTTTTCCTTGTGCCAGACCCTGGCCATCGGCAGTGATGAAAATCCCTTGCTGCGCGCGGATGGCACCGAAGCTGTCGGTGCGCAGCTCGAACCCTTCACCGCGCTGCTGTTTGCCGCTGTCCACCAGATGGCCGAGGTTGAGCTGGCTTTTACCACCGTATTCGGTGCTGAGCTTGATGTGCTCCTTGCCGCGCTCGTCCTCGAGGCGCAGTTTATTGTTCGACGGCGTGCGCAGTACGTTGCGTTTGTAGTTCTGGATGGTGACGTGATCGCCGTGCGCAGAGTCATGCAGAACGTGGGCGATATAAGGGCGGTCCGGGTTGCCGTCTTCAAAGGCAATCGCTACTTCGGTGCCGGCCAGCAGCGGCATATGCATGCCGTAGGTGTCGCCGGCGTAAGGGCGCGCCTGACGGACCCACAGACTTTCGTAGCCTTGTTCCCAGGCGTCGCGGTCGAACAGCATATTGACGCGATACCGCCCGTCTTTATCGATATGACCGTAGGTGTCGTTGACGGTGGTGCTGGTGACGCGGGCGGGCAGAGTACCGGCCATCACCGGTTTAGGCTCCGGCTCCGGGCGGAAGCAGTAATCTTCAGACCAGGTAATGGCCTCAAATTTTGTTTCAAAGCTTTTGTCGCGACGCGCCGAGCTTTGGATAGACACGATCACCACGCCCTGCGCAAACTGTGCCGGCGCATCGCTGCCGGTGACTTTGAGCTCCTGACCCGGCACCAGGGTTGCGGCATTCACGATGCCGGAAAAGCGCGCCTGATTGTTCAGGTAACGTTCGTGACGCAGGCGGGCATAGAACGCGCCACTTTCCGGTTCCGGATCGCGTCCACCGCCACCGGCGGTCAGGTAGTTATCGGCGTAATGATAGGCTTCGCCATAGGTTGTGGTATCCCCGCGGGTAACATCGGCGCTGCCGGATAAATCCGTGGTCGCGGTGCGGTAGTTGTAATCCTGGGTGGAGACGGTTTTTTCCACCACCTGATAATGGCTGGACAAATCCCATGCCGATTCGACGCCGACGTCGTGCATGCCGGATGGGGGTACGGCCTGCAGCGTCAGCGCCTGTTGATAATGCTGCTGGTCGTCATAGAATTCGACCACGTCAATGCTGAGTTTAGGATCGGCGGTAAAGCGGAACCAGATCCCGACTTCGGCCAGAAGTCGGGAGATAAAGGTCAGGTCGTCCTCGCCGTACTGCAAGGTTTGTTCGCGACGCGGGTACTCTTTACTCAGTGTGAAGATAAAGTCCTGTCCGCGCATGTCGTGACGGTCACGCAGGATTTTTTCAACAATCTGCGGAACCGACATGTCCTGATAAATACAGTTCTGATGGCTGCGGGCGAGCAAAGCCAGACGCGGCTGCAGGCGGACTTCGTAATGACTTTCATCTTTCGACGTGGAAAGACGTTTAAAGGCGGTGATTAGGCCCTGTATTACGCGCTGCGGCTGTTGGACTGAGACACCAAAGGCGTCGGCCACCGGCGCCTGCAGGGTCAGTGAAGCGTCCTTCATCAGCATCGATTTCGGATCAATAGCCCGGTCAGCACTGGTAAATTCGATGTCGTAATGGAAAGGCTTACTGAGCGTTTCCAGGCTGGTGAAACTCAGAACATCGGGTTGCGCGCTGCTGCCGCGGATGGCTAATTTATGATGACTGTGGTCGAAAAAAGGCAGTCCGGTTGTACTCATTTCTCTACTCCGTCAAATTCCAGGGTGATCCCTTCTTCCTCATCCCAGCCCAGTGCCAGCGCCGTGGTGCGTTGTTGCCCGGCCATGCGTTGCAACAGTTGCTGGCTCAGTACCGGCAGGATTTGCTGATTGAGCAGGCTGTCGATGTTGCGCGCACCGGTATCTGGCAGCAGGCAGGCGGCGACCAGCGTGTCGTACAGACTTTCTTCTATGGAGCAGGTCAGGCCGTAGTGCTTGTTCAGACGTTTCGCGACTTGTGCCAGTTTCATCTCAACGATAGTGCGCAGGGCAACGGCGTTCAGCGGACGATAAATCAGTGTCTGGAAGCGGGCGAGCAGGGCGGGCTGGAAATGGTCGCGCAGGATCGGGCGCAGCAGTTCCTGTAAATCGCCGTCAGTGGCTTCCGGCTGTTCATCCAGCAGTTGCATCAAATGGTCACTGCCGAGGTTAGCGGTCATCAGGATCACGGTATTACGGAAGTCGATTTCGCGGCCTTCACCGTCGCGCATAAAGCCGCGGTCGAACACCTGATAGAACAGGTTGATTACGTCGCGGTGAGCTTTTTCCACTTCATCGAGCAGGACGACGCTGTACGGACGTTTACGCACGGCTTCAGTCAGAATACCGCCCTGACCGTAACCGACGTAGCCCGGAGGTGAACCTTTCAGTTGAGAGACGGTATGCGCTTCCTGATACTCGCTGAGGTTGATGGTAATGAGGGATTTCTCGCCGCCGAACAGGCAGTCGGCAAGGGAAAGGGCAGTCTCGGTTTTGCCTACGCCGCTCGGGCCGACCAGCAGGAAGACGCCCAGCGGGCCATTCTCAGACGTCAGGCCGGTTTTGGCGGCACGCAGGCGTTGCGCCATGTCGGTCAGCGCATGATCCTGTCCGACAACACGTTTGCCCAGATGGTTTTCCAGCTGCAACAGGTCAGTCTGTTCGTCCTTCAGCAGGCTGGTCAGCGGCACGCCGGTCCAGTCGGCAATGACTGTCGCAACAGTGCGGACGTCCACGTCAAGAGACAGCAGCGGGGCGCTGCCCTGCAACTGGGCCAGTTCTTGTTGCAGTGCGTGAATATCTTCCTGACGGCTGATGTCCTGACGGATTTCCAGCAGCTTATGTGTCAGGGCTTTTTCGGATTCGTACTGCGCTTCGAGAGCGTAAAGCTGCGCATTGAGTTCGCGGTCCAGCTCACCGATTTTTTCCAGACGTTCACCGTGGGTCTGACTGCCGAGGGCTATATCTTCCAGCAATGCCTGCTCCTCCATTCCCAGTGCGGCTATCTGCGCCTTAAGGCGGGTCAGTTCTTCCGGCAGGGTATCGAGGCTCATGCGTACACGGGCGGACGCGGTATCGAGCAGATCAACGGCTTTGTCCGGCAGCTGGCGGCCGGTGATGTAGCGGCGGGAGAGGCTGACGGCGGCTTTGACGGCTTCGTCGGTGATGTGAACGCCGTGGTGCTGCGCGTAGCGGGATTTCAGGCCGCGCAGCATCAGGCAGGCCATCTCGTCGTCTGGCTCATCGACTTTGACAATCTGGAAGCGGCGCTCAAGGGCGGCATCGCGCTCAAAATACTGTTTGTACTCGCTCCATGTAGTGGCGGCGATGGTGCGCAATTCACCACGGGCGAGCGCGGGTTTGAGCAGGTTAGCAGCGTCGGCGCCACCGGCCTGATTGCCAGCGCCAATAATAGTGTGCGCTTCATCGATAAACAGCAGAACCGGTGTGGGTGATTTTTGCACGGCGTCGATGACGTTTTTCAGGCGTTGCTCGAACTCGCCTTTTACTCCGGCGCCGGCCTGTAGAAGACCTAAATCCAGCGTGCGCAGGCTGACGGTTTTCAGGCTGTCGGGCACGTTGCCTTCCGCAATACGTAACGCCAAACCTTCCACCAGCGCGGTTTTACCGACGCCCGGTTCACCGACCAGAATCGGGTTGTTTTTACGACGACGGGAGAGAATATCCACCATCTGACGGATCTCGTTATCGCGACCAAACACCGGATCAATCTGCCCGGCTTTGGCTTTAGCGGTGACGTCCAGCGTGAATTTATCCAGCGCGGCCTGCAGCGCTTCGCTTAACGACTGGCCGGTAACACCAGACTCTGCTTTTTGCGTCGCTGAGTTTTCAGAAAGTGCGGAAGGTGTGCGGCTAAGGCTTTCCTGTTGTTGCAGCTCCGGGCGCTCTTCGGACAAGGCATCCAGCACTGGCTTGAGGCGGCGGATATGTTCTTCGCTCAGGCTGAACAGCGGCCATAAACCTTCGCAGCGCAACAGGCGTGGTTGCGCCATCAGCGCTTCCAGCAGATTGACACTGCGGATGCTCTGGTTGTCATCCTGCAGCGATGCGGCCAGCCAGCCCGCTTTCATCAGCGATTGTAAATCTTGGGAAAGCTGCGGACGCGAATGCACGGAACGCGGCAGGGCATCGAGATGTGCCAGCAGACTTTGCCACAAGGCATCCATATCCCATTCGTAGCGGCGGGCCAGCACGGTGATGTCGCCTTCGCCCAGTTCCAGCAGTTTGAGCAGCCAGTGCTCGACGGTAATTTCATTGTGGGCGCGGGTCTGGCAGAGCGTCGCGGCGGCTTCCAGCGCTTTCGCGCAGTACGGATTTAAGCGGCGAAGTAATACGGCTGACTGTTGTTCCATGCTGAATTCCCTTTTTTAGGTACGCTACCGCCCTTAGCCTTTTCCTATGCAGGAAACCCAGGCCCATAAGGTCGATGTCCGGTGGTGTTTTTGTTTGCTCAACCGCCAGGCAGCGGCTCAGGAAACAAAAACAGCAGACGGCGAACCGTCTGCTGTGGGGTGTTACGCGGTAGTACGTTCGTTCCAGGAATCGGAATGAATGATGTTGCCGTCTTTGTAGGTCCAGGTGATTTTTTCGTAACGCAGCTCGATCATTTCGAGGTGGTTATGTTTTTCAAACGCCGGGTCTTTGATGTCGTTCATTTTTGGCGCGACTTTCACCAGTTTGACGTTTTCCAGTTTGGTGTTGAAATACTCCACTTCCTGGCCAGCGTCATTGATGCGATACCATTTGAACTCTGCGGATTTCAGGGTCTGGCCGGTGGTCACCGCTTTGTACAGGTACGGGCTGGAAGAATCGATTTCTTTGGTAAACAGGAACGGGGTGTGAATACGAGTACCCGTCAGTTTGCCGGTGTTGTTATCGGTCGGGATATACAGGTTGTGATCCTGTGCCACCACTTCGATGCTGCCTTCGCGATCTTTAACGTCTACGGAGCCTTTAATGTCCGCACCGCCGTCGTCTTTCAGCCACAGATAAACAGGAATTGCCATGGGTAGTTCTCCATTTCTAAGGTAAACATTCATCAATCATTTGATGAACTTGGGGTTGCTGTTGCCTTACAGGCGTCTGCCTGTGGCACCAGACTGATTTCGACACGACGGTTAGCCGCACGGCCTTCCGGGGTATCATTTGAAGCAATAGGGCGTGTTGCGCCATAACCCTGAACGGCAAAGCAGGTCGGGGAGACATCGCTGGTTGAGAGCATCCAGTCACGTAATGACTCGGCACGTTTGAGCGACAATGTCTGGTTGGCTTTTGCGTCACCGGTAATGTCCGTGTGTCCGGCCACCACAATCAGCCAGCCTGGCCTGGCCTTGATATCCACAAGTGCATTCACCAGCATTTTGAGCGAGCCCGGTTTGAGCTCGTACTGGCCCGTGTCAAACAGCGACAGGGAATCAAGGCGCACCGTTTTTGGGGCCTCTTTTTCGACGGGTTCAGGTGGCGGTGGGGGCGGGACATAACTTTTGATTGCTGCCATCAGAGGCAGACGCAGGCGTTCCCCCTGATAAAGACCCAGACTAAAACGCACCGGCTCACCATTACGGAACCAGTCATCAAGCTGTGCGGCATCGCGTCGTAATATCTCCACCGCTTTTGCCTTTGGTCCGTAATCTGTCATCCCGATACTGTCGTAATGGCGGATATCGAAAGCCACCCGATGCAGAAGCTGGCGGTTATGCCAGGCACTGCTGCACAGCGCGGCAACCACCGTGACGGTCAGCAGGGTGACACCATGGCGTAAAGTACGACGACGAGATGACACGCCGCTGCCGGAAGGCAAGACAGTAAAGATAAAGTCAGGGAAGGTTTGCAGACTGCTATCAACGCCCTCTTCGGGATGCCATCCGGCGACTTGTGTCAGAGAGGTGTGTGCGCTAAGCCATTGTTGCCAGAGCGAGGCGGACACAATACCCCTCAGGCCGCCGACCTGATGCAGGACAACCTGTTGCGGAGAAACACAGGCGACATCATCGTTACGCGCCTGCAATGCAGGCAGCACGTACGCATTAAGCCAGTTATTTTGCTGGTCGAAAATGACGGTCTGTTTGACCCGTTCAACCTGCCGGGCACTGCCATCCTCCCGCTGCCAGTTTGCCAGCGTTTCCGGCATGGTTATTGTTGGCCATAGCGTCACCGACCGATCATTTTGTTGCGATAACCAGACAGGCGCGTCTGCAGTGGCGGTGGCAATCGTGCTACTCAGAAGCAGAGGAAGTGGGCGGCGAATATCCCGGCGTAACTGCACAAGCTGCCAGCGCAGCTCATACAGGCAGGTGGTGAGTTCGCGTTCGTCGCTGTGCTGCTGAGGATTTACTGCCACCATGACGGCCAGCTGTTTCGCCCACTCTGGACGCTGCCATAACAACTGTCGGGCAAACTGCCGCAGAGAATTGCTTTCGTCGACCCGGAGCCAGCAACCCTGAGCAGTCAGATGTACGTGATCTTTACCAAACAGCGATGCCAGATCGTCGCCGCAGACCAATACGACTGGCAGGCGGTATTTCTCCGGCGGAAGCCCGTCGAAGTGCTTTTCTGCAAACTCTGAATTTTGCTTTTGACCCGCACGCCATATCCCAACAAGGCAGATGGTCACCACCAGTCCGAAGGTTGGCCAGCGCATCACGGTTGAAAAAGGCAGGAACGTCAGACAAAGAATGCCAGCCAGAATACCCGCCCATAGCCATAAACCACGTCGCCACATAGGACTCATTACACGGACCCCGGCAACAACGTTGTCAATAATCCGGACAGCCAGTGGTACAGTCCGCACCACAGCAAGGCGACAATCAGTCCTGCGAGTCCAAGGCGTACCGGCCAGTAACGTAACCCTATGCCGAGGCGATGACGGGAAGACGCCATTGCCAGAACAGGACGGGATGACGCAAAGCTAAATGCAGGTACAAGCGCTGTAAGTTGCTCAACCAGCTGTTCGCGCTCGGTCACTGCCTGTGAGGCATAACCGCCGAGAAAACCTAACATCAGTACCCGGTGAAAACAGGTAAGTACTGCCATGTCGGGTGCGGGTTCCCGCAGCACGGTACGCATCCGTTCATACAGCTGGTTACCCGCGTCAAGTGATTTGAAGAAGTACGCCTGCAGCGGAGAATTACACCAGACAAAGTAAGCATCATCCTGGACGCTGCGGCCTTTAACGGTCTCATCCAGAATGGCGCACTGGGCATACATGATGTGCTGACAGTTTTGTTCACTGACGTCCCCCTCTTTCAGCGCCTGTTGCACGCGTTCTATATCAGCCACACAGCGCTTCCAGAGGATTTGCCCTTCCCCTTCAGGGCAGTTCATTCCCTGACGCAGGCTGATAACCTGCAACCAGGTATCCGCGAGCAGGGCATCGATATCAACAGCCTGTGTTGTCATTCTCATGGATTGGCTCATGCGCGTAACACCGCAAACAGTTCAAGCTGAATGTCGCCCAGCGTGCCAGGCACATAGAAGACACAGGTGCCCGCTTCCATCATTTGCTGCGCTGCAGGATGGGTGAGATCCAAAGAGAAATACTGATTTTCCAGACGAAGCGGAATGGCGGCAGGAACATGGCTCAACGGGCGCAGCGGAATACCGCTCAGTGCCACATTGACGACGTTACCGACATCATCCGGTGCACCGACTTTACACAGTTGCGGGAACTGGGTTTGCAGTTGGGCAGAAGACAGGGTAGAGCGCACGGACAGATAGAAATCGACCTCTTCGCGTTCGCGCAGGCGGGGATCGTGCAGGGCTGCACGCCACTGGTTAATGCGGGGTTCATGTACCAGATCTATGGCGACAACGCGCGACGGCAGGCTGGCTTCCAGCAGAATATTCAGCAAGGTAAACAGCGGCGGGAAGACCGTAGTCAGGCTAACGTGCTGATAGGCCGGAATAGCGGCGACGTCATGATCCAGGGAAAAAGTCAGCAAGTTTCCGGCAAGACGAGCCAGCTCCTGGTAAAGGCGCTCAGGATGAACCTGGGGGTTGCGCTGGTAATTGCCCAGCACGGGCTCTGCACCGTTAAGTGCATTCAGTAGCCAGAACAGGGACACATCGGCAACTGCAAAGTCTGCCATGCGCGCATTGCTTTCACGGCGCATTCCCATCAGGCGTTTTAAACGCGCCCTCAGTTGCACCATCAACAGTTCGAGCTGCTCTGTACACCAATGACTAGCCTGAAGACTCAGCAAAGGTGGGATAAAGTTCGTATCTTGTATCCACCGTGCCTGGGCATCACGCAGCAGTCGTGCCACCGGACAGATCTGATAGTCACCGTTTTCCTGAATATCCAGTCGCAGCGTCAATTCATGCGACATGACGGCGACCTGTTTTTTGTCATCGCCATACTGGTTTTGGACATCCCGCCAGGCCTGACGATAGCGTACCGGACGTTCAGCCCGTTCATCGGGCTGCAGGCAGTTTCCGCCATTCGCGTAAACTTGTGGTAACGCCAGCATCACAATTGCTTCATTGGCGTCTGCCGGTAAGTTTGCCGACAACGTCAGTGTTGGCGGCAGTAAATCTGCACAGTCGGTATCGACCAATATGCCATCTTGAAAACGGACATGCAGCCGCTCAGCTTTCAGACGTCCTTGTGCCAGCGCATCCTGTTCAAAGGTCGCATGAAGCACACCCCACGGGTGAAGTATGCCCATTTGCGCAATACATTCGTTTGTCCAGGCCTCAAAAGAGGCCTGTTGTTGAAACTGCTGTGGAGACACGAGGATTCCTCGTGTCCACAGCGGACGTTCAATCTTCATCGTGCCTCCGGGCTTCAGGCTTTCGCTTTAGGCATCTGAGAAACCAGAGACAGATTCACGTCCATCCCTTCCACCTGGAAGTGCGGTACGGCGTACAGTTTCACGCGGAAGAAGCCAGGGTTGTCTTCGATATCTTCTACGGTCACTTTGGCGTCACGCAGCGGGTGAGAGGCTTGCAGGTCATCGCCCGGATCGGTCATTTCAGTGACTAGCGTGCGGATCCAGGTGTTAAGTTCCAGTTCCAGCAGACGGCGGTCTTTGGTGGTGCCGATGTTTTCACGCTGGATCAGCTTCAGATAGTGCGCGATGCGTGACAGCAGGAAGATGTACGGCAGACGCGCATTGATGCGGCTGTTTGCTGTGGCATCAGCAGTGTCATACAGCGCCGGTTTCTGTGCGGAGTTGGCGGAGAAGAAGCAGGAATAATCGCGGTTTTTGTAGTAAGACAACGGGATGAAGCCCAGGTTGGCAAACTCAAACTCACGGGTTTCAGGGATCATCACTTCTGACGGGATTTTCACCTGATTGCCGGTGCCGAGGTCATACAGGTGGATCGGCAGGTCAGTCACCGCACCGCCAGCTTGCGGGCCACGGATTTGCACGCACCAGCCGTTTTTGATGAAGCTTTTCACCATGTTGGCTGCAAACGAGAACGCTGCATTGGTCCAAAGATACTTCTCGTGATCCGGACCTTTCACTTCTTCAACATAGTTGAAGCTGCGAACAGGAACGGTATCCGGACCATATGGCAGACGACCTAGCACGCGTGGCATAGTCAGACCGATATAGCGGGAATCATCAGAATCACGAAAGGATTTCCACTTGATGTATTCTGCGCGGTCAAAGTAGTTGCCGATGTCTTTAATCGCAGCCACTTCTTCCATGGAATCTTTCAGGAAGAATTTGGGACCGACGGCGCCAACGAACGGCATATGTGCGGCAGCGGACACTTTTGAAATGTTACGCAGCAGCGCGACATCCTGGGCTGACGCATCAAACTCGTAGTTTGAAATTACAGAACCGATGGGTTCGCCGCCCGGTGTGTCATATTCCTGAATGTAAGTGTGACGGTACAGGCCGCTCTGGATGATTTCAGGGCAATCTTCGAAGTCCTGACGCAGGTCGTCTTTAGAAACGTCCAGCACTTCAATTTTGACGTTCTGGCGGAAATCGGTGCGGTCAACCAGGAATTTCAGACCACGCCAGCCGGATTCCACTCGCTGAAAATCAGGGTGATGCATCACTGCGTCGAGCTGACGGCTGATCTGATTGTCCAGTTCTGCAATATGGTGATCGAGCAGCGTTTTATCCAGACGCTCAACGGTCTGGCCAGATTGCTTCAGACGCTCAAGGAAGACCTGAACGGCTGCCGTCACACGCTGATCGGCGGTCACATCAGCCAGGGCAGCGGTATCCTGGAAATCATTCAGGTCGCCCAGTGAAGTCACCGGCGTCAGATTGATTTTATCAAACAGGGAGGCGTAAACGGTGCCCGCTTCAGGGCGTTCAAGAACAGTAGTCTGGCTTGAAGAAGAGTTTTCAGTATTGACTGACATAAGCATTTTCTCGCATTAATCCGTTAAGTGGAGGCTGTTATGCCTTAGGTGCCAGAGCGTTCAGTTCACTGCGAAGCTCATTGCTCAGGGACGGATCTTTAAGAATGGTTTCGAGTTCTTTGCGGAACGTTGCGTTGTCCAGAAGATTGGATTTGAGATCACGCAGCAGATTGCGCATGGCCAGCATGGCGCGCAGTTGAGGGATCTGGCGTGCAACCTGCTCGGGTTCGAAATCTTTCATTTCGTTGAAGTTCAGAGAGATGTTTTCTTCGCTATGATCGCCAGCCAGCGTATTTTCAACGGTCAGATTAAGTGAAGGGCTGAACTCAGCCAGAACGCTGTTAAAGTTATTTTTATTGATGTTAACTTTTTCGCGTTCTGACAAAGGTCGGTCTTCTTTACCATTGCTGTAGTCTCCCATTACCATTAATTTTAAAGGTAATTCGACTTTCTTCTGTGCGCCGCCCGTGTGGAGATCTAGTTTAATATTAACGCGGGCTTTGGGGATTTCTTCCTGAAAACTATTAGACATGCCTATCCCTTACTGTGGAGTGATAAACGCTGCCAATGAATCTGAAAAATACATTGAGGCTGGCAACCCTGCCATAAAAATTTGTCCATGCCGCATCATAATAACGTGCGAATAACTTCAGGGTCACAAGCGAGCTGATATTTTTCGGAGCATTTCGCAGTGTGTATTGAATTTATCTGAAAAAGTAAAATTTCAGATAATTACCTGTCGCTGGCATTTTAGAAACATTAGTGATTCTATTGAAAATCATAATTTGTAACTAAGTATTACATCGCTTGGATCGCAGGATAACGGATCATCACATTGAAATATAGGAATTTTCTCTCAATTCCCGCGCAGGCGGCATGGGATAAGGCATTGAGGAAGATCGGTTTGTAGAAAAAACAATAAAAGCGCAAATTTCATTAGGATTAATAATGCAGAAAACACAGGAAATATCTGAAGTGAATTTATTTCATGAAAGATTTTTCATTTTGTTGCGAGGGTTGATTAATAGGATTTTTCATATTTTTTTATAGGAATATTCATGTGTTGAATGATTATTCATTTTGTATAAGGAGGGTGGTATGAGTCTGGAACATCTATTTTAGATGTTGCTTAAGACTTTTCCTCCAGGAATAAATAACTTTACAGTTTCAATGTAAGAGATTGGAGTGCTGTTTTCATTTACTTAAAAGTATAAGAAAATTTGTTAGTTTTATGCTGTGTCGGCAGTTGAAACCGCCTCTTCAGTGCAAGGCGGTATCAGATATGGCTAAAGATTTGATGGCGGGGCGAGCATCGTCTTTTAAATTCCTGATAGGGTGAAACAGTCATTAAACCTTTTAAGCCAAATGCCGATAAACAGATCCTTGCTCTGTTTTGAGAATCTACCGATGTCGCTTAAAAAGTCCTCTTTACTTGTTCTTGTAGTTCTTTTCGCTCTCTTTTTCACCAGTATGCTGTCAAATATCTGGTTGCTGACCCAAAGCAATCATTCTCTCGATGATGTCAACAAGGAGATCCGGGTGGTTCTGTCCGTGATTGATCCTATCAATCACAGCCGCACCTCGCGCGTTCGCGTCATGGAGTATATGAAGGAAATTGAAAGCGGCAATGGTCAGCAAACCGGCGCTGCGCTCGACGGCGTCAATGAGGTCATCGTGAAGGCCGATGCCGCATTTCAGGCCTATATAGATGCACCTAAACTGCCGGGTGAGGATGAACTGGCCCAGGCATATCGCGCCACGTATCTGGAATATCGTCAGAACGGAATACAGCCGCTGATCGATGCCGCTAAAGCGGGTGACCAGCCGCGGTTTAAAGCACAGATCCCGACAGTCATAAAACTCGATCGACAGTATGAAATCGTACTAGATAGAGTGCTGGCGCTACACGAGCAGTACGCCAGAAATCTCAACAATGATGCGCAGGATAATTTCAAATTTGGCATCGGGTTGACCATCGGTTTTGGTCTGCTGTTCCTGATCATCATTATTGGCGTGGTGATTTTGCTTAAACGTTTCGTTCTGACGCCGCTTCTGAATTCACGTGATCATTGCCGCCAGATTGCCGAGGGTTATCTCGATACCCCTGTGCCGGTCAATGCCCGGTCACGCAGTGAAATTGAAGAACTGATGCAGTCTATTGAGCATATGCGACAGTCGCTGACCCGCATTATCGGCCAGGTGCGTGACACCAGTCATACCGTTGCTCATGCATCGCAGGAAATTTCGGCTGGGAACATTGATCTGGCTTCCCGCACAGAACAACAGGCGGCTGCACTGACACAAACCGCGGCCAGCATGGAAGAACTTGGGGCGACCGTAAAACAGAATACCGAGAATGTCACCCGTGCCAGTGGCCTGACACGTGAAGCCGTTAAAAATGCGCGTGCTGGTGAAAAGGTGGCACAGGATGTGATCGGAACGATGAGTCGTATTAACAGCAGCTCTAAGAAAATCGAAGACATAACAGGCGTCATCAACAGCATTGCGTTCCAGACCAACATTCTGGCGCTCAATGCCGCCGTTGAAGCCGCACGTGCCGGCGAACAGGGGCGTGGATTTGCGGTGGTCGCCAGCGAAGTGCGCAGTCTGGCGCAGCGCAGTGCTGTCGCAGCGAAGGAAATTGAAAGTCTGATCTCTGAATCCGTTGCCAATATAAAGGAAGGATCTGAACAGGTATCGCGTACCGGGGATTCTATCTCGGCAATTATTTCTTCCGTGACTCAGGTTGATGTGCTGATGGAACATATCTCGACCGCATCTGATGAGCAAAGCCGTGGGATAAGCCAGATTGAGCAGGCTGTGACCGAAATCGACGGCGTAACTCAGCAGAATGCGGCGCTGGTGCAGGAGTCCGCAGCAGCAGCGGCCTCGCTTGAAGAGCAGGTTCTCTATCTGACGCAGTCTGTTTCGGCATTCAGGCTGGCGACAGCGTAACATAGCCCATCAGTTCAGGGTGTTTGCACGCAAATACCCTGACGACTAATTTGGTTATTATATTTTTATGGCCGAGTATATTTTGAATGTTATTAGGAGAACTTTTTATATAAATAACTATTAATTAACCCTCCCCAAAATTAAACTCTGCCTATTCAAGTAACTTGTATTGCTTATCATAATTTTCGGTATATGATGCGTGACGTTAATAATGAACTTCTGTATATATTTATCTGTCGGATTGATGAAAGACTTATTATATATTGATGCCATCATTATTAGCTAGTGATCAATCCTTACGTATATAGGGAAGTGCATATGTATAATACTAAACACGTCATACCCATGCTTGCGTTAGTCATGACATCTACGTTTGCTGCGTCGGAAATAGCGGTCGATGGAACTATTACTATTAATGGCAAGGTAACAGATACTACCTGTTCAATTGCTGTTAATGGTGGAAGTGAGGATGCGGCCGTGACATTACCGACTGTTTCAGCAAACAGTTTAAAAGCGCCGGGTGAAACTGCCGGTGCGACACCTTTTAATATCTCACTGATAAGTTGTTCAGGTACGGCTTTAGGCACGGCGAGCACTTATTATGAACCCGGCACTTATGTTGATAGTGCCACCGGCCGTCTCAATATAGATACCACCGCGTCGGATGCAGCAAAAAATGTTCAGGTTGAATTATTAAATGCCAGTATGGAGTCAATAGTCGCCGGATCTCCGGTAACCGATGGCCAAAATGATATTCCGGTTGATATCAGCGCCGGCAGCGGGACATTAAATTATTTCGCCCGCTATTATGCCACCGGAGTTTCTGTGGCAGGAACGGTGACCACGCAAGTTGATTACACGATGACATACGAGTAACCGATAAAAAGGGGTGAAGCAGGAGTTTCACCCCTGTCTCAATAAAGAGGAACATCAGGGATGTGTAAGTCTATATTCATCAGTATTATTTTAACCTGCTTCTTTTCCTGTAAAGCATATCCGGAAGTTGTCATTAACGGAACGCGGATTGTGTTCCATGCTCAAGATAAAGAATCAGTAATACAATTAATGAATAAGGGTAAAAAACCCTATCTGGTACAAATGTGGCTGGATGATGGCAACCCGAAAGCCCGGCCCGGTGAAGTCAATGTCCCATTTATTGTCAACCCTCCTGTCATTCGCATCGATCCAGAGAGAGGTCAGGCGATACGGCTGATGGCACTGAACGGGCATTTACCACAGGATCGGGAATCGCTGTTCTGGTTTAATCTTTTGGAAGTGCCTCCAAAGCCGACACAGAGGATTCAGGCAGGTGATAATGTATTGCAAATGGCATTTCGTACCCGGATAAAGTTGTTTTACCGACCAGATAACTTAGTACCTTCGCCACCTCAAGCTTATAAACAGTTAAAAGTATCATTGATTGGCAACAAACTAACAATTATCAATCCTTCACCTTACTTTATCACTTTCAGTAAGCTGGAAGTCAGACACTCAAAAACATCACCGGTACTTTCCCGTGTCGTAAATTTTACGAAGAGAATGGTTAATCCTGAAAGTGAAATAGAATTCAGCCTGAAGTCTACTGACAATAAAGATATACGGGGCGAAAAGTTATTCTATAGCATCATAAATGATTATGGCGGGGAATCAGTCAATGAACAGATATTATGAAATGATATCTGGCTCGCGTAAAAATTCATTCATCATGGCGATCTTAAGAAGAGCAGTTTGGTCTGCACTGCTGTTCTCTCACGTCGTCTGTTATGCAGGTTCTGATACGGTTATGTTTAATAGTGCATTTATGCGGTCAGCAATAGACGTTAATGATTATGCGCAAGGAAACCCTGTACTACCCGGAATACATCGGGTGGATCTGTATATAAATGAGAGGTGGAAAGGGCGTACAGACGTTAATTTTTCACTTCCGGATAGTCAATCAAAAATAGCCCATGCGTGTTTCAATATAAAATTGCTATCAGAGTTGGGTATTGATAGTGAAAAACTCGATGAAAATGTCATTTATCAGCTTAAAGATCCCCATCAATGTGCTGATATTAATATGTTGCTTCCCGGACTCGATGCCAGTTATGACGTTACCACTCAACATCTTAATGTGACAGCGCCGCAGATCTATTTACTTCGCCATGCCAGAGGATATGTCAGCCCCGAACTTTGGGATAAAGGTATCACAGCGGCAACATTAGAATATGACTATAACGCCTATCATTCAGAAATGTCAGAAACGCAAAGTATCTCTACTCAATATCTCGGACTTCTCGGTGGTATAAACTGGGATGTTTGGCGTTTGCGATATAAAGGGTCTTTTAACCAGAGCGATGAAAATGGATGGGAATATGATAACGCCAGCACTTATGTCGAACGTGCGATAGTGCCGATACGCAGTAAGCTGGTGATCGGTGAGTCTATGACGGAAGGACAGGTCTTTGATAGCGTGGGTTTTCGCGGGGCCATGCTGGCATCCGATGACCGAATGTATATGGACTCGCAGCGCGGATACGCACCGGTGATCAGTGGCGTGGCGAATACTACTGCATTAGTTCAGATTTCACAGCGCGGCACGCGTATTTATGAAACCACGGTTCCACCTGGCCCGTTCGTCATAGATGAACTGTATCCGACAGGCACTGGAGGAGATTTGCTGGTCACAGTGAAAGAAGCGGATGGCAGCGAGCGTAGTTTTACCGTGACCTATGCGTCGATAGCTGAACTATTAAGGCCAGGGACAACCCGCTACACACTGATAAGCGGGACTTATCGTAATTCGACCGTGAATGAAAAACCCCTGATTGCAATGGGCACTATACGGCACGGTTTTACCAATCTGATCACGGGTTACGGAGGTGTATTAGGGGGAGGAGAGTATCAGTCGGTGGCCGGGGGGATTGCACTGAATACTTCGCTGGGCGCGATATCTTCGGATATCACTCATGCCCGTACTCAGTTACATAACGAAATCTCAAAAGAGGGGCAAAGTTACAGTTTGGCTTTCTCAAAAATACTGCCAGTGGTGAACACGAATATCACGCTGGCAAATTATCGTTATTCAAGCGCCGGTTACTACAGTATTGATGATGCAATGTTGATACGGGACCAGCAAACCTCTGCCGGAAACGCTTTTTATTCCAGCAGTATCAATCGTAAAAATCGTGTGCAGATCAGCGCAACACAGGATTTGTCGGAGGTCTGGGGAACATTGAATATCAGTGCAAGCACCCAGGATTACTGGAACAGAGGCGGGCGTGATACTGAATACCAAATGGGATACACCAACACTTTCTCATGGTTCAATTTGAATATTAATGCCAGCCGTACCCGGGATCTGGTGAAAAATATCTGGGACAACAAAATTGCCGTAGGCATTTCACTACCTCTGGGTAGCAGCGCAAATTCGGTTTATTTCAATTCCACCTATGTACAGGAACGTGATCATCAGGGGATTCAGAATTCGGTCTCGGGTTCCGCTGGCGATGAGCGTCAATATACTTACAGTGCTTTCGGCAATGCAGATCATTATTCATCGATGGGTAACCGCAATACCGCAGGCGCCAGTGGGAACTGGAATTCACCTTATACCCGGTTAGGAGGAAGCTTTTCAGCCGGACAAGGCTACCAGCAGTATGGGGCAACGCTTTCCGGCGGCGCAATTGCTTACGGAAATGGTGTGGTGTTCACGCCGATAATGGGCGACACCATGGCAGTTGTGGAAGCGAACCATGCCAGCGGCGCGAAAGTGGCGAATAATTCAAGCCTGGCTTTGGATAAATCAGGTAAAGCCGCAGTGCCTTATTTAACACCGTATCGGCAGAATAGCATCGAACTGGATCCAAAAGGGCTTTCCAATGATATTGCTCTCGACGTCACCCGCCAGAATAGCGTTCCGACGGCCGGTGCGGTGGTGTTATTGAAATATGAAACGGATTTTGGTTATTCCGCTTTGTTGCAAATCAGCTCGGTTCGTAACGAGGAAATTCCGTTTGGCACGCCTGTTACAGATGAGAAGAACGAGAGGGTTGGATATATCGCACAAGGAAGCCAGAGTTTTATTCGGGTAAAAAAAAGCGAAGGAAAACTCAATGTGAAATGGGGAAGTTCGCCGTCGCAGCAATGTGAATTATTGTACCAGCTGCCCGCTGATAATCCGTCAGAGGAAGATAATCTCAGGCGTGCGAACGTGGTGTGCCAGTAAACAGGGAAGAAATGTTATGGCAAAAATTTTCAGGTCAATCCTCTTTATTGCGTTCGCCGGTATAAGTCATCCGGCATGGGGGGATGGTACGTGGGTCGATTGCAGCCGGACAAATTCTTATTACCAGTATTTCTCTACAACCACTATTCAGATTGGGAAAGATGCTGTTGTGGGAGATCTGCTGGGCGGGTGGATAACATCATCAGATCCGACCGCGTGGACTTGTGCGCAAAGAAGTTCCTCTCAGACGATTTCACCGCAACTCGCGGTTCAGGGTTATCCTCCTTACCCCATCTGGAATACGACGTCGACAGAAGGCCAGGCCTACAGCGTTTATAATTCAACGGTGAAATCCGGACTGGGGTACATCGCCCGCTGGCGTTATACGGTGAAAGGTCAAACCAGCACCTGGTATCCGCTGACTGTAGCTGCTGGTATTTACCAAACACCAGCGGAACTCTTCCCTGTCACCTACGACAGCGGACGTTCATTTAATATCGGGGTTGATGTACAAATTCGTTTTGTAAAGACAGCAAATACGCTGACTGCGGGTACTACGCCTGTTTTTGATCCGATGTATACGCGGCATTATCAGTTTTACAACGGCGCTTCCAGCACCGGTGGGGGTACTTATATGATTGCGGAGTTCCTTGCGGGTGGGCTGGTCATTAATACCACGGGAGGCACCTGTACAACACCCAATGTGGATGTGACACTCCCGCCAGCCGCGCGGTCTGACTTTAGCGGTCCAGGCTACACAACATCCAGAACAGACTTTAAGCTCAATTTCACGCAATGTCCTGCTGGGCTGGCCAGCATCAGTTATTCGTTTATGCCAACAACAACGATTAAAAATAATTCACAGGGAGTGTTTGCGCCGGACAGTACTTCTACGGCAAGCGGCGTCGCGTTGCAAATGCTCACGGATCAGGACATTCCCGTGACGTTCAATACGGATTATCTGCTCACCAGTTATGATTCAGGAACGGCCAATACAAATTACTCTGTTCCTCTCAGGGCAGGTTTGTATCAAACAGAGAATGCTGTATCTTCCGGCAATGTGAGTGGTTCAGTGACTTTTACGCTGAAATATAAATGACTAACAAAAATATTTTTTCTATGAAAATCCTATTATCCTTACCCTGTTTTATTTTAGCTTCAGTATTATTTTGGACAATGACTACAGAACAGGGAATAGGTGAAACTTACATTAACCGAACGCGGTTAATATTCAGCCAAAAAGCAAATGATGAGTCCCTCAGTATTATCAATGAAGGGGCAAAACCTGCACTGATGCAATTATGGATTGATAAAGAAGAGCCTGAAGAAAAACCTGAGCATATTTATGTTCCCTTTGTTGTCTTGCCGCCAGTAGCAAGGCTTGAGCCAAAAAGTTCGCTGGGTATACGTGTATTGTTTACCGGTAAAGGGCCTTCCCTTACGGCTGATTCGGAGTCCTTGTTTTGGCTCAATGTTCTTGAAGTCCCGCCGAAAATGCCAGTGTCGGAGGATAACCCTGTGTTACAAATGGCCATCCGCACCAGAATTAAAATTTGCTATCGTCCCAATGCGCTGGGAGATATAACCAGCAGTGACGCGGTAAAAAAATTACATTTTTCATACGTCAAAGATAGCAATAAGTCCCGACTCCAAATTGAAAATCGTTCGCCGCTGTACGTGACGCTGACACAAATAAAATATGGAGAAGCGCATTGGGAAAATAATTTACCTCATGACGGAATGATCGCACCATTCAGCCATATCAGTCTCCCTGTTATTCAATTTACTGACAGCCGACAATTGTCGATGACCGTCCGTTACATTGATGATTACGGTGTCATAAGTGAATATCATCCTGCAGAATTGAATGAAACAGTAGCAATTGTCCAGTGAGCTGCATCAGGATAACTGGACTGCTTGTCCAGTTTGTAGGTTTTTTAACCCGTCACTGACGTCATAATCCTTCTGCTAAGTCGTTTGTTTTTCTTTATAGATTGTCATTGTGACTCCAGACTTAATAGGTCTGGAGTCATAAACCTTTTGCCTAAGATCCTATGACTTGTTATAAAACCGCCCTGTGATTTTTTCAGGTGAAATAGGGCTGATGAGCAACGCGGTATCCGGAACGATCAACGAAACACATTTTGCTGCCGAGAATGTTGGCCGGCATGTGCTTGCCTATCTTCAGAATGTGAAAATGACGCCGCTCGCAAAGCTGGATGATTTTGACGAAGAGGGTAACGCGACGGTCGGGCAGGTGATCAATGTCTGGATCCGGCTTTCGTTGATCCTGACACGCCGTCGTCCGGAAATTGCCGTTTCCTCTTTAATGAAACATGTCCTGCCGGTGATTGGCGATGTGCCACTCAACAAAATTACCCGCCTGCGTCTGAATCGCTTATTCAATGTGTTGTTAGCGGACGGAAAAATTTCCGAAGCCAAAAGGGTATTTGCCCTGTGTAAGCAATTTTTTGGCTGGGCGGAAACGCAGGGATATCTCGCCCATTCGCCCTTGAGTTCCATGAAACGCCGTGACGTCGGGGGAAGAAATACGCCGCCCCGCGAGCGGGCATTAACCGATGCTGAAATCTGGATTTTCTGGCATGGTCTTGATTTATGGGATATTTCGGAACAATGTCGCTGGGCGCTACGCCTTTGTTTACTGACTGCCAGGCGTCCGGATGAAATCGTACGTGCCAGAAAAGAGGAGTTTCATCTGCGAATTGGCGTCTGGCGGCAGGGCACGCGCAATAAATCAGCCCGCGATCATAGCCTGCCCCTGACATCTTTAATGGTGACTTGTGTGGAAGCATTGTTGGCGGCCAGTCCAAAAAATAGTCCGTGGCTGGTTCCGTCGCCGCTCGATGCACAAAAACCGTTATCGCGGGGGGCCGTCACTCAGGTTATCCGCCGGATGTTACGTGCAGAAAGAGGGCTGGGCATTGAGCCATTTGCAACACGGGATTTGCGCCGGACAGCCAGATCCAAATTATCCTCCCTGAATGTCCCTAACGATGTTGCCCGTAAAATCATGAATCATTCGCTCGAAGGTATTGACCGTGTTTACGATACCCACGACTATCTGCCGCAAATGAAAAAGGCGCTGGAAGCATTTTCTGACAATATTCAGGGCATTATCAGCGCGCCGGATTACTTCGATTTGCGCCATAAATTTGAGGGTGAATCCCTGCAAGTTCCTGCGATATCGCTGCTTTATATGGAAAGATAGGTTTTTTTTGCAATAGAAATATCTGCAATTTTTTGTGATTTAACGACTAACAGACCGGCCCGCACGCGCCGGAGATAAGCCGCTGATATCAGCTGCTACACTTGAGTATTGATTTGGCGTTGCCAGAGGACAGAGGAATTAATGATGCTTTCACAACCAGAGAACGCAAACAGCTTGCCGGAACCGACGCAGACTATTTTACTAAGCACAGGAACGGCGGAACAAAAACGTCAGGAAATACGTGATTACTATATTCAGACCTGGGAACTGTATGAAAGCCTGTTTGATTGTCTGGCGGACGAACGTGCTTACTTCAACAAAGCGATTTCCCTGCGCCATCCGCTGATTTTCTATTTTGGTCATACCGCCACTTTTTATATCAACAAGCTCATGGCGGCAGGTTTAATTCCTAAGCGTATTGATTCCCACATCGAGGCGATGCTGGCGATTGGCGTGGACGAAATGAGCTGGGACGATCTCGATGATCAGAACTATAACTGGCCATCTGTCGCCAATTTACGGACATATCGCAACAAAGTTCGCGAAGAAGTGCTCGCCATTATCGATACGATGCCACTGAGTTTACCGATCGACTGGAACAGCCCGGCGTGGGTGATCCTGATGGGTATCGAGCATGAACGCATCCATCTTGAAACGTCCAGCGTACTGATCCGCCAGTTACCAGTGGAATGGGTTAAACCTCAGGCACACTGGCCTGCGTGTGAACTGGCAAGACATGACCGGAAAACGGTGCCTGAAAACGAAACAGTAGCCGTGAAAGGTGACGTTGTCACACTAGGTAAGCAGGACGACACGTACGGCTGGGACAACGAATACGGCACGTCAGAGCATAAAATCCAGGCATTTAGCGCCAGCAAAATGCTGGTGAGCAACGCCGAATTCTATACTTTCGTCGAGGCGGGCGGCTACCAGAACCCTGAGTGGTGGGATGAAGAAGGTGCAGGATGGCGTGAGTTTGCGAAGGCAGAAATGCCGACATTTTGGGTCGGTTCGCCGCGTGAATCTGAGCAACTGAAATTACGTCTGATGACTGAAGAAGTGCCGATGCCGTGGGACTGGCCTGCAGAAGTCAATCAGCTGGAAGCGGCGGCATTTTGTCGCTGGAAAGCAAAACAAACCGGCGAATCTGTTCAGTTGCCGACCGAAGCAGAATGGATGATTTTACGTAATCAGGTGCCTGGCGATCAGCCAGACTGGCAGACTGCGCCGGGTAATATCAATCTGGCCTGTTGGGCTTCTTCGTGTCCGGTAGATCATTTCGCACAGGGCGATTTTTACGATATTGTCGGGAACGTCTGGCAATGGGCATCAACCCCCATCAGCGGGTTTGATGGTTTCCGTGTGCATCCGTTATATGACGATTTTTCGACGCCGACTTTTGATGGTAAACACTCGATGATCAAAGGCGGAAGCTGGATTTCGACCGGTAACGAGGCATTGAAATCTTCCCGTTACGCGTTCCGCCGTCACTTCTTCCAGCATGCAGGTTTCCGATATGTGGTGTCCAGTCATCAGGAACTGATCACGGTGAATCCGTATGAAACCGATGGTTTAGTGGCTCAGTATCTGGATTTCCAGTACGGTCCGCGCCACTTTAACGTACCAAATTACGCCGAACAACTTGTTGATATAGCTGTAAAAAATGTCAGTCAGAAAGGCAGAGCGCTGGATATCGGCTGTGCGACCGGCCGCGCCAGTTTCGAGCTTGCACGTCATTTTGATGCCGTCGTGGGCATGGATTATTCCGCGCGGTTCATCGATGTCGCTCTGGCTTTGGCGAGAGGCGAAGCTTGTCGTTATGTGATCCCGGAAGAGGGTGATCTGGTCGATTATTGCCAGGCGACGCTGACAGAGGTAGGGATCAATGCGCAGCAGACAGAACGTGTCAGTTTTGTGCAGGGTGATGCGTGCAATCTTAAACCGCAGGCTGAATTGTATGATTTGGTTCTGGCGGCAAACCTGATTGACCGTCTGCGTGAACCGGCGCGGTTCCTGAAAGACATCACACCAATGATTCGCTCAGGCGGATTGCTGATGCTGTCATCGCCGTATACCTGGCTTGAAGAATTCACCCCAAAAGAGAACTGGGTAGGGGGTTTCCGTGAGAACGGTGAAGCAGTGACTACCCATCAGGCATTGCGCCGCCTTCTGGCCAGTGATTTTGAGGAAATTCAGCAGCCACAAGATGTGCCATTCGTTATCCGGGAAACTGCAAGAAAATTCCAACATACCGTCGCGCAGTTGACGATATGGCGTAAACGATAAGACTCTTTTGAGAACTCAGGCGGTCGCTATGCGACCGCTTTTTCATGTCTTCGGAGATCATATTGGCAAGAGCTGGTGTTCATTCCCTGATCGACTGATAGTTAAAATGAAGCTGAATTAGTCACTGTTGTTGATGTTTCAAATATATAGAATGTTGTAACTAAAAGGTAGGATTAAACCATTTCCCCTTCAACCAACTGCGGGCTCGCGTCACACTAGCTTTGAAAGCAGCCGCTCTGGTTCAGCGCCGCCGTCAGACTGTCGAAGGTTGGCGATCCGCTGGACCACAAAGTAGAATCGGGCCAATAGCTGTGTGAAAAAGAGGGGGTATCGTCGCGAACTTTCGCGATTTGGTGTTCGTGAATTCACAAATACTCAGGCAGTTTGGGCAAGGAAAGCCGACTAAGTGCATCATCGATACGTGAACAAACGCAGTTGAACAAGCATTAAAATTAGTGGGTTATATCGTCGTGACAGGTAACCGGAATGAGAAGGTGCCTGCGAAGGTAAGATGAAAAAGTTTTATTAATTACATGTAGACGACTGGTCTAATAGCTGTTAGCTTACACACATGGCACGGCGACTACGCGACAGAGCACAACAGCCGTTCCGGTATAAAGAAACAGCACGCAGAATTGGCCAGAACAGCAGGTACGGGTAAATTTTTTATTTAAGAGCCAATTAGACGACCGGTCTAATTTAACAATCAATTTTAAATACAGGAAATTAATCATGTTTAAAAAATCATTGACTACTCTGGCTTTAAGCCTGGTTCTGTCAGTTTATGCTCAGTCTTCAATGGCGGCGCCGGTTAAAAACATCGTTTTGGTACACGGTGCTTTTGTGGATGGTTCAGGTTGGGATCCAGTGGCCCGCATCCTGAATAAAGCAGGCTATAAAGTGTCGATTGTTCAGGAGCCTCAAACCTCGCTGGCTGATGATGTCGCGGCGACTCGACGCGTTCTGGCGTTACAAAGTGGTAAATCATTGCTGGTTGGCCATAGCTACGCCGGAATGATCATCAGTGACGCGGGAAATGATCCCTCTGTTGCCGGCCTGGTTTACATCGCAGCGTTTCAGCCGGAGCAAGGTGAGTCATTGCTGAGTTTGGCGAAAAAATATCCGCCAGCCGCTCAGTCTATTACTGAAACGCCAGATCACTTCCTTTATATCAAACCGGAAAATTTCCACGCGGACTTTGCTGCTGACTTGCCAGTCAAAGAAACAAATCTGTTGGCGCAATCTCAACTCATGCCTGCAGTAGCAGCATTTAGTGCCCAGGCAGGCGTTCCGGCATGGAAAACGAAGCCAAGCTGGGCCGTAGTGGCGACGCAGGATCGTGCTATTAATCCAGAACTGGAGCGCTTTATGGCAAAACGCGCGCACAGCACCGTTACTGAATTGAAAGGCAACCATGCCATTTACGCATCGCAACCGGAGAAAATTGCGACCCTGATCGAGAAAGCGGCACAAAGTTTATCTCAGTAAACATCAGTGAAATGCTTTCCTGGCCAGCCATTATTGAATGATTGCCAGGTGTAAAAGCAAACATACGAAAAAAACACCTCTACATCAAATGCGCCTCCCATGAGGCGTCGCCAACAGAAAAGAGAATAAAGTGATGAAAACTATTCAGGTGAAAGACGGTTCTAAGATTGCATATAAAGACTTTGGCAAGGGACAAACCATTATTTTCTCCCACGGCTGGCCATTATCAAGTGATGCATGGGACGCGCAAATGTTGTTCTTCGGTCAGCAGGGGTTCCGTGTAATAGCTCACGATCGCCGCAGCCATGGCAACTCAAGTCAGACATGGGAAGGCAATGATATGGATACCTACGCTGAAGATTTATCATCACTCATCGAACAGTTAGATCTCAACGATGTTGTTCTGGTTGGACACTCTACTGGCGGTGGTGAAGTCGCACGCTATATCGGTACGTATGGCTCGGCACGCGTCAGCAAAGCAGTACTTATCGGCGCAGTACCTCCGGTTATGCTGCAAAGCGAGAACAATCCTGGCGGTCTGCCTATGGAAGTGTTTGATGGCATCCGTGCTGCGGTCGAAAAAGACCGTTCACAGTTCTACAAGGATTTGACCACGCCGTTTTTCAACTACAATCGTTCGTCAGAGACGCCTTCTGATGGTGTGAGAGAAAGCTTCTGGCTTCAGGGAATGAAGGGGGGGATTAAAGGTCAATATGACTGTATTAAACAGTTCTCTGAGGTTGATTTCACTGATGACCTTAAGAAAATCGATGTGCCAACCCTGATCATGCATGGTGATGACGATCAGATCGTTCCGCTGGCCGACTCTGCCATTCTGTCCGCGCAACTCGTCAAAGATTCGCAGCTCAAGGTCTATGCAGGATTTGGCCACGGGATGACAATCACCCAAGCAGGGACGATTAATGAAGACCTGCTGCGATTCATTGAAGAGTAATACGATGTGGAGAAATCTGCAAATAAGCTCTAGTAAAATGGAATGTTTATAACTTGCCTGCAGACGACTGGTCTACGTTTAGATTGTTAATCTAAAATTCAGGTAGTTTATTATGAAATTGTCATGAATTAAGAAGTTTGGTACATAACTGTTGACGAAGATTAGCGGCAACGCTCTATAAGGCAGAGGGTACCAGCGGTGTCTGCTGAACGTTTTAAGAAATTATTAAGAAACAAGCGTGTTATTATATAAATGCCGGACATCATCGCCCGGCATATTTTACACTGAAAATAACATTATTTATCAGTCGGACCACAACCACCGATCATTTTAGAAATTGAAATAGCAGGGTGAAGTAAGTACATGTAATCGCAGTTCTTTTCTTTATTATAAACGCTACCAGTACAACCCGAAAGCGTAGAGACCACAGCAGCGAGGACAAACAACTTGACTAAAGACTTCATGTAAAATTCCTTTTCAAAAAAGTTGATTAATATTAATCGCACTCGCAACCAGGCGAGCGGCAGCAATATACCTTTAATTACCAATGAGAGACAAATTAAAAATTAGTTTTATTTCATTCATCATGCCAATATTAAATACACACGCAGCCGTATCATTCATTAAAATGATAACTCACAGTGGATATATTATTTTAATTACAGAGCACCTGGCATATACACATAAAAAACAGTTCTAATCATAAATAATGAGGCTATTACACCTGAGTTCATTTGTTTGCGTGATGAGATGTGTGTGCCATATCCATCATGTCGTGAGTGACTATTTCCTCCTCGGAGGGCTGTTTTCGCAGATCATTTAATGACAAACTGCCACTTTTACGCAATAGGATGATAGCTGTCTGATGAATGCGCGTTTTTATACTTTTTGTTTTGCGTTGTTCTTCGCTAATTTGTTCTCAGCAAATGTAGCCGAAGCGTCCCCGGCAGGTATAACCCAGTCGCAATGCGTGGCCCTAAAAAACTCCCGCATCGATGCTGCCAAAATAGGTTTGCCAACCCGCGGCGCGCTGGTGACCAATGTTGCGATGGCCGGTCATCCCGGTAATCAGCACTGCAAACTCGAAGGACTGATTAAACCCATTGATGCGACAGCACCTGATATTAATTTTCAGCTTTACCTGCCCCTCATATGGAATGGTAAAGCCCTGCAACTCGGCGGCAGCGGATTCGACGGTGCCGTTAAGGATGCCGATACTGCCCGGCTGGCGCCAGCCGCTACACCCGGCGCGCTGAAACAAGGTTACGCGACTTTTGGCAGCGATTCCGGGCATCAGGGCGGCGTCTCCGATGCGTCTTTTGCTCTCAACCAGGAAGCCTGGGATAATTTTGCCGGTGCTCAGATTAAGAAAACCCACGATGTCGCGGTCGCACTCATCACACAAGCTTACGGTAAAAAACCCTCGCGCCTGTATTTTCAGGGCAATTCTCAGGGTGGACACGAAGCACTTGCTGCAATTCAGCGCTTCCCGCTCGACTATGACGGCGCGATCGCCATTCATCCGGTTTACAACGTCGTCGAATTGCACATGGCGGGTATCCGTATCGGGCAGGCAATTTACAACACGCCGGGTGCGTGGATTTCACCAGCAAAAGCCGCGCTGATTGCCAACGCCGTGACCGGTGCCTGCGATAAACTGGACGGTCTGGCCGACGGCGTGGTCGCCAATCCTGATGCCTGTAGTGCGACATTTAAAATTGCGCATCTGCGTTGTCCGCAGGGCAAAGATACCGGGTCAAATTGTCTTTCAGACACGCAAATAGCGCTGGTCGACCTGCTGAATAAGCCCGTACAACTTGGCATAAAACTGCCTACCGGCGATCATTTTGCGCCCTGGCCGATATTACGCGGTGCTGACGCTTCCGCGCTGGTCAGCGTATTTGGCTCCGGCGCAGACAAGCCGAAACCCGAAGCCACAAATATCATTATTTCTTTTCCTTATATGATGGGCGATCAGGCCGTCCGTTATGAAGTCATGCGTAATGCGGATTACGACTCTCTGAAATTCGACCCGGCCGCACATCAGCCGCGCCTCAAAGAGCTTGCTGCGCAGGTCGATAACGACGATGTGAACCTCCGCGCCTTTGTGCAGCACGGCGGTAAGTTGCTGCTGATGCACGGTACCGCAGACATGGCAGTACCACCGGGGAATACCGTGGCGTATTACGAAAAACTGAAAGCGGAATTCGGCGAGAAAGAGCTCCGTCAGTTTGCACGCTTCTACCTGGCACCCGGCTTTACCCACAGCAGCGGAACTTTTCGTGCGAGCTGGGATTCACTCGGCACGCTGGATAAGTGGGTCGATCATGGGATCCCACCCGGACAACAAGTTATGATTGATGTCAACAAACCGACGGCAGGACGTGAAATGCCCTTATGTGATTACCCGTTGTATCCGAAATATAACGGGCAGGGTGATATCAGGTCAGCGTCGAGTTTTGTGTGTACTGATCAGTAAGTGGCCTGAAACGTCAGGCTGCTGTCATTTTCGGCGAGTACAATTTTCACAGAGATTGCAAGTCATTTACCTATATAAAATCACAGGTGAATGAACGTTCTCAAAAAATCTTGAACATCCGTCCAAGTCTTGGCATTATCCTCATCTGCCTACTCTGCTTCGGATTTTTCAGTGGTCTACCTGTGTAAAGAAGCCCGTCGCAATACTATTCTGGAAGCTGCTGCGCGAATTGCCCGCCGTGAAGGACTGGCCGCGACCACCGTTCGTCGTGTCGCGCAAGAAGCCGGTGCGGCAACCGGTCAGGTTCATCATCATTTTTCCAGCGCCGCTCAGTTGCGGGCTCAGGCCTATACGCAGGTGATGAAAATCCTCAAAGCCCAGCTGGAAGAAAAGTCTCTGACTCTGACAGCCCGCGAACGGCTGAACCTGTTGCTGGTTGATCCGCAAGACGCAGAATCTCTGATGGCGATCCCTCTCTGGCATGAAGCCATGTTGCTGACCGAACAGGAACCGCTGATGAAGGCTGCATTCGCACTTTCAGTGTCTGACTGGCATCAGCTGGTGTCTGATGCCATCAGCTTTGGCAGACAGAAAGGGGAGTTTGTGCAGGGCGAATCGCCGGAGCATATTTCCTGGCGCCTGATTGGCCTGAGCAGCAGCATGGATGCCATGTCGCGACTGGAAACTCTCGGACTGAGCCCGACCTGCGCGCAATACAACCTCGGCCGCGCCATTGAAAATGAGCTGTATGCTCATAACTCTTGCAGTAAGGAAACGACAGATGTTTAAAACATATTTGCTTCTCGGACTGGCTATTGTGGCGGAAGTCATCGCGACCAGCAGTCTGAAAAGCTCGGAAGGATTCACCCGTTTATGGCCAAGCGTCGTTACATTGCTGGGCTATACGATTGCCATCTTCTTATTATCTCTGACTCTGAAAACCCTGCCGACCGGTATTGCTTATGCCATCTGGTCCGGCGTCGGTATTGTTCTGGTCTCTGCGATTGGTTGGTTTGGTTACGGACAAAAGCTGGATACGCCGGCGATTATTGGCCTGGGGCTGATCATCGCGGGCGTCATCGTAGTGAACGTGTTTTCAAAATCTGTTGCGCACTAAGCCGCGCAACTTTATAGCAGCACAGGGAGTTCATTTTGCAGAGCGAACAAAAACCTGATTTTCACGATGACCTGATCAAAGAGTTACTCTACTGGATCGAAGTCAACTTAAGTGACCGTCTGACCATGGAAAAAGCCTCGAAAAAAACCGGCTATTCTCCGTGGTATCTTCAGCGTTTGTTTAAAAGTAAAACGGGTTACGCACTGGGCAAATACATCCGTGACCGCCGTCTGACCATGGCGGCGATCGCGTTACGTCTTACCAATATGCCGATCCTCGATATTTCGTTGTATTACTCTTATGACTCGCAGCAAACATTCACCCGTTCATTCAAAAAGAACTTTGCAGAAACACCGGGGATGTACCGCCGCAATGCGTCATGGACAATGAACGGGATCACCGCACCGCTGACCGTCGATGAGTTTCCTCAACCGAAATATGAAATTGTCGATTTGCCGGAAATGGCGTTCGAAGGGGAAACCGTCGTCCATTCGTATCCGATAGAAGCTTTGTTCAACAGTAAAAACCACGTTCATCGTGCCGAATTACTGCGCTATCTGGAAACGCCGGAATCCCTGCTGGCACCGGTTTGGGGACTTTCAGATTGCCGCCCTGATACTCACGACGAAGTCGCCAATGCCCTGCAGATGGAATACACCGTAGCGCATCAGGTAAAACTCAGTGACAGCCACACCATCCTGGTTCCGGCCAGCCGTTATCTGAAGATCAATTATCCTTACGATCTCAGCCGGTTGAATGATTTTATCCTGTATCTGTATTCGGTATTTTTACCGACACTGGGTCTGGAGTTCATCATGCAGCCCGACCTTGAAAAGTATTCCCGCGAATCAGCACTGAACGGTGTGACCTGCGAATATTACATTCCGCTGGCCCAGCTCTGAGCGGGTTTGCAAGGGACAGGGAAGAGTTATACTTATAAAAAAGCCTCCCGAAACGAGAGGCTGGGCAGGCGGGAAGGGGATCAGTTAAAGACCATACCGCCGTCAATCAGCAGTGACTGACCGGTCATATAATCTGAATCGGGGCCTGCAAGATAAGAAACACAGGCAGCCACATCTTCAGGTTCTGATAGACGTTTGAGCGTGATGTTTTTTGCAAACTCCTGCGTACCATAACCCGCCGGTTTTCCTGCAGCAGCAGAAACCTGACGGTCAATTTCTTCCCACATCGGTGTTTTGACGATCCCCGGACAGTACGCATTCACGGTAATCCCCAGATATGCCAGATCGCGCGCAGCAGTTTGCGTCAGGCCACGTACCGCAAATTTACTCGAGCTGTAAATCGCCAGTTCAGGATTGCCTACATGTCCGGCCTGCGAACAAGCATTGATGATTTTACCGCCATGCCCGGCAGCTTTGAATGCTTTCACCGCCGCCTGAATCCCCCAAATCACACCTTTCACATTGATATTATAAACTTTGTCTACAATTTCAGGCGTGATGTCTTCGATGAGGGTTGTCGGCGCAATACCGGCGTTATTGACGATAACGTCAAATCCACCAAGTTGTTTCGTAGCAGCCTCTACCGCAGCAAAAACTTGTTCGCGGTCTGACACATCGGCAAGCAGGGCAACCGAGTTGCCACCAGCATGGTTGATTTCCTCAGCGACTTTTTTCGCCGTGTCTGCGTTATAATCCACGACAGCGACGGCAAAACCATCCTTCGCCAGACGCAGCGCAATTGCCCGGCCAATCCCCTGACCACCACCTGTTACTAAAGCCACTTTTCCATTTTTAGACATACCACTATCCTCTATGTATTCGGTATCTTTTCAGGTGCTGCGCGCAAGGCACGGTCTGACCGACCCGATCGCCTTACGTGAGCTACTTACTGGTTTACGCCTGAGTGCCGGGATGTGCAATTGTTAGCCACGGTCATTAACTTATAGAATTCAAATAATTGAAAGTTGCAAATCCACACTCAGATAAAAATAACTTTTATTGCTGGCAATTTGTCCGGTTAAAATCGACAACAATGACATTATCAAGTTTCCACATTATGTAGTCCTGATTCCTGGAAAAAATTACCGAATGACAAATGTAACGATTTACGTCCGTATTTATACCCGTTTCAGGAGAAGCCCAGTGCTGATTCAGGCCATTCATCATCATATTCCCCACAGGCCAATACCAGTTACTAAAGTAATCAGGTATTAACACGGAGAGCACGGGGTAATTAACCATCGCATTATTGTAAACAGGGGAATGCGCAGACTGACCACTGTAAATGAAATAGACCGAGTTATAGTCCAGATCACGAGTATCTGTTTTTATCTGGCGTACAAGATCATCATTAAACTTAGCTTGCTCACGAAGCGAATTCCCGTAGGTGTAAACCAGAATTAACGACTGAAGCACAGGAATAATCAGTAACCAGTTCATAGATTTTAAACGCTGAGGAAGAGCATAGGTAAAAAGCAACGCGGTCAGTAACATGTAACCACTCAAACCAGCAAGCGAACGTGGTGTAAGCAACGAATTTTTTAATAACAACAGACTTCCCGGAATGAGCAGTACTGCTACACACGGAGCAATTATAGCCCCAAAACAAACTAAAAGTGAGAGTGGACCTTTATGAAGACGCAGATAGCGCAATGAAATTACCAATGCAGAGATCATTGCAATCAAACAAATAATCATCAGGAAATGCACGCCTCCCTGATGTTTTGCCAAAGTAGAGTTAACGAAATTAAGATAGCTGTTCAGATTATTAATAATGGTGACAGAAATATTATTTGTTGCGATCGTAGGGTGATTAGCAACGTCCTGTCCTGAAAATGTAGCCGGTAAAATAACTTTCAGATATAGCAGCGTTCCTACAAAAAACTCAGCTATACGTCTGGCAAGTGATTTCAGAATTAATGTTGGTTCGCACCTTTCATGTAAATTGCGGATGAAATCGGCAATAATCATAAACACTGCAATATTAATCATGGTCTGATAGAGGCAGTAGATTGCAACGATGATTCCGGTCCCCAGTATAAAACGCAACCAGCGATGACCAGAATCTGTCCGGCAGCAATAAATCAAACTTAAACTAAGTGCAGAGCCAAGGGTCAGAACATCAAAGCGGTATGAGAAAATTTCGAGCAAATACGGATTACAGAAAACCGTCATTGATACGAGTGACACAGTACTCAGAGAACGACCAGCCAGGAAATGGTGAGAGAATTGCGTTAGGCTGGCAGCAAGAATGAGTACGGTAGCGATTAAAGGCAGAGGGAAGATATCCGATATATGGGAACTCAGAAAAAGTGCCTTTATCACTATATCCGCCAGAGGCCTGCCATCTGGCCCCCAGTTCGTATAGCCGAGCGCAGCTCGCCCGTTATCATCTATGTAATAAATGTTAGCCAACAGCAAAGGCAGAACAAAAAGAGAAATGCTTAAAAGCAACGAGCGGAAAGGAGGCTTCATCAACTTGACCGTTTTTTCAATGTAATGCGGGATAGTAGGCGAAGTTTACCTTCTCTTATGAGTGAGTAACAGATTGGTTTTAAGAAGGTTCAGGTTGAACTCATGACGGATAGCAATCTTGTTTTCCCGTCATACAGTACACACCTTGAGGATAAACAAATGACCGACAACGATGTTATTGCTTTTCACGAGCGTCTGACCGCGCTTGTACGCTCTTTACAAATTGCGCCGCAGGTTGCGGAGAATCAGGTGCTTGACCGGATGGCGTTAAGCTTCCGAAAACTGCTTAACTTTTTAGCAGAAGATGATGCAAGCACCCAGCAGGCCTTTTTATTGCCTCCTCAGGCACAGGAAACGCAACGATTACTGTGTGACCTGATGGCTGAAAATCTTTCAACAAGTCAGGAGAATAAGTTGTTTCGTGAGGATATTTCCGCCGTGCTGATGGCACAATGCTTTACCGGCATTCTGGTGCAACTGGCACAAACCCCAGGGGATCCGCAAACGCGTCATCAGAACAGTCTGGCGTGTGCGAAGTTGTTCTGCGAGGGTGTCTGGCTCGGGAAGTTATAGTCCAAAACTTCATAAAGAAAGCATAAATCGTTGGTTCTGTTTGCAGGCAGAAAAAGGTTAACTGAGGTCATTCCAGCAGAAGATACTGTCTGCTACGAGTCTGTAAAGCTTGTTGCATAAAAGCTTTAAACAGAAAGCCGTGAATAACCGGAGGCCTTTATGTCAACGACCGCACAAACTGCTGAACACCGCTCCTTATGGCAGCGCATTACTCAACGTAAGCCGCGCCACCAGACTGAAGAAATGGCGCAGGACACGTCGCGTCTGCTGGAAAGTTTTCTGGCAACCGGTTGTCTGTATGGTATTGATGTGGGGAACAGTGATCCGTCCTGGTTTCGCCGCCCCTGACCGCTATATACGTTTAATGCGCTTCAGCTACTGGAACGAGCTGTGCGATTAACCTGAGTTTCTCCTGATAGTGCTTGTTGTACCCTTAATAACCGGTGTTGCCCTTGTGCCTGGCACAGTGTCAGCCTCCGTTATGAAGGTTGTTGTGGAAAGTCTCTCTGACCTCGTCGTAGAAATTTTAGTTCTCTCTCAATTGTTGAGCCCATAACTTTCGCCGGTTATGGGTTTTTTTATGCAAAAAAAAACCCCGCAGTCAGGCGGGGTAAATTGTAAAGCCGCTAAGGGGGACACGGCGCGATCTATTAAGTTAAAACCAAGGAAGGGTAAATCGAATTCCAGTGATGATGCCGGAACTCGTAAATTAAATTATCACACTACATTGCCTTACTATAAATATAAATTTTGCATATATTTTAGCACATACATTCACGGAATATATCAAAACAGCCTAATGAAATAATTAGCAATAAATAATAAAACCAAAAGAGATAATTTATCTACTGAGCAACGGAACTCTGTAGGTAGTATTAACACGAGCTTAGACTCATTGATAATGTATATATAATAAATTCAAGTATTCAATTAAATGATAAAGGAATGACATCATGAAATTAAAAGCATTGGCGATTATTATCCCGGCATTACTGGTTGCAGGCGCAGCTCATTCAGCAGAAATCTATAACAAAGATGGCAACAAATTAGATCTGTACGGTAAGGTTGATGGTTTGCATTATTTTTCTGACGATGCTGGCGCAGACGGCGATCAGACTTATGTCCGTGTCGGTTTTAAAGGTGAAACACAAATCAATGATCTGCTGACTGGTTACGGCCAGTGGGAATACAACATTCAGGCCGATAATTCTGAAGGCAGTACCGGAACATCAGGTAATGCGACCCGTCTGGGATTCGCGGGTCTGAAATTTGGTGAGTATGGTTCCTTTGACTATGGTCGTAACTACGGTGTCGTATACGACGTTGAATCCTGGACCGATATGCTGCCTGAGTTTGGTGGCGATACTTACACCACTGCAGACAACTTCATGGTAGGTCGTACCAACGGCGTGGCAACCTACCGTAACACTGACTTCTTCGGCGAAGTGAAAGGCTGGAACTTTGCTCTGCAGTATCAGGGCGCAAACGACGGTGATATCACAGGAGAAGGCACCAATAACCGTGGTGGTCGTTCCATGCGTCAGCAAAATGGCGATGGCTTCGGCATCTCTACTTCCTATGATTTCGGCATGGGTGTGAGTGCAGCAGCAGCTTATGCTTCTTCAGACCGTACTAACGACCAGGTAAATCTTACAACAGCAGACGGCGATAAAGCTGACGTATGGACTGCAGGTCTGAAATACGATGCTAATGGTCTCTATCTGGCTACTATGTATTCCGAAACCCGTAATATGACGGGTTACGGTGATCGTGATGATACGATTGCAAACAAAACCCAGAACTTTGAAGTGACGGCACAATACCAGTTCGATTTCGGTCTGCGTCCTTCTATTGCTTACCTGCAATCCAAAGGCAAGGATCTGAACTCAGATATTCATCTGAACTCAGACTGGAATGATAAAGACCTGGTTAAATATGTTGAAATCGGCACGTCTTATTATTTCAACAAAAATATGTCTACCTATGTTGATTATAAAATCAACCTGCTGGATAACGATGATGACTTCTACAAAGCAGCCGGTATTTCTACCGATGATATCGTAGCAGTCGGCCTGGTATACCAGTTCTGATGCTCGTGATTTAATATAGCTGTGATTTAAATCGCAAATATCAATATTAAAAGCCCATCTTCGGATGGGCTTTTTTTGGCATTACTGATTTTCATGAACAGTTTGTTAATATTATATTGATAAGTTTAATCGTAAAAGCACTCTTCTGTTTCCCCTTTATCCGCGCAATCCTTTTCACTCGATGCAGTCAGCTTGTTATAGACAAAGCCCAAGAATAACCAGAGCAACAAAAATAATCCCGCCATACACCAGAACATTCAGTAAGTACCTCATCGTCGTTCCCTGTCAAACAAAGTGTCTGCATAGTCATGGCAAAGACCTTAAACTTCAAATGGGTACTGACGATCAGTTTTCCGCCATTGATCGTTTTAACCGATCGATGAACGTCATGTTATATTTTGGTTAAGTATCTCGTGCTGTATTCGTCTAAAAACTCCACAAATGCTTGCCTGATCCTACTGAGTTTTCTTACAAGCGCTTGAATTTAAAGAGGTGAAAAGGGGATTTTGACGGGGCTATTTATTAAGCGATTTGTGCTCTACATGATTGAAATGTATTGATAAATTGCGTGTACAACGGCGTGTCTTTTTGTTATATTATTGACCAGATCACGGACAGGGTAATTCCTCTGTGATAGGGTGCTTAACCTAAGACTTGGTTTCTCAGGACAATGACATGTTAGATTATCGCTTTCCGACAGCTATGCAGATGGTGTTTTGTATCGCTCAGTCTCAAAAGGCTGAACAGCGCTGCACCAGTGCGATTTTAGCAACGGGTCTGGAAGCCAACTCCAGTTTTATCCGCAAACTGATGGTGCCGCTGACGCAGCACGGCATTATTGTTTCCACTCTCGGTCGCACCGGCTCGATCACCTTGGGTCGTCCGGCGGAAGAAATCACACTTCGTGATATTTATTGCGCGGTGATAGAAGACAAGCGCCTGTGGGCCGCACGTCCTGACGTTCCTGCCCGTTGTGTTGTCAGCGCCAATGCTTGTACGTATTTCAAAAATATCGTTAACGAAGCAGAAGAGGCCTCCTTCCAGGTTCTGGCGCGCCACACGGTCGCAGATGCTCTGGCGGAATTCGAGCGTGGTGGCAAATACAAATGCACCAAGGACTTAGCTGCTGAATACTCAGAAGGTTCGGTCTGCTCTAAATAGCGTTCAACGTTTCCTTCCGTGAAACCTTAAAAAAGCACATAAAAAAGCCGGGATATTCTCCCGGCTTTTTGCATTCTGATTTTCAGATCAGGCAGTTTGTGTTTCCACGACGACTTTCTTACGCGTCACCAGCTTACGCAGCGCCACATAGAATACCGGCGTCAGGAACAGCCCGAACAGCGTTACGCCCAGCATACCGGAGAACACGGTAATCCCCGTCACTCCGCGTACTTCCGCTCCGGCACCGTGTCCCAGGATCAGCGGTATGGTCCCTGCGATGAACGCAATTGACGTCATCACGATAGGTCGCAGACGCAGACGACATGCTTCCAGAGCCGATTCAATTATCCCTTTGCCCTGCATTTCCAGCTCACGGGCAAATTCGACGATAAGAATCGCGTTTTTACAGGCAAGTCCCATCAGCACCACCAGCCCGACCTGCACGAACACGTTGTTATCGCCACCGGTCAGCCAGACACCGAACAGCGCAGACAGCATGGTCATCGGAACAATCAGAATGACCGCAAGCGGCAGCGTCCAGCTTTCATACAAGGCCGCCAGTACCAGGAACGCCAGCAATACCGACATCGGGAATACGATCAGCGCCGCGTTACCTTGTGTCGACTGCTGATAGCTCAGGTCAGTCCATTCGATATTCATCCCGTTCGGCAGCAGATTTTTAGACATTGCAGTCAGCTCCGTCATCGCCTGCGCAGAAGACAGCACGCGCGGATCAGCATCGCCAATCAGGTCTGCCGCCGGGTAACCGTTATAGCGGATTACCGGATCAGGCCCGTACGTGGTGGTGATATTCAGCATGCTGCCAATCGGCACCATCTCGCCTTTATCGTTACGTGTGCGCAAATTGGCGATATCTTCCACGCTGTCACGGAACTGGCCATCGGCCTGCGCCATGACTTTCCAGGTACGACCAAAACGGTTGAAGTCATTGATATACGACGACCCGAGATAAACCTGCAACGTACTGAACAGGTCATCAAGGGACACGCCCTGAGCTTTGGCCTTATCGCGGTCGATATGGGCGTCCAGCTGAGGCACGTTAGCCTGATAAGAGGAAATCGGATAACCCATGCCAGGCGTCTGCATAATGGCACCGGACATGGTATTGATCGCCGTCTGCAACGCACCGTATCCCAGCCCTGCACGATCCTGCACATACAGGGAATAACCCGAACCCTGACCCAATCCGAGAATTGGCGGTGGCATAATCGAGAAGGCAAATCCTTCCTGAATCTGCGAGATTTTGGCATTAATTTCCGCGTTGATCTCCGCCGCCGTTCGAGTACGTTCGCTCAGGGGTTTAAGGGCGAAGAACACCGTACCCGTATTTGGCGTATTGGTGAACTGCAACGCATTCAGTCCCGGGAAAGCGACCGCATCAATCACCCCGTCGGTACTCAGTCCCATGGCGCTGATTTTGCGAATCACCGCGTCAGTACGCGACAGCGAAGCCCCTTCAGGCATCTTCACACCGGCGATCAGATACAGTTTATCCTGCGTCGGAATAAAACCGCCCGGCACCGCTTTGAACATAAATGCCGCGCCGCACAACAGCAGAACATAAACACCAAATACAGCACCACGACGCCCGAGCGTTTTCGACACCGCACTCTGATAACGATGAGAACTGGCATTAAAGAAGCGGTTGAACGGACGGAAAATCCAGCCGAAAAGACGGTCGATCAAACGAGAAGGCAAGTCTTTCGGCGCGCCATGCGGTTTGAGCAACAGTGCAGCCAGCGCGGGGGAGAGCGTCAGCGAGTTAATGGCGGAAATCACAGTAGAAATCGCGATAGTCACTGCAAACTGCTTGTAGAACTGACCGGTCACGCCGGACAGAAACGCCATCGGCACAAACACCGCACACAGCACCAGCGCAATCGCAATGATCGGCCCGGAAACTTCCCGCATTGCCTGATGCGCGGCCTCTCTCGGGGCGAGTCCTTCCTCGATATTTCGCTCGACGTTTTCCACCACCACAATGGCGTCATCAACGACTATCCCTATCGCCAGTACCAACCCGAACAGGCTTAACGTATTGAGCGAGAATCCCAGTAAATACAGAATACTGAATGTCCCGATGACTGAAATCGGCACTGCCAGTAACGGAATGATCGACGCACGCCAGGTTTGCAGGAACAGGATAACCACCAGCACTACCAGTACCACGGCTTCGAGCAGCGTATGAACAACGGCACTGATCGAATCTCGCACAAACACCGTCGGGTCGTACGGCGCACGCCAGGTCATGCCCTCCGGGAAGCGGGTCGACAGTTCAGTCATCTTGGCACGCACCGCGTCCGACAAATCAATGGCGTTAGCGCCCGGCGACTGGAAGATACCAATACCCACGGCATCTTTATTATTCAGCTGGGAACGAAGCGCATAACTGCCGGAACCCATTTCGATACGCGCGACATCCCGCAGACGAACAATTTCACCATTATCACCACTTTTCAGTATGATTTTGCCGAACTCGTCTTCGTCTTTAAGCCGTCCCTGTGCATTGATGGACAGCAGATAATCGCTGTCTTTTGGCATCGGCTCTGCACCAAGCTGACCGGCTGAAACCTGCACGTTCTGCTCCTGCATGGCTTTCACCACATCAGAAGCCGTCAGGCCACGGGCCGCAACTTTGTTCGGATCCAGCCAGACGCGCATGGCATATTCACCCGCACCAAAAATCTGGATTTGCCCGACACCCGGCAACCGCGCCAGCTCATCTTTCACTTTCAGCGTGGCATAGTTGCTCAGATACAGGGAATCATATTTGCCGGAAGGGGACACCAGATGCACCACCAGCGTTAAGGTTGGCGATTGCTTCTGAGTGGTCACCCCCTGACGGCGGACATCTTCCGGCAGACGCGCTTCCGCCTGCGCCACACGGTTTTGCACCTGAACCTGCGCCTGATCCGGATCGGTACCCGGACGGAAAGTGACGGTCGTGACCAGCACGCCATCCGAACCGGCGACAGATTTCATGTACACCATGTTTTCCACGCCGTTAATGGCTTCTTCCAGCGGCGTCGCCACGGTTTCAGCAATCACTTTCGGGTTGGCACCCGGATATTCGGCGCGTACCTGCACGCTTGGCGGAACGACGTTAGGATATTCACTGACCGGCAGCAGAGGGATCGCAATAGCCCCGGTGACCAAAATCAAAATCGACAAAACAGCCGCAAAAATAGGCCGGTCGATGAAAAAACGGGAAAAGTCCATGAGTCAGGATTCTCTTTTATTGAACGGCAGCAGGGGAAGGCGCGGCAACATTGGCGGCCATGCTGACGGTTTTGGCATTCACCGGCATTCCCGGCATAAAGACTTTTTGCACGCCATCAATGATGACGCGATCACCGGCTTCCAGACCTTTTTGCACAATCCGCAATCCGCCGGACATCCTGCCGACTTCCACATCGCGACGCTGGGCTTTACCGTCTTTATCGACCACATACACAAACTTGCGGTCCTGATCGGTCAGCACGGCTTTATCATCCACCAGCATGGCGCTGAACTGCGCGCTGCCCGGCATCTGAACACGGGCAAATAATCCCGGCGTAAAAGTACGGTCGCGGTTATCGAGCAGGGCGCGCATACGGATGGTGCCGGTGCCGGAATTGAGCTGGTTATCGGTGAAATCCACCACACCCTGATGCGGATAACCGTCTTCACCGACTAAGCCCACGTGAACCGGCAGACGATTTTGCGGGTTGTCATTGAATTTACCGTCGCGGGCCAGCGCCTGATAACGCAGGAAAGTGCCTTCATCTACGTCGAAATAGACATAAACGGTATCGAGCGAAACCAGCGTGGTCAGCACACTGGCGCTGTCACCGGCGGTCACCAGATTTCCTGAAGTGATCATCGCGCGGCTGGCGCGGCCATCAATGGGAGAAGTTACGCGGGTGAAATCAAGATTAAGCTGCGCCATATCCAGCTGTGCCTGAGCGGCCAGCACATCTGACTGCGCCTGAGAGGCTGCGGAACGTCGCTGCTCGGCGATTTCTTTTGATACCGCCTGGGTGCCCATCAGCGCTTCGGTACGCGCCGATTCACTTCTCGCCAGACCGGCCTGATTACGCGCACGGACCAGTTCTGCCTGAGCCTGTTCCTGTGCGGCGCGGTAAGTGCGGTCATCAATGGTGAATAACACCTGACCTTTTTTCACTTCCTGACCTTCCTGATAATTCACCTTATCGATGTAACCGGACACCCGCGGGCGCAGTTGCACACTTTGTACCGCTTTCACGCGTCCGTTAAACGCATCCCACTGGCTTATAGATTTAATCAAAACATCTGCGGCACTGACCTGCGGGGCAGGTGGAGCCGAATTTTGTGCCACGCTGTTATCACACCCGGCAAGCAGGGCAACCATCAGCGCGATCCCTGAAAGGCGCAACGTCAAATGCGAACCACCGGAGCGGCCGCGTGCAACAACCTGTGATTTTTGCAGGTTAATCATTATTTTTATTTCCAGTGAGTAAGTACTGCCAGGCAATACACGGCCTGTCCGCCGGGTAACGTCCTTTGCCTGATCTGACTTTTTTGGGACTTGTGCCGTTCATCAGCACAATAATGTATCAAATACTGATACAATTGATTCGAGGGGATTGTAGGGATGCGCCTACTAAAGTGCAAGAATTACTGTTACACTTTCTGTGCTATTTTACAGAATGTTTACTTCGGGGTGTGTGACTATCCGGTAATGGCAAATTAAATGCAATAGTAAAACTTGCATTTAAACGAAAACTAGGTCAGTTTATAAAAAGACGAGTCGCCCTCGGGGCGCACAAACAAAAAAATAAGCAGGAGATTGCCCATGAGAACCGAGGATTTCATTCACGACCTGATCGACTGGATCGATCACAATCTGGAAGAGCGACTGGATATTAAAACCGTTGCCAAACGTGCAGGCTATTCGCGCTGGTATCTCCAGCGGATGTTCAAAGAGCACACTGGGTTACCGATGGGCGAATTCATTCGTGAGAAAAAACTGAAGAAATCTGCCGATATGCTGGCCAGCAGCGGTGAGCCGATTGTCAGCGTGGCGATTTCGCTGGGTTTTGACTCCCAACAATCTTTCACCCGTAGCTTCAAACGTCAGTTCGGTCAGACGCCTGGTGACTGGCGCCGCGGTCTGAATATGTCTGCGGAATGTCAGGGCTGCCTGCACTGATTCTTCTCTCCACTTACTCCCGGTAAGTGTGTACCGCTGGCCCGGCTTCCTGCCGGGCAGTGAACTCTGTTTATCTCTTAGATCGTCATCTCTCTCAGTTATCCCCACCATGTTTTCCGTCGTACTTTTCTGTGATTTTCACCTCACTTTATGATGAACATATCAGGCATCCGCGCAGCGGTATTTCTCAGGACGTGATCAACCCAACAAAAAACGACATCAAAGTTCAGCTAAATTGAAATGATGTTTCATTTTGTTGAGTTGAGTGAATTTTCTCGCTAAACTCCTTTCATGACTCAGGAGCCGGGCACAGCCCGACAACCAAAAATCCTACGGAAAAGCGCATTCGCCTCCGTTTTATGAAAAGGAAACATCATGATTCTGGATAATTTTTCTCTGAAGGGAAAAGTCGCGGTCGTCACCGGCTGTGATACCGGTTTGGGGCAAGGTATGGCCATTGGCCTTGCTGAAGCAGGGTGTGACATTATCGGCATCAATATTGTCGAACCTACTGAAACCATCGAACGTGTCGGCGCGACAGGGCGTCGTTTCCTGAGCCTGACAGCCGATCTTAGCGATACTAAAGTGATCCCGGCGCTGCTTGAACGTGCGGTGGCGGAAATGGGCCATATCGACATTCTGGTCAATAATGCCGGCATTATTCGCCGTGAAGACGCCATTGAGTTCAGCGAAAAGAACTGGGATGACGTCATGAACCTGAACATCAAATCTGTCTTCTTCATGTCACAAGCGGTGGCAAAACAATTCATCGCGCAGGGCACCGGCGGCAAAATCATTAACATTGCATCGATGCTTTCTTATCAGGGCGGCATTCGCGTCCCTTCCTACACCGCATCGAAAAGTGCCGTGATGGGCGTCACCCGTCTGCTGGCGAACGAATGGGCGAAACACAATATCAATGTGAACGCCATTGCACCGGGCTACATGGCCACCAACAACACCCAGCAACTTCGTGCCGATGAAGCGCGCAGCGAAGAAATCCTGGGGCGTATTCCTGCAGGTCGCTGGGGTTTGCCATCTGATCTGATGGGACCGGTTGTTTTCCTGTCTTCTCCGGCATCCGACTATATTAATGGCTACACGATTGCCGTTGACGGCGGCTGGCTGGCTCGTTAATTACGCCAATTATTGCTCAATAATCACCGACAGCGGCGGGTCACACCGCTGCCCAAAGAGGAAATCTCATGAAAATTGCATTGATGATGGAAAACAGTCAGGCCGCTAAAAACGCGATTATCCTGAAAGAACTGAACGCAGTGGCATCTGAGAAAGAATATCCGGTGTACAACGTGGGCATGTCTGATGAGCAGGATCACCACCTGACTTACATCCATCTGGGCATAATGGCCAGCATTTTACTCAACTCCAAAGCGGTTGATTTTGTCGTGGCTGGCTGCGGCACCGGACAGGGCGCGCTGATGTCACTGAACATTCATCCGGGCGTTAATTGCGGTTACTGTATTGATCCGGCGGATGCTTTCCTGTTCGCGCAAATCAATAATGGCAACGCATTGTCACTGCCATTCGCCAAAGGTTTTGGCTGGGGCGCAGAACTCAACGTGCGTTTCATTTTCGAGAAAGCCTTTACCGGCGTGAAAGGCCAGGGCTACCCGGCTGACCGTAAAGAACCTCAGGTACGCAACGCCGGTATTCTGAACCAGGTGAAAGCCGCAGTAGTGAAAGAAAACTATCTCGATACGCTGCGTGCCATCGATCCTGAACTGGTGAAAACCGCCGTGACCGGTGAACGTTTCCAGAAATGTTTCTTCGAGAACTGTCAGAACAAAGAGATCGAAACCTTCGTGCGTGAAATCCTCGCGTAAGATTTCGTTTTCTTGATGACAAAAAAAACCGGTGCCCATGTGGCACCGGTTTTTTATGGGTTACAGAAAATCCTGTCGTTGCGGTGTGAAGGTATCGAGGAGTACCCCTTTCTCCAGACACACGCAGCCGTGCGTGATGTACGGTTTTTTGTATAACGTGTCGCCCGCGGTCACTTCGTGAGTTTCCTCGCCGATAGTGAAATTGAAGCGACCGGAAAGCACGTACGTCAGTTGCTCATGCACATGGTTATGCATCGGCCCGACTGCGCCTTCTTCAAAATACACTTCGACGGCCATCATGCTGCCGTTATGTGCCAGAACGCGACGGCTTACACCGTCACCTAAATCCTGTAAGGGGATCTCTTTTTTAAATACAAACATCGGTTAGTCCTTTCTTAACGAGCTGAGCAGGGCATCCGGAATTTCTGCCAGATACAGCGCCGGCAGGCCTTCGTGATCGGTGGTAAAGAGCACGTGACGATCGTCCGGCGAGAAAGAAGGGTGCGGATGCGTCACCTGACGGTCGCCATCCAGCACACGCCATGAACTGTTATGGGCGGCAAGCGGGGCATACTGACGGGTACGGGCGTCGAAAATATACAGCCATGGATCGTTTTCAATCGTATGGCTGGCGGTATCTTTCACATCAACCGGCGTGCCGGAACCGTCGCCGACCAGCAGCGTTCCGTTTTCATTACTCATCAGATGCGAACACGCAGGCATGGTCATCAGGCAAATATCTTCGCCGGTTTGCGGATCAAAACGGCGGATATGGCGGTCATGCTGGCCTTTAAGATAAGACACATACATCAGCGCGGAGCCGTCCGGTACCCAGAATTCGTGCGTACAGCTTTCACCCGGTGCATGTTCCTTCACCTTGCGCACATTGCTGCCATCCTCATTCACCAGCCACATGCGGGCATCCACCAGATCGTGCGGGCCTTCATGACAGAATGCGACGGTATGGTCGTCAAAGGGACGATAAATCGGATGCCCGAGCCATTCATTCTTTTCATGTATCACGTGGGACTTGCCGTTGATGAGATCGACACGCAAAAGGCGGCAGCGGGGATTACTATGATAAAACTCCTGGAAGATTTTCCAGTCAGACAGCGGCGTCCAGTCTTTACGACTGATTTCAATGCCCACCAGACTGGTGCATTCGCTGTTCGCGACCCAGGTGCCGTATCCGACCCAATCTTCCGGCACGGTATAAACGGTTTTTTCGCTGAAATCGTCCAGTTTTACGCACTGCAAACTGCGCTCATTTTTCACGTAATACAGATATTGATCGTCGGGTGACAGGAAGCCACCGAAGGTATTGTCACCTTTGCCTTCCGTCAACTGAACCGCCTTTTGCGTCTGCAGATCCAGCAGATAATAGTTGCGGTTACCTTCAAACTCACCAGCAAACAGCAGCCTGCCGCCGTCGCGGGTAAAGCATTTCTGATAGAAATAGTTGCGATGGCAAAGCACATCGGGCGGGGTCAGACGCGTCACGCGCGCGCCGGTCTGTACGTCCTGAACCGTGTGAAAATTGAATTGAATCTGAGAACCTTTCGCCATGATTCACCTCATAAGTGGCAATAAAATCAGCCGTGTTTAGGCTTTTGTTTATTAATTGAAATGCAATTTCATTAAATTGAAAACACATTACCACTTACCGTTGCACACTGGCGGCGGTCGCTGCCGAAAATGCAACATTGATCACATTTTTCCCTTCTGTAAAAAACATTCTATAATGTCATGGTTTCGTAAATAACAATTGATACCCAAAATAGATTAAGGGTGCTGAACACATACCTCACGCTTTACACAGTGAAGTTATTTTAGAAAAGGGATGTACATGATTAGATTAAGAAAGAAACGCGTTAAACCGATGCAAATCAACGATATTACTATCATTGACGATTCCAAGCTCAAGAAGGCGATCACCGCAGCTGCGTTAGGTAACGCAATGGAGTGGTTCGACTTCGGTGTATACGGCTTTGTCGCTTTTGCACTGGGTCAGGTCTTCTTCCCGGGCGCCGATCCGGGCATTCAGATGATTGCCGCACTGGCTACCTTCTCCGTTCCGTTCCTCGTCAGGCCTCTGGGCGGCCTGTTCTTTGGTGCGTTGGGTGATAAGTTTGGCCGTCAGAAAGTATTATCCGTCACCATCATTATCATGTCGGTCAGTACCTTCTGTATCGGTTTGATCCCCGGTTACGCCACCATCGGTATCTGGGCTCCGATTTTGCTGTTACTGGCTAAACTGGCACAGGGCTTCTCTGTCGGGGGCGAATACACCGGCGCAGCGATATTCGTTGCCGAATATTCTCCTGACAGAAAACGTGGCTTCCTCGGCAGCTGGCTGGACTTCGGCTCTATCGCCGGTTTTATCCTCGGCGCGGGCGTGGTGGTATTGATTTCCAGCATTGTCGGTGAAACCAACTTCCTCGAATGGGGCTGGCGTATTCCGTTCTTCATCGCCGCACCGCTTGGCCTGATCGGTATCTACCTGCGTCACGCACTGGAAGAGACCCCGACGTTCCAGCAGCACGTCGATAAAATCGACAGCGATTCCCGTAAGGACATTGCAGAGCCGCCGAAAGTCTCTTTCCGTGAAATTCTGACCAAGCAGTGGAAACCGCTGATCGTCTGCGTCGGGATGGTGATTGCGACTAACGTCACTTACTACATGTTGCTGACGTACATGCCGAGCTACCTGTCTCACAGCCTGCATTACTCAGAAGACCACGGCGTGCTGATTATCATCGCCATCATGGTCGGTATGCTGTTTGTACAGCCGTTCATGGGCTTGCTGAGTGACCGCTTTGGCCGTAAGCCGTTTGTTCTGGTCGGCAGCGTGGGTCTGTTCATTCTGGCTATCCCGTGCTTCATTCTGATTAACAGCGGTGTTGTCGGGCTGATTTTCGCCGGACTTCTGATCCTCGCGGTATTGCTGAACTGCTTCATCGGCGTCATGGCATCGACCCTGCCGGCCATGTTCCCGACGCACATCCGCTACAGCGCGCTGGCGATAGCTTTCAACATCTCCGTGCTGATTGCCGGTCTGACACCGACCATCGCCGCCTGGCTGGTCGAAGCCACCGGCAACTTGTATATGCCTGCTTACTACCTGATGGTGGTGGCTATCATCGGCCTGGTGACCGGTATCTTCATGAAAGAAACCGCTAACCGTCCGCTGAAAGGTGCGACGCCAGCCGCGTCGGATCGCGCAGAAGCGAAAGAAATCCTTCAGGAACATCACGACAATATCGAACAGAAAATCGAAGATATTGACGCGCAGATTGTTGAACTTGAAGCTAAAAGAAAGAACCTGATTGCGCAGCATCCTGATATTGACTGATCATAATCCCGCGCAATCTCAAAGCCGGTCACCTCGCTGACCGGCTTTTTTTTGCTCCGCGCCGCATTTTTTCCATTCCTGCTCCATACTTCATTTCCCGGTCATCTGAATGGAAAGCCTGTATGCAGAATCCTACGTTGTTTCAGTTCTTTCACTGGTATTACCCGGACGGAGGACAACTCTGGCCGGAAGTCGCCGAAAAGGCCGCATGGCTGGCAGAAACCGGTATCACCGCCGCGTGGCTCCCGCCTGCCTATAAAGGGGATTCCGGCGGTTACTCGGTTGGTTATGACACCTACGATTTATTCGATTTGGGTGAATTCGACCAGAAGGGAAGCCGCGCAACAAAATACGGCGACAAAGAGGGGTTACTCGCCGCCATCGACGCGCTGAAGTCTAACGGAATGGGCGTGATCCTCGATGTGGTGCTCAATCATAAAATGGGTGCGGATGAGAAAGAGCGCGTGCAGGTAAACCGCGTCAATATCGATAATCGTGAAGAAATCAGTGACGACATCATTGAGGCAGATGCCTGGACGCGCTTTATATTCGCTGCCCGCAACGGCCAGTATTCGAAATTCATCTGGGATTTTCACTGCTTCAGCGGCGTCGATCATATCGAAAATCCTGACGAGAATGGCATCTTCAAAATCATTAATGATTACACCGGCGGCGGCTGGAATGATCAGGTCGATGACGAATTCGGTAACTACGATTATCTGATGGGCGCCAACGTCGATTTTCGCAACAATGCGGTCAGCGAAGAGCTTAAATACTGGGCGCGCTGGCTGCTGGAACAAACCGGTTGCACCGGATTCCGTCTGGATGCGGTCAAGCACATACCGGCATGGTTTTATAAAGACTGGATCGATCATGTCCAGAATGAGGCAGAAGAACCGATTTATATCGTGGCTGAATACTGGTCGCACGATGTGCCGACGCTGCAAAATTATATTGAGCAGGTCGAAGGCAAAACCATGCTTTTCGATGCGCCGTTGCAGCTGAATTTTCATCACGCTTCAAAGCAAGGCGCAGATTACAACCTGAGCCAGATTTTCGACAATACGCTGGTAGCCGCCGATCCGGCGCACGCCGTCACGCTGGTGGCAAACCACGACACCCAGCCGTTGCAGTCACTGGAAGCGCCTATTGAACCCTGGTTCAAACCGCTGGCCTATGCGCTGATCTTACTGCGTGAACAGGGCGTGCCGATCGTCTTTTATCCGGACTTATGCGGTGCGAATTACGAAGATGAAGGCGATGATGGCAACAGTTACACCATCGACATGCCGGTGATCCCTGGACTCGAAACGCTGATCAAGGCGCGGCAAACCCACGCATGGGGCGTTCAGACCGATTATTTTGATCACCCGAACTGTCTGGCCTTCAGCCGCAGCGGTACCGCCGAGCATCCGGGCTGTGTCGTCGTGATGTCAAACAGTGAAGCCGGAGAAAAAGCCATCGAACTGGGCGATAATTTCGGCCATAAAAAATGGCATGACCTGCTGGGTAACCGCGAAGAGATCATCGAAACTGACGAAAAAGGATCGGCAGTATTCTTCTGCGCCGGGGGCAGTGTCAGTGTCTGGGTGCTGACAGAATAAGTACCCGGGCGGGCTTGCTTATCAAAAGCAGCCCGCCCGCAATAACTAACGGAAGCCGAAAGCGATCAGCAGGGAATACATTCCCAGCAGCAAAATGAAGGCCACAACACCCACCACTCCTGAGGCTTTTTTCATACACTCCCAGGGAAAAATCACTAAAATAATCATCGAGTTAAGTGGAACGCCATACCACTTCCAGTGTTTTGGCGCCATCATCCATAGCACGCAAAAACTGCTGGCACTGAGTACCGCGTAATTGGTGACGGCCATAGCCAGGTTTCCCGCTTCAGGCTTAAACATCGTGAAAAAGCCCAACATTATCTTCACAATAATACCGACCGACAGCAGCGAGAACGCGCACACCGTGCCACACAATATTCGCGGCCACCGACGGAGTTTTTGTTCAAGAAAACTGTAGCCGTGAATATACAAGCCAATGATGGCAATGAGTATGATACGTGACCGCCAGGGATCCGGATGTTCGCGTGTCGCCAGCATGATGAGCAACAGCCAGAAGCCCGTCAGAAATACCATTCCCCAGCGCAAAACCACTCGGGTTTCAGACAACGTTTTCACTAAAACTGAATTTAAACGCGGCAACAGTGCAGGATAATAAGTCCTGATGTCTCTGAGCTTGTCGTGCAGCGATGTCATAAAATCTGGCACCAGTCTGGCCCACCACGGCAACGTAGCGCCTTCAACTGTCAGAAGTCTCAGGCGCAAACGGTTAAGCGCTGAATTCTGATACTCCCGTTCCATGAGCGACCAGTAATAGTTCGCACCGGTCATTTCAACCTGATGCTGAAGTGCCGCCAGCCGGTATGGGGAAATACCTTCCGGCTGATAATGGTCAATATCCCAACCCATGACCTCTGAAACATGAATAAGCAGTGCCGAATACAGTCCCTCGCGCTCACTCAGTTGCGCAGCCAGTTCCTGACTGAATACTTCCCGCAGACGCAGATTTTGTAAAAGCCCGCCGGATAGCGCGGATTTCAGCAGGCTCAGGCCTTCGGTTTCATCTTCCATCATGACATCAATGATTTCTGTCACCGGCTTTAACGCCTCTAATTCTTGCTCCAGCGCATCATCAATATCTGGCGTGAGCTCTTTTAAAGGCTCAATGTGAACCGGCGTCGGTAAGGTGAAAGAAGGGGATTCATCGACAATCTCCGTGGCAACGTCACTCTGCAAAGAGCGCGCCGCATAACCCTTCGCCTGCTCGAACGCCTCCCTCAGCCGCTGATAGCCTTCTGGATCTTGATCTGGCCGCGTGGTTTTCAATTTCCGGGCGTAAGCGCGTTTGATAATGCTCAGATCATCAGTAGGTTCGATGTCTAAGACTGACCAGATGCCCATCCGTTTACTCCCATTCCTTGCGCAGATACGCGATCAGTTCCTCGATTTCCTCGCGGGCTGCTGCGATCTGGCGGGCATCCTGCGTATCAAGAATTCGTTCAAAGTGGTACAGGTGATCGGCAATATATTGTCGCTGTTCACCGAGGCTCTGCTCATAATACGCGTTCGCTTCGGCCACCAGTTGCCGGTTAACCAGTTGTTCACGCGGATGCTGTTTGATGGCATCGAGTTTTCGCAGGCTTTCTGTAATTTGCTCGGGTGTGAGGCTGCCCGGCGCTTTTTCTATGACCAGTTTTTCGCTCAGACCCGTTCTGTTGATCTTGCACTCCACCTCCAGAATACCATCCAGAGTGTAAGTGAAACGGACGTCAGCGCTGGCCTCACCGGCAGGGAGAGGAGGAACATCAACTCTGAGCATGCCGAGCAGTACGTTATCGGAAACAAGCCGGGACTCTCCCTGATAAACGCAGATATCCAGATGTTTCTGTTGGTCAAACACCGTTATGATGGTTTCGACCCGGCTCACTGGCACAAAACTGTTGCGCTCAATCAGCGGCAGGAAATGACCATCTTCATAACCTTCGCCCTTGCGACGCGAAGTAGCGATGCCGAGTGTAAATGGCATCACGTCAGTGAGAACAATATCGTCGAGTGCCTGATCCTGAAGCACCAGTCCGGCCTGAATACCGGCCCCGATTGCAATGGCTTCATCGGGTTGCAACTCACAGCGTGGGAAGCGCCCGAACAGACGAGCTACCGCCTGACGTACCAGCGGCATCCTCGTGGCACCACCAACCAGCACGATGTGATCCATTTCATCGGCCGAGAATCTGGCATCACGCAGTGCCTGCATCACCGGCTTTTTCATCCGCTCCAGCGTGCTTTCGCAGCACTGCAACAGAATGTCAGTAGTGAGGTTCCAGCTAAGAGTTTCGCCCTGCCACTGGTATTGCAGCGTGGTGCTCTCTTCAGTCGTCAGCTGGCACTTGGCTTTTTCAGCCAGTGTCAGTAATTGTCCGAACAATGCGGTATTTTCTTTATCCAGACGGGGATATTGGTTCAACATCCAGCTGGCAAGACTGCGCGTGAAATCATCACCGCCAAGGAAGACATCGCCGCTGCTGGCGCGGACTTCGATCACGCCTTCAAACATATCGATGATCGAGACATCAAAAGTGCCGCCGCCCAGGTCAAACACCAGAAATTTATGTTCCTGCTGATTTGCCAGTCCGTAAGCCAGCGATGCGGCGGTCGGCTCGTTAAGCAAACGTTCAACATGCAGCCCTGCGAGTTCACCCGCAGCCCTGACCGCGTTACGTTGTACATCGTTGAAGTAAGCAGGGACGGTGATGATGGCGCGGTCACACTTGCAGCCACAGTGCTGTTCCACGTCTGCTTTCAGGCTACGCAGAAGCAGGGCGGACAGTTCTTCAGCACGAAAATGCTGGTTACCCAGTCGGAATGAATGATCCGTTCCCATGAAACGTTTGAAACTGGCGAGGGTAAGTTCCGGATGAGTAAATAAGCGTGCATGTGCGGGGGCCCCGACCAGCATATGCCCGTCATCGTCTATCCCGACCACCGAAGGGGTCAGATTTTTTCCATAGACATTGGGAACCAGCAGAGACTGACCGTCCTGCCAAATCGAAACAGCACAGTTTGAAGTACCTAAATCTATCCCTATCAACATCCGTATGCCCCCTGAGACAGTCGGAGAAACAACCGTGAGAATTTTGATCGGCTGAATGCAGAAAATATAGTGAACATTCTAGCGTTACTGCTTTGATGTTCCGATAAAATTTTTGAATTTTGTTTAATCAGATTAAGCGGCAGGCGAAGCGAGTCATTAACCACCCCTCATGGGATTATCTTTATCCGGGGTTATTACAGAAAAGGAGTATCCGTAAGATACAATTCACTCATTGAACAGGGGAATTTTAAAATCAACAGTTTTTATGGTGTAAAAGTAGACTCGAAAAATGTTGAGCACTCCCCATAACTGAGTAATATCAGCCGCAAGCCTGCAAGAGGATAACAGGCGCTATTTATTATCTTAATAAGCTGAAGCCCGTCATGTTAAATATTATTTTTGATGATCCGAATGCAGCATATCGTTATGGTATGGAGAATTTCCTTACGCAGATATTTTCTCTGGAAAAGAAAATTCCTGTACAGATATCTGATTTGACTGAAGAAAACATTCCTGCTGCGAACATTATCGTTAAAAGATTCAGCGCTGGCGAAAGTACTATTTGCCAGCCACTATTTCAGCAACGCACTCCGCACAGTCTGATTATTGCCGTGTACGACTGCCGGACAGTGCCGTTCATGACAGACCTGCCATTGTGTATTACTAACATTATTTTTATTAACCGTAAAAGTTCTCTGGAACACATCAGAAAACGGGTGATCAGCGGCTGGGCGAACCACACGACAGGCAGTCCTGACCAGTTGCCACGTGATTGTGCCAACTGCAGGCAACCAGAGTTGTCTGCAAAAGAGGCCAGAGTTGCAACGCTGATCCACGCGGGTAATGATGTGGGGCATATTGCCAGAAAATTGCAGATAGCGGAGAAGTCCGTCAGCGTGCATAAAAGAAAGATAATGGCGAAATTCAATCTTCTATCAGATTCGGAATTACTCAGCTGTCTGAAGTTAATTAAAAACAAAATATTCTGAGATGATGCCTGAAAAAGCCGGAAGAAACCTTCCGGCCAGCAGACACATATTGCTCAACTTACACTGTCAGACTTACATTGCTAAAAAACCATCAGGCAATAGTGACTTTCTTATCCAGATAAACATCCTGCACGGCGTTTATTAACGCAACACCTTCTTTCATAGATTTCTTAAAGGCCTTACGCCCCAGAATCAGACCCATGCCACCAGCACGTTTATTGATAACTGCCGTACGGACCGATTCCTGGATATCATTTTCCCCGGCTGCACCGCCGGAATTAATTAAACCTGCACGCCCCATATAACAGTTAGCCAGCTGATAACGTACCAGATCGATAGGGTGATCGGTGGTCAGTTTCGAATACACGCGCTCATCGGTATAACCGAATTTCACCGCGGTATAGCCGCCGTTATTTTCCGCCATTTTCTGTTTCACGATATCCGCGCCAATGGTCGCAGCCAGATGGTTGGCTTGTCCGGTCAAATCGGCGCTGGAATGATAATCCTTGCCGTCTTTCACAAACGCCGGATTACGCAGATATGCCCATAAAACAGTGACCATTCCCAGTTCATGCGCACGCTCGAAAGCGGCTGAAATTTCTTCAATCTGGCGGCGAGATTGTTCCGAGCCAAAATAAATCGTCGCACCGACTGCCTGCGCACCAAGATTGAATGCCTGTTCCACGCTGGCATACAACGTCTGGTCGTATTGCGTCGGATAGCTCAGGGTTTCGTTATGATTCAGCTTGACCAGGAACGGAATTTTATGGGCATAGCGGCGTGAAACTGATGCCAGCACACCGTATGTAGATGCCACACAGTTACAGCCGGCTTCAATTGCCAGTTCGACAATATTTTTAGGATCGAAGTAGAGGGGATTCGCGGCAAAGGAAGCGCCTGCGGAGTGCTCGACGCCCTGATCCACCGGCAAAATGGACAGATAACCCGTTTTGGCTAAGCGTCCGGTGTTATACAAGTTTTGCATTGCGGCCAGCACGCGGGGAGAGCGGTTATTGTCGATCATTACACGGTCAACAAAATCGCTGCCGGGAAGATAAAGCTGATCGGCGGTGATGGTGGAACATTGATGCTGCAGCAGTGAATCAGCTTCTTTGCCGAGTAACTTAGCGATATCAGTCATATGGACTCCTTTTCGGCTCTTTGCGAACGCTCAGAGCGGTGAATGAAATTTCCTGACCCCATACTTATAGTCGCCTTACCGGCATTTTGTGTAACTCAGATTGCGCTTTTTCAGCAGCCGGTCACTCTGCGCTTACTCAATCAAAACATCTCTGTCTTCACCCATATTGTTAAAGCCACCAGGGAATTCAATCGTGACATGTTTATCACTGCTTCCTTGCCACACATTACTGTAAATGGAGGTTGCGACGGTGCCAGCACCGCATTCAAATGCCATTTCTTTGTCCGTTTTACCCGTTCGGATATTAATGAACCGCAGCTTCCTCATTGAAAAGGCACAGTCCTGCGCTTGCTGGTAAACCCCTATTAATAAATGCGTTTTCGTGTGATACCACATAGGAATGTCGACATCCCCGGCAGGTTTTATCTCCTGACTTTTGTCGTCAGTGTTATCAAGTTGAGCCACTTCTTGCAGACGTATATCCAGGGATTTTTTTCCGTCATTCCAGATACCCGTCACTTTTCCGCTCTCAACGCTGAGTTCAATCGGACAAGGATTGGGACGTGCGGATGTCGGCTTCGGCACCACCGGACTGTCTCCGAGAGTATCGGGAGGCGTCGCTTCGCAAAGAACCATCTTGCCATCCGCATGGCGCGTACCCACTAAAGCGATAGGGCGCCGGTTTGCATCATAATAGTAACTCCCGTCAATTTTTTGCTGACTGGCCTCTCCACGATTTAACTCATCATAGTTTTGCAGTGAGACATGAACGGGATAGCTACCTACAAACCCTGTGTAATTACGTACCTGATACCAGCCGGCATAGGCTGGTGTATTGAAAAGTGTGATAAATAAAAATACACCGGACAGCATGGAAAGCCCTCGGTACCGGCTGTGTTTATGCGTGATTTTTGTCGGGAAAATAAAAGAGGGAGTAATGCGGGTTACATTCATCTTGCTGTCCGGTTTGTTCATGAGGCCGTGATCATTTGCACATGATTTTACTTATTGTGCTGAGGAGTATGTAGAAAAAAATTCAGGGTGCATGCTGCCAGCAAACACTTTTTAAATCTTCTTTTAAACAATAACCCACACCGGTCATACCTAAACCCGGAACACCACGCTGATGTCCCGGTTTTTTTATCAGCTTGCGACTCTCAACACCTTCAGCAACCGCGCCAGACTGTCGCGCTGTGTTGCCGGGATTTCACCGCCCGCTGCGTAACCTGCATTACGCATGATGCTTTCCTGCAAACCCACCAGCCAGTCGTAGATATAAAACGCGGTGGAATTGGTCGGAGTAGCCGATAGTTTGGTCAGGCGCTGGGATGATTTCCAGCTGGCGACACTTTTCTTCGGTTTGGCGAAAATCTTGTGGCCTTTGTTAATACGGCTTTCCGGACGCTCAGCTTCCGGTTGTTTTTCAAAACCCAGCCACGCCACAAAATCACCCAGCACGGTCAGCGCACGGGAAACCTGCCGGTCGGCATGATGATCGTGTTCACGCGCGCCCGCCGGTAATGTGCTGCCCAGAGACCGCACCAGCGCATCGCCCATATTAAGTCGGAAACTGGCGGTGATCAGCTCTTCCATCAGCAATTCAACCGTCGGTTTCGCCACGCCAAGCAGGGCGATCAAGGGTTCGTTTTCCGGCAGGCTGCGCAGATGGTTGATCCAGTAACGCTGTACCTGACGGGCAAAGGCGGTGCCGTCATCCGGTTTAGCCTGCCAGACTGGCGCGTCCTGTTGTTCAGCGAACAGATCAATATCGATGCCAATACCAAAACTCTCTGCACCGTTTTGATCCTGAGCTCCGGACTCCACTGGCTGGCCGGTATGCTCCAGATAAATACGGTGCAGCTCGTCGCGGCCCGGCAACAGCTTTTCCAGGAGTTCGCCATGAACGCCGGTGCGGGTTTGCAGCGCTTTAATCACTGTTTGTACCGTGCGCTGTTTCTGCAACGGGTCAGCCGCTTCGCCTTCCTGATACCAGCGACCCAGCAGGTTATCTGCCAGTTCACGATGCAGTTCATCACGCAATTCACTCAAACGGTTGAGACGCACATCAGGACGAATTTCAGCCACCAGATAATCCGCCATGCGTTGCAGACCCCGCTCGTCCATCGCCAGCAGCGCGCCCCAGGCATCGCCCGGATTGCCGACATGACGCTGGACGGCCTCGTCGAAATGCACAGACTGCGTCATCCGCCGGTCGAACGGGGTCAGCACCCACACCAGCCCTGGTTTACGGCGGCTGCGCACCTGTGTGTTTTCGCCGTGCATCTCTTTCACCCAATGCTCAAGCATCCGGCCCACGGCGACCACATCATCGCGTTTATCCGCAGCGGTGCAGACCATCAGCATATTCATCTCATGGCGGTCGGTGTAACGTTCCGGCAGATAAGCGACTTTGGCACGAAACAGCGGGCTGATATCATCACCGCCATCATCGTCACTTTCATCGTTTTCAGCGCTGCCGTAGCCCGGTAAATCCAGTAAATCAAACTGTTCGAATAACGCTTCGCGTGGCGGCGAAAGCAGGGGGATTTGCACTTCAGCGGCCAGCAGGGTCAGCTCTTCAAGTGACAACGTCACCGGCGCAGTGACCGTACCTTCAAATTCGGGGCAGACAGAAATCTCAATGTCAAAAGCCGGAGACTGACTGAAGATCCCATCCGCCGGTTGCATCGCATCATCAACCAGCACACTGAGCGGAGCCAGCAGACTTTTTGCGCCGCCCAGATGTTGCAGCGTATGCGCGTAATGACGGTAAGCCGTGGTCAGCGCGGGCACGTTGTCCCACAGTATGGAAAACAAACGCGCACGGTCATCGACATTCAGATACGGCGCGAGATTTACCGCAACCGGCCAAAAATGCGCATTGAGGTGGCGAAAACGGCGGGCATCCAGCCGAATCATAGAATCCCATAATCCCATCATCTGCTCGCTGCTGAAGCCTTCAACCGGCTCCGGCTGGCGATGCATCATCAGCTTATTCAGATGCTCGGTGATCTGCTGCGTATCCGGCACGTGATAATGACTGTCCGGCTTGAAGGCGCGGATAACAATGCGGGCCAGATCAGGCTCATTCAGTAACAACACGCGCACCGGGAAAGCCCGGTCGCGCACATCAGACTGACGGGTGAAGCGGGTGGCAAGGCGTGCAGTGCGGTTGCCCGGATTAATTTGCGTCAGATAATCCAGCGTAACGCCGCCCAGACGGGTTTCCAGCCGGCCATAATTCCCCGCTGCCAGCGAGCAGATCAGATAGGATTTTCCCGCCTGAGAATGACCGTAAAAGCCCAGCGCGGGCGGCAGCTCGCAGGCCAGTGCCAGACGCTGCGCTTTATCGCGGCAGCGTTTTAACTGCAAATTCAGCCGGTCTGCTTCGAGATCTAAACGCGGTGCCTGAGCGCGGGTGTTTTCCACCCAGTTCAGCGCGTCACCGATGGTGTCAGACGCGGCGGCAAACTGACGTTGCAGCACATTTGTAGTCACTGCCTGTTCCGGGATTGTTGCTGTTGTGCTGGTTGTCATGAGACGAATACGCTCCCACTGTCGATCCAGTAATGGCTTTCGCCCAGTGTATTTAGCCGCAGACGCAGGTGATGAACGGGCACTTTGGTGCCGTTATCCAGCACTGCGCTGGCAATATCAAAAAATTCAGGCGTCGGGTGGTCTTCGCCTTTTTTCACCGCCAGTTTCACCCGCAGCACGCTGTCACCGGCCACTTTACGCGCCAGTTCAGGTTCGGCAATTGACAGGGTATACAGCGGTGACGCAGGCCAGCGGTCATTTTCCAGCTGACGGAAGCCCAGACAAATGGCACCACGAATACGGAAACTGGCCGCGCTGTCGAGTTTGTAATCATGGGCATCGAGGTCAATATCGCTGTAACAGACGTTCTCGTCGGTCAGCGCCTGATTGCCATCGAGCATACCCAGATAACGTACCGTCGAATAAGGCTGGAAATCACCGGCTTTGAAATAGAAGCCCGGCAGACGCAGATCCAGCGCCAGCAGACACAGCATTGCGCCCACGGCGGCGGTAGATTTCGGGTTATCGATGCGACCGAGTTTATTAAACGGGTACCAGCCGCTGGTGTGATAACCGTCGAGCGATAACATGCGGTTAATCGGCAGCGGTTGCAGGTGACGGAACAACGCCTGAATCCCCGGGAAACGCGAAGGGCGGCCGGTCAGCAGCAGGACATCGCAATCATGCAACGACACGACTTCACACAGTGAACGCAGATTCTGAGTAATACTCATCCGGTTGGATAAAAACTCGCCGTGCAGCTTACTGAGCTTGAGCACCAGCGGTGTGTGCAAAATATCAAAGACCGCGGAACCGGCAGGCAGCACGCGCTGGATTTCTGTGTGCAGATAATCGAGCACTTTTTGCGTCGGCGGCTGTTCCAGCAACTCACCAAACGGTGCGTCAATTTCCGCGTGGGTGTCCAGCGGGTCAAAGCGTTCATACACTTCCAGCACCGCATGGGCCAGCGGAATGAAAATTTGCAACGTGCTTTGCTGGCGCAGCGTTGCGTGCCCGTCCATGCGACCTTCGCTGCCGAACAGACGTGTCATCAGCCCGTCAGGATTCGCCAGACCGGCCTTTTTCAATGCTGCATGAAGCGCTGGCAAAATGTAGAGCTGAATAACGTCGAGCAGAATATCGTCGCCCGCCACTTTGAAGCCTTCGCGGAACAGCAGACGCGGGGTGATTTTGACGTTATTCCCCATACCGTCATCCAGCCAGTATTGGGTGATAGCCAGATCGGTTGTACCGCCGCCGATATCAATGGAGGCGATGCGCAGGGTTTTGCCAACTGGTTCGTCATCCGCCAGTTCACGGTCAGGACGCGCCATGCTGGCAAAAAATTCACCGGTATGTCCGCCGAAATTCACCTGCGTTTCGTTATACAGATACACCATCTGACCACAGGTGGCTTCGTCCCATTCCATCTGCACATCCGGTACCGGCATCAGGCTTTTGGCCTTGTCAGCCGGATGTTTAAAACCGTCATCAGACGGATGCCAGCCCATCGATTTCCACACCAGACCAATCGCTTCCTGCATACGACGGCGGAAGATTTCGCGCTCCGGTTTAGGCATCGCCGAAGGCAGGGTAAGAATGATATTGCGTAACTGACGCGGGGCGGAAGATCGCAGCATTTTGGTTCGCTGAGCCGGGCTGTTGATTTGCATCAGCGCCTGCGCCAGCAGTTCGGACAACATCAGCGTCATCACAGAACTGCGGCTGTAGTGCGCCGAAAACACCGGAAGACGATCTTCAACAGGCAAATCAGACAGCGGCTGGCCTTCATCGTTAATCAGAAACGTCAGCGGCATGGCCGCCGCGACCGGTTCAGTGATCGCGCCGTGCCTGCCCTGACTGAAACGCCAGCCCGGCGTATAACTGTCTTCATCCCACAAATAGCGGCGCGGGCTGGAAATCCCGGTTGATCCTTCGGTGCCTTCGCGCAGTAAAGCCAGACGACTGGCTTCGCGACCGGCACGTAAAATCGACGGCCAGATAAACGCATCATCCCGGCCACTTTCGGCAGAAAAGTTAGGTTTGCCGAAGCGCGCCTGAGCAAACTCCACGCGGCTTTCGAACAGTTCGTTATAGAGAAAATGCGGCTGAGAAAGGTCGCGCAGTTGCAGTTCGCTGGTCTGCTTCAGACCGTCTGTTTCGCCAACGTGATCTTCAACCAGAATGCCGCAGGTATGCGAGTTACCGACATCGAGGATCAAATCCACGTTGATCGCCGGTTCCTGCAAGGTGGCGCCGCTGATTTTAAGCTCCGGAATACCCAGCTGACTGCCGAGCATTTCCAGCAAATTCAGGTAGTGCGCCTGATATTCAAACTCGCGCAGGGCAACTTTGATGTTGCGTGCCTCACGCTTTTCGCGAATGGCGGATTGTTCGGTAAACACTTCACGCAGCCAGCCGTCAACCCAGGTCTGGTCAAGGAAATCCGGCAGTTCGTCGTTATGCCAGGCCAGCGCAAAACTGATGCCGTTTTTCACATCATCAGGCGTAGGGGCGAGCTGAGTTTGTTCATCATCGCCTTCCACCACGCGGGTATCAAAAGCAATCACCACGCGGTGCGTGCTGCCGTCCGCTTCCGGCGTATCCAGCTGACGGATTTGCACCCGCGCCCAGTTATCCGGGCCGGCCATGAAAGTGCGCGGCGGATTAAAGCGCAGGAAAGGCAGCGGCAGCCAGATTTGATCCAGCAATTTAAGCGACTGTTCCAGCGGAAAACTGAACTCGGGGCGCACGACTTCCGGCGCGCCGCCATCGGTTGCCGGTAAAAAGTGACGGCCATTTTGCGGATTATAATCCAGTCGCAACAGCGGGCCGTTGGCACTTTTACGCACAAATTTGGCAGGCAGTTCGAGATCCCAGACCGGCTTAAGCGAGAAGTCGAGGAACTGGATGCCGCTGTCCCGGATCAGAGTAATCTTTTGTTTAAAATCAGTAATGGTTGCCAGCATGGTCTTATTTACCTTCGCGCTTAATCGTCATTGGGTAAACCGTGTCGCCGTTATAACGGCCCTGACACACGGCAGCGCCAGTCGCGCCCTGGGTACAACTGATTTCCGGCATCTGATAGCGGGAGCCGTCACTGCATTTCGCTCTGTAACGGGTATTGATCACCAGATTCCCTGACTGCATCAGCCCGGCATTAACCGGCGCGCGACAGGTAACACCTGCACCATAGGTAATTTTCACCGTACCCTGACCCTGTTTGAACTGATAACGCAGCACCGGCGGCTTGCCGGTAACCGGGTCTTTGATTTCAACGATGCCATTCCAGTTGCCGTTGAGGAATTTCGTCGAACCGATTTTTACCGCATCCGGCGGAAGTACCAGCGCATTTTTGCTGACTGGCGCTGGGGCAGGCTCTGCCACTACCGGCGTTTTCTCGACTTCCGCGACCGGCTCTGGCGCAGGCACCACTACAGCAGCAGGCGCGGCTTGCGGGGCTTTCACTTCTGATGCTTTCACTTCTGATGCTGTAACTTCCGGTGCCTTCGCAGGTTCAGCAACCGGTGGCGGGGCGATCACCGCAGGTTCGGCTACCGGAGCAGGTTTCCGGGTTTCGGTTTGAGCTATCTCAGCTTTCGGTGCAGGCGTGCGCGAATACAACCAGCCCGCAGCCGAACCGGCCACGACCAGCGCCGCCACCGGCAGTGCCCAGATCAGTGGCGATATTTTACGGCGCGGTGCAGCAACCGGTTCAGGCGTGACGGCCTCCTGTTCTGCGGCGCGCGCCTCAATGGTTTTTATCACACGCAATGGCGCTTCAGGCGCGATAACCGGTTCAGGCGTTTTGACTTTTTCGGCGGCCAGCGAAAGTGAAGGCAACGGTTCGTCAGCTTTGAGCGTATCGCGCAGGGCGGCAAAAGGTTCGGCACTGGCTGTGCTGTCGAGGCTGACAAAGCCCCAGAACGTCAGAACAGGCTGGCCGCCGACCAGATAAACGTGGTTCTGATCCGGAAAACGAAAGGCTTTTTCCAGTAGCGCACCAAAAAACTGACTGGCTGATTTTTCAGAGGATTTAGCGGCTTTGCTGATTTGCGACACGACATCGAGGCAGTTTTCCAGCTGACGTAAGGCCGAGGCACGCGCCGCGTCCGTGGCAGCCGCCCAGGAAACCACTTTGCCTTCGCGAGGGGAATACCAGTCGAGACGGTCACCGGCCTCATTGAGTTGAGGAATAGCCAGACAATCCGCGATTGCGGGTTGTTTACGCAGGCGTAAGGTTTCCCGTAATTGCAGGGCTGATGCGTATACCGGCTGCCCGTTTTCGCCCAGCGCGAGGATGTCGTTGAGACTGCCACTGCGTAAAAATGATTTTGCCACGCCTGAATAGCCTTTAGTGGTTTTGCACCGCGCCAGCGCGCAGGCAGAAAAGGTTCATGATGCTGCCACCTTAAGCGATTTAAGCGAAATCAAACGGGGGAATAAGGGTCAAAAAGGGTGGCTGTTTGTTGCGTGACATAAAAGCGGCGGCATCCCCCCGCGGGAGGGTGTCGCCGTTAAAATAGAGGGGAATAGCAAATTATCTCAGAAGATCGCGTGAGGCATGTAAAGCCGCCACATATTCCTGCAATTCCGCACCACGGTTTTTAAGCCGCATCTGGCTCTCAATGCTTGCCATAATATTAAGATGCGGTGAACGGATATTGATGATTTCGTGCACGGAATGATAGCCGCCCCCGACGAACAGGGCGATAGCGGACAGGGTTATCTGATCAAGCTGAGACTGACTCAGTTTATCGTCCAGAACATCTGCCGCCGTAAATAAACAGGCGGTGCTGCCCGAGATAGAAGCCAGCAAAGGATTATCACGATCAAACATGCGTTCAACAAATGCCGGACTGCCGTCTGCCAGTTTATGACTGATACGGGTACGGAAAAGCGGTCTGTTTTTCGTCAGGCCGTTAATGGTTAATATTTTTTGCAGTTTCGGATCAAGCTGACTGAAGACGGCTTGGTCAAGAATACCGATATCTTCACGGTAGGTATTCGACATCACGCCACTGCGTCCCCTCACGGTGAACAGACTGTCAGGCCTGTTTCTTTGCACTATTTTTGCTACCGGAGGAACATTATCTTTAAACAGAAATGGGTATTTCCCCGCATCATTAATGGCATGATTGATGATAAATTCACCCATAGCCTTAACTAGCAGTATTTTTTTTGCGAAAATTTCTGCTGAATATTCTGATGACAGAAGGGTGGAGGTAATATCCTGTTTGAATACCCTTGCAAACTGGCCAGTGGTATCTACATTTTTTTCAACTTCCTTTGCAAAAAAATCAAATTCTTCAGAGCCGTTATTCTTTAACCATATCTTCGCAAACTTAGCGCAAAGAATATAAATCGTCTCACCAAAAACAGGGGCATTCCTGAGAATAACGGCGGCAGCCCAGGATTCCTGAACCGTTTTCTCTATATTGTTGAAATTGCGATCATGTACCAACTTCCCCTGAAACTCATAAGTATGGCTTAACTTTCTTTTCGTGCTGGTGAGTTGAGCAAGTTGTTTGTTTTTCAATCTGTATATAAATAAATCATCTTTGGACTGGGATCCATTTCTTGCCTGTGGCAGCATAAATTTCCTTATTATTTAAAAGAATCACTTCTGCAAAAAATCAGATTTCATTTTTTGGCAGCGGAGTCTAACACAAGGAAATAACCAAACGGATTAAATCGTTAGTTTAGGTTTATTAATAAACTTAATGAATAATAGAAATGGAAAATATCTATTAATAAGATAAATGGTTCTGCTTTGCCGACAGGGCGCAGGACTTAAAAGTCAAAAGGCTGCCATCCTGAGCAATTTCAGCGCAATCATAGGGATGGTAATCAACAAAAAGGGTGAATGCAGAAGCCGTGACGTAAAAGCGGCAGCATCCTCACTGTGCAGGACCCTGCCGGTAAAAAGCGGGGGAATAAATTATCTGAGCCGGTCGCAGGCATCATGTAAAGCCGCGATATATTCCTGCAACTCTGCACTACAATTTTTTAGTCGCATCTGGCTTTCAATGCTGGCGATAACATTAAGGTGTGGTGAACGGATATTAATGACTTCGTGCATAGCATGATAGCCGCCCCCGACAATCAGGGCAATAGCGGAAAGAGTTAACTGATCAAGCTGAGACTGATTCAGTTTATCGTCAAGAACTTCTGCTGCAATAAATATGTCTGCGGTACTGCCGGAGATAGAGGCGAGCAAAGGGTTATCGCGGTCAAACATACGTTCCACAAATGCGCGACTGCCATCAGCCAGTTTGTGACTGATCCGGGTCCTAAAAAGCGGTCGAATTTTCGTCAGTCCATTAATGGTTAATATTTTTTGCAGTTTTGGGTCAAGCTGATCGAAGGTGGCTTTATCAAGAATACCGATGTCTTCACGATAAGTTTTCGATAGCACGCCGCTCCGCCCCCTGACAGTGAACAGACTGGCCGGTCTGTTCCTTTGTTTTATTTTTTCCACCGGGGAGGCATTATTTTTAAACAAAAACGCATATTTACCCGCATCATGAATCGCATGATCGATGATAAACGTCCCCATCGATTTAAGTAACTGTATTTTTCTGACGAACATTTCTGCTGAATATTCTGCAGACAACAGAACAGAGGTAATATCCTGTTTGGATATTCTTGCAAACTGACCATCGATATCAACATCTGCTTCAACTTCTTTTTTAAAAAAAGCAAACTCCTCAGAGTTATTACTTTCTGACCATATGCTCTTTAACTTACCGCAGAGTTTATAAACCGTTTCGCCGAAGACATTGGCATTCCTGAGAATAACAGCAGCAGCCCAGGACTCCTGAACGGTTTTCTCTATGTTATTGAAATTACGATCGTGCGCCAACTTATTTTGAAACTCGTATGTATGGCTGGTATTTTTTATTGTCTGAGTGAGTTTCGCGAGTTGTTTATTTTTAAGTCTTTGAAGAAAAAGGTCATCTTTGGACTGATGCCTACTTTTTGCCTGTGTCAGCATAAATATCCTTATTTTTTAAATAATCACATCGACGAAAGTTGAAACTTCATTTTTAGGCAACCCAGTCTAACACAGGGTGAAAGGCAAAAAGAGGAACTTTCTATGTATCAGAAATTAATAAACATGATGAATAATAGCAATGCCATCTATTTATAAAATAAATAACTCTTACCTGCTGCGCAGATGAAATAAATATCGGCGGAAATATTTCCGCCGCGAATATCAGGCTCGCAAATTAAGCTGTTCAATAACACGTGCCAGTCGCTGGCGTTCATCACCCGTAACAGACTGAAGCGGTAACGGCAGACATGGGGCAGAAACCAGGCCGAGAATTTCTGCGGCGGCTGCCACAACGCGCAGGCTTCCGTGCTGGCGGAACAATTCCCATAACGGCTCAAGCTGTGCCGATAAAGACTGCGCAGTTTGGGTATCCCCGTTTTGTGCTGCACGTGTGATCGCCACCGGAATTTCCGGGAACAATCCGGCAATGACCGAATACCACACATCGCCGCCCTGCGTCAGAACCGTGGCAGCAGCCAGATCACCCGCCGCGCCGAGCGTCACATGCGCCGGAACCAACGGACGAAGCGCCGCCAGACGTTTTTGCGTGGCAACAGGGTCAGCAGATAACCCGGGGATTTTGATACTGGCAACATGCGGCAGTTGCGCGATGCGCCCGTAAAGCCCATCGGTGAAATCAAAATGCGTCGTGGCAGGATTATCGTAAACGCACAACGGCACCGAAAGATGGCGGGTCACCGTTTCATACAACGTGAAGACTTCATCACTGGTGAGTTTCTGATACGACACAGGTGCCAGTAATACAGCACTCACCCCCGCCCGCTGGGCATCTTCCGCAAGGTGCAGCACGTCAGAGGTACGCACTGAACCGATACTGACCATCACGGGAATACCCTCAGCGTGTTCTACCGCCAGCCGGGCAACGCGGTCACGTTCACTGTGTTTCAGATAAGCATAACTGCCCGTCGAGCCCAGTGCGCCGATGGAATCCACACCCGCACTCACCAGACGCGACATTAGCCTGACAAAAGATTTCTCATCAATGCCTTTATCCGTCAGCGGGGTGAGAGGAAAAGCACTTAATCCTGTGAACATCGGGGTCTCCCAAAGGGGTTAATTAACACGACTCAGCATAGAGCAGCGATTTACTTTTTGCCCGAAACAGATGAACCGGCATCCGGTTTCAGGCGCAACATATCCAGCCAGCCAATCAGGGTCAGCACCGCGATAACAATAAAGGCCACTTTGAAACTCATGCCGGGAACAGACTCCCAGTGCAGCATATCCACCAGTTGTTCACCCAGGCGCGTACCGAGCGCACCGACCGTGATCCCAAGCCCGACCGACAGTTGCAGTACCGTGCTGAACAGCGTATTAGCATCGGCCATTTGTTTTGCAGGCACATCAGAAAAGGCCAGCGTACTGATACCGGTAAACTGCATTGAACGGCTAAGGCCGCCGAGAAACAGCAATAACATCACCAGCCAGTCCGGCGTGCCCGGCGTCAGAAACGCGCAGAACAGCAGTGAGAAAACGCTCAGCAGGCCATTCACCACCAGCACCGGACGGAAGCCGAAACGGCGGATCAGCGGCGTGGTCGCCGGTTTCATCGCCAGATTACCGGCAAACACCGCCAGCACCAGTAAACCGGCATGAAACGGATCCATACCAAATCCGACCTGTAACATCAGCGGCAGCAGGAACGGCACCGCGCTGATGGTCACGCGAAACAACGAACCGCCGCCCATACTGATACGGAATGTCGGGATCACCATCGCCCCCAGATGCACCATCGGCGCGGGGTCACGGTAAAGATGACGCACAGCCAGCACCGAAAGCACCACACCTGCGACCAGTAACAGCCCGGCGGTTGTCCACAAAATATGATCCTGGCTGATCAGCTCCAGACCGGTGACCAGCGAAAGCATCGCCAGCCCGGTGAGCAGGAACCCCGGTTTGTCGAAATGTTTGGGTTCATCGGAAGGTGCCTGAGGAAACAGACGCCACGCCAGCATCATCGCAATAATTCCGAGCGGCACATTGATATAGAAAATCCAGTGCCATGAGGCGTAATGGGTAATGAACCCACCGAGCGGCGGCCCGAGGATCGGCGCCACCAGCGCAGGCCAGGTGAGCGTGGCGATAGCTTTGATTAACTGTGGTTTTGGCGTAGTTTTCAGCACCGTGAGACGCCCGACCGGCACCATCAGCGCACCGCCAACACCCTGAATAATACGCAGAATGATAAACTCACTGACGCTGGTCGCCATGGCACAAAACAGCGAAGCCAGCGTAAAGACGGCGAGAGCAAAGGTGAATACGTTGCGGGCACCAAAACGTTCCGCTGCCCAGCCACTGGCGGGGATCAGTACCGCCAGCGTCAGCATATACGCACTCATCCCGGCATTGAGATCGACCGCTGATACGCCGAAAGAAATCGCCATTTGCGGCAGTGCGGTGGCAATCACCGTACCGTCGATAAACTCCATAAAGAAAGCAGCAGCAACCAATAAAGCAATAACGGAGATCCCGTTACTGGCGGCGGTTTCTCCCTGCGGATGTTCTGACGCATCCGATTTACTGTGGCTCATTGTCTTCTGTCCCGGAAAAACAACATCGCTGCAGAACGCAGCAAAAGATAGATGATAAGTATTAAACCTATCACACACCTTTGGCTGGGTTATAGATCGCATGAGGATCAAAAAGAGCGATTTCCTGTCAGCGGAACGCAGTGAAGGACTCGCCCTGCAACTTAAGGCTGGTACTAAGTCCGGGAAAAAAGCTGGCGGGAAAAGCAAAAACGCCCGCACCTGAAGCCAAATAGATTCAATCCACTAAGCCAGGTACGGGCAGGGCGTCAGCCAAGATATTCGATGATTGATAAACCACCGTTGTAGTCGGTGCTGTAGATAATGCCCTGTGCATCGACAAACACGTCGCAGGACTGGATCACCTGCGGCCTGCCCGGACGTTTATCCATCATGCTTGCTGGTGGCGCGGGCACCAGCGCACCGGTTTCTTTTGGCTGATACGGATTGCTGATGTCGTACGCACGCACTCCGGCATTCTGATAGGTGGCGAAAATCAGCGTCGAACTGACAAAGCTACCGGGACGGTTTTCATGCAGATTATGCGGCCCGAAATGCGCGCCCTTGCTGACGTAATCCCGTTCCTCCGGTTGCGGAAAGGTCGAAATACTCACCGGATTCGACGGCTCGCGCACATCAAATACCCAGATCAGCTTCTCGCCATCTTCCTGATTATCCAGCACCGCTTCATCGAGCACGACCAGCAGATCCCGGTCCGGCAACGGCAGGGCGGTATGCGTGCCGCCGCCAAATGGCGGGCTCCAGTTGCGGTGTGAAATCAGCTGCGGCGCGCTGCGGTCTTTGATATCCAGCAGTGTCAGGCCGCCGTCGCGCCAGCTGGCATAGGCGGTATCACCGCTGATGATCGCGTGATGCAATGCGTAGCGTTTACCTTCCGGCCAGTCCGGCGTTTCACCGCCAGCGGTGTGCATTCCGGGCAACCACCAGCGACCGGCAATCTGAGGATTGCGCGGGTCGGCCAGATCAATGGTCAGGAAAATGTAATCGCTGTAGCCGTCAATCAGCGCGGACACATACGCCCAGCGCCCGCCGACGTACCAGATACGATGCACACCGATCCCTTCAAGCCCGAGAAAGCCAATCTCTTTTGGCTGATCGGGCAGCGAAATATCAAAGATACGTACACCGGCACTCCATCCACGCTGTTGCGTGCCTTGGACTGTCTCGCTGACGGAGCGGGTGTAATAGACTTTTTCATCGGCAAAACGCACGTCGGCGAACAAATCCCGCGCGTTGATCACCAGCAGTAAATCGTCGTGCGCCTGTAAATGCACGTTCCAGGTGCCCGGAGGCGCAGCGAAAAAACCGGCAGGGCGTGGATTTTTAGGGTCGCGCACATCCACAATGGAAAAGCCCTGCGACACCATATGACCGATATAGGCATAACCACGGTGAACCATGACCTGCACGCCGTCAGGTTTTCCGCCCTGATCGCTGTGGCCGATCAGCCGCATATTCCGGCTGTATTCCGGCGTGGGGAGAGAATGTGTAGTCATCTTCAGGCCTTATTTTTTGTGCTGCGCTTCAAGCGTGGCGAACCACGGCGCAATAAAATCATCGGATTTACCCCAGCCCGGGATCACTTTCGCCAGCGACGCCACATTTACCGCGTCAGGATTGCTGACCAGCAGCGCCTGCGGAATGGCTGCGGCTTTGAATTCATAGCTGGCAGGCGTTTTCTCACCGGCAATTTTACTGGCAACCAGACGCATGTTGATCGCCCCAATCAGTTTCGGATCGACCGCCACGCTGACTTTCCACGGGCTGTTGGCTTCGCGCATCAAACCAATATCCTGATTGGAAATATCAATGCTGTAGAGTTTGATTTCGGTACGGCCATTCTCCTGCAGGGCTTTGTACGCGCCCTGACTGAACGCATCCCAGGTTCCCCAGATAGCATCGATTTTGCCTTTCGGGTATTTCGCCAGCAGCGCGCCGACTTTATTTGCGGTATCCCCCTGAACGTCAGAAGACACCGCGCCGACGGATTCCAGCTCATGAATGCCCGGATTGGCGGCTAAGATTTTTTTATACGCGTCCTGACGACGTTCCATTGGCGGGAAACCGGCGACCCACAGTTTGACGATATTGGCTTTGCCATTGAAATCTTTAATCAGCTGACCGACGGAAAGATCGGTGAGCGACGCATCGTCCTGCTGGGTAACGGTCACACCGGGAATGTCACCGTTGACCGCCGTATCAAACACTGAAACGGCAATGCCGCTGGCGGTGATGCGTTTGAGCAGTTCGGTGGAATAGGGATCGCGCCCTTGTGACAAAATAATGCCATCGTATTTCTGGCTGATCGCCTGATTCACAAAGTCCTGGAATTTGGCGTCATCACCGTTACTGAGAAATGTATTCACCTGAAAGCCCAGCTTGCGGCCTTCCTGAATCGCGCCGGAGACAAACTGCGTCGTGTTGTCGTCTGAGCCCAGATTGCGGATCACTGCAATGCGTATCGGCCCTTTATGATCGCTGATGGCTTTCGGTACTGGCGCGGTGCCGGCGGCAAAAGAAGGGAAAACGGAGAGCAAACTTAACGCCAGTAACGACGAGGAAAACAGTTTCATGGTTATTACCCTGTGTGGTTAATCATCATTTTAACGGGAGGACAATTCATGACAGGCCTTGTACAGGCTCTTATATTGAGTTAATGAATTGATTGCCCGAGTTTTGATGACCCGCGAATGAATGGCAACGAACGAAAAGGCATAAGTTAATGCCAAAGATTATTAGCCATCCGGATGTCCGGGCGTAGGATGATAACAGCTTCTAAATTAAGGATTTCCCCATGAGTGAGACAGATATCCGCGTGGTCACCGGCCCCGCCAGTTATTTTTCGTTCCCCGGTGCTATCGACCGGCTGAGCGACTTCTACACACCGGCGCAACTGGATAACGCGCTGTGGATTTACGGCGAGCGTGCCTTAGTGGCAGCACAGGATTTCCTGCCGGAAGCCTTTACCGCTTCGCAGGCCAGACGGGTTCTGTTTAAAGCGCATTGCAGCGAAACCGAGGTGCAGCGTATTGCGGATATTGGCGGGAATGACCGTCAGGTAGTGATCGGCATTGGCGGCGGTGCAGTGCTGGATACTGCCAAAGTCGTGGCGCGACGTCTGGGATTGCCGGTTGTCGCTATCCCGACCATTGCCGCGACCTGTGCCGCCTGGACGCCACTGTCTGTCTGGTACAACAATGAAGGGCAGGCGTTGCGTTATGAAATTTTTAACGACGCTAACCATCTGGTTTTGGTCGAGCCACGCATTATTCTGCGTGCGCCCAAGGAATATCTGCTGGCCGGTATCGGCGATACGCTGGCGAAATGGTACGAAGCCGTGGTGCTCAGCCCGCAGCCGGAAAAACTGCCCTTAACCGTTCAGCTCGGCCTGAATACTGCGCTGACCATTCGGGATGTGTTGCTCAATGAAAGCGAAGCGGCGTTGCAGGCGCAGGATGATAATCAGCTGACGCAGTCGTTTCTCAATGTACTGGACGCGATTATCGCGGGCGGAGGATTAGTCGGCGGACTGGGCGACCATTATACGCGTATCGCGGCGGCGCATTCCGTACACAACGGCCTGACCGCATTGCCGCAAACCGATACGTTTCTGCACGGCACGAAAGTGGCGTATGGCATTCTGGTGCAAAGCGCGTTGCTCAATCAGCCGCAAGTGGTGCAGCAGTTAACCGCACTGTACAAAGTGCTGGATTTGCCGGTCAGTCTGGCGCAATTGCAGGTGGATATTCACGATGAACGGCAGATGTCGCGCCTGATTGAACGCACATTACAGGCCGGAGAATCCATTCATCTGTTGCCTGGAAATCCGAATGCGGAACAGCTGCGGCTGGCATTTGAATTTGTAGAGAATAAATAGTCATGCGCTAATTTATTCTATTCATGTTTTTGTATTCATAAATAAATAACCCGGCATTGACCGGGTTTAATTTAACTTTTTACGTTTAATACTCCTCTGAACTGCTTTCACTATTGCTTCAATAATAACCATTATTAACAGGGTAGGGATCAATCCAGTAACAGACAAGAGCACGACAAAAATATCATCCTGCAATCCAGGCCACGGCGGCTCTCCGTAATCTGGCTTCATCAGTTGATCAAAATAATCCGCGATGGCTATCGATTTGATGTATTCATAATCAATCAGCCAGCCGGGAAAGGGCGACAACAGGTAGTAATCTATAAAAATAAAAAGCGCCAGCCGCACCGCTATCTTACAGAATAAGGCATGGCGCATTCATATCCCCCGTAACATCCGCATTAGTTTTCTAAAAGATGCTTCAATGACGGCTATAAAACACGTAGCAATAATTGATGTAGTAGTCACCGAAAATATTAGAAACGTAAGTTCTTCCATATCCCCGCGGTCACCTGCATCAAATCCTAAAAAAGAATGATAAAACTCCACAACCGGATCAGTTATCAGGTAAATATAGTGTGTGACTGACTCGTTTAAAGGTATCAAAAGCCATGTAATGACAATGAACAGCACCAACCGCCAAACAATTTTCAACGCGCTAGAAATGCAGGCATGGTGCATTGATATCTCCCAGAACTTCAATTTCTCCATACGCTTTTTGGCCTAAGACAGGAATAATCATCGTATGAGCGCGAAGCTAATAATCCCGCAAAACGTTAAAATCCGTATGGTTATAAAAGGTGATACAACCATCAGAAACCCCAGTACCATCGGGTCTGAGAGGATAAGACGAAAATTCCCGCGTTCCCTCGTTCCTATAAATGTCCAATCATCTACGAGAGAATCCTGTCTGGTACGGACATAATCAAATCCCTTTATGTATTGAGGGGTATACGTTATGCCTGTGCAAGAGGTCTGACAATTAGCAGTCCCTGTAAAAAAGACAATTTTCAGACATTTAGTATCTATCCGCGGAAAGCCTTATGTACTCTCCGACGCTTCGCACAATCAGGAGGCAGAAAGAGGTTAATGTCAGGAATATGTAAACGGCAACTAAACGCTCGTCATTTTCCCACCTGCATTGCGTTCTCTTTAATTCTACGTTGTAAAGATGTTTAAAAATCGGGTGATACCGTGATTATTTCAGGCAGCGGAAACCGATCATGGAACACTCATCCCTTAACGAAACCGAATCCCTCAACGGCACATTTTCCTCCGGACAAATCGGCGTTGAAGAAACAATCAAAAAAAGCAGCGGATTCAGCTTGTTTATGGATCTGCTGAGCGGCGCGTGCGTGCCTGATAATCTGTGGCGTGACCGGATGTTCCGTGTGAAATACGCCGTGCGTACCTTGCTGCACCCGCTTGATACCCTGAAAGTGCTCAATAAAATGGCCAGTGAACCCGTCTGGCAGGAAGCATTCAGCATTCAAACCAAACTGCCCAGCAAAATCCACAAACCCTATCTGCATCTTGGCCTGCCTTCTGCCGGTCGTGCGGATGCGCTGGTGGATCACTACGAGTTCGTCAAAAGCCTCGAAAACGTGCAAATGCGTAACACTTTCCTCAGCGAAAAGGGGAACACCGTGACGCAGTTCACCGGTAAAGATGGCGAAGCTTTCCGCGTGGTACTGGGTTCCATCGGTAAATCCGAGCGCGAAGGCGAAGCCAATATGTTCCTGTATATGGAAGACACCTTGCTGGCGGCGCTGACCTTCAGCATTGTGCAGCGCCCGGAAGGGCCGACGATGATCGTCGGGGGATTCCAGGGCGCACACCGCTCGACGCCACATGAAGTCATTAAACAGGCGACGAAATCCTGTTACGGGCTTTTCCCAAAACGCCTGCTGCTGGAAAGCCTGCAACGCGTCGCGGCAGAGACCGGCGCTCAGCGCATTCTGGCCGTGAGCGATACCGGCCACGTTTTCCGCAGCCTGCGCTACCGTCACCGCAAGAAAAATGTGTTTGTCGCCAGTTATAACGAATTCTGGGATTCCATCAGCGCGACGCCGTATTCCTCGGCACTGTATGACGTACCCCTGGAATTGCCGCGCAAACCGATGGAAGAGATTGCCAGTAAGAAACGTTCCGAATACCGCAAACGTTACACGCTGCTCGATGAACTGCATGAAAGCACTGCGTCGCTGCTGAAAAGCTGACAGCAACATCCTCAGAATTATGACTCGCTGTAGCAGGCAACAGGGCCAGGGAATGGCCTTTCTGCCTGAATTTGCACGCCATAGCCCCGATAACGCCCGCCAGATGCTCGACCTTCACGGAAAATTCCCTTTAGAAATTCTTATCTGCACTTTGCTTAAGCCACGGTTTCATAAGTCGTAGTTATCTAATCATTCGAATTAAAACCAATTCATTCCCAATAGTCGCGCAAATTGTGTATTAATTATGAATGATATTGTTACACGTATCTCAAAACTGACCGCTCATTCGTACACTCCTGTGTCAAATGTGAACTAATTCACATCTATTCATTCGCCTCGCCTATATAAAACGCCATATCCATAAAATCGAAACAGCGGTTCAATTTTATAATCACTCTCCGGGCGGGACGACTATGAACGCAGAAAAACCAATTCTTTTCAGACACCAGCTGGCCTATGGCGGCGGGAACTTACTGGGCAGCGGGGCACTGGCAATCGCCGGTATCTGGTTGCTGTACTTCTACACCACGTTTTGCGGCCTGACGTTGTTGCAGGCTTCAGCAATCTTCTCTGTCGCCAGTATCATTGATGCTATCAGTAATCCGCTGATGGGTTATCTTTCTGATAACTTTGGCAAAACGCGTCTCGGCAAACGTTTTGGCCGTCGTCGTTTCTTTATTCTGCTCGGTGTACCGCTGATGATGTTCTACCCGTTGTTATGGGTCGAAGGCTTCGGTTTCTGGTATTACCTTTCCACCTATGTGCTGTTCGAACTGATTTACACTTCGGTGATGGTGCCTTACGAAACACTGGCCACCGAAATGACCACTGATTTCTCAGCCCGCTCTAAACTGACCGGCTACAAAGCGATTTTCGGCAAAGTGGCGAACTTCCTGGCGGCCTTTATTCCGGGTCAGTTCATCCTGATTTACGGCAAAGATTCCGCTGAGCCGTTCTTCTTCACCGCACTGACTTACGGCGTCATTCTGTGTATCGCCATCGGCCTCTTATATTTATCTTCCTGGGAACGTCCGGTGGAAGAAACCACGCCGGTGGATGAGAAGAAAATGACGCTGGGCAAAACCATGCTGACGCTGGTGCGGGACATGAAGTCCACGTTCCACCTGCGCGTATTCCGCAAGCATCTGGGCATGTATTTGTGCGGGTTCGGCGCGGAATGGCTGTTCGCCTCGGTGTTCACGTATTTCATCATCTTTGTGCTGCAATATGATCCGACGATGGTGGCCGGGCTGAGCAGTCTGAACTCTATTCTGCAGTTGTTCTCCACCGCCATTTTCATCGGAATTTGCGTGAAGCACGGCTTCAGCAAGCCTTACATTCTGGCGCTCGGCATCGTTGTATTCTCGGTCGTATGCTACAGCCTGCTGCACTTCCTGCATCTGCCGCAACAGTACGCGACCGTGGCGATGCTGACGATCACCGTGGTGTTTGGGATCGGCACCGGTGGCGTGTATTACATTCCGTGGACTGTTTACACCTTCCTGGCTGATATTGATGAAGCCTTTACCGGCCGCCGCCGGGAAGGGATTTACGCCGGTGCGATGACCTTCTCCGGCAAACTGATGCGCTCGGTGATTGTCTTCGTGATGGGCGCGATTTTAAGCTTCTACGGTTTCCAGTCTAAATCCCATACGCAGCCTGAAAGCGCGGTAACGGCGATTGCGCTGGTGTTCTGCATCGGCGTGATAGCACTGGCACTGATGGCGATGGTATTCAGCCACCAGATGAAACTGAACCGCAAAACACACTTAGTGGTTCTGGGGGAAGTGGCGCGTATCAAAGCCGGCGGGGCGATCACCGACGTTCAGCCGGAAGTTCGCGCAGTGATGGAAGAACTGATCGGCTATCCGTATGAAGAATGCTGGGGCAACAGCAAAGTTTGCCGCAAAATCTTCGACACTCCCGCCGTTGAACTGGACGCGACTAAACCGATGGTCAGCGCCACGCAAAAACCGTAACCCTGATTTAACTCTGCATTTCTTACTTCACCGACTGGCCGGGAAACCGGCCAGCGACCCCTCACGTTTTTAGGATAAGAACGATTATGCGGGCATCAAAATTTGTTATTGCCGCGCTGTCCCTCGGGATGTGCGCACAAAGCAGCGCCGCTGCATTGCCTGACGCCAGTAAACTGGTCTGGCGCAGCATCACGTTTGGTCAGTCTACTGACGTCAATTTTGCCACCAACGTTTTGCCACAAAAAATCGGCATGAACGAAACCCGGCTCGCTGACGGTAAACCGGTACCTGCCGCCGGCACGTTGCTCAGCACGCCGTTTACGCTGGAAAGCCGCGGCGGCAAGGTCGGTAACAGTCATGATGGCTTAACCTACTTCTATACGAAATTACCGGCTGACGTGAATTTCCGTCTTGAGGCCGATTTCACCCTCAACCAGTTCGGGCCGGAAAACGGCGCAAAACCGGCAGGGCAGGAAGGGGCCGGATTACTGGTGCGCGATATTCTGGGTACGCCTCGTGAACCCGTGACCAAACCCGGCATTGAAGAATTACCGGCCGCATCAAATATGGTGATGAACAGCGTAATGGCTAGCGGCGATAAACCGCCGGTTCTGGCGCTGATTGCCCGTCAGGGCGTGCAACAACCGTGGGGAAATACCGGGATCAGCATCGTGCGTGAGAGTTACCACCGGCTGACCACGCCTGCACATTTCTCATTACGCCTGACCCGCACGGATAACAGTTTTGATGTCGCTTACGCGCCGCAGAGCAGCGACCAGTGGATCAGCCAGTCCGTTGCTGGGGCTGACCGTGTGACGCAGCTGGATAAAACCGGCTATTACGTCGGATTCTTTGCTTCCCGCAATGCCAGCATCACCGTCAGTCACGCCAAACTGACGCTGGATGAAGCGCATACCCAACCTTCCGCACCTTACGTGACACCGTCACTTAGAGCGCGTATCGAAGTCATGTCATCGCCACTGATCACCCGGCGTGACAGCGTGATCCAGTGGCGTACCAACGGTGACGGTCAGTTGCAGATTGATCAGGATGGCAAACCTTTACTGCGCCAGACCGCCGTTCGCGGCGGCGAAGTGATGACAGCGCCATTCCACGCACAGCAGCCTGTCACGCCGTTACAGATAATTTTTACGCCGGATAACGGCACACCGGTCACGCTGGAATTTCCGCTGAAAATGGCACTGGTCAGCAACCCTGATGAATTGCACGTGTCCCCGCAGGGCGAGGCCGGTAACGACGGTTCCGCGCAACATCCGCTTGATTTCGCCAGTGCCGTTAATCTGTTAGCGCCGGGCGGCACCTTGTGGCTGGCAGAGGGGGAATATCCGGCTGGCGTGATACCGGCAACGGCCAGCGGCACGGAACAGAATCGCAAAACGCTGCGAGCGCAGGGCGACAACGTGGTGTTTAACGGGCTGAAGCTCGATGCGAGCTTCTGGAATATCCGGGACATTACTGTCACGCAGAAAAGCTTCCACATTGCCGGCAGCTACAATCATATTGACCGCGTGAAAGCCCATCACGCCGATGATACCGGCATCTGGGTCGCCTCACCGGACGGCATTGGCCGTGCGCTGTGGGCCAGCCATAACCTGATCAGCAATTCAGAATCCTGGGGAAATCAGGATCCGGGACGCAAAAATGCCGACGGTTTCGCGGTCAAAATGCGCGTCGGAGAGGGTAACCGGCTGGTGAATTGTTATTCGCATGACAATGTTGACGATGGCTTTGACCTGTTCAACAAAATTGAGGACGGCCCGAACGGCAGCGTGACGATTGAAAACAGTCTGTCTGTTCACAACGGCAGTAACGGTTTTAAACTGGGCGGTGAAGGATTGCCTGTCGCACACATCATCCGTGACAGCGTGGCGGTCGAAAACGGCATGGACGGTTTCACCGATAACTTCAACCCCGGTGCGCTGGTGGTCGAAAACAACCGCGCGCTGGACAACAAACGCTTCAACTTCCTGTTCCGCCCGTCGCCTTACACCACGGCCGACAAGCAGGGCACCTTCAAAGGCAATCTTTCCTTGCGCACCTCGCCGGGTAAATATGACGATGCCGTGACCGGCAATGTGGACGACAGCAATTATTTTTATACCGGCCACAAAACGATGAATAAACAAAATAAAGAAATTCAGCCCGGAGATTTTATTTCTTTGCGGCTGCCGGATCCGATAACCCGTCTTTCAGACGGCGGATTTAATTACGCTGACTTTCTGAAGAAAAAGTGAATGCAGCGCAGTTAAAAAGCAATACCCATTTTAAATAAATAATATTACTCAATATCTCTGGGATCTAGAACTAATGAAAAATTGCAGACTGATACTCTGCGGCTTACTGCTGGCCAGCGCCAGCAGTCATGCCGTGACGATTGATCTTCGCCATGAATGGCTGGATGACAGTAAACAGCATAAAGACCGCGCGATGGTGTCACACCGTTTCGCTAACGGGTTTGGTTTCTCGCTGGAAGCCAAATGGAAGTCCGGCGGTGACAACCCGAACAAACCCTTTAATAATCTGGTGGATAACGGTACTGAAAGCACCATAAGCTATCAGTATAAGATCACCCCTAAAGTGTTTATCCAGCCTGGCTTCACGCTGGAGTCCAGTTCTGACAGCAGCATCTATAAACCTTTTTTAACCGCAGGCTATACATTCGACAACGGGATCTATTTTAATGCCCGTTATCGTTATGAATATACCCGTTATACGAAAGAGAATACCGAAGACCGTAAAACTAATCGTGGTGAAATCTGGTTAGGTTATCGGATTGCCGACTGGCGCTTTGAATATAATTATATTTATAAACACAGCGATCAAATCCTTTACGACAATGATAAATGGGATTATGAGCAGGATCTGAAAGTCGCTTACAATATTAATAAGCAGTGGACGCCTTATGCGCAAATCGGCAATGTGTCTGTGCGGAAAACCACTGACGAAAGACAAACACGTTTCAGGTTAGGGATCCAATATAATTTCTGATGTTATCACATTCGGGTGAGACATCTGTCAGCCGGTCAGCGAATGCTGTCCGGCTATTTCTTCACTGAAATATAAACGAAACATATCAAGCAATGTTTTCGGGTTGACAATAATATAGCGCATGGGTAAATTGCACGAGCCGCAAGTAGCGGCCTTTATTAACTTTACATAAGAGACTAATGGACACTGTAACCAGTAGCTTGCCGGATGACGCTGATATAGCGTGCCGGAACAGTAAACATAAAATCGATTGTGATCATTTCATCGTTTGGGTGTGCCTCGCCAGAGCCTGATGCTCTCGTGTAATCCTGCCTCAACCTGAATGTCACGGTCCCGAGGTGTGTTATGAAGTTCAAATCTACCCTTTTTTCTGATGTCAAAACAATGACATCCACTTTGCGTGTCCGCCCGTCCCGTGACAGGATGTTGGCTGCCCGCAAGAAAGACGCATCGTCTATTTTTTCCTCTAAAATCAACAAGATTAATCACCGCGTTACCACGTGGCGGGTCAGTCCTGTCACCGGTCAGCTGGAACAACGCTGTATCGTTTCTGACAGCGAAGATCCACATAGTCGGATTTCCTTTCACTGATTCAACGTCAGCATTTCGCTGCACTGAACATCGTCTTGACACATGTCTGACGGCTTTGGTCGTTTTATTATTTCTTTAATAAAATTCCAGCGTCAGTTATGCATCAATAAAAGACACATGATCGATTTCACTCTGTTTATTAACTTTTTAATTAAAGGAAAATAAACGGCGGGGAATTCTGCGCGAAAATAATTAAATACCGATCACTGAAATAAGGTGAAGGGTTTCTGCTGTCTGAAAATAACAGACTGCGGTTTCATCTGCGCGTTATCCGGTGACAGGAGCATCACCATGACTGTACCGGCTTTTATCGTGACCTTGCTTTTCGTAACGGTTTTCACACCACAAAAACAACCCTGAAAAAGGGGAATGACAATGATTATGACGACTCAATCCGGAACCACACTGCTTGTGCATCTGGCAGGCGCCATCGCGCTGCTGCTGTGGGGTTCTCACATGATTTCAACCGCGCTGCAACGCGGATTTGGTACGCCGCTGCGTCACTGGATGGGGCGGCATCTCACTAACCGCTGGATGGCGCTGCTTGCTGGCGTCGGGATTACCGGCCTGTTGCAAAGCAGCACCGCGGTCAGCCTGATGGCGACTTCATTTACCGCCGCCGGAACGCTGAGCCTGGCACCGGCGCTGGCGGTTATGCTCGGCGCGAATGTCGGGTCGACGCTGGTGGTTCAGCTGATGAGTTTCAACACCGAAATTGCCGTTCCCTTGCTGATACTGAGCGGATTTGTGGTGTTTAAACTTCGTGACCATTCCGGTTTCGAAAGTGCGGGCTGCGCGCTGATAGGCCTCGGCCAGATGCTGCTGGCGCTCGGGATGCTCAGCGCCACGCTAGGACATATCGAAACCACGCCGGTATTTCATGCGGTGATGCAGGGGCTGGAAGGCGACACGCTGATTGCGCTGATGGTTGCCATTATTCTCACGCTGGTTTGTCACTCGAGCGTGGCGGTGATTTTGCTGATTGCCTCGCTTGCTGCCACTGGCGTGATGACACCGGTTACCGCGATGGTGCTGGTTCTGGGTGCCAATATCGGCGGGGCGCTGCCGCCATTACTGAACGCGGGTTCAGCCGTGGCTCGCCGTCTGCCAGCAGGCAATTTGCTGGTGCGCGGTGCGGGATGCGTAGTGGCTCTGGCGCTGATGCCGCTGCTCGGCAAACTGGCCGCCGCTTTCGAACTGACCACGCCGCAGCTGGTGGTGATGTTTCATACCGCGTTCAGCGCCGTTCTGGCCATTATTTTTATCGGGCTGACCGGTCCGCTGGCGCGCGCACTGGAGCGGTTTTTCCCGGAAGAACCGCGTCCGGCGGATCCGGGTATGCCGATGTATCTCGACGAGGCGGGGCTGGATATTGCCTACATCGGGTTGTCCAATTCCGTGCGCGAATCACTGCGGGTTGCGGACATGCTGAACGTTATGCTCGACCGCCTGCGTGCGCTGTTTGCCGCTCCCGATCCGCTGAAAGCAGGCGAAATCAGGCAGGCCGATCAGTCACTCGACGGGCTGAGTGCGGCGATCCGCGCCTATCTGGCGGATATCGGGCAGGAAGGGCTGAGCGATTCAGATGCCGACCGGGCGCAGGAAATCCTGATGTTTGTCATTAATATCGAGCACGCAGGCGACATTCTTTCCAGCAGCCTGACGCAGCTGGCAACCCGTCGCGGACGCCGTGGCGAGCAGTTCAGCGCATTCGAACTGCACAATATCGGCCTGCTGCACGCGGAAATCCTGGTGAGTCTGCGTCTGGCGATCACCGCATTTCTTGGCGAGGATCTGGCGGCAGCGCATCAGCTGGTGGCGCGTAAAGAGGTGGTACGTCAGATAGAGGCGACAGCCAGCCGCGAGCACTTCAGAAAGCTGCGTGACGATAAAAATGCCTGGGCGGAATCCGGTGATATTTTCCAGCGCGTGCTGCGTGATTACCGGCGTGTGCATCATCACATTGCCGCCGTCGCCTATCCGGTGATTGACCGTCTGAGCGATGACGAAATCGTAACTGATGAAAGCGAGGCAAACGCATGAGTGACATTGTCACGTTTATCGGGATTTTCTGAGAATACCCTGCACCGGCGGGCTTGTGGATAAATCTGATTATCCCGTCGGTGCGCTGATAAGAGACTATATTTGTTAATTCGAAATTGGTCATCGCGAAATAGCTTGCGGTGAAATAGTTCAGAATGAAATAGTTCAGTGCTTAATAGTTAATCGTGAACAAGGTATCAGATACAACTATTACAAAATAAGAAAACGCCCGAGGGTTTTCAGCGCAATGACGCGTTGTGTCGTAACTTATCAGCAGGAGAATGACCTTGACCTCAGAAATTCAGGAAAACACCACCGAAACACCGCTACTCCCGCACCCGGACAGTCAACAATACGCCTTCTTTTTCGATGTCGATGGCACGCTCGCCGAAATCCGCGATGAGCCCGATGCCGTGTCGATTCCGTCCGATGTCCGTCAGCATTTACAGGCGTTGTTTACCGCCTCCTCCGGCGCACTGGCGCTGATTTCAGGCCGGCCGGTTGAACAACTGGACCAGCTGGTTGCACCGTTAATTCTGCCAGCAGCCGGTGTGCACGGTGCAGAAATGCGTGACGGCGAAGGGCAGTTTCACCGCGTGACGTTACCGGCGCAGATGGCGAAAGACGTTGAACAGACGCTCGCCGCCGGTATGGAAAAGCTGCCAGGCACATTACTGGAAGTGAAAGGGATGGCCTTCGCGCTGCATTACCGTCAGGCCATGCTTCATCAGCAGCACGTGCTCGAACTGGCAGAATCTGTGGTAGCAAAACACCCGGAGCTGGTTCTTCAGCCGGGGAAATGCGTGATTGAAATCAAACCCCGCGGTAAAGACAAAGGCGCGGCGATTTATGACTTTATGCAGCAACCGCCGTTTGCCGGACGTCTGCCGATATTTGTCGGCGACGATCTGACCGATGAGAAAGGGTTTGAAGTCGTCAACGCGCTGAACGGAATTTCCGTAAAAGTCGGCGAAGGTTCCAGTCTGGCGAAATACCGTGTTAAACACGTTCGCGATGTTTATCAATGGCTGGAGACGTTACAACGTCACGCCGCATTATCTTCATCTACTACTCATACAAACACACATACAAAGGAGTCACACTCATGAGCCGCCTGGTTGTTGTATCTAACCGTATCGCTATTCCTGACGGGTCGAAGTCCGCAGGCGGGCTGGCCGTTGGGATCCTTGACGCACTGAAAAACACCTCAGGTCTGTGGTTTGGCTGGAATGGCGAAATCAGCGAAATTTCCGGTGAAGATGACGAAGATGAGCTGAGTCTGGTTGAAGATGACGGCATCACGTACGCTTCTGTTCCGCTGGATCAGAACGATTACGACCTGTATTACTGCCAGTTTTCCAATGCCGTGCTCTGGCCCGCGCTTCATTACCGCACCGATCTCGTTGATTTCCAGCGTGAAGCCTGGGACGGCTACTGCCGCGTTAACGATCTGCTGGCGAGAAGATTGCAGCCGCTGATTAAAGAAGACGACATTCTGTGGATCCACGACTACCACCTGCTGCCGTTTGCTGCCGCATTACGCAAGCTGGGTGTGAAAAATCGCATCGGTTTCTTCCTGCATATTCCGTTCCCGACGCCGGAGATTTTCAACGCGGTGCCGACGCATGATGAGCTGATCAAAATGATGAGCGAATACGACCTGCTCGGTTTCCAGACCGAAAGCGATCGTCAGGCGTTTCTCGATAATCTGAGCCAGCTTACCGCGCTGGAACAGACCAGTTCCGGCACCCATCAGGCTTTCGGTAATACCTTTGCCACCGGCGTGTTTCCGATCAGTATTGCGCCAGAAAGTATTAAAGAGATGGCGGAAGGGCCTCTGCCGCCAAAAATGGCCGCCATTGAACGTGAACTGCGTGAAGCGCAGAATATTATTTCCTGCGAGCGCCTCGATTACACCAAAGGGCTGCCGGAGCGTTTTCTGGCCTTTGAAGCGTTGCTGGAAAAATTCCCGCAGCATCGCGGCAAAGTGCGTTATACCCAGATTGCGCCGACGTCGCGTGGCGATGTGCAGGCCTATCAGGAACTGCGTCATCAGCTGGAAACCGAAGTCGGACGCATCAACGGTAAGTACGGCAGCATGAATCAGACGCCGCTGTTCTATCTCAACCAGCATTTCCAGCGCAGTCTGCTGATGAAATTGTTCCGTCTGACCGACGTCGGGCTGGTGACGCCGCTGCGTGACGGCATGAATCTGGTGGCGAAAGAGTATGTCGCGGCGCAGGATCCGGCTGACCCCGGCGTACTGGTGCTTTCGCAATTTGCCGGCGCGGCGAATGAACTCACCTCGGCGCTGATTGTCAATCCTTATGACCGTGATGACGTGGCGGCGGCGCTGGATAAAGCCCTGACCATGCCGCTGGCCGAACGACAGGCGCGGTATAACGACATGATGGCCGTGCTGACTAAAAATGATATCGCAAACTGGGGTGACACCTATTTGCGGGATCTGAACAATCTGACATTGCACGGCGGCAAATAAAACGCTGTTGCAATCGTTATTGAAACCTAAGTCCTCTAACCAAAAGGCTCGCTTATGCTAAATGAGAAACATCAGACGAAGGAGATCGCAGCACTGGAAGGCGAAGAGTTTCGTCTGAGCGAACTCGAGCCAATTGAGCTGATCCTTGACCGGATGATGGACGCCGAGCCGGAACCGGAGATGATCGAAGGCCTGCCGCCTTCCGATGCGCTGACGCCTGCCGACCGATATATGGAACTGTTCACCAGCGTCCAGTCCTCATCGCTTTTTGCCGACAGCAAAACGTTTCCTGACTGTCCGCCAAAAATGGATCCGCTGGATATCCTGCTGCGCTACCGCCGGATAAAAAACCATCCGGGCTTTAATCTGAAACGCTTTGTTGAGGCGCATTTCTGGCTGCCGGAACCGCACGGTGACGAATACGTGTCTGATCCGGGTGATTCGCTGAAAGAGCACATCGATAAACTCTGGCCGGTGCTGACGCGCCAGCCGGAAGACCATGTTTCCTGGTCGTCACTGCTGCCGCTACCGCAGGCTTACGTGGTGCCGGGCGGGCGTTTTGGCGAAACCTACTACTGGGATTCGTATTTCACCATGCTGGGGCTGGCGGAAAGCGGGCGCAACGATTTGCTGCGCACCATGGCCGATAACTTTGCGTGGTTGATCGAGATTTACGGGCATATCCCTAACGGTAACCGCACCTATTATCTCAGCCGTTCGCAGCCGCCGGTCTTTGCGCTGATGGTCGAACTGTTTGAAGAAGATGGTGTGCGCGGTGCGCGTCGTTATCTTGATCATCTCAAAATGGAATATGAATTCTGGATGGATGGTGCGGATTCGCTGGCACCCAATCAGGCTTATCGCCACGTAGTTTGTCTGCCGGATGGCACCTTGCTCAACCGTTACTGGGATGACAGGGACACGCCGCGTGATGAATCCTGGCGCGAAGATGTGGAAACCGCGAAACTCTCCAGTCGTCCCGCTAACGAAGTTTACCGCGATCTGCGTGCCGGTGCGGAATCAGGCTGGGATTATTCCTCGCGCTGGCTGCGTGATGGTCAACGGCTGGCCAGTATCCGCACCACGCAGTTTATTCCGATCGACCTGAACGCGTTTTTATTCAAACTGGAAAGCGCCATCGCCAATATTTCCGGCCTCAACAGTGACCGGGCGACCGAAGCGGAGTTCCGCCAGAAAGCTGAAACCCGCCGTGAAGCCATCAACCGCTATTTGTGGGATGAGACAGAAGGGTGCTTCCGCGATTACGACTGGCACCGTCAGCAGCTGGCACTGTTCTCAGCCGCCAGCGTGGTGCCGTTGTACGTCGGTCTGGCCACGCATCATCAGGCCGTTCGTATTGCTGACGCCGTGCAAACGCGCCTGCTGACCTCCGGCGGACTGATGACCACGGAATACGAAACCGGCGAACAGTGGGATAAACCTAACGGCTGGGCGCCGCTGCAATGGATGGCAATTCAGGGCTTCAAGCTGTATGGCAACGACGCACTCGGCGACCAGATTGCCCGCAGCTGGCTGAAAACGGTAAATCAGTTTTACCAGCAGCATCATAAACTTATCGAGAAATATCACATTTCCGGCAATGCGTCGCGCGAAGGTGGCGGCGGGGAATATCCGCTTCAGGACGGCTTCGGCTGGACCAACGGCGTCGTCCGCCGCCTGATTGGTTTGTACGGCGAAAACTACGACTGATCCGCAACCACATCACCACTCTGCCCCTGCTCCACCAGCCAGTTTCCGAAGGCCTGGTGGAGCAGGGTTTTCTGTACGTCGGACACTGTTTTAGCGTGTTTTCATTCCTGGCAATTCTTCGGAAAAACGCGCCGTAATGGCATCACGTTCGTAGCCCTGACGCTCCGTCAGAATGCGGTAAAGATCCGGACGGCGGCCTGCCATCCAGCGCCTGCCGGTACTCATCGGAATAAGCGAAAGATCCAGTTCTGCACTCACCATCGCGTCTGCCGCCGCCCAGGTTTCTTCGACGATGCGGCCGTACGGGTCGATGATCATCGCGTTACCGGTGCGGACTTCATCATCGTCTGCACCCACACCATTGCTGAACAAAATAAACATGCCGTTATCGTGCGCCCGCGACGGCAGCCAGCGCATCAGCCACTCACGGCCACTGGCACCTTTAAAGGCTTCGGTGATTTCCTCCGGTCGTGTGGCGCGCTGCTCCCATAATTCCAGCGCAACGGGCTTCATGCCGTGCGGGCTGCGGGAATTTGTGCCACCGGTCTGATGCGGTGCCAGTAAAATATCTGCCCCCAGCAGTGCTGTTGCACGGGCGTTTTCCACCAGATTGTTATCCCAGCAGATAAGGATACCGACCTTCACGCCCCAGGGCGTATCAAACACCGTATACGCATCACCGCAGCTCATGGAAGGATGTTCAAAGGCGTGCATTTTGCGGTGCGTATGCAGTGAACCGTCCGGCATACAGGCGGCATAGGCGTTATAAAGACGACCGTCATCTCCGCGTTCAATAAAACCGGCACCAATAAGCATCTGATGTTTCACGGCCAGTTTGCGGATAAGGCGCACAGACGAACCAGTTTCGACGGATTCGGCCAGCGCCGCCACACCGTCGTTATCCAGTTTCGGCACATGCCAGTAGCCGGTGATACACATTTCCGGGAACGCCAGAATTTGTACGCCGTTAATCGCCGCCTGCTGGATAAAACCCTCCATCATCATCAGATTATATTTTTTGTTTCCGGCCTGATGCTGAAACTGAACTACCGCCGTTTTAATCGATGCCGACATTGTCATTCTCCGTAACGTTAAGGTTTAGGGTTCACGCTGGTATTAAAGCAATGCGGCTGATAACTTTATAATGAAGTATTTTCTGGTTCTGATAACTAAACGGAATGCAAAATGAATACGCGTTTGCTCAAAGCTTTCGTCACGCTGGCGCAGGCAGGGAATTATGCAGCGGCGGCTAACACGCTTTCTATCTCGCAGCCGGCGCTGACCAAGCAGATCAGTTTGCTGGAATCCCGCCTTAACGTGATGCTGTTTGATCGCGGACGCCATGGCACCACGCTTACGCCGGGAGGGCGACGACTTTTGCCCGAAGCGGAGAAGGTGCTGCGTCAGATGACGGCCTTTATGCAGCACGCCGGTCAGGTGGAAAAGGGCGGTGAAGGGTTGCTGGCGGCGGGATTCGGCCTGTCGGCGTTTACCTTTGCGCCGCAATGCATCGCCAGGTTCAGGGCAGCGTATCCCGGTGTGGATATCACGCTGGAAGATCTGCCTTCTGCCGTGCAATACGACATGCTGCAAAGCGGGAAATTGCAGATTGGTTTTGTGCGTGTGCCACCGGCTGCACCGCTGAGTTATCACGCCTTGTTTGAAGATGAACTGGTGTGTGTGGTGCCTGCTGACGACGGAACGACGGTCGCAGGCTGGCTGAAACAGAAACCGCTGCTACGTTTATACCCCGATCGCGGGCGGGGGCTGAACGCACAAACTGACCGCTTTCTGGATGAAAACCAGTTGCACACGCCTTTCGTACAGCAGTCCGAAGATATCCAGACGATTGTCGCGCTGGTTGTCGCCGGTGTTGGTGTCGCGCTGCTGCCCAATAGTGTCATGCATATTGCGCCGCCAGGACTGAAGACGCTGCCGCTGAGTGGCAAAGCCACCCGCTGGCAGGTCGGGATCGCATGGGATCCGCGCAGAGAGGATTTAATCCGCGATAATTTTGTGCGGATGGTGACTGAAATGACGGATGCTGGCTAAAACCCTCGAATCCTTCACTAGCCTTGATCAGTCTTTCTTCAGATAAAGCCCCGGACGGGTGATCACCCAGGTGTAATTGGGCTCGTTCACCGGCGTATAGCCAAACTTCTCATACAGCCAGGGTGCCGTTGAGGTAAACAGCGCCATTCTGCGCAGCCGGGCGGTGACCGGATGCGACTGAACACATTCAATCAGCCATGCTCCCAGATTTTTCCCCTGATATTCCTCTAACACATACACATCGCACAGATAGGCAAAGGTGGCGTAATCAGTAATGAAACGTGCGTAACCGATTTGTTTTTCATCGTCGAACAAGCTGAAATTGAGGCTGTTTTCCGCGCCATCGCGCACCGTTTGCTCGTCAATTCCCGGCGCCCAGCTGGAGCGGGTCAGATAGGCGTGGACGGCAGGAATATCCAGCTGGCTAATGTCGGTGGTTATCCGGTAAGCGTCTTTGCTCCAGTTGCAGACTTCTTTCACATTTGTCACGGAATCCTCACAAGTACGTTATAAAACGGGTTATTTTCTACCTTAGCGGTTATCTGGAAGAAATTCACGCCTGCGCCGCACTATAAAAAACAGGCTGGATGATGTATCCTGCATTGATTATTGGTATGCTGTATATAATTACAGTATAAGGAGCGAATCATGGCTGTTGAAACAAAGTTTGTTGTCGTCAGAAAAGGTGAAGAAAAAATGACATTTGCCAATAAGAAAGAAGCGGACGCTTACGACAAAATGCTCGATATGGCAGATGCTTTTACTGACTGGTTGTTGCAGAGCGAACTGGAGATCGATGAATCGCTGGCAGAAAACATTGCCCTTCGCCTGGCTGAGCAAAAAGATACCGTCCAGCACATCCTGCGTACCAGCAAGCTGCCGGAAGAAGAAACCGTGAAAGCCCCTGTCGCGCAGACGGAAGAACTGGCAGTGACTGAAGCTGAAACTGAAGAGACCGCGGAAGAAAACACCGAAGAAACCGTAGCAGCGCCAGCTCCTAAAAAGACGCGTGCGGTTAAAGCGGCCTGAATCGCTTTCTGCTCTCCGTAAAAAAACCGGCTTATCAGGCCGGTTTTTTTGTTTTTTATAAGCGATATTTGAAAATAAAAATTTTCTGAAAGACGCTTATTTGTGTTGTTTCGCGAACTCTTCTTTAGCTTTCTTCAGTTGCTGCTGGAAAGCGTCGTTGGTGTGCAGCGTTGCTACAACCGCAGAGCCGACGATACGCGCTGCATCCACATCACTCTGCCAGTGGTATCCGCAAATCACGCGGCTCTGGCCTAAATCATAACCACGCTGCAGGATCTGATCCTGACGTTGCGGGTTGATTTCAGTCAGCACTAACGCCGTTGCCCAGCCAATAGACGTATGACCTGAAGGATAAGAGCCGTTCTTCGAAAGCTTATCCTGCTCGGTGGTGTTACAGGTCGGGACGCCGTAGAAGGCAAACGGGCGGATACGCATGTACTTCTCTTTCGCGCCACGCGTCGCCAGATCTCCGGCATCTTCAATCATATTGGTCAGCAGCTTGTGCAGTTCCGGCGTGTCTTTGGCGGTGATCGGTGATCCAAACGCACCGGAGAAGGCATTCGCCACACCGCCTCCGCTCAGGTTCGCATCTTCAGCAGCCTGCTTGCCGCGCTCGGTTGAACGCAGCAGACGGCCTTGCTCATACATCGCCTGGTCATTGAGGAACGCAATGCTGCCCACAGCCGGTGGCGGTGGCAGCAAAGTCAGGCTGTTGATGGCCTGGTCATTCTTTAAATAGTAGAGATCCGGTTTGGTGGTGGCATCGTTGCCGGTCAGGGCAAACGCATTAAATGATACAAGTCCCGCGAGGCAAAAAGTGGTCAGTCTTTTCATGTTAGCTTCCTTACGTGCAGCTATTTTATTTTCATTACGGAATCATTTCCGTAACATTTCCTAACATCGGGTAGTAAAACAAAATAGGTGACAGAAAGTTGGTATGAGATCTCAAAACGAGAAATTGATAGCGGGCGTGAATGTTTTACGGCTAAAAAATGGGCTTTTTAAGGGAAAGCTGTAATCAGCGGCGAAATTTGGTACAACATTTTCTCGGCCAACCCGACCGCTCATCCCAAAGAGGGAGATTGCTATGCCAGATAAATTGTCCGCTCAATGCCATTGTGGTGCCGTCACGTTCAAGGTCGCACTGACCGACGGTTTTAACGGCGTGCTGCGCTGCAACTGTTCATTTTGCCGTATGCGCGGCGCGGTCGTCGCCACTGCCGGTGAAGTTGAAATCACGCAAGGCACGGATAAGCTGACGGAATATCGCTTTAACAGCGGTGAGGCCGCGCATTTCTTCTGTTCGGTTTGCGGTATTTATACCTTCCATCAGCGTCGCTCCAATCCCGAATTTTATGGCGTCAATGTCGCCTGCATCGAAGGTGTGTCGCCCTTCGATTTCTCACCTATCCCGGTCAGCGATGGCATCAACCATCCGAAAGACGGCGGGAAGGGCGGCGTGGCGGGCTACGTTATTTATGAACCCAACATTTCTGAATCTGACTCCTGATAATGATTTCTACGCATAAGGAAACGCAATGAATTCTGATACTGCCTACACACTGGCCACTGTCCCGGCACCGGCCACTTACCCTAAGGTGCCCACGCCGGTGCTGTCTGATGAAACCATGAAAGCCCGCCTGAACAATGTTCTGAGCGCCATGCAGCAACAAGGCTTATCGTCGCTGGTGATTTACGCCGATAAAGAACACGGCGGCAATTTCGAATACCTTTCTGGTTTTATCCCACGTTTTGAAGAAGCTTTGCTGGTGGTAAGCAGTAACGGCGAGATGACCTACATAATGGGTAACGAGAATCTCAAACTGGTGCCGCATGCCCGCAACGGAGGAGCTTGTCTGCACGCGCCGGTGTTTTCCCTGCCCAATCAGCCGATGAAACATCATCAGCCGCTGCAAAATCTGCTGGCAATGGCGGGCGTGACAGCGTCACAAACCACCGGCGTCGCGGGCTGGAAATTGTTCCGTATCGATCCGCAAACAGATCAATACAGCTTTGATATTCCGGCGTTTATTCTGGATGCGGTGCGCAGTGCTGCCGGTGGAAAAGAGAATGTGGTGAATGCCACCGGCCTGTTTATCGCACCGGAAAATGGCGCACGGTGCATTAATAATGCCAATGAAGTTGCATTTTATGAGTACGGTGCAAATCTGGCGTCATCCAGCCTGATGGCCGCACTGGACGCGATTGCTCCCGGTAAATCTGAGAAGGAAATCGGTCAGTTGCTGGCAGGCGACGGTCAGCAAAACAATGTCATCATAATCGCCGCGACCGGCGACCGGTTTGCTCATGCGAACCTTTATCCCTCGGACAAAATCATCCGTCACGGTGATAAATTTTCACTGACCGTCGGCTATAAAGGGGGATTATCGAGTCGTGCCGCGTACGTCGTTGCCAGTGAGGAAGAGTTGCCGCAGGACGTCGCTGACTGGCTGCCGCGTCTGGCGATCCCTTATTATCATACGGTGGTCACCTGGCTGGAGAATCTGCATATCGGTATGCGCGGTGGCGATGTATACCGCCTGGTGGAAAAAACGCTTGAGCAGAAAACCTGGAACTGGCATCTCAATCCGGGGCATCTGGTGGCCGATGAGGAATGGCTGTGTTCGCCGGTTTATCCGGATTCTAACGTGCCGCTGGCGAGCGGAATGCTGTTCCAGATAGATATTATTCCCTCGCTGCCGGGTTACGGAGGCAGCAGCATTGAAGATACCGTTGCGCTGGCGGATGAAGCGTTGCGCCGCGAACTGGAAAGTCAGTATCCGCAGGTCTGGCAACGGATGGTGGCGCGCAAAAAATATCTGGCGGACGTGCTGAACATTCAGGTTTCTGACGATGTGATTTTGCTGTCGAACACCGTGGGTTATCTGCGCCCGTTCCTGCTTGATAAAACACGTGCGCTGGTGAAGGCATAGAAGGAAGGGGAGGCAATGTGCCTCCCTTCAAAATGATGGCAAACATGAAAAACTGAGCCATTGCCGTAACCGGTTATTTAATCTTTTTACCCTGACCATCCACAACCTGTTCACCGTCTTCTTTGGTAAACGCGCAACGTTGAGTATCAGGCAAAATGTCCAGCACCACTTCAGACGGGCGGCACAGTCGGGTTCCCAGCGGTGTCACCACGATCGGACGATTAATCAGAATGGGATGCTGCAACATAAAACTCATCAGCTGATCGCCGGTGAAGACATCCTCAGCCAGTCCGAGTTGCTCATAAGGCTCAACGTTCTTACGCAGCAACTGCCGCGGGGTAATACCCATATCTGCAAGCAACGTAGCCAGTTCCTCACGGGATGGCGGCGTTTCCAGATACAGAATAACGGTGGGTTCAGTGCCGCTGTTGCGGATCATTTCCAGCGTATTACGAGACGTACCGCATGCCGGGTTGTGATAGATAGTGATCATGCTCATAGGGTATCTCATTAGAAAGTGAAAGATAGCCGCAACGCCAACGCGGCAAGCGTAACGAACAGCACCGGAATAGTCATCACCATGCCCACCCGCAAGTAATATCCCCAGGTGATTTTGATATTTTTCTGCGACAAACGGTAGAACAACTGGCTGATTCCGATATTCGTGTCCACTGCTTAGCTTTGGGTGGAGTAGATCTCACCAGCCCCGCGGGGAAAATGACCATGCAGGTTATTTCTGCCGTGGCAGAATTTGAACGGGACCTACTGCTTGAACGCACACATTCAGGTATTGCGCGGGCAAAAGCGGCAGGGAAACGTTTTGGCCGTCCCTCTGCCCTGAACGAAGAACAAAAACAGGTCGTTATTGAGCGTATTAATTTAGGCTTAAGCATCAGCGCCATTGCCCGAGAGTTTAGTACTACCCGTCAAACCATACTTCGGGTAAAAGCCGGATCTAAACTGCCATAAGACTGGTCTCTATTTGACCAAGTTGTCAAAGGCGTTAGATTGATTTTACCTGTATTGAAAACAGATTTAGCTCGTTAATAATGCACTCAGGTTCTTCACTGAAAGGCATGTTGTTCAAATCTAAAACGCCATCATTTTTTTGAGGGTTATCTGCCTGTAAGTCCGTAAAGAGAGGTGTAAAATCCAGTTGTGCCTCCCCTCGCTCAGCGACCAGCTCAAACGTTTTATTTGTGGCTGCATCGTTACTCAACGCACTGACCAGAACCTGGGCGATTTGTTTTCTGGATATCACACCATCCTCCGGCGTTCCTGCATGGTGTCGATCCCCCTGGAGCATAACGATTCTGTGCTCATCATCATTGTTGTAGTCAAACCAGCCGGGCCTGACGATGGTATAGGGATGGCCACTCGCCCTGACCAGACGTTCGGCACGTCTTTTCCAGTCATGAACCTCAGTGCGTTGATTCCAGGTGCTGAGCCGTTCAGTCACGCCAATCGTGGTCATTAAGCCGATGCGTACAGACGTATCCCTGAATAGTCGTAAAATGTTACGTACACCACCGTAATCTATCGCTCTGGCCCCAATACGCCCCTGGCCATCGGAACCGAGAGTGAAGATGATGGCATCAATATCTTTCGGCAAATCGGTAAGTGTTTCAGGCATTGAAACATCGCCGTAAAAAACATCCGTTCCACGCGGAAGTAATTTTACTTTCCGTTTATTTCTGACCAGCGCCACGGGCTGATGGCCTATTTCGATAGTGGTATTCACGACATGAAGACCAATACTTCCGGTCGCGCCTGCAATGAGTATTTTCATGATAAACCCTCTGATAATTCAGACTTATTTTCTCTACAGTCAGAATATCAATTATCATTATTGTCAGTAATGGGGCTAAAATGATTGTGTCTATGAACACCCTTCATGAGTGCGCGTTGAAGGGAATGTCTCCATAAGGAAATCGCCGATGCTCAAAGAAAACTTCAACGAACTGCAAATCTTTCTTGTGGTAGCGAGGGAGCGAAGTTTTACCAAAGCAGCGGGTAAACTGGGGGTTTCTCAGTCTGCACTCAGCCACGCGATGAAGGCCCTGGAGGAACGGCTAAATATCCGACTTCTGACCCGCACTACCCGAAGCGTTGCCCCCACAGAAGCCGGTGAGAGAATTATCGCCTGCCTTGAACCCCGTATTGCCGATCTTGAGCAGGAGCTGGAATCGCTTGTTCAACTGAACGGCACTGCCTCCGGCAATATCCGTTTATCTGCCGGGGAGCATGCAGCGCGAAGTCTGGTATGGCCTAAGCTAAAGCCCTTTCTCAGGGAATACCCGGAAATTAATCTCGAACTGGTGGTTGATAACGGTTTTGTCGATATTGTTGAGGGGCGTTTTGATGCCGGGATCCGCCTGGGCGAAAGCGTAGATAAGGATATGATCGCGGTGAGGATTGGACCGGAAATGCGCATGGCAGTGGTGGGAGCACCGTCCTATTTTGCCGCTAACCCCGTACCAGAAACACCGCACGAGCTACAAACCCATCGGTGTATCAATATGCGCCTGCCGACTGCCGGTGGTCTTTACCACTGGGAGTTTGAGAAGAATGGGAAACCGTTACGGGTCAGAGTGGAAGGACAGGTAACGTTTAATCTGCAGGCGGAAAGGATTGATGCGGCTTTATCCGGTTTTGGCATCGCCTGTATACCTGAAGACAGGGTGCAGGATTATATAAAGTCAGGAGAGCTTATTCAGGTTCTGCAGGACTGGTGTCCGTCTTTCCCCGGATATTATCTTTACTACCCCAGCCGTAAGCAGCATCCGCCCGCTTTTGCGCTGATGATCGATGCCCTTCGCTACTCAGAATAACGGGTCCGCCAATCGCAGCGGACCCGTCGGGGCATTAACGGCCAGTGCGAGCCTGATGCTCAGGAGAGTAACGTTCGCCGACGACTTTAATCGTTTCAAGCGCCTGGGTTATCTGCCGTGAGTCATCCTGCGAAAGAATGATGTCGGCAGCCCCCAGGTTTTCTTCCAGCCGGTGTAGTTTGGTGGTACCAGGGATAGGAACAATCCACGGTTTTTGTGCCAGCAACCATGCCAGCGCAATTTGCGCAGACGTCACGCCTTTCTCTGCTGCCAGTTCACCCAGTAATGAGACCAGCTTTTCATTGGCTTCAATCGCCTGTTCTGCGAAACGCGGCACGGTGCTGCGGTAATCATCCTTGCCAAACGTTGTTCCTGGTTTAATCGCTCCCGTCAGGAAGCCTTTGCCTAATGGGCTGAAGGGCACAAAACCAATACCCAGCTCTTCCAGTAGCGGCAGGATTTCCTGCTCAGGCTCGCGCCACCACATGGAATATTCGCTTTGCAGCGCAGTGACCGGTTGTACAGCATGCGCACGACGAATGGTTTGCGCACCCGCTTCGGACAGACCGAAATGTTTAACTTTGCCTTCCGCGATCAGGTCTTTCACTGCACCCGCAACATCTTCAATGGGGACATCCGGGTCGACACGATGTTGATACAGCAGATCAATGACATCAGTCTTAAGGCGGCGTAATGATCCTTCCACAGCTTCACGGATATGCTCCGGACGGCTGTTTAAAATCTGCTGCTTATTGTCATCGCCAAAGGTAAAACCAAACTTGGTGGCAATGACCACACGGTCACGAAACGGTTTTAAGGCTTCACCGACAACCTCTTCATTAAGTAAGGGGCCATACAATTCCGCTGTATCGAAAAAAGTAACTCCACGTTCAACTGCTGTACGAATAAGTTCTATAGCCTGACGGGTATCTGTTGCAGGGCCGTAGGCATGGCTGAGCCCCATGCAACCGAGTCCCAGAGCGGACACTTCTAGCCCAGATTTACCTAAAAAGCGCTTTTGCATTGAATGAATACCTCTTTTATCGCGGCTTAAACATCAAGTTTGCGGCCAGTCAGCCATTCCACCATCGCCGGGTCTCGGTGTGAGAAGAAGGCACTGGTTGCGGTGTCGAGGGCAGCAATCTGCAGCATATCCTCAGAACTGAGTCTAAAATCGAGAATGTCGATGTTCTCTGCCATGCGCTCTTTCCGCACCGATTTCGCCAGTGAAACGATGCCCCGCTGGAAGATCCAGCGCAGTACCACCTGGCCCACACTTTTGCCGTACTTCTGACCAATTGCCGTTAATACGGGATGCTGGAACAGACCATTTTTACCTTCAGCAAACGGTGCCCAGGCTTCCGGCTGAATGCCACGGCTTTGATTCCATGGAACCGCATGCAACTGCTGGTTGAAGGGGTTAACTTCAATCTGGTTTACCGCAGGGGCCACTTTGTTGAAGGCGATAAGGTCGGCCAGTCGGTCAGGATGGAAGTTGCTGACGCCAATGGCGCGAATTTTGCCTGCCTGTTGCAGTTCTTCCATAGCACGCCAGGCTCCATGGACATCGCCGTAAGGCTGGTGAATCAGATACAGGTCAACGTAATCAAGTTGCAGCCGATTCAGGGAGCGTTCGAACTGTGCTTTAGCACCTTCGTAATTGGTATCCTGGAGCCAAAGTTTGGTCGTTACAAAGAGTTCGTTACGTGCGATACCAGTCTGTTTCAGTGCGTTCCCGACCTGGGTTTCATTCTGGTAGGACGCTGCGGTATCGATCAGGCGGTATCCTGTATCGATAGCGTCAATCACGGCTCTTTCGCATTCGGCGGCATCCGTCATCTGGAAGACACCAAAGCCCAGAAGGGGCATTTCTATACCGTTGTTCAGTTTTACAGTTTGCATGACGTTATCCTTCAGCTGTTGTGTAGGAAAAGCATAACGCAAAGTTATTTATTCTATTAGAGGGGGTAATTAACTAGGGTTTATTAGATGTATTCATTAATCTTTGGAGGGCTGACGCTCTGTTTTGTGAGCAAAGCAAACCGCCATATTCAACACTTTTTTTCGGCAGGATTAGGCCACTTTATTTTTTATAAAGATGATGTTTGTATTGAGCCTTCAATAATGAAGACTCAATACTGGCTCTTCCTATTGCAGGTCTTTTTCCTTCAGGAATTTACTCACCAAATCGGCAATCTGCACATTATTGAGGTCAGAGAACGGGAAGTGGGTATTCCCATTGATCCCCACTTCAGGCAGATGCGTCACAGTCACATCCCCGCCATGCTTGTTCACCACATCACGCCAGTCGCGAGCCATCGCCAGACGTACGCGCCAGCTGTCCTGCGCGGGCATGGCGACAGGTTTATCCGGTATGTTATCGCCGTAAATAATCAGAATCGGGATTTTGGTCAGAGCCATAAACTGCTCCATCGGAACAGGTTCACCCTTCAGCGTGTCGAACGCGCTTGGCATAGGGGCTGGGAGTTCTTTTTCCGGGAAGACAAAGCTGCTGCCAGGCTCGAAGGCGACAATGGCTTTGACCTTGTCGTTTTTCATCGCCGTGTACCAGCCTGGTCCGCCCCCCTGAGAGTGGGTGAAGAGGATAGCCGGGCCGGATTTATCCACCACTGCGGACATCGCATCAGAGATAACATTGATATCAAACGGCCCGGTGTTCGGGGTCATCTGACGGAAATACTGGTTCAACGCTTCTTTGTCGTGAGAGAACTGAACGTCTTTAAAATACTCTGGCCACACGCCAACTCGGAACTGGTTAAACCACATTTGTTCATCCGGTTTAGGCGTAACAGTACCTTCTACCGTCGTGCGCCCGGCGCTGCCCCGGCGTGGCTGATCGACAAGATAGGTTGAGAACCCACGACGCAGGAATATGTTCTGGAAACCTTCGCGACCATCCGGGGTGCTTTCCCAGGTACGGGAGAACTGACCTGCGCCGTGCAGCATGACAATAGGGTATTTATGCGGATTCTCGGGAATTTGGTAGAAAACAGACGCATGATCGCCATGGTAGGTTTGGCCAGCAGAGTCCAGCGGCTTTTTCGCGTCAAATGTTCCTGGTGCGGTGATGATAGTGCCGCCAGCAGAAAAGCTTCCTTGTTCCTGAATGACCAGCGGCTCGGCATAGACCGACTGAGCCACCAGGCCACCCGCCATTACGCAGATGGCCAGCGTTTTTAAGATTGTCTTCAAGATTACATCCTCTGTTATGTTTGCCGTTCAATCATATCTGAGTTGTCAGCGTTAATTATTTAGCACCCCTGATTGCCTTTATTTGGCAGACTCATGAATGCGGACGATTAACTGCGTATTGTCTCTAACCAACTGGTGACCGTTTCAGTGGTTCTTCGTTCCTGGTCGCATTCAATAACCAGCGGTTTTTCCCTACGCGCAGTTGGGGCGAGACGGGCAAGGATGTCGTCGCTGTCTCCATTACCGTAGCCACCGTGGGTAATGAAGGGGATGAGTAATTTGCCCGCAAGGTTGTGGCTGCTGAGAAATGTTTGCACTACAGGCGGCACGCTGGTCCCCCAGATCGGAAAGCCTAAATACAGGGTCTCGTAGCGTGAGATATCTGCGACGCTATTTTTTAATGCGGGTTTTACTCCCCGCTCACGCTCATTTTTCGCCTGTTCAACGGTCTGAAAATAGTCTTCTGGATAAGGCGTAGCCGGTTCGATTTCAAACAGATCGGTATTCAGGCTGCGGTGAATGACGCCCGCAATGACTCGTGTATTTCCGCTGCGGGAAAAGTACGCAACCAGAACACGGCTTTTACCCTGCACTTTTGTGGTTCCGGTCGCAGCTGATGCCAAAGAAATGTTCGCCAGCGTGAGCCCGGCAAGTGCGGTGATTAACATTCTGCGGTTGGGATCATGCTCCATAACCCACTCCTAATTGTTTGCGAGCGCCTGTTGCAGCGCCTTTTCAGCTCGCGTTGCTGCATCACTTTCGCCATGTTCACGCAGAACCTGTGCCAGCTGGCGCAGCTGCGCTGCCGTCAGGCCGACCCGCATGCTTGCTCGTGTATGCGATAGCAACTGGGCTTCAACGCCTGGTGTGGCCGCTAATGCGCCAACCGTTGCCAGCTCGCGGCTTTGCCAGTCGAGGTTATCGCGGGCGAAAATGTCGCCGAAAAGATGCGTTTGCAGGAACTGGTTAATCACTGGGGCAAAATCAAACAGCGGTCCCTGGACGGCAGCGCCTGAGATTTTTGTCTGGTTTGCGGTACCGACACGGCGAAGTTCATCTCCGACAGGGATCGGGGCAACCGGTTCTTTACCCTCAACGTCTTTGATACCACGTTGTTTACGTGCTTCGACGACCTTCATCAGTTCACTAAGCGCATTCAGGCTACGGGGGAAGCCCGTATAGGCATAAAGCTGGACGAGAATCTCTTTGGTTTCGTTTATCGTGAGCCCTGCGTCAAGACCCTGATTCAGCGCTGCATTCAGCTTATCCATCTGACTGCTGGCCATCGATGCCGCTATCAACGGGATGGACTGTTGGCTGGCTGACAGCGTATCTGAGACCGTTTGTTCGTGGTTCATTTCTGAGGCTCCTTTATTGACGGGCGCAGCAAGTGCCGCGAGACCAAAACCAAAGGTCAGCAGCACCGCTGCCGCTAATGCCTTAATGGGCGTGGTATTGTTCATCTGTCACTTTCTCCATCCAGTTAACGCTTTTGCCATCTACAATCCCGGTTATCGCCAGATGCGTCATCGCGCTGCCGGGTGCCGCCCCGTGCCAGTGTTTGATCCCCGCCGGGCAAGAGACAACGTCACCGGCGCGGATAACCTGCACCGGCTGGCCTTCTTGTTGGGTGAGCCCAACACCCGAGGTCACAATCAGCCGCTGACCTGCCGGATGCGTATGCCAGGCGGAACGAGCGCCGGGTTCAAAGGTGACATAAGCCCCAGAAACACGGATGTCGTTATCCGGTTTGAAGAGAGGATCAACCCTGACGCGACCGGTAAAGTTCTCGGCTGGCCCGAACACCGCATTCTGACTTCCTGCGGGGGCGATATGGACAGCAGGATTTTGCTCCGCAGCCCAGGATGAAAAGGTGAAGAAGGGCAGTAACAGCCCGAGGTAACGTAAATGTCCGATCATGCAAAGCGTCCTTATCAATGAAGAGGGGGATTGCCTGCGATGATTTTATCGAGGGGGTGATGACGTCAGGCTGACGCCCCCCTGACAATTCTGTCAGTTAACCCTGGTCCCGGCTCAGTGTCGGAGTGAGCATTACCCGCCGCTTTATCCGCTTGTATCGCAAAGGTGAGGCCAAATGTATTGATGCCACCTTCGCTACGGGCAAAGACATCTCCCCGGTGCATAATGGCAACGGCACGTACGATCGACAGGCCCAGCCCATGATGGGTATCACTCCTAGCCCGGGAGGTGTCAACGCGATAGAACCGCTCGAAAAGCCGGTGTAAGTGCTCTGGCGATATCGGTTCGCCAAGGTTTGAAACTTCAACACAGGCCTGATGACCGGTTTCGCTTAACCGTACCGTAACCGTGCTGTTGGAGGGGGAATGTCTTGCGCTATTTTCCAGTAAATTAGCCAGTGAGCGGTGGAACAGTCGCCGGTCGATGTGCGCGGTGACGTCGCCCTCAACATCCATAGAGAGCTGTTTTTCAGCAAAAGAGGGTTCAACATAATCCGCTGTTTTCAGGGTTTCTTCCCGCAGGGACACTTGGGTAAGCTGGGACGCATGCTCACCCGCATGGGCATGGGACAGGAACAGCATGTCGTTTACGATCGACGTCATACGTTCAAGCTCTTCCAGATTAGAACCCAGTAACTCTTCCAGTTCATCTTGTGAACGTCGGCGTGAGAGCCCCAGTTGTGTCTGACCAATCAGGTTAGTCAGCGGTGTACGGAGTTCATGCGCAACATCGGCATTAAAGCTTTCGAGCTGCCTCCAGGCGACCTCTTGCCGTTCCAGCACGCCATTAAAAGATGATGCTAACTGCTGTAATTCGTCAGGTAATGCTTCGGTATTCAGGCGCTGACCAGAGTCCCCGGGAGCGAGTTGCTGGGCCTGTTTACTGAGCGCCCCAACGGGACGAAGACCGATCCTTGATACGATGTATCCCAGCAAGGCGACAATCACGACGCCCAGTGCAGTAATGATCAGCAGTGTACGCGTGAACGCATCGAGCGTGCCCATGTACGGCGTGGAGTCGATGGCAACCACATAGCGCAGCTCAGGTCTTTCTCCGTTCGCGGGGATGGTTTTGACTAACAGAAACAGCGAGCATGCGCCTTCCGATGCACCGGGCACTTTATTAAAGCCCTCCTGCAAAGAAGACCACTGTACACCCACCGGTGGTGTTCCCCCCATGCTGAAGCGTGGGTTATCACTCACAATCCAGTAGCGAACGCGCTCACCTTCAGAATTGGTTAACACGGTGAATTTATTGGCAAGCAGTGACCAGCCGTCCGCCGAGGTTCGTGCGGTGATCCACGGACTCATCAATGATTCCCGGAACAGCAGTTCGTTATGCATCTGCTTTTGCAAAGAGTCATGTAAGGAGCTTCTGAGCAGGATGCCGATAACGGAGACAATCAGCAGCGCGGATAAGGCAAACATCAGCGCCAGGTGGACGGAGATGGAACGCTTAGGCATGCTTATCCCCTTCATTTATGCGGACCGGACTTCGAGGACATACCCCATGCCACGAACGGTATGCAGTAGTTTGATATCGAACGGGGCATCCACCTTGGCTCGAAGTCGTTTAATGGCGACTTCAACCACGTTGGCATCGCTGTCAAAATTCATGTCCCATATCTGCTCCGCAATCATCATTTTTGACAAAATCTCCCCCTGATGCCGGGCCAGAAGGCTTAACAGGGAAAACTCTTTTGCGGTCAGTTCCAGTCGCGTTCCGTCGCGAAATACCCGGCGAGCCAGTAAGTCGAGATGCAGGTCGTGAATTTGCAGCTGGGTGATGTCTGCGCCATCCGTAGCGCGGCGACGCACCAGCGCCTGAATACGCGCCACAAGTTCAATAAGGGAAAAGGGCTTGGGCAGATAATCATCCGCGCCAAGACGAAGTCCTTTAACGCGCTCGTCGACTGATCCCCGTGCAGAGAGCATCAGCACCGGCGTCTGTTTGGCTGCCCGCACACCCTCAAGTACCCGGTAGCCGTCCATCCCCGGCAACATCACGTCCAGTATTATCGCGTCGTAGTCGAACTCCAGCGCGTAATGAAGACCTTCAGCGCCATCCGCAGAGACATCGACCGTAAACCCGGACTCACTCAACGCACGGTTGAGATAGGTTGACGTTTTTTCTTCATCTTCGACTAACAACAGGCGCATAACGGGACATCCTCTTAACTTTTCAATGGTGCTTCAACATCGGAATACACCTGAACAGCATCCGGCAGACGTTGCCCCTGGATAGTGATGGCATCCAGTGAGCGGGTGAGCTCGGTCATCTCTATGGCTGTCAGCGACACGCCAGTAGCTGTTGTGTTTTGCAGCATATGGTCTTTATTGGTGGTGCCAGGGATGGGAACAATCCAGGGTTTACGCGCCAGGAGCCATGCCAGTGCAATCTGTCCCGGTGCGGCATTTTTTCGTATTGCCCAGGATTTCAGTAGTTCAACCAGCTGTAAGTTGTGTGGCAAGTTTTCAGGCGAGAAACGCGTTTCTGTCGCGCGGAAATCACCGGCAGCGAACCGGGTATTCTCATCAATCCAGCCCGTTAAAAATTGCACGCCGAGTGGGCTCCATGGCACGAACCCAATGCCCAGCTCTTCACACACCGGAAATACCTGCTTTTCAGGGCCACGCCAGAGCATGGAGTATTCACTTTGTACGGCGGTAACGGGTAATGCTGCATGAGCGCGTCTCAACGTGTTGATGCCCATTTCAGACAGACCCCAGTGCAGGACTTTCCCTTGATCCATTAAATCTTTCACCACACCGGCGACATCTTCGATCGGGATCTGTGGATCAACCCGGTGTTGATACAGTAAGTCGATACGATCGGTACGCAGGCGTTTGAGCATATTGTCGACGACCTGCCTGATATGCTCAGGTCTGCTGTTAAGGCCCGGCAGACGCTTACCCGTCTGTTGGTCAATGTTCCAGCCAAACTTAGTGGCGATAACGATTTTGTCCCTGAACGGGGCGACGCCTTCCCCGAGAATTTTTTCGACTTCAAACGGGCCGTAGGCTTCAGCAGCGTCAAAGAACGTTACCCCTTCATCAAATGCCCGGTGGATAACATTGATCATCTCGGGACGCCAGGGAACGGAGGTGTCGTATTTACGACTCATGTTCTGCACGCCCAGACCGACGGCAGAAACTTCCAGCTTCCCGAGTTTACGCTTGCCCGGAGCAGCATTGCGTTGGCTGGGTTGTCTGGATGAATCGACCTGAGAGGATTGGCTCGCCGCTGATACGTGCGGAATCAGCGAGGCGGCGGCAATACCGGCCCCGGCGACTAATAGCTTGCGCCGCTCTGGCATTGTTGGGGCATTCTGGCTTTTCATTGATCGCTCCGTTTCTCAGAAAATTGAACATGAATCTCATTTAAGCGAGACCATTCTGCCTCCTGATTGCCAACATAAAGCTGACAGTTACCTGACAGCGTTGTCAGAAACACTTACCCATCTCAGTCCCTTTCCTGACGAAAATGTTATTTCCCCGTCACGATGCTGACAGCCCTCTCTGACTACTCTGAGCCTGCAAATTTGATTCCGCGAGCCTGCATAACCAGGCCAACACTCATCGGGAGAGACCATGAAATTTACGCTTATCAGTGCAATGCTAATCACGGCAATGGCCGGAGCCACCTCAGTCAATGCGGCTGATTACAAAAAAAATCCATTCACACTCGTCTATGACGATGCCATTACTGAGAATGTCAAAGGCAAGGTCAACATTCATCCGGTGAAATACGATCTGCATGGCATCCAGATTGCGGCGAATGTCTATACCCCTGCTGACTACGATCCCGCCAAAAAATACCCTGCGGTGGTGGTTGCACATCCGAATGGCGGCGTAAAAGAGCAGGTCGCGGGTTTGTATGCCCAGCGTCTTGCCGAACAGGGCTACATCACGATTACCGCCGACGCGGCTTATCAGGGCGCCAGCGGTGGGATGCCTCGCAGCGTGGATAAACCGGCTAACCGTATTGAGGATGTCCACGGCATGGCTGACTACATCAGCCAGTATCCTGGCGTAGATACCGCACGCCTTGGTCTGCTGGGCATTTGCGGTGGCGGCGGTTATTCACTCGTTGCTGCCGAAACTGACAAGCGGTTCAAATCGATAGCCACCATCAGCATGTTTAATTCAGGCCTTGTGCGCCGCAACGGTATGCAGGATTCACAGCTGGATACTGTCCAGAAGCGTCTTCAGCAGGCTTCTGACGCACGTGCTCAGGAAGCCGCCGGAGGAGAAGTGCTTTACTCTGGTGATGCCAACCTGACTGATGAACAGATTGCTAAATTACCTTTTTCCTTGTATCGCCAGGGCTACGAGTATTACTGGAAAACCCACGCCCATCCGAACTCTACGTTTAAATACACTACAGGCAGCCTGTTAGACTTGATGAGCTTTGACGTAACGGACCATATCAATCTCATCAATAAACCGCTGCTGATGATTGCCGGTACAAAAGCGGATACGCTCTATATGACTGAAGATGCGTTCGCGAAAGCCACAGGTACGAAGGACAAAGAACTCTTCCTGATCGATGGCGCTACCCATATCGAGACGTATTGGGTGCCAAAATACGTTGACCAGGCAATGCAAAAGTTAGACGTCTTCTTCGATAAGAATATTTAGTTAGCCTCCAACGACGCCCCAGCCGCGCAGGCTGGGGTGTGTCCATCAGCTGTAGCCACTTTCCGCTTGCGTGTTCACACGATAGACCCAGATTAACGAAGTTGCGGTTAAAGATAATTACGCTGCTTAAATAGGCGCTATGAATGGAATTCATAGACCTAATCTGGAACCGGGAATGAAAACGATGAGCCTGATGTGACAGGATGGCTCGGGAGAGAGTGAATCATTCACTTAAAATTACTTTCAGGCGGAGAAGCAAATGAGTACGCAAGAGCCAACATTTAGTGAGGTAGTAAAAAACAGGTACTCGGCAAGAGCCTTTCTTCCATCTCCCATCCCCAGCGATATCCTCAAAGACATTTTGCTCGAAGCGCAATGCGCACCATCCAACTGCAATACTCAACCCTGGTCCCTGCATATCGTTGCAGGAGATAAACTTCGTGAATTAAGCCACGCACTGACGGAAGATCTGAGGGCTGGAAACTACAGCCTTGATTTTACGTTTGATAAAGAAGCTTATCCCGAGCCATTCAGGCAACGGGCTTCGGAACAGGGGCGCTCGTACTATCAGGCACTGGGCGTTGCGCGGGGGGATAACTTAAGTCGCTCAGAAGTTGTCGAGCGTAATGTGAGATTTTTCGGCGCGCCTCATGTTGCCCTGCTGTTCATTCCTGCTGTAGGGGACAACGTTCGCGTAGCCTCGGACGCCGGTATGTATGCGCAGACATTCCTGCTTTCTCTGGCAGCTCGCGGTTACGCAGGCGTTCCACAGGCAGTGCTGAGTTATTTTGCCCAAACGGTGCGTCGAATATTAAATGTTCCTGAGGGCTTCAGGCTGCTTTACGGTATTTCTTTTGGGATCCCAGATGAAACGCATCCCTCCCTAAGTTACAGGGAAGGGCGGGTATCTCTGGACGAAAGTGTCGTCTGGCATCAATAACGACGTTTTATTTTTTTAGCTGAACGGTCAATGCCATCAGGGCGCTGGCTGCTGTAAACAACGCAATTATCCATCCCATCGTCCATGGTGTGCCATCACTGAACAGGGCAAGAAGAAGTGAAGAGATGATGCCGCTGCCGTATTGTAATGCCCCCATTAGCGCCGATGCGGAGCCAGCCACATTTGGCACTGCATCTAATGCGCAAGCCGTGGATGTCGCCGCGATGATGCCATTCATGGAGAAGAATACGAACACAGCGCCGACAATCACGGTAATTCCACCTACACCCATGCCGGTGGTGACCGCCAGCACTATTGCGGCAATAGTGGCGATGAATACGGCATTCCTGAGCAACGCTTCCAGTGGATAGCGGTGAACCAGACGTCTGTTGACCATACTCACAGCCATTAATCCCACAATGTTTACTGCAAACAGCCAACCGTAGTGCTGCGGATCAACGCCGAAGTACGTGATGTACACAAACGGGGAACCGGTGATAAAGGCGTAGGCTGCAACGTAGTAGAACGTCAGGCATAGCGTAAACCGCATGTATTTAGCGTTAGTTAGCAAAGCATAGTAGTTTTGAAAGGCTCTGGTTACGGAGGCTTGCGAGCGTTTTTCAGCAGGTAATGTTTCGGGTAACCAGAATAAAGACATCAGCATTAATGTTCCGATAATCGCCAGCAGCCAGAAAATGGCATGCCACGAGGTGACTTTAATTATCTGCCCGCCGATCAGGGGCCCGGCAATCGGCGCGATAGCCATGATGATCATCAGAGTCGAAAGCATTTGTGCTGCACGAGTACGACTAAACAAGTCACGGATCATTGCTCGAGCCAGCATCGGCCCGGTACAGGCACCTAACGCCTGAAAAACACGCCAGAAGACAATTTGCACGATATCCGTTGATAACGCGCAGCCCACCGAACCGATGATGAATAGACCTAAACCGATAAACAGCGGCAGTCGACGCCCATAACGATCGCTAATCGGCCCCCAAATCAGTTGTGCAACGCAAAAGCCGATAAGGAACCCTGTGATTGTCAGCTCTGCATCACCCTGTAAATCTTTCGCCATGACGGGCATAGCCGGAAGATAAATGTCGGTTGATAAAGAGGTAACAGCCATCAGGGCGCTGAGTATGAGCAGAAACGAGAGACCGGTTTTTTTAGCTGTAGCTGACTGTGTTTGTGCCTGTTGATTAAGCATGGGGATCCGTTGGACATGAAGAGATAAGGGGCATGTTAACGGGTTTGTTCATGCGGATAATCACAGGTGGGATGATAGGGACTATGAATGACATTCATTAATATTGTGAATTGCGATGGTAGTGAAAGAATGTTTTGAACAGGCGCTTATCTTAGTGCCTTAAAGGGAGGTATCGTTTCCGTTTCAGGATCGATTTGTGTTTGCAGACAAGGGCATGAATCATCAGATCATAAAACAGCATCCCCCTTTCTAATATAAGCAAAATTTCGTCATAAAGTCGTCGGTTAGTCTTAGCGTAGGATAATTTCCGTTTTCCAAGGGGACCCCGGATACCGCTAAGTGATGGCGCGGTGCGACCGTCGCAGGGCAAGACGCTGGCGGTGATGCAGGTAAGCGGCGGGTCGCAATCATTTAATACGGTAAATCAGATGCGGATACTGGGCCGCTGGATGCGGATGTTCACTATTCCCAATCAGTCATCAGTGCCCAAGGCATGGCAGGAATTTGACGATGAAGGGCGCATGAAACCTTCGGCCTGGTACGACCGGATTGTGGATGTCACCGAGGAGTTGTTCAAAATCACATTGCTTCTGAAAGGGCATTCCGCTTATCTGGCCGACCGCTACAGCGAAAGGAAAGAAAGCCATCAGGAACTGTCCGAACGGGTTAATCAGGAAAAAATCTGATTTTCAGCGGCTTAAATGCTGCAAAGCTTCCTGCATGGGCTGGCTGGAAATCATGATCGGACCGGTAAAAGGTGAATCCAGATCGACAATCACGTAAATAGCGGAAGCGATGGACAGCGCGCCAAGGGTGATGGTGACAATCGCCAGCGCATTACGCGGGGCAATCAGACCAAAGCTTAGAAAGATGATCATCAGCCAGAACGTTAGCATGGCAAAAAAGGGCTGTGACATAGAGCTGTGCGAGACTTCAATCAGCTTCCAGCGAGCCTGGATCAGCCTGTCAAACTGACTGAGTGCCACTTCCATGACTCTTTTCTGCAACGGGTCCTGCGCCGGTAACTCGCGCACTTGCCGCTGAGTTGAATTGAGCATTTCGCCAAGACGATAATCCTCTAACCGGTCCTGTATATTTTCAGGCCGTGCTGTTTTCTGCACAGCAGTGTCAGCTGGTTTTGCGTCGGCGGGCCAGGTACTGGCAATGGCAGCCGCCGTGTAAAGCCGAAGGTTTAAACGTGCGCTGTCAGTCTCCGGGCCATAATCGCGTAGCGTGACATCGAGCTGAATGAGATCGGCGGCGTAATTGCGAAAATCATTGGTCAGTGTATCGAAGTTGCTTTTCGCGGACGCCGTCATCAGACTGAGAACCAGCGCGGCGAACGTCAGCAGCATACCAATGACCAGCTGCATCAGTTGCACGGTTTCATGCGCCTTATGTTCTTCAGGCAATAATGGCCTGACAATCATTCCGACCATTGTGGCGGCCAGCAGCAGGGTAAACACCATCAAAGCAAATCCGATTTCCGTCATGCTCATGGCTCCAGATAACAGCGCGGACTAAACGGATACGACAATCCGGAAAACGCATCGGAGTCGGATTGGGTAAGTATAGTCAGGACTTTATCTACCGGGATTTCGGGAAATCTCCGCATCTCCAAAGTGACATTATCAAATGGGACTTACACACTCGGTGCGCATAATCATGATTATGTTAAATTGAATGCATTGATCAATGCGTTCATCATTCATACCCCATCCCCCCGTCGCATGTTGACTCATTCAGTATTGATTCTGTCATATTGGCTGGCACAATGCCCAATTCATAACTACCTTGAATAATCCGCATCCGGATTGTGTAAATCCAGTATAAATAACTGACAACCAAAGGCCTCCCTATGAGCGAAGTAAAAATTGTTGCCACACTGACCCCTTTGCCCGAATTCATCGAAACGGTAAGAGATGCCGCATTGGCAATGGTTTCTCCAACTCATCAAGAAGCAGGATGCCTGCAATATGATCTGCATGAAAGTCATGCTGTACCCGATGTGCGTAACCTCGAAAATAAAGGCAAAGTCTCATTCGTCTTTATTGAACGCTGGAAGTCTGAAGAAGATTTGAAAAAACACGTGGCAATGCCTTACCACGATGATTTTCTCGATATCCTGAACGGTAAACTGGAAAGCCTGAACGTTCAGCGTCTGACTGAGTTGTAATAAGTCTCGCATCCTTCACATCCCCTGTACAAAAATCCGACGTTTTACCTGAACCAGGCATAAAAAAGGCAGCGCCGGAAATCCCGATGCTGCCCTGATAGTCTTTATCGCATCACATCAGAACGCATAATTCGCGCTGACCGACACACTGCGCGGTTCGCCGTAAACAGCGTAATCACTGAGCCACGAGTAATAGGTGCGGTCAAACAGGTTGTTGATGTTGGCCTGAACCGACAACTGTTTTGTCACCTGATAACGGGTGAACAGATCGACAATCGCCGTGCTGCCCTGCGATACACGATGGGTCTCGCCGTCTGGCCCGGTTGCATCCTGGAAGGTGCGGTTTTGCCAGTTAACGCCGCCGCCGACCGTCAGATCAGGCATCATCGGCAACTGGTAACGGCTGAACAGTTTCAGCTGGGTCTGTGGCATGTTGCTGTTCAGGCGGCTGCCGGTATCGTCTTTCGCCACATAACGCGTCGCACCGAAGGTCATTTGCAGATTGTCGGTGACAGCGCCGCTCAGCTCAAACTCCGCCCCTTTGCTCACTGTGCCATTTGCCGCGACGTACGCCTGCTCGCTGGAACCGTTGACGTAATTGCTGCCATCGGCCTGCGCGACATTATCCTGTTCAATGCGGAACACCGCCAGCGAGGCGTTAAGACGACCGTCCATCCACGCCGATTTCAGGCCAGTTTCGTAGTTTTTACCTGTAGTCGGTGACAGATAATGCCCGTTGATATCGCGGTCTGTCTGCGGCTGGAAGATTGAGGTGTAGCTGGCGTAGGCCGACCAGGTGTCATTGATGTCATACACCAGCCCGCCGTATGGCGTTATGTTGTTCTTCTGCATGTTGCCGCTGCTGCCATTGCTGGTCCATTCGGTGTAACGCGCACCGACGATCAGTGAAAGCGGATCAGCCAGCGAAAAGCGTGTGGCGAAATAGCCCGCTTTCTGACGAACCACATCGTCGGCGTTCAGGTACCAGTCGCCCCACTCCGGCTCGCTGACGCTGCCGTCCCAGCTATTGCCAAAGCTGCCAATGGCGTCGCTGTCAATGGATCCATCCGCACTGTAAGTCTGGTTATGCTGGCGGCTATAGCTGAGACCAGCAACCATCTGATGCTGACGACCAAACAGTTCAAACGGCCCGGTGGCATAGGTATCCACCGAATCCACTTTGCGCGTGCCACGGTCTTTACTGCCAAAACCGCTCAGCCCTTCGCCAGTGGTGTGATCCGGGAAATCCATCAGATACAGCAGCTTATCATTGAAGGTTTGCTCGCCATGCGTGCCGTTAACCCGCCATGTCCAGCCGTTATCAAAATCGTGTTTCACGTTGGCGAACACTTTACGCGACTGAATGGCGTAATTTGTCCAGTCAGCGGAGGTATTAGTGCTGCGGTCATAATGCGTACGCGAACCGTCCGTATACCAGGTCGGCAAACCGCCCCAGGTCGGATTGCCGGTGTTGGTTTCCTGATAATCGTACCCCAGAGATACCGTGGTGTTGTCAGTGACATCGGCATCGATCACGCCGTAGAGGAATTTTTTACGCTTGTGATAACGATCCAGCCAGCTGTCCTGATCCTGATAGCCCGCCACGACCCGTCCGCGCACTGAACCTTCCTGATTCAGCGGGCCGGAAGCATCCAGCACATAACGTTGCTTGTTCCAGCTGCCATAACTGGCGCTGATATTACCGGTAAATTCTTTGCTGTCGGCGTGCTTACGCACCATGTTCACCGACGCTGCCGGATTACCTGCGCCGGTCATCAGACCGGTTGCGCCACGCACCACTTCGATACGGTCATAAATCGCCGTGTCTTCAGCTGCATCGCCAAAGTTCCAGGTGTCGCTGACGGACGAAGGAATATCGTCATAGGTGTAATTGTTGATGTAAAAGCCACGGGAGAAATAGGACACGCGTTCGCTGTCGATCACTTCCGTGGAGATGCCCGTGGTGTTGTCGAGCACATCGCCGACCGATTGCAGGTTCTGATCCTGCATACGCTGACGGGTGATCACGCTGACCGATTGCGGAATATCGCGCGGGGTCAGGTTCATTTTGGTGCCGGCGGTCGTCGTTTTAACCGCGTAATCCTGCGCGTCACTGCCGGCGACGGTCGGTGAGCCTTCGATCACCATATCCTGCGAGTCACCTGACGTTGCAGCATTAGCCGTGCTGCTGGTTTCAGCCGCCCAGACGGGATTGATCGCCACAACAATAGCCAGCGCCAGTGATGAAACGGTAAAGACTTTTCTTATATCCGGTGCGCAAAACTCCGCGACTTTTCCCCTGCCAGTAAAGGACATAACGCATTCTCGTAGAATTTTTTGATGACGCGACGCTGTTTCTATTTTTTATTTTTACAAGAACAGATCGCAATGAGAACGGGAATAGTAATTATTAGCATTGGTATTGTCGCGAGAAGGTTCATTTTTATTGCGTAACAAATTATTAATTTGAGTTTAGGGAGAATGGGAAGTTTGGATGAAGGAATGCAGGCTTCCTGCCCGCATTCCTGAGCAGGATGTTACTGCGCCTTACTTACCCGCCAGACGACGTTGCCCGCATCGTCGGCGATCAGTACGCCGCCCTGTTTGTCCATCGCCAGCCCGACAGGAAGACCGCGAACTTGTTTTTGATCGTCAGTCAGGAAACCCGTCACCACAGGTTGCGGCAGCCCCACCGGTTTACCCTTTTCGAATTTCACCCACATCACCTGATAGCCGTTCAGCGGTTTACGGTTCCAGCTGCCGTGCTCGCTGACGAAGGCACCATCGCGATATTGCGGCATGTTTTCGCCGGTATAGAACAGCAATCCAAGGGGCGCGACGTGTGAGCTGATGGCATAATCAGGCTTGATCGCTTTCTCTACCAGATCCGGACGCGGAGGTTTGACCCGTTCATCAACGTGCTGGCCGTAATAACTGTATGGCCAGCCGTAGAAACCGTGCTCCTGTACCGACGTCATGTAATCCGGTACCAGATCAGAGCCAATTTCATCGCGCTCATTCACCACCGCCCAGAGTTTCCCACTCTGCGGTTCCCATTGCAGGCCGGTCGGATTGCGTAATCCGCTGGCAAAAATGCGGCTGGCCCCGGTTGCAGCATCCACTTCCAGTATCGCCGCACGCCGGTCTTCTGCCCCGATGCCATTCTCGGTGATATTACTGTTCGAACCGACGCCGACGTACAGTTTGCTGCCATCCGGACTGGCCAGCAGGGATTTCGTCCAGTGATGGTTAATCGGACCGCCCGGCAACTGCGTCACCACTTCACCAGGCGCGGTAATCTCTGTTTCACCTGTCTGATAGGGATATTTTATCAGGCTGTCGGCGCTCGCAATCCACAGCGTGTTTCCGGTCAGCTGAATGCCAAAGGGAGAGTTTACCTGTGCGATAAACGTATGTTTCTCCCATTTGCCGCCGGTATTACGCAGCAACGTAATGCGGTTGCCGCCCTCGCCGCCTTTACCTGAAGACTTCTGCACCATGCCCATAATCAGCTCTTTCGGACGGAAGATGAGTTTTTTGGCCGGACCATTCGATTCCGCCACCAGCACATCGTTATTGGGCAGCACGTAAACCTGACGGGGATGTTTCAACCCTTCAGCGATTTTCTCGATTTTCAGTCCGTCGGCAACTTTCGGCATTTCGCCGCTTTTCCAGGGAATACCTTCCGGCACTTTCATTGGCGGCATCAGGAAATTCTGCGCTTTTGGCAGTTCAGGATCTGCCCCGGTTTGTTTTTTCGGATCAATTTGCGAACTGTTATCACAGCTGCTGAGCAGCCCGGCAAGCACACAGGCGGACAATAAACGTTGATAATTTTTCATCGTATCGCCCCTCCTGCAACCGGAAGGCGTAATGCCAGCTGGACATTGGCCAGAAGCAAAAGCACCACCACCAGCGTCGAAAGAATGACGCCCGCCGGGACAACCGCATAAGCATCACGGCTGTGAATAAAGGCATTGAAAATCGCCAGCACGATTGCCAGCAGGTTCAGCCAAAAGTGCAGTTTACGCGCGCTGTCAGCGATAGATTCAGGACCTGTCCAGACCTGGACCAGATTGATAAGACGAGGAATAACAGCGATGAAAAGCCCCAGTACAATCAACCAGTTCGCCGCATCGGTCCACATGGTGATAAAGGTTTTCATATAGAGAATGTCGAAAATCCAGGCGGCGACAAAAAAACCAAGAGGAATGGGGTTTAACAGTTCGTACAACGCCGTGGCAATTCCACGGCGCGTCGAATTCGAATGCGTTTGCATGTCCTTCTCCTTTGACTAATCCAAAGCTGTCAGCGCCAGAAATGGCGCGACAGCCGACAGGGCTACCTGTAATAGATTAGTAAAGTTGAAGAATGCTGCCGGAATGAATGCCGCTAAGCGGACGGTTTCATCACGAGAAATTTTCCAGAACAGACAGAAACGTATGCCGGTCGCCGTGGCCTTCGGTTAAGCGCACGCGCCCTTCGATGTCGGCAAGATGGTGGTCCATCAGCTGCTGCGCTTTGGTCAGGTCTTTCTCTTTGATGGCCGCCACAATCATTCGGTGATGATCCGCACCGCAATCGTCCTTATGCTCTTCTTCATACAAAGACATCACCAGCGAGAGCCGCGCGACAATCTTCGCCAGCATTTCGGTCAGCACAGGATTCCCGGCGATTTCCGCCAGCACGATGTGGAATTTGCCGGAAAGCACGGTTTTCGATTTTTCATCGCCATGATGATGGATGTGCTCTTCCTCATCCGCCAGCTTTTCCAGTGCTTCCAGCTGTTCGGAAGTCGCCCTTTCCACCACCAGCTCCAGCAGCAGGGCTTCAATTTTACGCCGTGCTTCAAACAGGTTTCTGGCCTGCTCAATACCGGGTTCTGCGACAAACGTGCCACGATTTCTTTTGCGCTCAAGCAGATGGTCGCTTTCCAGTACGCCCAGCGCGCCACGCACCACCGTGCGGCTGACACCAAAATGTTCGGCAATCGCCTCTTCGAGAATTTTGGTGCCCGGTTTTAACGCCCCTTCACCAATCGCCGCCGCCAGCGTGGCACGGATCCGCTCGGAAACATCGTCGTTATTATCGGCCGTACTGGCCGCGACCGGCGCTGTCCTGGCGCTTTGCGCGCGCGTTTTCTTCATTATTGTTGTCTCCAGATTTACGCTCAGTCATATCTTATGCCGGACAAAGGCGCTCCGGTCATTGCGGGTTTAAGTATCTCGTTAAGAATGTTTCTGCGCAAATGCTGAATAAGCTTGTGGCAATATTTGCACAGAACCTCTTAATCCCCAGGCTTCAGGCTAATATTATGCCTTTCTGTTCGCAGATAGCGCGGATATGGCGTGCAGAGTCCTGAATAAACCGCGTCGCTGCATCAAAGCCGTAAGACTGATTTTCATAGGTTGGATAACCGTACTGCGCACTTTCAAATCCTTCCCAGTCCGGGATTTCACCTGAAGCAACGCGCTTTTCGCCTTCATCAAGCATGGCAAAATAGAGTTCAAGCTCCGTCGTATTCAGATCCGGATGACCGGCACGCCAGACCGGATCATCAATCTGAATACACTGGCGCGGATTAGGCTGGCGGCGTTTGTCGTCGGTTGACTGATTAATTTCCAGCGACAGATTCAGGTCAGGATTGGCCTTAGCGAGTATCGGTAAAATCGCCGCAAAATCCACCACACCCTGACCGCAGGCACGGGGCTGGAAATCCAGACCGCCGGGCGCGCGACCGACCCAGGCATCTTTAATGTGCGTCTGCCGGATATAAGGCGCCAGCCGCTGCGCCGCCATCACCGGATGCTCACCGCGCTGCAACATATTGGCGGTATCCAGCACCGCGCCGACACAGTCTTCACCCACTCTTTCAATCAGACGCAGGATTTCAAAAGACGTGATTTCGTCATGCGTCTCAATATTCATATGTACGCCATGCGCGCGCGCCACCGGCGCCAGTTTTTGCAGCACGTTGCCCATAGCCTGCAACTGTTCGTCCCAGGTGACATCGGTTCGAAAACGATCGACTGCCAGACGTCCGCGATACTCGCCTTTAAAATTACCGGGTGATACCCACATCTCGCGGCAACCTATCGCTGCGCTGGCTTCGATCATTCGTATGAAACCCGCAATAATGTCGCCATCGCCAATCGCCCGTAATTCCGGGGCTTCTGCGCTGCAATAAGGATTGATTTTCCCCAGACCACTTTCCAGATAAAGACCTAATTCGTCCGCTTTAGCCCGGATTTCCCGCAGCATTCCCGCATCCAGTGTCGGGCTCATATCCAGTACGGTACTGAAAAATATCCCTTCCAGACCCAGTTCCCTGACATGGTCGAGGCTGCCCAGCGGTCCGCGTTTCTTAACTTCAGGGAGTTTCTGTCCGTCGATGCCTAATTTCATAAATGACTCCGCAGCTTGTGGCTGCCAAAAGAGGAATTAAAGATTCATCGTAGACAGTGCAAATCACATGCCATGACAGAGGAGCACGGCGGGGCAAGCCTAAAAAATCCGAAATATCATACATTTAAAATCAACTCCATATATTCGCAACCATTTTCGAAGGTTATTGCGAATTAAAATAACAACATTCGCACCAAAATGGTTAACACAATGCACCATCATGGCGTAACAGCAGGGTGATTAAACATACGAATATCACGCTTTATTTTTATAAACATCTGTATGCGCAAGTCGAAATTGCTATTTAACGTCTGTTTTTCAATGGGTTGAATTTTAACCTCATGGGCGCATTCGATTCTGGCACGCCGTTTGCTATTTCTTTTCAAGCACACGACTCAGATCCGGGAAGCCATATGCCAGACATGCAAAACACCACTGAAAGCAAACGCCTGAACGTTCACGGCCTGACTCACAGTTACGGTGGAAAGAACGCCATCAGTGATGTGTCATTTTCAATAGAAGCAGGCGAGATTGTGGCGTTGCTGGGGCCGAGTGGCTGTGGCAAATCCACCGTGCTGCGGGCTATCGCCGGTCTGATCCAGCCGAAGAACGGCAAGATCGTGCTCGGTGATCAGGATCTGGCCGATGTGTCAGCCAGAGGCCGGGGGATCGGTATGGTGTTCCAGAACTATGCGTTATTCCCGCACCTGACTGTTGCCGAGAACATCGCCTATCCGCTGGCCTGTCAGCAGATTTCCCGTGCCGCCCGTAAGCAGCGTGTGGAAGAAATGCTGTCCCTGGTCAGGCTGAATGATTTCGGCAACCGGCTGCCGCGCGAACTATCCGGCGGACAGCAACAGCGTGTCGCCGTCGCCCGTGCTATCGCCGGTCGTCCTTCACTTCTGCTGCTCGATGAGCCTTTTGGCGCGCTGGATCGTGCATTGCGTTTCGATCTTCAGGTGGAGCTGTTGCATCTGCAAAAAACGCTCGGCATCACCACGTTGATCGTCACTCACGATCAGGAAGAAGCGCAAAGTCTGGCAAACCGTCTGGTGCTGATGAACAAAGGCAACGTCGAACAAATTGATACGCCGATGACCGTGTATGACCGTCCGAAGACACTGTTCGTGAACACTTTCATCGGGCAGGCCAATTTGCTGCACGGTACGGTGCTGCGTTTTGAACTCGACACCACAGTCATCGGCCTGGCGGATAACCGGCAGCTTCGCCTGCCGCGCCGTCTGAATTTCACTCTGGGTTCTCGTGTCACCATTACCTTCCGTCCGGAAGAAGTGCGTTTATCCGCGCTGCCGGGTGAAAACACCCAACCCGCACGGATGACCGTCTCGGTGCCGCTCGGCCCCTCGCTGGTTCACGACCTGATTCTGGAAGACGGAACCAGCCTGCGCGCGTCCGAAGTCAGAGGTCCGTCGACGTTCATCCCTGAACCAGGGTCACAACTTTTCGCAGAAATCGATACCGCAAGGTGTCATGCCTTTCCGGCTGAACCGGAATTCATCAGTGAATAAACAGAGGTGAGCTTTATGAAAGACTTTGAAATCAGTCGTCGCCGGTTCGGTTATCTCATGGCGGGCGTTGCGGCCTCCACAATGCTGCCTTTTCCGTTACGCGCTGCGAGTGCAGCTACCGGCGGCAGTGCAGTCGCGGCCACCTTCCCCGGAAACTGGGAAGATGCCTATCGCAACGTTCTTACACCGGTACTGAAAAAACAAGGCTTTGACCTGACCATCGCACCTGCCATGGCGCAGGATCAGCTGGCAAAAATCATGGCCAGCCCAGGGAATCCGCCTTATGACACCTTGCTGATGTCACCGGGGCAAATGACGATTGCGGTTCAGAACGATCTTATCCAGAAAATTGACCCGTCCAGACTGAAAAACTGGGACCTGCTCGATCCGTCCTTCCAGGGCGAATACGGCCCGACCGTAACCGTGGAAGTGAACGGTATCGCCTATAACCCGGATCTGGTGCCGCGACCAAAAGGGTATCGCGATTTGTTTGAGAATCCGGCTTACAAAGGGCTGGTGTCCTGGACCGGTTTTGCCTCGAATACCGCCGTGATGGCCTACACCGAAATCGCCAAAATTTACGGCAATGGGCCTGCGGATATGGCCGCCGTGTTTAAGCTTTTCAAGGAACATCCTGAGCAACTCAAAGGCGTGGTGGACAGCACCAACCATCAGATGACGCTGTTCCAGCAGGGCGAAATCGCGGTGTTCATGTGCAGCACCAGCAACGTGGCGCGCCTGAAAAGCCTCGGCCTGAATGCGGAATTCGTGCATCCGGAAACCGGCTCTCCGGCCGCGCCGGTCAATATTCATCTGACCAAAGGCAGCAAAAATCTCGACGCCGCCTACGCCTATATGGATGCCGCCATTTCCCAGTCTGCACAGCAGCAACTGGAACAGCCGCCGACCGAGATGTTCCCGACCAACAAAAACGTGGCACTGACCCCGGCGATTTCCGCCTATGTCACCCGCGAACAGCTTAAAACCCTGGTCTATCCGGACTGGGCAGAAATTAACAAAAACCGTGATGCCTGGATCCGCCAGTTCGACACACTGGTTGCAGGCTGAGGTGGAATGATGAAGCAGAGCGGCTTCCCTTACGTCGTACCGATGTTATTGCTTTCCGTGGCATTTTTCGCGACGCCACTCGCCGTGCTGGTCGGTTTCAGCTTTACCGGCAACGGCGGAATGACGCTGGATCATTACGCCCGTTTCTTCGGGGATGCGTTTAATTTCCGCGTACTGGTCAACACTGCGCGGCTCGGTATCGAAACGGTTATCGGCACCACTCTGCTGGGCATTCCGATTGCCCTGCTTTACTGGCATGGCGGACGCAATCTGCGGCAGATCCTGATTTTCCTGACCCTCATTCCGATGCTGACCAGCAACGTGGTGCGCACGTTTGCCTGGATTGTGATCCTCGGGCGTCAGGGGCCGATCAGCGAGGCGCTGATGGCGATGGGCATTACCGGTATGCCGGTCAGCCTGATGTTTACCGAACTCGGGCTGGTAATGGCGATGTGTCAGATTGATCTGCCGCTGATCATTTTGCCGCTGATTGCCATTCTCTCCCGTACGCCGTATCAGCTTACCGAAGCGGCGCAGGTATCAGGTGCCGGGCCGTGGCGCATTCTGGTGACCGTGCTGCTGCCGCTGATGTTGCCGGGTCTGCTGGCGGGCTGGATCCTGGTTTTTGCCAGCACCAGCAGCTCTTTCGTCACTCAGGCAGTGATCGGCGGCGCGCGAAATGTATACGTCCCGCAGCTGATTTACCGTGAAGTCGGTACGCTGTTCGACTGGCCGCTGGCCTCGGCCATCGCCGTGGTTCTGTTGCTCTCCACGGGCTGCCTGCTGGTGGCGCTCACCATGATTTCACGCCACAGGAGACTGGTCGGTCATGCTTAAAACACGAGAAAATCCGCTTCCGGCGCTGCTCTACAAACTGTTCGTGTATGGCTTCGGCACGCTGTGCGTCATCTATCTGGTGGCACCGATTGTCATCGCGCTGATGATGTCGTTTACCTCCGGCCAGACGCTGAAATACCCGCCGCAGGGCTTTTCATTGCGCTGGTACGAAGCGTTGCTGGATCCGGTGCGTTCTGCCACAGAGCAGACCGCAGCGTGGAACTCGCTGAAAATCGCCGGTCTGGCCGTGCTTGGTGCCTTGCTGTTCGCGGTTCCCGCCACTATCGGCATGACCCGTATGAAGCGCCGCAGCGTCAGCACTATCGAGCCGCTGCTGCTCGCGCCACTGGTATTGCCGAGTCTGGTTTACGGGCTGGCGGCGCTGATTGTGGCGAACTTCATCGGCTTTCAGCCGTCGCTGTGGCTTACGGTGATCGGGCATGTAGTGGTATTTGGCCCGCTGATGTACCGCGCGGCGTCGGTAGTTGCGCAGGGGATCAACCCTTCGCTGGCAGAAGCCTCTACCACCATGGGTGCCAGCTGGTTTATGACGCTGCGCCGCGTCACGTTACCGCTGTTGCTGCCGGGGATCCTGGCCGGCGCGTTCCTGGTGTTTATCCAGTCGCTCGACAATGTGTCGGTTTCGCTGTTCCTTGCGGACGCTAAAACCACGGTACTGCCTCTGCGCATGTTTGCGCTGATTGAAGAATCGCTGGATGTGCGTGTGGCGGCTATTTCCGGGATCCTCATCGCCGTCACATTACTCGGCCTGCTGGTTGCCCGTCGGGTTCTGGCACCGCGTCCTGCCCCTGAAAACTCATAACTCACTGACTCTTTTTTTGATGTAAGGAAGACCCTATGAACACTCATGCGACGATGGCCAATGGCTCCCGCATCGGACAGTTGCTGGCGGATTTTCAGCCAGATTTCGATTTCACCGCCCCGCTTCCTCTGCCAGTGGAAGAGTTCGAAGAACGTCTGCGTAAAATCCGCCGTCAGGCGGTCGAAGCCGGACACGACGCTATCGTGGTTCACGCCGGCAGCGTCGGCTGGTTCCATGCGTCGAATGCGTATCTGCGTTATATCTGCGACTGGATGCGCGAAGGTGTGTTGATCATCCCCACGGATTCGCATCAGCCGCTGGTATTGCTCTCGTTCTTCACGCAATCCGTGCTGCTGCCGCCGGGTGGCGAACCGGTGCTGGTGGATGAAATCTGGCAAATCGGGCCAATCGGGCGCGAGTACGCCGACCGTCCGGGCGATTCAGTGATTAAAACAGCGGAAAAATGTGCGCAGGTACTTGCCCGTTTCGCACTGACCGCCGCGCAGATTGGCATAATCGGTGACCGTACCTCCCTGACCTTCTGGGCGGCACTCGGATCGCTGACGCCAAAATGCAAATACGTGGCCGATAACGCCATTCTGGATCGTCTGCAAAAAGTCCGTTCACCGCGGGAGATTGCGTTATTCCGTGGCGCGGCGCAGATGATCAGCCTCGGGACACAGGCCGCCTACCATGTCGCCAGACCGGGTGTGACAGATCATGAAATTTATGCGGCGTTTTCTTTTGCTCAGCTGGCAGCCGGAGGTGAAACCGGCGACGGGTATCAGATTGGTATCAACGAATTTGGCACGCATTGCGGCAAACCTTACGGCCATGTTGTCCGTCCGGGCGATCTGATCAATTTGTATATTTCCAACGTGACATGCCGGGGTTATACCGCGCAAACGGCCAGAATGATTGCGGTCGGCGACATCACACCGCATCAGGAAGACGTACTCGCCGCCTGTACCGAAGGTGTGAAACGTGCTGAAAAGCTGATCCGTCCTGGTGCATTAATGCGTGATATCAACAATGCCGCCTTCGGTCCGCTGATTGAGCGCGGCATGTTGACCTCACCGGAGGCGCGAACCATGCCCTATAACTGGGCACCGATGCCGGATGGCAACGCGCGGCTGATACCTCATCAGTATGTGCAGGATATCGACTGGGAAGCACAGGGGCGCAAGCTGATGCATGTTTATCCGGCGACGCATGGCCCGCACAATCCCAATCTCGGGCATTCCGTCGGCATGGCCGGTGCGCAGAACAGCTTTAATATTTCGTCGCATAATTACGACACACTGGAAGAAGGCATGGTGTTTGTCCTGCATACACAGTGGCTTGAGCCGCTGTCCGCGGGTTGTAATATCGGTGATTGTTACGTTGTCACTAAAGACGGTTTTGAAAATCTGAGCCGCCACACGCCACTTGAAACCCATCGCGTTACGGCAGGAAACTGATATGACCCGACCTTCTTCGCACACTCATTTTGATTTTGCACGGCTGACGGAACGTGAGCGGTACAAAATCCTGATCGGCACGGTAATCCCACGTCCTGTCGCGCTGGTCACGACCGTCAGCCAGGACGGCATACCGAATGCCGGGCCCTTCAGTTTTTTTAATGTCCTGACGCATGACCCCGCGATTGTGGCGATAGGCGTAGAAAATTATTCCGATATGCGTTTTAAAGATACCGCGCGCAATATCCGTGAAACCGGCGAATTTACGGTTCATATCGTCGATGACGCACTGGTCAGTCAGATGGAAATCTGTGCCATTAAATTCGGACCGGAGGTAGATGAACTTAAAGAAGCGGGGCTGGATACCACGCCAGGGCTGATGGTCAGAAGTCCCCGCATTCTCGCGGCACCGGCGGCGCTGGAATGCCGTCGTCACACCACACTTCAGGTGGGACCGGCGCGTGAAATTATTCTCGGTGAAGTGCTTGGTGTGTATGTCCGCAGCGATGCGGTTGACCCGTCGAATCTGCACATCGACCAGCAGATAATGGATGCTATCGGAAGAATGGGCGGTCACACTTACACCCGCACACGTGACCAGTTTGATGTCAAAACGCTGACGCCGGAGGAATGGGCCGCACGGGGATTATAACGTCAGATATCGAAATCATTCATTCGTGGTATGCCAGCGGGGAAGTTGTCGTAGATCCCGCTGATATAGGTCCCTTCTCTGAAAATGACGACTTCATCCACCCTGACCGGATGCGAACAGACTGCGCAGATAATAGCATTCACCTGTTCAGCGAAAGGTGTATTTGCGCTGGCGACGAAGCGGTCTGAGCCGCATTGTTCGCAGACAATCCTGATATCTGGCATGTGACGGGTCCGGCAATAAGAATAAATATTTAAGTTAAATATAGCATAATTAGATAATTCTCATTGTCCATAGTAAAACTCAGGGTTTTCAAACGGAAAGTGGCTTTTTTTCGTTAACTGGTCAGAAACCCCACAAAAAAAGCCCGCACGACGGCGGGCAATCACAGACAGACACAAGGATTAAATGCAGTGGTTATCTGTAGCGTGGTACAGATGAATCAATCATAGCTTCCTTTACATTGTCCGCGAGGCGACTTTGCTTGCGTGATGACAAATAGGAATAATCCGCAGATTGCTCCCATCAAACTACGACGTCACCGGCAGACGCCGGTGACTTTTTCTGTCATCGCAGCGAATGAAAACTATAACGTGCCGGTTCCGCCGTCTGAGCACCAGACCTGGCCAGAGGCGTAGCTGCTTTCCTGCGAAGCCAGCGTCACATACATTCCCGCGATTTCCGCAGGTTGTCCCGGACGCTTCAGCGGAGCCTGTTCACCGAACGATTCGACTTTTTCCTGAGGCTGACCGCCGCAAACCTGCAACGCCGTCCAGTACGGGCCCGGCGCAACTGAATTCACGCGGATGCCCTCAGGCGCCAGTTGTTTAGCCAGACCTTTGGTGAACGCCACGATAGACGCCTTGGTCTGAGAATAATCGAGCAGATTATCGCTTGGTAAAAATGCCTGAACCGAGGACGTGTTGATAATCGAACCGCCGCGCGGGATAAATTCCAGTGCTGCTTTGGTTATCCAGAACATGGCATAAACGTTGGTTTTGAAGGTGGCATCAAACGCTTCGGTGGTCAGATCTTTAATCGAATCGCAGAACTGCTGGCGACCGGCATTATTGACCAGCAAATCCAGCCCTCCGAGTTTTTCTGCAGCGTCGTTCACCAGTTGCTGACAGAATTTTTCATCGCGGATGTCGCCCGGAAGCGTCACCACTTTCAGCCCTTCACCTGCAAGCAATTCAACTACTTCTTTCGCATCAGGTTCTTCGTCAGGCAGATAATTGATCGCCACTTGGGCACCTTCTCTGGCGAACGCAATCGCCACTGCGCGGCCTATGCCGGAATCACCGCCGGTGATCAGCGCTTTACGCCCTTTCAGCCGCCCGCTGCCTTTATAGGTCTTCTCGCCGTGATCGGGAACCGGTTTCATTTTGCTGGCGAGTCCGGGAAACGGTTGTTTCTGGCGTTCGAACGGCGGTGTCGGGAAAGCGTCCACATGTGGCGCATTGAGTGAGTCGGGAATCGTTTTTTGATTGCTCATCAACATTCCTTATTTGAAAAATGAGTGAACTATAAGGCTAGAAGAAATTTCGACGGGCGTTTGCACTAACGGACAGTTCTGAAATCATTTGCATTTCGACACAAAAAAACGTCCCGTCATCCGGACACTTTCTCGTTATTATCCTGTCCTACAGAAAAAGCACAGGCTTTGGCTTTATGACTCATACAACGGACTGGCAGCATATCACCGAGGCACGCATTAAGTTGATGGTTTTAAACGGGATAATCTATGCGTCATTTTAAAATTGTTATGTTATCTGCTCTGGTTGTTTCTTCAGTGTTACCTCTGGCCAATACGGCGTTTGCCGCGTCAAACTCGCACGAAATCAAATCGTTCTACGATGATTCCAAACTGTATGCGATCGGTGACCAGGTTCCGGCGCTGTACCGCACCAAGCCTTACGAAATCGTCGGCTGGCAGGAACGTCATTTGCCTGCCCCGGATGCAGGCAGCCACTGGACTTATATCGGCGGCAGCTATGCGCTGATCACCGACACCGACGGCAAAATCCTCAAAGCCGAAAACGGTGATATTTACTTCCAGTGATCTGGAAAAGAAATATAAAGATAAGGCCTGAAGAGATTCAGGCCTTTTTTAATGGCCGTCTGATTCACTTTTGAAAGTATTAAATAGCGGAAATATCAGACAAATAGTCATATCATTATGCGTGAACAGGGATGGTTCATGCAGTGTTCAACGCCAGACCGCCGGACGAACAACGCGAACTGTCAAAATCATCAATGAGCATTTGGCTCTCTTCTCTCCGGGGCTCCCATGAGCGACTCGCAGCAACGCCATCCCGTGCGCAAGCACCCCATGAAACTCAGCACATCGGTCATTCTGATGGTCAGCGCGGTGATTGCTTCCGTGTTACTGGTTGTGCATATGCTTTATTTTGTGCAGGTCAGCGATACCACCCGCGACGGCGTGAAAGATAAAGCACTGGCCGTGGCCCGCACCATGGCGGATCTGCCGGAAACCAAACGCGCCCTGCTTCTGCCGCCTGACAGCAATATCATTCAGCCGATCGCCAGCTCCGTCCAAAAACGTAACGATCTGCTGTTTATCGTGGTCACCAATATGGACGGCATCCGTTATTCGCATCCGAATGCGGATGTGATCAGTCATCATTTTATCGGCGATGACATCAATCCGGCACTGCTCGGCAAAGAGAACGTCTCGATCAATAAAGGCACGCTTGATGAAGCGCTGCGGGTTTTCACGCCGGTCTATGACAACAATCACAAACAAATCGGCGTGGTCGCCATCGGGATTTCGCTGGTCAAAGTCACCGAGCAAATCAACAAGAGCCGCTGGAGTATTCTGTGGACGGTGCTGTTTGGCATCATTGTCGGCGCACTTGGCACGTATTGTCTGGTGCGAATGCTCAAACGCATCCTGTTCGGGCTGGAACCTTATGAAATTTCGACGCTGTTCGAACAGCGTCAGGCGATGTTGCAGTCGATCAAAGAAGGCGTAATTGCCGTAGACGATCTGGCGCATGTCACGCTGATCAACCAGACTGCCCGGCAAATATTTCAGGAAACCGCTAAAGACGTGACACCGGATGAAAGCACTCTGCCGCTGATCGCCAATCTGCGGGACGTGGTGAATACCGGTGTGCCGCGCCGTGACGAAGAGATCAATTTCAAAGGCCGTTTACTGCTCAGCAACACGGTGCCGGTACGCAATAATGGCGTCATTATTGGCGCTATCTGTACCTTCAGGGATAAAACCGAGGTCAGCCAGTTAATGCAGCGCCTCAGCGGCATGGTAAACTATGCCGATTCGTTGCGTGAAAGATCGCATGAGTTTATGAACAAACTGCACGTGATCCTCGGATTGCTGCACATGAAAAGTTACGCGCAACTTGAAGATTACATCCTCAAAACAGCCAATAATTATCAGGCGGAAATCGGTTCGCTGCTGCTGAAAATCAAGTCTCCGGTGATTGCCGGTTTCCTGCTGAGCAAAATTAACCGCGCATCTGATACCCGGCATTTGCTGACGCTCAGCGATGACAGCCTGTTGCCGGACAACAATAATGAAGATCAGGTGGCTGCGTTGATTACCGTGCTCGGCAATCTGATTGAAAACGCGCTGGATGCGCTCGGCGAGCAGCATGATGGTGAAGTCAGCGTGTTGCTGCATTATCAGAACGGACAGCTGGCGTGCATCGTGAGTGACGATGGTCCGGGCATTCAGCCGGAAAATATTGAAACCATTTTTGAAAAAGGGGTGTCGTCAAAAGGCGATCAACGCGGTATGGGCCTGTTCCTGGCTAAACAGCAGGTCGAAAGCCTGGGAGGTTCGATTAATGTCGAATCAGAGCCTGACGTTTACACCCAATTTTTTGTACAACTTCCCTGGGATGCGGAGAGGACAAGTTCTTGATCAATGTGCTGATAGTTGACGACGACGCCATGGTAGCAGAGCTGAACCGCTGTTATGTTGGCCAGATAGAAGGTTTTACGTGCTGCGGTACGGCATCGACGCTGCAACAGGCGAAAGATCTGGTTCTGAATTCAGAGCTGTCTATCGACCTGATTCTGCTCGACGTGTATATGCAGCAGGACAACGGGCTGGATTTACTGCCTGAACTGCGCAATGCCCGCCGGCCAATCGACGTGATTGTGATTTCCTCAGCCGCTGATGCGGAAACCATTAAGAAGTCGCTCAATTATGGCGTGGTGGATTATCTGATCAAACCGTTCCAGTTCTCCCGTTTCGAGGAAGCACTGACCGGCTGGCAGCAGAAAAAAAAGCTGATGGATAATCAGCAGTATTATGAGCAGTCTGACGTTGACCGGTTGATCCACGGCAGTAATCCTGCCGCTGCGGACACAAAAAAGCTGCCGAAAGGTTTAACGCCGCAAACACTCCGCACGTTGTGTCAGTGGATTGATGCTCATCCGACCATGGAATTCTCCACGGATGAACTGGCCAGTTCGGTGAATATTTCGCGGGTATCGTGCCGTAAATACCTGATCTGGCTGGCGCAGATGAACATTCTGTTTACCAGCATTCACTACGGTGTCACCGGCCGCCCGGTTTACCGCTACCGTTTACAAGCCGATCACTATTCGCTGTTAAAACAGTATTGTCAGTAAGTCGTGATCCGGTAACTGTCATCCAGCGGTGTGAAGGTAAACTGCCGCTGCGATGACAAAATAATTTGCCCGTCCCGGGTAACAAAAATCGCCTCGATGTGCGGGATCTGCTCAAGATACGCCAGACTTTTCTCCACGCCCATTCCGTACAGCAACGTTGTCCAGATATCCCCGTCTATCGAATCTTCTGAAATAATGGTTACGCTGAGCAGTTCGTTATCCAGCGGATAGCCGGTTTTCGGATCGAGAATATGGTGATAACAGTGACCCTCCAGCTCGAAATAACGTTCGTAAATACCAGATGTCACGACCGATTTACCGATAACGTTGATTACCCCAATCAGCGTGTCCGGCTCGGAAAACGGTTTTTTCAGGCCAATTGCCCACGCCCCTTCTGCACCGGCACCCAGCGTCTGTACGTTCCCGCCCAGATTGATTAACGCGTTCTCAACCTGCTGTTCACGCAGATAATCACGCACCACATCGGCGATATAACCTTTAGCAATCGCGCCGAGGTCAATTTCCATTCCTGCCTGTTGCAGAAACACCGAACGGGTTTGTTCATCGAGGATCACATCTTCGGGATTTGTCAGCGCAAGTAACGTCTGGAGATCCTGAGCCGCCGGAATGCTGTGACCGCTAAAACCGATTTTCCAGCGTTTAACCAGCGGGCCGATAGTGAAATTGAAACTGCTGTCTGGCAGACAACTGATGGCTTTAGCGCGGCGGATCAAATCAAAGACCGGCGCGCTGACAGTGACAGGGTCACGTCCGGCGGCATGATTGATCGCCATGATATCGGAATGCGGGCGATTCACCGTGAAGGTGTTTTCCTGATGTTTAATCAGCCTGAAAACGCCAGACGCCAGACTCTCGTTATGTTCAAACAGCTTGAGAAGAATGGGCGAACCCATTAAAACAGCGGAATAAGCATAAACACGATCGTCTGGCGTCATTGTATTACCTTGCGTGATAACGGTTACCGCATCGCGAATTCCGCGGCGTTTTGTCCTGCAAGGATACCGAAGATAATGATATCTGCAACGGCGTTACCGCCGATACGGTTACCGCCGTGAATGCCGCCGACCACTTCACCCGCCGCAAATGCGCCGCCGAGTACCTGTTGCTGCGCATCGAGCACACAAGTGTCGGTGTTGATGGTCACACCGCCCATGGTGTGATGCACGCCCGGCGCGATACGGATTGCATAGAATGGCCCCTGGTTGATTGGGTGGCGCAGCGCGGTGCGGCGACCAAATTCCACGTCATCCTGCTTATCAACGGCCACGTTATAGCTTTCCAGCGTCGCCAGGAAGGCGTCTGAGTTCATCTCCAGTTTTGCCGCCAGTTCGCGTGGCGAATTGCCGCTGATCACAAAGCCTTTGGCGATGTATTCATCAGCCGCTTTATTATTCAGACGCACCTGCTCATCAAACACCACGTAAGCAAATTTCTCCGGCAACGCGATAATGTTCGCCGAGACTTTGTCGCGGGTTTCCATTTCATTGAAGAAGCGTTTGCCTGCCTGGCTGACCAGAATCGCACCGCCGCCGCGAATGGCTTCTGAAATCAGATAAGACGTCGTTTGTTCAACGGTCGGGTGGATCTGGATTTCACCCATATCGACCGTGCCAGCGCCGATATCTTGCAAAATAGCGATACCGCTGCCGGTCGCACCTTTGTGGTTGGTGGTGACGAAACCATCCAGCTCTGGGCGGTATTTCACGACCATGTCGCGGTTGGCGCTGAAACCACCGGTAGCGACAATGACGCTTTTGGCGTTAACCACCAGCACTTCGTTTTCATCATTGAGCAGATTCACACCCTGCACCGCGCCGTCGGCATAACGGATTTCAGTGACAGAAGTGTCGAGCATGACGTCGATGTTGCGTTTGTTGAGATTCTTCACCAGGCCGCTGATCAGGAAGCCGCCAACTGCGCTGCGATCCGCCGGACGGTGCGTACGATCGATACTCATCCCGCCGGTAATGGTGATGTCGCTCAGTTCAATATTGTGCTCCGCCAGCCATTCCACCGCCTGCGGCGCACGTTCGATGAACTCTTTCAGCAACACAGTATTGTTTTTGAACTGGCCGCCTTTCAGGGTTTCCTGATAGAACAGCTCTTTGCTGTCTTCGATGCCTTTCAGACGCTGGTAGCGGGTTTCTGCGGCGTTCATACCAACCGACGCTTTAATGGTGTTACCGCCAATGGTAGACATTTTCTCAACAATCAGGACTTTCGCCCCTTCGTCACACGCCTGAATTGCCGCCGCCAGACCTGCGCCGCCGCTGCCCACCACTACAACGTCGTAGTTTTGTGGCTCATTCAGACTGCCGCCCTCTTCCAGTAACTGAGCCTTGCACGATTTAGCGATCGCTTTGGATACCGCTTTTTTCACTGCTTCGCTCTGTTCGGTCGCGCCAGTCACCGCATCAACGTGCGGACTGTTGGCGTCCAGAATCCGGGTACGGATGATTTCAAAACTGGTGGTGAATTCCACATCCAGATCCGCACCTGCTTCCAGCGCGATATCCGCAATGCGGTCGGTTTCCAGACTGACGCTGATCGCCAGTTCGTGTGCAGGATCCTGCACTTTTTCCTGGAACACACCGGCTTTAAATTTCTTCGACGTCATGCTCATGTCGCGGATCATCGCGTCCACCAGCGAGAAACGCCACAGCGGCTCAGGGATCGTCAACGCTTCGCGTTGTGTGCTGTCGATGAACAGATCGAGTTTCTGATCGGCGGCGATACGGTCAGCCCAGTCCGGATAGGCGATACACGCTTTACCGATAGCAATCATGTCGTAGCCGTGTTCCAGCGCCGTATCCGCATCGGATTTATTGACGATGCCGCCCACGCCCATCACCGGAATTTTTGCCAGTGTGTCGGAACGCATTGCGACGTATTTGTCGATCAGCGGTGTCGGATCCGTGGTATCGACAATGGAAGGACGCAGCGAGTAACCGAGGGAGAAATGCAGGTAATCCAGACCGCGCGCCGCCAGTTGTTCCAGCAGGTACATGGTGTCGGCAAAACGGATACCCGGTTCTTCCAGCTCTTCCGGAGAGAAACGGTAACCAATAATGAAAGAGTCGTCGGCGTATTTCTTCGCCATTTCATGAGTAATTTCCAGCACCGCCAGCGGGAAACGTGCGCGGTTTTCACGGCTGCCGCCCCATTTGTCGTCACGCTGGTTGGAATTCGGAGAGAAGAATTGCTGGATAAGATAGGTATTGGCACCGTGGATTTCTACGCCGTCGAAACCGGCTTCAATGGCACGACGCACGCCTTCACCAAATTTGGCGATCATGCCGTCGACTTCTTCTGCGGTCAGCGCGACAGGTGTGGCTGCACCTTCACGCGGTGCTGCTAATGCACTTGGCGCGACAGGCTGCTGGCCGCCAATCAGTTTTGGCTCACTCATGCGGCCGCCGTGATAAATCTGCAGAACGGCTTTTGAACCCTGAGATTTCACTGCGGCAGCGATTTTTGCCAGTCCGTCGATTTTAGCGTCGTTGTCGATACCGATGGCGCCCGGGAATGCCAGGCCTTTGTCATCTACAAAACAGCATTCAACAATCACCGTACCGATGCTGCCGGCGCGGGCACGGTAGTATTCGACCAGTTCGCTGGTGACGGTGCCGTCATAAAAGCCGGTGCAGGTGGTCATTGGCGCCATCAGAATGCGATTTTTCAGCACAGTGCCATTCGGTAAAGTAAACGGGCTCAATAGCAGATCGTTGTTGCTCATAATAGTGACTCCAAACTTTAAGGTTTTAAATCTGAATTCGTCACCGGCGCGCTATTTTTGTGAAGCGTGTTGAAATGTTTATTTATTATTCGTTGTATTATTTCAAAGCCGGAATCATGCTTATTAATATAGTTTTATTTTTACTTTCTAAACCTATAACATTAGTTAATTAACTATTTATCTATTAACTTAATACCTGTTATATTAAAAATATGTTAACTAACAAATTAAATAATCACATTCCTGTAAACTACGGGCGTAATTGTATTTAACTGATGAGAATATTATTACATCCTGCCGCCCTTATCCTCCGGCAGATCATGAAGTTCAGCCGCTGACAAGTGGCGCATGAAAGCCTGAAGGCGACCCGCGGTTGTAGCTCAACACTGTGAATGCCTCTCATTTACCCTACTCCGTTTTTGCTGATCTACTCCCCGAACACTTCCAGAATACTTCCCGCATACGATGTCGCCCTCCTGTCTCGCCATAATTAATCAGATAAAGCCTGTTCTTTTGTTTTATTCGATTTAAAAAACAATTCAGCCCCGTATTTTCTTGATCAAGATCAACAGTTAAAAATAGGGAAATCGCATTATATAAACATTTCCTCCCTCTTACGGGGAATAAGAGTTATCAGACAAAAATAACAATAATGAGGCAATGAACATGCCACTATTGAATAACTAAAGAAAATATTAAGTAACTAAAAAAACCAGACTACATCTTACCTATGCATCATCACAATATTCCTAACTACCTAAGATAAATATTATGAGCGAAATAACAAAAACTGCGGTGAAAGAGCCAGCGAAAAAAGCCGAACCCGGCAAAAAAAATCGCTGGATCTTTATGGTACTTCCCGTGCTGGTGTCGGTGTTGCTGCTGCTGGTTCCGGTGCCTGCCGGGCTTGAACCTTATGCATGGCATTTCTTCGCCATCTTCGTGGGCGTCATTGTTGGCCTGATCTTCGAACCATTGCCGGGTGCCGTTATCGGCTTAACCGGTGTAGTGGTCATCGCCCTGTTCAGCCAGTGGTTGTTGTTCAGCCCGGCTGAGCTGGCGGATCCTAAATTCAAAACCGCAGCACAGTCCTTCAAATGGGCCGTCAGTGGTTTTGGTAACTCCACGGTCTGGCTAATCTTCGGCGCGTTCATGTTTGCTGCCGGCTACGATAAAACCCAGTTTGGCCGCCGTCTGGCGCTGATCCTGGTGAAATATCTGGGTCGCCGCAGCCTGACGCTCGGTTACGCCATCACCTTCGCTGACTTATTACTGGCACCGTTTACGCCTTCCAACACCGCGCGCAGCGGCGGCACAATCTACCCGATCATTGCCAACCTGCCGCCGTTGTACGGTTCAAAACCGAATGACCCGAGCGCACGTAAAATTGGTTCTTACCTGATGTGGGTGGCGATTACCGCAGCCTGTATCACCAGTTCCATGTTCCTGTCTGCACTGGCACCAAACCTGCTGGCGCTGGGCATCGTGAACAGCGTAACCGGTATCAACATTTCCTGGGGCACCTGGTTCATCGCCTTCCTGCCGGTCGGTCTGTTGCTTCTGCTGACCATGCCGCTGCTGGCGTACTGGTTCTACCCGCCGGAAGTGAAAATCAATGACGAAGTACCTCGCTGGGCGACTGCTGAACTGGCGAAACTGGGCAAAATGTCCCGTCATGAAATCCTGCTGCTGGTATTCGTGTGCTGTGCGCTGGCAATGTGGATTTTCGCAGCCAGCTTCATTGAACCGGCGATGGCCGCACTGCTGGTCGTGGTGCTGATGCTGTGGACCGGGGTTCTGAACTGGAACGACATCACCAGCAACAAACCAGCCTGGAACACCTTTGCCTGGTTCGCTACGCTGGTGGCACTGGCCGACGGCTTATCCCGCACCGGTTTCATCGCCTGGCTGGGTAAAGAAGGCGCGGCGCTGATGGGCGGTATTTCCCCGGGTGCAGCGACGATTGCCCTGCTGCTGGCGTTTTATTTGCTCCATTACCTGTTCGCCAGCACCACGGCGCACACTACCGCGCTGTTACCGGCTATGCTGACTATTGGTGCCGCCATTCCGGGTATTAATATGCAGGTATTCTGTCTGCTGATGGTGACGTCTCTGGGCGTTATGGGGATCATCACACCTTACGGTACCGGTCCAAGCCCGATTTATTACGGCAGCGGTTATCTGCCAACCAAAGATTACTGGCGTCTCGGGACAATCTTTGGTGCCATCTTCCTGATTGCTTTACTGGTAATCGGTTATCCGTGGATGGTGATGATGTTCTGATTGTGGCGATAAAATCACCCACAAAGCATTAACAGAGCATTTACTGAAAGAAAACATATAAACCCCGTTGCCAGCCTGTGTACTTGGCTGGCAACATACAGAACGAATATAAACGTCGCCCCGAATACCTCTGCCATACCGAGTCAACAGTCCCATCCGTGGCGGCAAAAACGGAAAAAGTGAGAAAACAATGTCGAACAAACCGTTCTATTATCAAAATCCCTTCCCCGTTTCTAAAGATGACACCGAATACTACCTGCTGACCAAAGATCACGTATCTGTCAGCACCTTCGATGGCGAAGAAGTGTTAAAAGTGGAACCGCAGGCGCTGACCCTTTTGGCCCAGCAGGCGTTCCACGATGCCTCTTTCATGCTGCGCCCTGCGCATCAGCAACAAGTGGCCTCTATTCTTCATGACCCGGAATCAAGCGAAAACGACAAATATGTCGCGCTGCAATTCCTGCGTAACTCTGAAATCGCGGCCAAAGGTATCCTGCCAACCTGTCAGGACACCGGTACGGCCATCATCATGGGTAAAAAAGGCCAGCGCGTCTGGACCGGCGGCGGCGACGAAGCCAGCCTGTCTCAGGGCGTGTACAACACCTTCATTGAAGATAACCTGCGCTATTCCCAAAACGCCGCGCTGGATATGTACAAAGAAGTGAACACCGGCACCAACTTGCCTGCGCAAATCGATCTCTACAGTGTCGATGGCGACGAGTACAAATTCCTGTGCATCGCCAAAGGCGGTGGTTCAGCGAACAAGACCTATCTGTACCAGGAAACCAAAGCGCTGATCACGCCGGCTAAGCTGAAAGATTATCTGGTTGAGAAAATGCGCACGCTGGGTACAGCAGCCTGTCCGCCGTACCATATCGCGTTCGTGATTGGCGGAACTTCCGCTGAAGCGACGCTGAAAACGGTGAAACTGGCGTCCACCCATTACTATGACGGTCTGCCAACTGAAGGTAACGAACACGGTCAGGCATTCCGCGACGTCAATCTGGAACAGGAACTGCTGGCTGAAGCCAACAATCTTGGCCTGGGCGCACAGTTCGGTGGCAAATACTTTGCCCACGATATCCGCGTAGTACGTCTGCCACGTCACGGCGCGTCATGTCCGGTCGGTATGGGCGTCTCCTGCTCCGCAGACCGTAACATCAAAGCCAAAATCAACCGCGACGGTATCTGGATCGAGAAACTGGAAGAAAATCCGGGCAAGTACATTCCTGAAGCGTTGCGTCAGCAGGGCGAAGCCGGTGTGGTGAAGGTTGACCTGAACCGTCCGATGAAAGAAATCCTCGCGCAGCTTTCTGAATATCCGGTATCAACCCGCCTTTCCCTGAGCGGTACGATTATTGTTGGTCGTGATATTGCGCACGCCAAACTGAAAGAGCGCCTGGATAACGGCGAAGGTTTGCCGCAGTACATTAAAGATCATCCGATTTACTACGCAGGCCCGGCGAAAACCCCTGAAGGTTACGCTTCCGGCTCTCTCGGCCCGACCACCGCTGGCCGCATGGATTCCTACGTGGATCTTCTGCAATCCAACGGCGGCAGCATGATCATGCTGGCAAAAGGTAACCGTAGCCAGCAGGTGACCGACGCGTGCCATAAACACGGCGGTTTCTATCTCGGCAGCATCGGCGGCCCGGCAGCAGTTCTGGCTCAGCAAAGTATCAAGAGCCTGGAATGTGTGGAATATCCTGAACTGGGTATGGAAGCCATCTGGAAAATCGAAGTCGAAGACTTCCCGGCGTTCATTCTGGTGGATGACAAAGGCAACGATTTCTTCCAGCAAATCCATGCAAGCACCTGTGCGAAGTGCGTGAAGTAAGCGCCTCGTGAAAGACAAAAGGCCTGCCAGAAATGGCGGGCCTTTTTTGTCGAAATGCCGCTTAAGTCTCTAATTAAAGCTCTGCTTTCCCCGGATTATCAAATCCGACACGCCCGACAAACGGCAAACGCAACGCCGGGTTTTTGACATCGATACCCAGGTTCAGCCCCAGCACATTAACTTCAAGACCTTCTTCCACGCCCAGCGTAACGCCCAGAAGCCCAAGCAACGATACCTGAACACCACGCCCGGAAGGCGGCAACCCAATCGGATTAGTGATTCCGCGATAATCCTTACCGATGGCGTTAGACGGCATATCCAGTTCAAGTTCCGGCACTTCACGGCCAATATGCGCCATAAACGTGTTGCTGTTTGGTCCCGGCCAGGCGTGATAAGTGTGCGGATACGGGTAACTTTTAATGGCGGCTTCAATTTTTGGGATCATCATTTGCGCCTGTGCGCCACGGTGATCCACCAGCAAACGTGGCTGCGAACCAAACCAGTAGCCATCCGGAATAGCATAATTACGGCGAACCACATTGGTACTGCCCCAGCTGATGACGTCATAACGGGTAAACTGTGTTTCCCCTTCCCGCTTGAATATGATCCACGGGTGTACAGCGACCAGTCCGCGCCAGCCATAGGTCGGTGCAGCATAAATCTGCACAATGGCGGTACTTTTGAGTTTGGCTGGATCCGGCGCAATTCCGGCGGAATCCCGCCGCGCCGTAGACCAGCTCTGCCCTGCGGGTTCTTCACGGGTTTGCGAGGCTTTTGCATAGCTGTATCCAAAAGACAGCAGTAAAACGAGGACAAATACGAGGCTAAACCATTTTATGGCGATCATGCTTTTATTCACCTTTGCCTGTCTGTTGGAAACAACATGAATACTTCATCTGCGCCTATAGTAAAGACTTACCGCCTCATGCACTAGCGCTTGCAATGAAACCCCGGTTCATCATCAGGCGCTCTGCCGACAGGGAAAATCAGACTCCAGCCCATTGTTGCCCAAACGTTACAGGCTCATACTGCAATTAATACGAAGCAGATTTACTGATTTAATGAAAAAAATAAACTGATGTTAACGCATTGATTACATAAGGATGAATATGACTGACTCTAAGAAAGCATTGATCATCGGCGCATCGCGCGGTATCGGTTTAGGTGTGGTGGACGTACTCACAAAGCGCGGCTGGCAGGTGACTGCTACCACGCGTGATGCCGTACCTGATAAAAGCCCCGCGTCAGTTGAATGGGTAAAACTGGACATCAATAAATCCGAAGCGAGGGAGGCGGTAAAAGACGCGCTCTCCGCGAGCCATTTTGATTTGATTTTTGTGAATGCAGGCGTGTTCGGTCCGGATCACCAGGATATTCATCAGGCCAGCGATGACGAAATTCTTCAGCTGTTTTTGACTAACACTATCTCCCCTGTACGCTGCGCCGCCGAATTGTTGCCGCTGCTAAACCACCGCACCGGTGTGCTGGCGCTGATGACGTCTGAGCTTTCCAGTCTCAATGAGAACGAAGTGGCGACCTATCCGCTTTATTCTGCCAGCAAAGCCGCGCTGAATATGCTGACCCGTGGTTTGCAGCAACAGACCGAAAAACAGGAAGTGACACTGCTTTCCGTCCATCCGGGCTGGGTGAAAACTGATATGGGCGGTGAAAATGCCACCCTGACGATTGAAGAAAGTACCACCGGTATTGTCGATCAGTTTGAAGCCTTATCCGGTAAGGGTGGCCATCATTTCGTGGAATATTCTGGCCGTAAGTTACGCTGGTAACTTTTTGCTGGCAAATAGTCACAAATTAACACCCGTTTTGCGTCAATTCTGCCAGCTTTAGAAAAATAGCTTGCCGGTTCCTCAACGAAGTGCCACCATTAGGAAATTAACGTTTCCTAATGGTGGCGACTCCTGTGCAACCTTCCCCTTCCAGAGAACGCGGACGCCCGCGTGAGTTCGACACCAGTCTGGCGCTGGATAACGCCATGACGGTATTTCGTGAGAAAGGCTTTCATGCCGCATCTGTCAGCGACCTGAGTCGGGCGATGAACCTGACGGCGGGCAGCATCTACAAGGCTTTCACTGATAAACGTACTCTGTTTCTCAAGGTTTTTGAGCGCTATACCTCATTGCGTAATGCTCAGCTGCGCCAGCAGATTGAGAGGGTTACGACCGGGCGCGAACGTATTGCCCAGGTGCTGCGCTTTTACCTTAAATCTTCGCATGAAATTGAAGGCCGCCGCGGTTGTCTGGTTGTCGCCGGCACTGTTGAGTTACTGACCTTCGATGATGAAGTTGCCGGGCTGGTTCGCCAGGCGATTACCCGCAATAAAGCGTTCCTGATTTCGTTGATCGAACTGGGGCAACGTGACGGTTCAGTCTCAACGGCCATTGATGCACAAGCCGCGTCAACCCTGATGCTTTATGTCGTGCTGGGAATGCGTGTTGCCGGCAAAGTTGAAAACAATCCGGATGCTGACTCCACGCTGGAACTGGCGCTAAAAATCCTCGATTAAAATTTTTTTGCCATTTAGGAAATAAACATTTCCTAATAAACTTTAACAGGAGAAATATCATGAATCAGAATATGCCTTCCACTCCCGTTGCCACCGCGCTTTTCGGTATACCCGATCCCACACTGAAAGGATTTCATCACCATTACGCCACAGTGGATGGCGTGCGAATACATTACGTTTGTGGCGGAAATCCTGACGGCGAGGTTTTACTTCTGCTGGCCGGTTTCCCGCAGAGCTGGTTTGCATGGCGTCACGTTATGCAGGATCTGAAGGATACTTTCTGGCTGGTGGCCCCTGATTTGCCGGGTCAGGGCGACTCCGACCGGCCAGAAACCGGCTACGACACACAGAGTCTGGCGCAGAAAACCCACGGGCTGATGCAGTCTCTTGGACATACACGCTATTTTCTGGTCGCCCACGATGTCGGTGCCTGGGTGGCTTATCCGTATGCCGCGCTCTACCCGAATGAAGTGAAACGACTGGCGCTGCTCGATGCCGGGATCCCCGGAATTACCTTGCCGGATGCGCTGCCGGTCACGCCGGATAAATCATGGAAAACCTGGCACTTTGCGTTTCATACCCTTCCCGATTTACCTGAAGCATTGATTACCGGCAACGAACGGATCTATCTGGACTGGTTTTTACGCAGAAAAACAGCAGCGCCTGATGCCTTTACGGACGAAGACATCAGCGAGTATTTGCGCGTTTTCCTCAAAAGCGGCGGGTTGCGCGCCGGACTGGCGTATTACCGTTCAGTCACGGTTTCCGCTGAGCAGAACCGGAAGCTGAACAGTCAGGGAAAATTGCAGATGCCGCTGCTGGCGGTAAGTGCCGATCAGGGTTCTATCCCGGATATGGCCGTACCGCTGCGCGATTTTGCTGAAAACATCACCGGAATTATTATCGCCAACAGCGGGCATTTTATTCCCGAGGAGCAACCAGAGGCGCTTGCACGCGAACTGCACACTTTCTTCACAATGTGATAGGGAGATTTGTTGAATTTTTTATGGTAAAACGGCCGATAAGATTGTTTGTTAATTATTTGTATCCACAATAATTGCCGGGCTAACTTGTCGCATGCGACCAGCAGACACGGCATCTTTCATTTTTCAGGGATTTGTCATGTCATCTTCTTCCGGTAATCCGGATCCACTGTTACAGCACCGCTCGTTTGTGGCGTTCTGGATAGCCCGCGCGGCCTCCAGTTTTGGTTTCCAGATGCTTTCCATTGTGGTGAGCTGGCAAATCTACTCGATTACCGGAAGGGCGTTTGATCTGGGGCTGATCGGGCTGGTGCAGTTTTTCCCCTCTGTCGCGCTGGCGCTGGTCGCCGGACACGTGGCGGATCAGTTTGACCGCCGCCGCGTGGTCTTGCTCGGACAAGTCGCCGAATGGGTGGCGATTGCCGCCCTGGCGTATTTATCGCTGACACATCACGTCAACGAAGTCATTATCCTCGGCCTGATTTTTATCATTTCGACCGCCAAAGCCATGGAAGCGCCGTCTTTACAGTCGATGCTTCCGGCACTGGTGCCGCCGCATTTACTGGCACGGGCGATGGCCGCTAACAGTGTTTCAGGTCAGGCGGCGTCTATGGTGGGTCCGGCGCTCGGCGGTTTTATGTATGTCGCCGGAGCCGGCGTCGCTTACTCGGTGTGCGCCTGTCTTTATCTGTTATCGATTGTGATGGTCAGCCGTTTACGTTACGAACAGGCGCCACCGCGCCGTGTTCCGGCGACCTTTAAAACCTTGTTCGCCGGTATCAGTTTCATCCGCGCCCGTCCGGATGTTCTGGGTGTGATCTCTCTGGATCTGTTCGCGGTTTTGCTCGGCGGTGCGACCGCCCTGCTGCCGATTTTTGCCCACGACATTCTGCATACCGGCCCGTGGGGACTGGGTCTGTTGCGCGGTGCTCCGGCTGTGGGTGGACTGATTGTCGGTTTCTGGCTGAGCCACCGCGCGCTGCAACGTAACGTGGGTATGACCATGTTTGCCGCCGTGGCAGGCTTCGGCGCGGCGACGCTGGTGTTCGCGTTCTCCACCTCACTGTGGTTATCCATGCTGGCACTGTTTGCGCTCGGCGGATTTGACATGATAAGCATGGTCATTCGCGGCGCACTGGTACAACTGGACACGCCAGACGATATGCGCGGACGCGTCAGCGCGGTCAACTCCATCTTCATCAACACCTCGAACCAGCTAGGCGAATTTGAATCCGGTCTGATGGCCGCCTGGGTGGGCGCAGTCCCGGCGGCAGCCATTGGCGGCATCGGTACATTGATTGTCGTCGGATTGTGGATGACCTGGTTCCCCGGTCTGCGTAAGCGGCAGAAACTGGAAAATGAGGTTGTTGAGGCGTAACGGCGGGTCGGGGAATTTTGAAACTGGAACAATTCAAAATTCCCTAATATAATCAGTTCATTCATTCACCAATTTTATATATAAGGAGGATCCCCATGCTGACCCGTGAATGGTTTTTATATTCACCTGTCTTTGGCGATCGTCGCTGCTCAGGCGTTTCCGGCTCCCTGCCGCGATAACCTGTCTGAGCGAAGCTAACTGACAATCTGAGTTCTTCCCTCCGGCTTACCGGTTATCGTCGGCTTTATTGACGAGAGGCATTCTATGCCCGAAAACCTGAGTAAGCATCATGACTTTACTGTCTGCACAATCTGTATCATTCGATAATTCTTTTGGTCCTTTGCTGGCTGAGATTTCATTCGGCCTGAAAAAAGGCGACCGCATCGGCCTTATCGGCCACAACGGCTGTGGCAAAAGTACCCTGCTGAAAATCCTCAGCGGTGAACTGGCGGCAACGTCCGGCAGTGTCACGCTGGCAAATCAGTGTCTGATGGCCCGCGTTGAACAACATCTGCCTGAAGAACTGAATCATCATACCCTGCTCGAATCTGTTCTGAATCATCTGCCGCCGGGCCTTCATCAGCCTGAACTCTGGCAGGCGCAGGTGTTGCTTTCCACGCTGGGTTTCGATGAATCTGCCTGGCAACTGACGGCCGGAACGCTCAGCGGCGGGCAGCATACCCGCCTGCTGCTGGCCCGCGCGCTGATCCGCCAGCCCGATTTACTGCTGCTCGATGAACCGAGCAACCATCTGGATCTGCCGACGCTGTTATGGCTGGAACAGTTTCTGAAAAACTGGAACGGCAGTTTCGTGCTGGTTTCTCACGACCGCAGCCTGCTCGATAACGTGACCAACAGCACCTGGATCCTGCGCGATAAAACCCTGCAGTTTATTCGTCTCCCTTGTACGCAGGCACGTCAGGCGCTGGAAGAAAAAGACGCCTCCGACGCTGTGCGCAGGGAAACAGAACAAAAGGAGATTGACCGCGTAACTAAAAGTGCCAAACGTCTGGCGCTGTGGGGCAGCGTGTATGACAACGAAAAGCTGGCGCGCAAGGCAAAGCAAATGGAAAAGCAGGTAGACCGGCTGAAAGAGGATCAAACTGAAGTCACCGCCGGTAATCAGTGGAAACTGCAGTTAAAAGGCGAAGCGCTGGCGGCGGACCGGGTTCTGGCGCTGTCCGGTTTGCAGGTTCGTCCTGCGCGCAATGCTCCGGTTTTGTTCACAATGGATGAAATGCGCATCAAAAGCGGTGACCGTATCGCACTGGTCGGGCGCAACGGTTGCGGCAAGTCCTCGCTGTTGCAGACGTTGTGGTACGCCTTCAGTCAGCCGGAAACAACCCATACGGGTGTGACTTTCCATCCCCGCGTGCGGGTGGGTTATTACGATCAGAATCAGCATCAGTTGCAGGACGATGATTCTCTTGGTGATGCGCTGGCGAACTTTGCCCCGCTGACGGAAGAGCAGAGAAAAATGGCGCTGATTGGCGCAGGATTCCCGTTTATCCGCCATCAGCAAAAAGTGAGTACGCTCAGCGGCGGAGAACGTTCGCGGCTGCTGTTTATCGGGCTGACGCTGGCGAATTATTCGCTTTTGCTGCTTGATGAACCGACTAACCACCTGGATCTGGAAGGCAAAGAAGAGCTGGCGGAAACGCTGAAAACCTTCCGTGGTGCGGTGCTTTTGGTGTCACACGACCGGACGCTCATTGAGCAAAGTTGTAACCGGTTCTGGCTGGTGGATGAGCAACGGTTAGAAGAGTGGCATACGCTTGCGCCGGTTTACGCCGTACTGGCGGGTTCTCCCCCGCCAGCGGAACCGTTTTTTTCAGAAAGCGGGACTGACGTAATCCACACCGAGGACACGGAAGAAGAGCAACTGCTGGCGAGGCTGGTGGAGGCTGAACACCTTCTGGCAGAAGATCTGGCGCGCAAACCTAAGCACCAGAAACCTGAGCTGCAACGTCAGTGGCAATCACAAATTGAGCAGCTGAGTGCGTTGTTGAGTCTGGATTAATTGTTCTTTTTGGATCCAAAGGCCTCAGGGACGGGGTCTTTGTTTCTGATTAAACAGAAAGTTTATTCACGGCAGGTACGCTTTAATGATCATAGTATGTTAAAAAATGGTATCCGATTTTCATCCGAACCCTGCGTTCCTGTCTGCCGCCGGAGAGATTATGTTTAACGTTTTACGTGCTGAACCCAAAACTACTTTTGAATATGGCCCGTTTCGTATCCGTCGTATGCGGCCGGGGCAAATCCAGCCTGAAAAAAATGACGACGCTTTCGGCCCTCTGAGTGTTATAGACCATGCCACTCTCGAACAGGGTACGCTGGTGAAAATGCATGAGCATAACAACGACGAAATCCTCAGTTATATGTGGCGTGGTTCGATGGTGCATGAAGATTCTGCCGGTAACCGTGTTCCCCTTTCACCGAAACAACTGATGATGATGAACGCCGGTGAAAGTTTCTGGCATGAGGAGTCCACGCCGCTGGTGTCGGCAGAAATGTTGCAGATATTTATCCGTCCGCGTCAGGCAAATCTGGAAGGCCGCGTGCAGTTTATGACGCGCCCTGACGGCATAAAAAGCAATGAGTGGACGCTGCTGGCTGCGCCGGAAGGCATTGAGTCTCCGCTTGAAATCAGGCAGGCGGTATATGTCTATGACATTCGCATGGATGAAAACACCACCACGGAAGTTCCTTTACATGCGGGTTTTGCTCAATGGCTGTATGTGATGGACGGCGAAATCAGCATCGGCGATGTCACTCTGTCAAAAGGTGACGCGATCAGCGATGAGGACAGCGCATTAACTGCTGCGACTGCAGGTAAAGACACCACGCTGGTGTGTTTTTTGGTTTGTCTGGGCGCGCAGACGATTCTTGAAGGCACTATCAGCGGGAAATAAAGAGTCACAGGCGGTACAAATGAAAAAGCCCCAATCGTTAAACCGGGGCTTTTAAGGTACTATCAAATTAACATTTAACATTCATCAACTTAATTACGTGTACTGCTTAGGTAATGCAACTGCTAAAGATGTACATATTCTCACAGGATATATTTTTACTGCCTGGTAACGCTATCCTCCTATAATTTTGTGGAATAACATCAGTATCCTGCTCGTTTCATTTACCCTTCTGATATGTCTCGGGATAAATGAGTACATCACCCTCGCGATATATACTCTTTGATGCGTGGCCTTACTTTCGTCGCGACATTCTCGATTTCATACTTACGTACCCAAATCGCGAACATTACTCTAACTAACAAGGCGTTACATCATCGCGTTTTCGTCCACATCATGCGATTGCACAGCTTTACTGCGTGGCCTTAAAGCATCATCTCACGGACTTTCAAATAACGCCCGGTGTTGAATCACCCATACTAAAATACTTCGTGGCCTTTATCGCATCTCATTACTGACAAGTTTATCAACTTGCTAATTGCACCGCGAAATAAAAATTTCTTTTCACTTCTCTCTGGTGCTGAGTTCTAATTTACTCGCTATATGTTGTGTGTCAACCCTGTATTTTCAAACAGGGTTTTTTATTTTTGTTAGATAAGAAATCGTAATGAAATCTGTGATCTGCGCCAGGAATACCCCGCACCCTATTAACCGCAAAATTGCACAACGTTAATATTTTGTACACATTTTCGGCGTTATTTCCCTGCTCACCTTCGTGAATGCCCTGTTCAGCTTCTGAATGTGGGCTTTTGTATCAGCAAACTAGTTCAGCAGTGTACAAACTACTTCATTTCCACTATATTGCCGCGCTTAAGACCAAAATCGCAGCACAAAACAGCGATTTTTGTTCGTTATTTCACTCATTTCTTTTTCAGCCATTCTTTCAACGAATTCTGACAAAAGCCACGCGAGGATACGCACTATGGCGACGCTTTCCGTGACCGCCCCGCAACGTTCTGTACTGGGCGGCGCAATGATTATTGGTGGAACGATCATCGGCGCAGGGATGTTTTCCCTGCCAGTGGTAATGTCCGGCGCCTGGTTTTTCTGGTCTGTAGCTGCCCTGATTTTTACCTGGTTTTGTATGCTGCATTCCGGACTGATGATCCTCGAAGCAAATCTTAACTATCCGGTGGGATCGAGTTTCAATACGGTGACCGGCGATCTGCTGGGTAAACACTGGAACCGGCTGAACGGCATCACTATCGCGTTCGTTTTGTACATTCTGACCTACGCCTATATTTCCGCCAGCGGCTCGGTGATCCAGCACACGTTGCGTGAGATGTCGGTGAGTTTTTCTCCCCGCCTCGGCGGTCTGCTGACGGCGCTGGTCGTGGCCTTTATCGTCTGGCTGAGCACCCGTGCGGTGAGCCGGATGACGGCCATTGTGCTTGGCGCGAAAATAATTGCCTTCTTCCTGACTTTCGGCAGCCTGCTGTGGCATGTGAAACCGGTGAATTTGCTTAACAGCGTCGAAATTAATCCGAGCTACATGCCTTATGTGCTGGCAACGCTGCCGTTCTGTCTGGCGTCATTTGGCTATCACGGCAATGTGCCGAGCCTGATGAAGTACTACGGCAAAAATCCGCAAATCATCAGGAAGTGTCTGCTGCTGGGTACGCTGATGGCGCTCGGGCTGTACATCATCTGGATGCTGGGAACGATGGGCAACATTCCGCGTCCGGAATTCATCAGCATCGCTGAACGGGGTGGCAATATTGATGTGCTGGTGCAGTCACTGAGCCAGATACTTAACAGCGCCGGTCTGGACTTGCTGCTGACGATTTTCTCAAACTTTGCCGTCGCCTGTTCATTCTTAGGGGTGACGCTCGGCCTGTTTGATTATCTGGCGGATCTGTTTAAATTCAACGACAGCCGGACTGGTCGCTTCAAAACGGCGCTGGTGACGTTCGTTCCGCCCATTATTGGTGGCGTGATTTATCCCGACGGTTTCATTTATGCGATTGGTTTTGCCGGACTGGCGGCAACGGTCTGGGCGGTGATTGTTCCGGCGCTGATGGCACGCGCATCACGCCAGCGTTTTGGCAGCCCGCTGTACCGCGTGTGGGGTGGGAATAAAATGATCGTACTGGTGCTGCTGTTCGGCGTGCTCAATGCGGCAGTACATATTCTTTCAAGCGCGAATCTGCTGCCGGTATATCGTTAATTCAAACTGCAATGTCCGGCAGACGTGCATATGGCAAAGATGGAGGAAAAAAGAGGAAATTGGTGGGGAGCTGACATCACGCAGCCTGTTCTTTACGTAATACAAACAGGCCGCGATCACAGAGAAGGTTGTTAATGTTTAAGCTTTATTTACCGAAACAATTTCTTTGATGAAGGTGAAGCTTGAATCACCATGATCTGTTTTGATCATCGGGTAAATTCTCTCTCCCTTCTTCACAAAGCCAGTTACTTCGTGGGTTGAGCCGTTCTTGACAGTAAAGCTATCGCCAACACTGATGGAACTTGCTACTTCGCTCATAACAATCCTTAACGCTTACTTCATTGAACTTCATTAAACCCTTTTGTTGCCGGTCGATGGTAGGCCTTTATGCGACAGGTAGCCAGCGCCGTCGTGCCGTGGTTAATCAGGCGGAGGCTTTTCCAGTTCGACAGGAGCAAATTGTTGGGTCATCAGGATCTCTTTAAATAAGGAATACATGCACACAAGCATGCCAAACCTGCACTGCGGACACTATGCATTCGGTGCTGACTGCCGGGATTTAAACGGTTTACGCAAAAGATGCACAGCTAATGCCAGCAGGAAAAGCATAGCCTGAATCAGCACTATCGCCGGTCCGGTCGCTGCATCGATATAAAAACTGATAAAGGTGCCGGAAATGGCGGCAATAAGTGACACCGTCACAGCGACGATTATCATTTTCGGCAGTGTCTTACACAGCAGAAACGCAGTAATGCCTGGCGTAATCAGCATTGCAACCACCAGTACAACACCCACGGCCTGCAACGCCGCGACAATGGTCAGCGCCAGCATACACAGCAACGCATAGTGATAAAAACGTACCGGCAACCCGACCACTTTCGCCTGCACCGGATCGAAACAAAATAACATCAGGTCTTTGAATTTGATGATAATCGCCAGTGCCACCACCAGCGCGATAATCAGCGTTTGCAGCATTTCACTGTCCGTCACGCCCAGCACATTGCCGAACAGAATATGGCTGAGATGCTGCTCCGTATTCACCCGGGAAAACAGCACCAGACCGGCAGCAAACATGCCCGAGAAGACAATGCCCATCACCGAGTCTTCTTTGACCCTGCAATGCTCTTTGATAAAGCCGGTTGCCACGGCGCAAAACAGACCGGAACCAAACGCGCCAATCACCAGAGGAATACCCGCCAGATAGGCCAGTACCACGCCGGGCAACACCGCGTGGGAAATCGCATCGCCCATCAGCGACCAGCCTTTGAGCACCAGAAAACAAGAGAATATCGCGCAGACAATGCTGGTCGCCATACTGGTCAGCAGCGCGCGCTGCATAAAGTCGAAGCTCATCGGCTCCATCAGTACATCAAACCAGGACATCATGCGCGGCTCCGGCATTTGATACGTAAATGACTGGCCAGCCAGCCGTGTTTTGGCGCGAATAAAAACGCCAGCAGGAAGACCGCGGTTTGCAGGCAGACGATGACGCCGCCGGTTGCGCCATCCAGGTAATAGCTCAGCCAGGCGCCCGCCGCGCTGGTGACTGCGCCGATAATCACCGAAATAATCAACACATGGGAGAAACGATCGGAAAGCAGATAGGCCGTCGCACCGGGCGTGATCACCATGGCAATCACCAAAATTGCGCCGACGGTTTGTAACGCCGCCACGCTGCACGCGCTGAATATAGTGAAGAAAATGATTTTGAGTCGCAGCGGAGAAAGCCCGACCGAAACCGCGTGCGCCTCGTCGAAAAATACCGCCAGCAGGTCGCGCCAGATCACGCACAGCACCAGCAGGGAAACGCCGACGATAATCTGCACCTGCAAAATATCAGCGTCATCGATACCTAAAATATTGCCGAACAGAATCGACTGCACGTTAACGGATGTCGGATTAAGGGAAACCAGCAACAGCCCGAGCGCAAAGAAGGTCGAGAAGACGAAGCCGATGATCGCGTCTTCGCGCAGCTTGGTGAAATGGCGCAGCAGCGTCATGGAAAGCGCCGCCAGAATGCCGGTACCGAAGGCTCCGATGGCATACGGAAAGCCCAGTGCATAAGCGCCTGCCACACCCGGCACGACGGAATGCGAGAGCGCATCGCCCATCAGCGACCAGCCTTTAAGCATCAGATACGCCGATAAAAATGCGCACACCGCGCCGACACCGGCACTCACCCAGATGGCTTTCACCATATAGTTATACTGAAACGGCTCCAGCAACAGCGCCATCATACCGCCCGCCTCACCGGTTCCTGTGGCACTAAATAACCAATGTTCCTCAGCGCGCCGCCAAAGGTATTTTCGAGATTATGAGAGGTAAAGGTAGTGTCGAGCGCACCAGCCGCGATGACCGTGCGGTTGATCAGCACCACGCGGTCGCAGAAATCCGGCACACTGGCGATGTTGTGCGTCGAAACCAAAATCAGATGCCCTTCTTCGCGCAGCTGGCGCAGGAGTTCGATAATGGCATTCTCAGTTTTGATATCCACACCGGTAAAGGGTTCATCAAGCAGCATGACGCGCCCTTGTTGTGCCAGCGCCCGCGCCAGAAAAACGCGTTTTTTTTGCCCGCCGGAAAGCTCGCCAATCTGCCGATGCGCCAGATCAGTGAGGCCTACGCGAGCCAGCGCCGACGCCACCCGTTTTTTGTCTTCCGCCGATGGGATCCGCAGAAACGACATTTTGCCGTAACGCCCCATCATCACCACATCACGCACCAGCACCGGAAAATTCCAGTCCACATCTTCCGACTGGGGCACATAAGCGATAAGGTTTTGCTTCAGCGCTTTCGCCACGTTCAGACCGTCCAGCGTCACGCTGCCGTGCGTAGGACGGAGTATTCCCATGATGGTTTTAAACAGCGTGGATTTACCGCTGCCGTTAACGCCGAGCAGCGCGCAAATCGAACCGCCGTGCAGGGTAAACGAGGCATTTTCAATCGCGGTATGACCGTTGTTATAGGTCACCGAAATGTCATCAACGTTAAGATTCAGCGCGGCGTTACTCATTGTCCGAACCCTTCTGCAATGGTACCGACCGTGACTTTCAGCAGATCGATATACGTGGGAACCGGGCCGTCAGTCGCTGACAGCGAATCGACATACAACACGCCGCCGTATTTCGCGCCGGTTTCCTTGCTGACCTGTTTTGCCGGTTTGTCTGAAATCGTGCTTTCGCTGAACACCACCGGAATATTCTGCTGACGCACCAGATCGATGATTTTTTTCACCTGCTGCGGCGTGCCCTGTTCTTCAGCATTGATTGGCCACAGATAGGCCTCTTTCAAATCATAATCTTTCGCCAGATAACTGAACGCGCCTTCACTGGTCACTAACCAGCGCTGCCCTGCCGGAATTTTTGCCAGACGTTCACGCAGCGGCGCATCTAGCTGGCTGATTTTTTGCGCATAATCTTTGGCGTTACGATCGTAGGTTGCGGCATTTTCGGGGTCATATTTTACAAGCGCCGCTCGGATATTTTCGACATACACCAGCGCATTTTTAGCCGACATCCACGCGTGCGGATTCGGATTGCCCAGATACGGCCCTTCCTGAATCGGCAGCGGCGTTATGCCGTCCGTCACGGTGACCGAAGGCACATGTTTGATGTTGGCGAAGAAGCGCCCGAACCAGCGTTCAAGATTAAACCCGTTCCACAGGATCAGATCGGCGGATTGCGTTTTCACAATATCCCGCGGCGTAGGCTGATAGTCGTGGATCTCAGCGCCCGGTTTGGTGATCGACTCCACGGTGGCGGCATCGCCGGCTACGTTCTGCGCGATGTCCTGGATCACCGTGAAAGTGGTCACCACTTTAAACTTTTTTTTGTCCTTGCTGGCTGCCTGGTCTGCCGCCTGCGCGTTGCCGGTGATCAGCGCCACAATCATGCCCACCAGCATCAGCCGTAAACGAAACGGCGAATGGCTGAATAATTTTAAGATGTGTCGTCCATTTTCCATGAAAATCTCTCCTGTCAATCTGCGCATCAAACGGCGGTTTATTATTCAGGTATAGCACAGGCTATACTCCATAGCCAATGCAAAGTTTTCATAAATTGGTAGATATGTGGACTTGGTTTACAATGCGTGGGTTGCTGCGGTGAGCGCGGCTGCGGTGAAAAACCGTTGAGCAAGAAAGAGGCAGGCGTAGTGAAAGATAAAAAAATGAATCCATTACTGGATGTGGAAGAACACGCGCAGGGTTTCTTACAGGTGCGCGAGGCGCATCGCCGGGAATTAATGGATGATTACGTTGAGCTGATTTCAGATTTGATTCACGAATTTGGCGAAGCGAGACAGGTAGATCTGGCCGCGCGTCTGGGTGTTTCCCAGCCGACAGTGGCAAAAACCCTGAAACGCCTGGCCAATGCCGGACTGGTTCACCAGCTACCCTATCGCGGAACCTTTCTTACACCGGAAGGTGAGAAACTGGCGGCGGAAAACCGCGAACGTCATAACGTGGTTGAAGCGTTTTTCATCGCGCTCGGCATCAGCGCAGAGACAGCGCGTCTGGATGCTGAAGGTGTGGAGCATCACGTCAGCGATGAAACGCTGGAAGCCTTCAGACGTTTTACAGCAAGTAAGAAATAACACCTTAAATTCGAATTTTTTAATTCTCAGCCCGGATTTGCTGTGGCAAAACCGGGTCTGAAATATGAATCCCCCGCCTCTCAAACCCTGAACGTAAACAAACGTTTGCTGTTGAATTTTTTGGTCACAATTGCTGCCACAGCCTTGTCATATTCACCCTAATCCCCCGCCAACCATTTAGCCGCAACAGGCGTATCGTTATCCTCAGGAGTGGTAGGTTTTATCACTTCGGACATCCGCTCAATGCACTTCGAGGTCGTTATGAAAAGGCTGTTGTTGTTGATGCTTACTGCTGGCGCGCTGATGTCGGCCAGTTCTGCGTCGTTCGCCTACGGTTATTACGGTCATGGCTATTACGGTCACGGCTATTACGGCCATGGTTATTACCATGGCGGCTATTATCGCGGGGGCTGGTATGGGCCGGACGTGGTGATAGGCATTCCTCCGCCGGTCTATTACGGCCCGCCAGCCGTCGTTTACGCTGCGCCACCGCAGCCGCAAACGTATGTCGAGAAACCCCCGGCTTATGCGTATTACTGTCAGAATCCGGCGGGATATTATCCGCGAGTCCCGGCCTGCCCGCGCGGCTGGATGAAAGTGGTCGCAGGACCACGTTAACAGGCGGTAAAAGTCATGAACAGGTTTACTCCGGTGGCGGTTCTCGCCTTAGCCGCGACCTTATCCGGCTGCGTTTCTCCCCCAACCCGACCAGATGTGATGGTGCTGCCAGGTACCGGAAAGGATTATCAACAGTTTCAGATGGATGAAATGTCATGCCGTAACGCGGCCTATGGCAGTGTGAATGGCGGCGCAGAAACTGCCAGTAATAATGCCGCCGGTACCGCTGCTGCCGGGACAGTCGTGGGCGCGGCAGCCGGAGCACTGATTGGCGCAGCGTCGCATCAGGCCGGTCCGGGCGCGCTGATTGGCGCAGGCAGTGGTTTGCTGATTGGCAGCGCAATGGGCAGCAATAATGCGGGTGCCAGCAGCGGCGACTTGCAGGATCAGTACGATACGGTGTACACGCAATGTATGTACGCCAAAGGTAATAAGGTGCCGGTAGACGCCAGCGACGGTTACAGCTCGAATCAATCACCGCAATCGCCGGTTCCGCCGGATTACTACCCTGCAGAGCCCGGTGACAGCGGCGTTCCACCAGACTATGTGCCTTAATCTTCATTACACAATCTTCATTACACAATGCTAAAAAGGCTGCCGTTTTACGCGGCAGCCTTTTCGTTTTAATGCACATTGAACTGTTTAAGCGAATGGCGCGCGACCGTTCAGCACGTCATCAATCACTTTCAGCACGCCCTCATCTCGGTTAGATGGCGCGACGTATTTCGCGGCGGCTTTTGCCGGTGCAGAGGCATTTTCCATCGCAAAACCGTAACCGGCATAGCTGAGCATTTCCAGATCGTTGCCGCTGTCGCCAAACGCCAGCACTTCGTCATCGCGGATACCATAAATCTGCTGGATTTTTTGCAGACCGCAGGCTTTGTGATTCCCGCTGATGATCAGATCAACAGAACCATGTCCGCTGGTCACCGGTGCAACAATCCCGCCAAGGTTGGCGTTAACTTCACCCATCAGCGGATAGACATCGTCTTCCACGTAGCTCAGTGCAAATTTGAAAATCGTATCGTCGATTTCTGCGTATTGATGCACTTTTGTCAGTCGGTGATAGTAACGGCGCATACGACTGATGAAATCCTCATCGGTGCCGCAGAGCACATAAGCCCCTTTGCGCCCACACACAATGGTGTTAATGCCCGGCGTACGACTTATCCATTCCAGCACCTGCGTCACCTGTTCCGGCTCAAGCTTGCCGCAGTAAATTTCCTGTTCTTTATCGACCACATACCCGCCGCCTTCCGCAACGTAAGCAATTTGTGTATCGAGATCATCAAAGAACGATTTAAGCTGGTAATACTGGTTGCCGCTCGCCACCACAAATTTAATGTCACGTTGCAAAAGTTGCTGATATTGCTCGCCAAAGCGGGCTTTATTGTATTCGTGCTGCGGATTGAGAAACGTTCCATCCATGTCTACGGCGATAAGTTTTACGGCCATTACTGCTCCTTACAGAGTCGGATTTTAAATCAATCAGGCTAAAAGAGGGCTGGCGGTTTTTACGCGCCAGCTGGCAAATTTGCCACTCAGTTATAAATCATTGGTCTTTGAAAACAATCAATACTTCAGTTTGTATGCGCCAAACGTGATGACCATAAACGCCGCCGCGACCGCCGAGAATGCGACATACAAACTGGAAAGATGGGCAATAAAGCCGATCAGCGCCGGACCGCCCAGCACACCGAGATAACCGAGCGTTGCCACCATCGCCACCGCCATATTGACCGGCATCACTTTTTCCTGACCGGCCAGCGTAATCAGCACCGGAACAATATTCGCTGCGCCTATCCCGACCAGCGCAAAACCGCACAATGGCAGGATCCAGCCCGGCAACAGCACAACCATCAGATAACCGGCGATACCCAAAATCCCGCCGATAATCAGGATCCGTTTGCGCCCCAGTGCACTGACAATCGCATCACCGGTCAGGCGCATCAGCGACATCGCCACGGCAAATACCGCAAAGCCCCAGCCCGCATGTTCCAGCGCCAGACCGCGATCCTGTGTCAGGAAGACACCGCCCCAGTCCAGCACCGCGCCTTCGGCCATAAAACAAATCATCGCCATCACCGCCATCAGCACCAGACGGAAATTCGGTCTGGCTTTCGGCTGGCCTTCTTCAGGATCCTCATGCGCGCCAAACGGTAACATTCCGCGATAAGAATACGCCGTCAGCGCGATAACCAGCACGACGGCAAAAAACGTGCTGCCGAGCGGCGTGATACCGGCACTGAGCAGCAACGCACCGCCACCGGCTCCGGCGATCCCGCCCACGCTCCACAGGCAATGAAACCCTGACATCAGTGGTTTATCCGCGGCCTGTTCCACCAGCGTGCCCTGCACATTGACGGCTACATCCGCCAGCCCGATGCCCATGCCGAAAATAAACAGACTGAGCGCCAGCAGCCAGATGTCACTGAACACCGCCAGCAGCGGCAGCATCAGACAGTACAAAATGACCGCCGCGACGATCACTGCCCGACAGCCAAACTTGCCGATAATCCGTCCCGATCCCAGCATCGACAGCAGCGAACCAGCCCCGAGACACAGCAGCAGTAACCCGAGATCGCCCGCCTCTGAATGCGTGCGCAGCTGTGCATACGGAACCAGCGCCGCCCAGAGCCCCATCGCCATACCGGTGACAAAAAATATCGCCCGCGTCGCGACACGCCGGACAGGACTTCCGGCATGAATACCGTTGTGCGCAATTTCAGATGACAGTGACATCAGGTTCTCCCGCGAGGTGAAGTTAGTTATTAAAAGTCTTTTAATAAGTACGCAGTATAAGGGGGCGAACAACAAAGTCAACCGGCGTTATTCACCGAAAGCCATGTGCAGATTGTAGTTGCTGAGCGTCAGTTCCGCGATGCCCTGAAGATAATCCTGACGCATCGACGGGCGGTAAGTCAGCTGCGGCATATGCTGTGCGGGAATGTGCCGCAGGCAAAGCGTCGTCAGCTCAGGCAGCAGTGCTTCAGTTATTTTTGGGCCGGAAAGCGCGATGGTGGCCGGGTTGATAATGGCGGTCAGCGAGACAATCACTTTCGCCATTTCTTCTGCGACCGGCAGTTTATCCAATCCTTCAAAAGGCAGATTCGACACTTCCCCTGCAAACTGGCTGGCACCCTGTAATACCTGACCGTTAATCACCATGCCACAGCCCAGACAAGGCACCTCAGGTTTGAAGAGATACGCCACCGGCGCGGTAATGCCTGCGCAACTGCTGCGGTAAAAACCCCATGCGGTGTAGTTCATGTCGTTATCCGCCTGAACATAAATCCCGAACTGTTCACGCAGTTGCTGCTCAACCGCCACACCGGCAAACATGCTGATATCACAGGTCGTGACGGTTCCTTTTACCACCACGCCGGGCAGGCCAATGCCCAGCGCTTTAATATTGGGATAGTCCGCCAGCAGGCTGCCAATTTGCTGATAAAACGTCGCCAGCGTCATCGGTAAAAAGCGGATTTCACCCTGCGCCAGACTTTCACCGGTGGCTGAATTCACCGACCAGACAATCTGTGCGGCAGCGTCGCTGCCCTGCGCGTACAGGCTAAGTACCGAGAAATAGTTCGGGTTATACGCATAGCGCTGCGCCGGACGGCCGCCACGCGAGACGTCGAGTTCCAGCGCCAGCACTTCGTGTCGCTGGCTCAGATCATTCAGCACTGCGCCGCAGGTGGCGATACTCAGACCGGTGACACCCGCCAGTTCCGCCTTCGTCGCCGAGCCCAGAGATTTCAATGCATTCGTCACCAGCACGACATTGTTTATCTTCATTTCACGGGTGGTACGGTTTGAAGGGATGATCATGTTGCCTCGGGAATGCGGGTAAGAATTGTGGGTAATTTAGCACAAAGTTAAAAAAGCCAGGATCCTGGAAAGACAAAAGTCAGCACGCCGTGAAATAACCAAGCTCCACCACTGACCTTTTAAAATGACAATTAGCATATAAATCAAGTTGTTGCAATTAACATTAAAGATGTTTAGAACAGATAGAGTTTCGTTACGAAAAAATCACATGGAAACACTGCGACGGAAATCTCATTTTCTGACTCATGGAATGAACGTAAAACAGCCTAAGGGAACTCATTATGGCTATTATTCCTATAATGCCAGCCCCTGGGTTTAGTCTTCTGAATAAAAATATTATGGAGGCAAAAGCACGTGGCATGAGCAAGGGAATGGCAACCCCGGCAACTTATTACTGGTTTTATCATAAGGTAAGAAATCGCGGAATATGGGACTATAAACAACAGAACAAGAAGCTGGCTAATTTTGGCAATTTTAATTTCGGGGCTACCGGATATGTTGCGGGTATCCCGCCAGATATTTTACTCATGGGCGGTGGATTCGCACAAAGTATGGCGGGCAACTCCAGAGAAGAATGGAGCAATTGGTATGGCGTAGCGCCTTACGGAGATGACCCGGTTGATCAAAGATGGATTAAACAAGGTATTGATTATGCCAAACAGCATGGTTATTAAATGGGGGCACCGTATAGTAACCGTCGTTTTATTACTGCTGGTAGCAAGCTATGTTGCTTATCAGCATTACACTGGGCCACCCTATAATGATGCACTATTCAAATCGCAGCAATTAAACGAAAACACATGGCTCTACGTCACGAAATATCAGGGCGGGGGTGCGACGGTTTCCGAAGTCTATCGTTACTACTTGTCCGGAAAGATAGCTGCGAATCCCGTGAAAGCCCTGGGGGAAATGTCCCCATTTCTTACATCAGATAGCGCCGAGGCCAAAGTTACTAAAATTGGCCGTCTTGTAACAGTAAGAATAACTGGAAGGATTTACGACTTTACTAATTCAGTTTTGTACACCTCTGATGGGATCGAATATATCCCATCTATCGAACTGTTTGCGTATCCACCACCTTAAAGTTTGTTAACACACGGCTTCCGAGACTGGGAGCCGTGTTTTTGCCCTTTTACCCGAAATTTTGCACCAGCCTGCCCACTTCTGTTTCTGCCACGCCTTCGTGATGCCCGTCAGTAAAACAGGCACCGGTCACAGGTTCGCGGAGATCCGGGAAGTGATAGACCGCGTTCACGCACGACGGGCCGCCGCCTGAATGACCGGCTGAACGTCCCGCGTCTCCCATCGCGCCGCTCATCAGCCCCAGCGCGTAACCGCATTCTGTCCACGGCCGTCCTTCGAGGGCATCGCCAAGCGGGATGGTCACCTGCATTTCAGCCATCGACGCAGCGCTCAGCAGTTTACCGCTGAATAATCCGTGCAGCAGTCTGGCCGCATCCCGCACATTGCCTGCCAGACAACCGTGATAGACCCAGCCCGGAGGGTATTTTCCGGCGGCTTCACAGTGCAGTTGTGCGAATTCCTCGCGCGTGGTGACAAGTGCGATACTGGTCAGTCCTAGCGGTGTGGTGATGAAGTCAGTCATCAGTTGCGCAAAACTCAGCCCTGACGCGGCTTCAATGTGTTCGCGGGCCAGCATGTAGCCAATGTTGGAATAAGACCAGCCCGCGCCCGGCGCAAACAACATGCCTCTGGCTAACGCGGCACTGAGCAATTTTTCGCGCGACCAGGGTTCTCCTCCGGCAGCGACAGCGTCGTGATAATCTTTCAGTGCGCCGTAATCTGGTAATCCGGCGGTGTGGTTGAGCAGCTGCCGCAGGGTGTAAGCTTCGCCATCAACACAGCCATCCAAATTTACAGTCCCGTTTTCACTGAGTTTCAGCGCACAAATCGCGATCGCGGTTTTCGTGAAACTCCAGTAAGGAAAACGGGCATGCATATCGCCTTCTGCCCTTTCTTCGCCGGAGGCTGAAATACAATAAGAATGGAAACTTTGCATGGTAAACCTCATCACATCAAAGAAAACGGGCGCTGTTTAAGCGCCCGTCGGATCATAATACTTTACTCAAAAATTCGCGGGTTCGCGGATTTTGCGGTGCGGTGAACAGTTGCGCCGGTGGCCCCTGCTCCTGAATCACACCCTGATCGATAAACACTACGCGGTCAGCGACTTCACGCGCAAAGCCCATTTCGTGCGTCACAATCACCATCGTCATGCCTTCGAGCGCCAGCTGTTTCATGACCGCCAGCACTTCACCGACCAGCTCCGGATCCAGCGCTGACGTCGGTTCATCAAAAAGAATGATCGACGGTTCCATTGCCAGTGCACGGGCAATCGCCACGCGCTGTTGCTGACCACCGGACAAACTGGAAGGCCAGGCGTCGATTTTGTCGATCAGTCCGACTTTTTGCAGCAACTTTTCGGCACGGGAAACGGCGTCCGCTTTCGATAATCCCTTCAGCGACATCGGCGCCATAATCAGGTTTTCCAGCACGGTCATGTGCGGGAACAGATTAAAGCGCTGGAACACCATGCCGACGCCGGCACGCAGCGTATTAAGATTGGTTTTCGGGTCATGCACCGCAAAACCGTTCACCACCACTTCGCCGCCATTGGGCTTTTCCAGCGCATTCAGGCAGCGCAGAAAGGTGCTTTTACCGGAACCTGAAGGCCCGATGATGCACACCACTTCTTTCTCTGCGATGTCACAGGAAATGCCGCGCAACACGTGGGTTTCGCCAAACTGCTTCTGTAAATCCTTAACGTGAATCACTTTTGCCAAACCTCTTTTCCATGTGTTGAACCAGCAGCGAGAGCAGGAAAGTCAGAACCCAGTAAACCAGTGAAATAGTCAGGTAGGGTTCCCAGTAGGTGGCGTAAGCGCCGGAAACAGTACGCGCGGCATACGCCAGATCGGCCAGGCCAATCGCCGAGGCCAGCGAGGAATCTTTCACAATCGCGATAGCGTTATTACCCAGCGGCGGAAGAATACGACGGAACGCCTGTGGCAAGATAACCTTGCGCATCGTTTTGCCCCAGCCCATTCCCAGCGCGCGGGAAGCTTCCATCTGACCGTTGTCGATAGACTGAATACCCGCACGGAAAATCTCGGAAACATACGCCCCGGAGTTGAGGGTAATCGCCACCACGCAGGATAAGAATGCACCGTAATCTGAGCGCAGCGCACGGGCGAAATCCGAGGACATCAGACCGTTCGCCACTAAAATGCCGTCACGCGGATTAATAAACAGCGGCACTAAAGCAAAGTGAACCACCATAATCTGCACAAACAGCGGCGTACCGCGAAAAGCACTGACGTAAATACGCACCGGCCATTGCACGGCGAAACGCAGAATAGGTTTCCACGGACCGTCGTCGGCACGGGCCATCCGTCCTAGCCCCAGCAGCAGGCCCCAGGTGGTGCCTAAAATGACACAAATAATGGTGCATTTGATGGTCATCAGCGCGCCCTGTACAAACAGCGGCGCATATTCTGAGATTATCTCCCAGCGAAATCCGGTCATACCTGTCCTTGTTCAGGAGCGTGTTACCGCCCCTGATTAACGTTGTTCGTGATGAGAATATTATTGAGCGGGAAGCGCTGGAACGTTATTGTCAAACCAGGTTTCGTAGATTTTGGCGTAGGTGCCTTCAGCCACGATTTTCTTCAGACCGGCATTGACTTTGCCCAACAGTTCGGTGTTGTCTTTAGCGACCGCAATACCGAAATACTGACGCTCGAATTTAGCATCCGGTACCAGTTTCAGCGCTTTCTCCGGATGGGATTTGATGTAGTACTTCACCACGCCCACGTCACCGACCGCCGCGCCGATGCCGTCTTCCGCCAGCTCCTGCAACATCAGCGGAGTGTTATCAAAACGTTTGATGTCGGTGCTGTTTTTGCCCAGTTCATTGGACACCACGATGTCGCCGGTGCTGGAGTTCACCACACCCACTTTCTGACCTTTCAGGGCGGCCACGGAATCCACTTTAGAGCCTTCAGGCACCACGATGGACTGTTCCGCCGGGAAATACGGGGCGGAGAAAGCCACCATCGCTTTACGTTTATCGGTAATGGTGATGCCAGAAATAATGATGTCACGATCACCGGAATTCAGTGTCGCAAAAATTCCTTCCCACGGCGTATTAACCAGTTTGATATCAAAATCTTCGGCTTTGGCGATCGCCTTGATAATGTCGATATCAAAACCTTCCAGCTGTTTCTGGCTGTTTTCGTATTCAAACGGACGGTATGTGCCGCCGGAACCGACCACGTATGTAGTCTGTGCGGCATAAGCAGATGTGATTAATGAAGAAAGCAGGCACCCGGTGAAAATTAATGACTTAAGCATGGTCACTCCTGTGTGATTGTTATTTTATGCAGTTAATTTGCATAAAAATACACAAGTTGACGAAGCGCTTCAACCGAAATTACAGCGGACTGCTATGAAGAACACATTGAGAAGTGAATAGCAGACTCCTCCGAGTTCCCTGTAAGAACGTTCATCTCTCCCGTGGGATCAGGTATATTGATACGCAGATCACAAAAATCCCTTAAAGGAAGACGTCGCACTATGAGTTATCGCTTCACCCTTGCTGCCGTAGCAGCCGTTATCGCACTCACAGGATGCGCAAAAACGAAAACCGCCGACCAGGCACCGGCTTTCGATTTTGGCTCGACGCGCCTGACCGTTGCGCACGTCCCGACGAAAACCGATGATGGCACCAAACTGTATGTGACCATTGATGATAAGGAGGCGGGTGCGCTGGGGACTGGCGAGAGCATGGAAGTCCAGCTTCCGGAAGGGAAACATAAAGTCGGCGGCTATGCCCGTTCACTGATCGGTCGCGTCACCATTGCGCCGGTCGAAGTCGCGACATCGCGTGATGCGGTCAGCCACGTGACTTATTCTGTGGCAAATCTCAAACCGACGTTCCTGGTTCGCGCATCAACGCCTGTCCCGAAACCGAAGTCAGAATCGATTCCGGCAGAACCGGTTCCGTCGCTGCCGAAAGACATCGAAGCACCGGCAGCCGCCGAACAATCGCAGGCTTCAGCAATGCCAGCGGCTACACCAGCAGCCACTCCGGAAGTGACTCAGCAGACTTCTGCAACGTCTGCGACTTCAACAGCTTCAACGTCAGCAACTCCAGCGCCAGTTGCGACTCAGCCTGCGCAAACCGCTACGCCTGCAACACCGGCGGCGACTCAGCAGACACAAACTGCCGCGCCAGCTGCGCAGACACCGGCCGTTACCGACCTGACACCGACCACTCAGTCGCAAACCTCACAGGCGACGCAGAGTTCGACTACGCCTGAAGTCACTGACCTGACTTCAGCACCGCAAGCGTAATCTGCTTTTCCCGCCGGTTCTCACCCTCCGGCGGGAAAACCTCAGAATTTCACCACCGCACCCAGCTCAATCACCCTGTTCGGGGGAATATGATAATGCTCAGGCGCGCGCAGAGAGTTACGCTGCAAAACCTGAAACAGTTTCCCGCGCGCTTTTAAATACCACGGACGGGGTTCGCCCAGCGTAAATGTGTCCCGCGACATAAAGAAAGACGTCTCGTTCATCGTACACTTCAGCCCTTCCAGCCCGCAGCGGTAGAGAATATCCGTGACATTCGGCGTTTCCCGCCAGCCATAACTGGCAATCACCCGCCAGAATGCCGGTGAAAGCTGTTCAATCGTCACCCTTTTCACGTTGTGAACATAAGGCACGTCTTCCGTCACCACCGTCAGCAGCACCACACGTTCGTGCAAAATTTTGTTGTGCTTTAGATTGTGCAAAAGCACCAGCGGCACTTCATATTGCCCGCGTGACATCACCACTGCCGTGCCCGGCACGCGTTTCGGCGGTGCTTTTTCCAGCGAGGCGATCAGTGCCTCAAGCGCTTCCGGATCCTGCCTCAGGCGGCGCAGCAGGCGCGAACGCTCGGTTTTCCAGGTCAGCATAATCAACAGAATGGTCAGCCCGATGGCCACCGGCAGCCAGCCGCCGGAGAACAGTTTGGTCAGGTTGGCGGCAAACAACGGCACATCAATGATCAGCATCGCTGCCATCATCAGACCGCCAGCCCAGGTTTTCCATCCCCAGTTTTTGACCATGACAATGCCAATCAATACCGACGTAATGACCATCGTGCCAGTGACCACAATCCCGTACGCCGACGCCAGATTGCTGGAATGTTTAAAGCTGACGATGGCAATCAGTACCGCGAAATACAGCAGCCAGTTAACGACCGGAATGTAAATCTGACCGGATTCTTCATCTGAGGTATAGATGATGCGCATCGGCGGCAGATAGCCCATACGCACGGCCTGACGCGTCAGGGAGAACACGCCGGAAATCACCGCCTGCGAGGCAATCACCGTTGCCAGCGTAGCCAGTATCAACAGCGGGATCAGCGCCCAGCCCGGAGCGAGCAGGAAAAACGGATTCACGATAGCATCGGGTTTGCTGAGCAGCAGCGCGCCCTGTCCGAAATAATTCATCACCAGCGAAGGCCCCACCAGAATAAACCAGGCAATGCGGATCGGTTTTTTACCGAAATGCCCCATGTCGGCATATAACGCTTCTCCACCGGTCACCGACAGCACCACCATGCCGAGCGCAAAGAAGGAGACGGTTTTGAATTCCACAAAGAAATGCAGCGCCCAGTAAGGATTTAGCGCCTGTAATACATCGGGATTACGCATAACTCCGCCAATCCCCAGCGCACCGATGGTCACAAACCACAGCACCATCACCGGCGCAAAGATTTTGCCCACGCTGCCGGTGCCATTTTTCTGAATGAAGAACAGCAGCGTCAGCACGGCAATCGAAAATGGAATGATAAAACGGTCGAGCGACGGCTCAATAATCTCCAGCCCTTCAATTGCCGAAAGTACCGAAATGGCGGGTGTTATCACACCGTCGCCATAGAAGAAGCTGCCACCGACCAGCCCGATAAACATGATCGCAGGGATCCACCGCGGATTAAGGTTGCGGATCGCCAGTGACATCAGCGTCAGAATGCCTCCCTCCCCGTCGTTGTCGGCACGCATCACGAAGCTGATGTATTTTACCGACACCACCAGCATCAGGAGCCAGAAAATAAGCGACAGAAAGCCGAATAATGCACTTTGGGTCACGGCGATGCCCGCTTGTCCGGTCAGGCATTCACGCAGGGTATACAGCGGGCTGGTACCGATATCGCCATAGACGACACCAATACACGCCACGGTCACAGTCAGCAGCGATGATTTATTTTTTGTATGCTTCATGAGTGGCTTCACAATTTACCGGGGCGACGTTGGTCGCCCCACACAGAAAGTATAGCCGCTCTTTATGAAGCTCAGAGTTCCTGTGTAACCTTATAACTCAATTACCGGAATGCCTGGGTTATGCTTCATCATTAACTCGCCAGCTTTTCTGGATTCTTTTCTTGCTTGCTGCTTAAAGAATTCGCTGCTGTTTGTGACATATTTAGGCGCAAGAATAATACCTGCCACTTTTATTTCCCTTGTCGCTGGCAGACCAGGGTACAGGCTAATATTTGGACGCCCGATAACGACGATTTCGTTATAATAAGAGCTATTCGTCTGAGACAGGATTTTACGGGGATCCACAATTTTATTATACCCTCCCTCGATATTCTTCGATGGTTTTTTGGCTTTACCGCTGAAGATGCTATCAGACAATGCAGATTTATCAAAGATACGTTGATTTTTCATATCAACACCGGCATGGTTTGGAAACCAGGCATCGCGCGGGAACGTACCTAATATATTCTGGGTTGGCACTTCTAATATAAAACCGGCTTCGAAAAAAAGCCCTGTGGCAACATGCCCCCTTCGGGCAACGGCATCGAAGTTCTTTTTAAGTGCTTTTAAATCAATGAGGGATGTCGACACTATATCCCATGTTTTGAACACAGACTGTGCATCCTGAGTGAGCAAAACACTATTATTCAAATACTGCGTTCTCACGGTATGGACAAGCAACAGGTTTTTCTTATCTCTTGCTTCCCATTTTTTAAGCTCAGCTATATTTATTTCACCCTGCGTTTTAATTTTTTTATTACCAAACATATTACTACTCCTTGAAATATATTTATTCAGTTATCATAATAAAAACAACTGACATATTCATAACTTCACATTGCGATACTGTTACAGTGCATATTGTGAAGCTGTCACTGCTTCGGACATTGAATTCATGCAAAGTTAAAATAATGATATGCCCGCCAACAACACGTAACTTGTTTGATTTCCTTGTTAGATCTGGATCTAGTTACCCTAGGGGCTTTATCAGCATCCATACGATGAAACGCTAGTGTTTCATTATCTCCTGACTCCCGATATAAAGCATATAATTTTTGCACATGAGTTATTAACTTTCTGAAAAATAGATCAACACTACAATCCCTGATAAAGTTTCAGCATTTATTGTTTCAGCCAACAATATCCCAATTCTTCATGATATTACTCCGGAGATTTACATAAATATTATTAATATTCCCCGACCAGAGTGACCCCCGAAAATTTACGTTCTGAAATGACGACTGAGAAAAACGATTGAGCCACTGGGGATTTAATTTTCCACCACCAGACTTGAGTGAAACCCCGCTATCATCCATTCGATTTACGGCACCCACTACAGTTGGATGAAATCCCATTTTTAGATAAAATCCCTGACTGTCGTCCACCGCCACCAGTGAGGCTTGTTCAATCTTCAATTCGAGCCCATATTTTATCGCAGCGAATACTAAAATCTGTCCTAACCCAACAAATTGGTTAGGATTTTCCTTGGTGGGGGTATTGGTATTACCATCGACGTATATTGCTGATATATACAAAAAATCTTTTTTTCCTGATTCACATTGCACAGAACAACGACCCGCAGCAACATCCTGATATGCTTGCGTAAGCAACGAAAAATTCATGGCATTATGGTCATAATCCGGCGGTGATTCCAAATCCTCTGACAACGTCATTATTAATGGTTTTTTACCTTGCGGATACTTTTCTATAAAATGCATATTTTTCCGTACCTCTCCTGAACGATTAGCCTGATGAATTACTTTCGAATATTTGACTACAGATGTACTATTAATGAAAAAATTAATTGTTTTTTAGAGTCTTCATAGGCAGCGATGATTAAGCAATAACCGAGACTTTAAATTTTTTTACCTTTCGCTAATTCAACGTGATACTGGCAGCATTTAAGGCATCTATTCTCTGTGAGATTTGTTTTATCAGGGCGGGGTTAACCTGACGGTTATTCTCCCTGTCCTGTTGAATCGTCCACAATAATGTTTCCGCGCTGGTTCCGTTACGTTGCAGATCCTGGCGTATCTGATATACCGCTGTTTTCAATTCCGACACAGTCATATATTGGCTGTGTTTTTTTTCGGCATTCAGTAAGCGTGCTTCAAGCTCATCAAGATGTTTATTAGCAAGAACGAAACCATCCAGCGCCGGGATATCTCCCGCCTTCTCATCCATTGTGCGCTGCCATTGCGCACTGTATTCATTGCCCGGATAAGCTTTTTCCAGATGGTCAGATAATATTTTTCCTTGCCGCAGCAGCACATCGGAAGGTTGTGCGCTCAGCCAGCCCAGCAAGGGCGCAGCATGGGTTAACACCGCCGTTTTCTGTGCTCGCAATTCGGGTTCCTGCGCCATACGCCAGACCTCATCCAGCTGACCTTCACTGTGTTGCAGTGCCAGTAACGGAGCACTCAGTTTTTCACCGAAACTCAGCGACTGCGCAGAAAACCAGATACCGGCTGCGACAGCACATATCGCGATACCCGCCGCCATCCCGCCCAACGCCCACAAAAGCGGATGCCGACATGGCGCAGACTCCAGACAGATTTCTGCAGGTTCTGCATCCGGCAGCATTTCGGTCACCAGCGCTTTTTTCTCGCTGATGACTTCAGGCGCTGGCTCCGGAACAGGCTGCAAGGCTTTCACTGGTTTTGGCTGCAACGGATAGGGCACCGACCGGCAGCGAACCTGAAGAAAATAATGCAGATTGTTCAGAGAATCATGGCTTCGTGATTGCAGGTTTTTAGACTGTCCGCACAGCACGCCAATACTTTTTTCAACCAGACGCATTTCGCCACTGTTTTCCGGGCCATATTCCAGCGTATAGATATGCGTCGCCACATTTGCATTGAACCAGTCCATCAGTTGCTTACGTTGCTGAACCGCAGCGACAGGTGGCCAGCAACGCTGGCTGTTGTGAGCAAATGCTGTGGACAGCAGATCAAGTGCCAGCGCCAGCCCTTTCCAGCTTTTAAGCCGCAGGTTGATCAGGCAAAACCACATGCCACTTTGCAGGTCATAGCCATATTCATGGAACAGCTGAAAACACTTTTCCTCCAGCGCATTCCAGTCCAGCCTCGCTGGGATGGTGCCGGTCAGCGGACTGAGCTCGCTGCTCAGCAGCAAAAAAGACTTGCTGAGGCGCGGATCGTGCCCGTTGATTTTTAGCGCCCGAAGATTCACCCGGTTTTTCATGGTCAGTCTTTCCCTGTCGTTCAGGCGGGTTGTTTCGCCGCAGAGCGTTTCACTGCTGGCTGTTTGGTCAGTGTGAGCTGATCTTTACTGACACTAATTTGCAGGCGGATATCAGCTTTACTTTCAACTGCCAGCAGGCGGTCAGTCAGCAATGGCAGCAATTCCCGGTTCAGTACGGCATCAATTTCGCGCGCCCCGCTTTGTTCCACCTGACAACGGCTGGCCATGAACTCCACCACTTTTTCACTGTAAGTCAGCGCAGAGTTGCCTTCACCCGCGGCGATAAAGCGTTTGCACACTTTATCGAGTTTGAGTCGGATGATTTTGGCCAGCGTTTCGCCCACAACCGGCAGATACGGGATCAGTTGCAAACGTCCCATCAGCGCAGGACGGAAGAATTTGTCGAATTCGGGGCGCAACAACCGGGTCAGCGCATTTTGATCGGTGCTTCCGGCTGCGCAGGCGGTCATCACCAGATCGCTTGCCAGGTTGCTGGTCAGAATAATGAGCGTATTACGGAAGTTAATCAGCTGACCTTCGGCGTCTTCCATCACGCCTTTGTCGAACACCTGATAGAACATTTCCATCACATCAGGGTGCGCTTTCTCCACTTCATCAAGCAGCACCACGCTGTAAGGGCGACGGCGCACCGCCTCGGTCAGCACGCCGCCCTGACCATAACCGACATACCCCGGCGGCGATCCCTTCAGTCCGGACACCGAATGCGCTTCCTGATATTCAGACATATTGATGGTAATCAGACTCTGTTCACCGCCGAAAAGTAGTTCGGATAAGGCCAGCGCCGTTTCTGTTTTACCTACGCCGGAAGGCCCGGCCAGCATAAAGACGCCGGTTGGCTTAACCGGATCAGCAAGATTGGCGCGGCCGATGCGGATTTGTTGTGCAATTGTCGCTAATGCATGGGATTGCCCAATCACCCGGCTTTCCAGCCGCGCGACCAGATCACTGAGCTGTTGCTGCTCTTTTTCCACCATTCTGCCCAGCGGAATACCTGTCCACCCGGCGATCACATCCGCCACACAGACCGCATCTACGCAGTCATAAACCAAAGCATGGTCTTTATGCATCTCCGCCAGTTGGGTACGCAGTGCAGCGATCTGCGCCACATCCTCACACGCGGTGATCTGCGCCACCAAATCTTGCTGTTGCCGCCAGACGGGCAGCAGTGTCTCTAAGTTCAGGGTAAGTTCGCTTTCACGCTGATCCAGCCATTTCAACCTTGTGGCGTTATCTACTTCTTCGAGCAGGCTTTCCCGTTCGGTATGAATGTTGCTGAGCAGCGCGTTGAGATCTTCGATCTCCTTAGGTTCATGGCATTGAGAAATCGCCACACGGGCACAGGCGGTGTCCAGCAGGCTGATCGATTTGTCCGGCAGCTGACGGCCTGATATATAGCGGCTGGACAAGCGAACGGCAGCCACCAGCGCACTTTCGAGGATCTGCACGCCGTGATGCTGGCTCAGCGCCGGTTTCAGCGAGCGCAGCATGGCGGTGGCAGTTTCTTCATCCGGTTCCGCCACTTTAATGACCTGAAAACGACGTGCCAGTGCGGCATCTTTTTCAAAATACTTTTTGTATTCCGCCCAGGTAGTGGCTGCCACCACGCGCATTTCTCCTCGCGCCAGAGCAGGTTTAAGAAGGTTTGCGGCATCGTTCTGCCCTGCCTGACCACCAGCACCAATCAGCGTGTGAGCCTCATCGATAAACAGGATCACCGGAGACGGATATTCTTTGATTTCTCGTAACAGCGTTTGCAGACGATTTTCAAATTCGCCTTTGACGCTGGCACCGGCCTGTAACAGCCCCATATCCAGCGATAAAATTTCCATTTTCTTCAAGGCTTCCGGCACGCTGCCTTGCGTAATACGCTGAGCCAGTCCTTCGACCAGCGCCGTTTTCCCTACCCCCGGCTCACCGGTCAGCACCGGATTGTTCTGGCGACGACGCAACAGCACATCAATCAGCTGACGAATTTCCTGTTCGCGTCCGAGTGCCGGATCAAGCGTCGCCTTGCGCGCCTGTTCGGTCAGATTACGGGTGAATTTCATCACCGCAGAATCCGCGTTATGATCCACCGGCGCGGCTGCGCTGGCACCGGCATTGTGCACACAAGCGTCACGCAGTAACTGATCGGCGCGATCCGCCTGACACACCAATGCCTGCTGTAGCGCGGGACAAAGGTGCGTCTGAATGTCTTTTTCATTGGCAATCAGACTGCCGAGAAACGCCTGTACCGGAAGCTGCATTTGTTGCCAGCAAGTGCTGGCATGAAGCCAGGATTTTTCCAGATGCTCCACCAGTAATTCCGATAACACCGGACTGCGCGTATTGCCGCTGCGCTGCTGATTCAGGCTGGTTTTCAGTGCATCGACCAGCGCATCGCCGCGCAACCCTGCATTCAGACAGAGTTGCTCAATCATGGCAGGCTGACGCGTCACCACCGCCAGCAATAAATGCTCGACTTCAACTTCATGATGCGTCCGGCTTACCGCCAGACTTATCGCCGCATCGAGGCATTCACGAGCCCCGACATTCATTTTTTCTACAATTTTCTTCAGGTAGTTACCCATAAGTCATCCTGTTTAGTTTTCTCAACCGAGTCTTAAGCAGACACTCAGTGACAATCGGTGATACTGACCGGTAACTGCGAGAACCCACTGTTCAGCGCCGCTGGTCGTTGCTTTTCCGCTTTTTTGCTACGGGCATCCTGTTGCGCATCCGCATTGTCATTCAGTGCCTGACGCAACTCCTGCCACTGCTGCCAGGTTTCCTGGATCCGGTTTTGCGCGCCAGCCTGATAGCGCACCATCACTTCTTTAATGCCCAGCGAAGCCAGCTGCGCGGCGTCATCCGGGAAGTCATCGGCTTTAAAGCTGTGCTGACCATTGGTAAAATCTTCCAGGAAATCCGGCCAGGCGGCATCGCCAAAATATTCATAAGTCAGGTCAAAGCCCGGGAAATTAATCACCAGAGATGCACGGCTACAGTGCCCAGCCCGCCAGCGGAATGGCGCCTGTTCGCTGAAGTTCATGCTGTTAAGTTTCCATTGCTGCTCATCGCAAAACAGCGTCAGCCGGGTGCCGGTGGGCATCAGACGCGCGCCGCCGGGAATGGTGGCAGGCTGACTTTTCAACGTCAGTTCCAGCGTTTTTGTCTCCAGTGCGGCCAATTGTGCTTCGAGCTGAGTTTGTTCTTCTTTCAGCGCGGCCAGTGCATCGTCGCTGCGGGTATTCTCGCGCTCCGGCATCGCCAGTACGTCATCGGGGCGCAGCACGTGATTGACCATCCGCAGGAACTCCGGTGTCAGACCCGGCGTTTGCCCGCTGAATTCACCCGCTTTCGGCCCGCTGTCATCAACCACCAGCACGCTTTTCGCCGGTCCGCGAATAAAGTCAGACAGATACTGCCAGGCCAGATCTTGCTGATCCTGATACTCAAGACGACTGGCGTTATTTTCCATCGGCCACAGCACGCGGCTCTGCCATTGCTGTTGCAGCCAGCAGCCAGAACGCTGCATGGCATGCGCCACCAGCCAGCGGGAATCGTTTTGATACAGTGCCCACACCGCGTCAGTTGCGAAATCAGGGCGTTCCGTCGAGAGGCTTTTACGCAACACGTTAAAGCGGCTTTCGTGCAGTTGCAGAGGATTACTGTCACCCTTCTCACCGGTCTGGAACAACCCGCGGGTCAGCCGGTCACTGTTTTTCGGCGTGGCAAAAACATCCGCGACTGCCGCGTGCAGACCGGCCTCCCAGGCATTCCAGTTCTTCACGTTGAGTTCAGAAATTGCAGGCGTCTGCGTTTTGCTATCGAGTTTCAACAGTGCCAATATTTTCTGTTGCATGGATTGCTGCAGTCTGCTGAAGCGAGGCATCAGCGCGCCGGGTAACGGCATAGTTTGCAACTGCTGCAGACGGCGAAGCTCGCGCAGCCAGAACTGTGCTTGCGTTACGCTGATATCTTCCAGTTGCTCATTCGCATACGCGGCAAACTTCATCGACGGACTGTGCCCCTGATCAAGAGCGATCAGCGTTGCTTGCCACTGTTCATCAGCCAGAACGGGGGCAGGTTGCTGGTTCATGGCCAGCATCATCTTCATCCATTGTGTCTGACGCAGGATCGGCCAACGTTGCTCAAACGCGGCCAGTTCCGGCATCGGGGTATTGCCGCCCGCCAGGCGAATTTCATCCAGCCAGTGCTGAATTTCAGCGGTGCCCTGCAACGTCCACAGACCGCTGAGGTAAGTTTTATCGGCTGAAGCAGGCAGGAAATCGGTCAGATTCACCGGCGTCAGATCTTCAGACGGTGCCACTAACCACTCAGTTTGCGGATCACTGTTCACCAGACGGCCCAGCAATTCACGCAGCACGGTAAGTTGTTCTTCGCCACCGGGCTGTTGCAACAAAGCTCGCTGCAGTACCACATCTTGCGACGGTGGCAAGGCAAGCGTCGCCCCGGTCAGGCTAAGTTCAGCGGGAACAGGCTCCCGCGTCATCAGTTCACTTAACGGCTGCTTTTCCCACATGGCCTGCTTAGTGATCAGAGTGCGTGCCAGCGTAAGGATCATGGTTCGTTTTTGCGGCGCATCGGCCTGTTCAAATTGTTCCTGATACTGGTCAGCAATCTGGCGGATGTTAATGTTATCGCGTGGCGTTGCCGCCATGATGCTGGCTTCAAGTTGCGCATGACGCTGGTTGAGCACCGGCACAAAAGGCAGATAACGCACGGGTGTCTTGCTCCAGCCTTCGATATTTTCCAGTTGCTGAACCTGTGCCATGACATCGGTTTTTCCGGGTAAGACATCCGTCAGATTGTGGACAAAATAGCCGCTCACCAGCACATATAAGACCGCCAGTGCGCTGAAAGTCAGCATCCCCCATTGCTGCAGAAAACGCCGGCCAAACCCGACTGGCATGACTTCACGCTGACGGCTTAATATCGGTAAAATCCGCGTCATCAGATCATGGACAAAGACGGCCTGACGCGTGGCACTGTTTTTACTGACCGGCTCCGTAGCGGTAAACCAGATCCCGCCTAACTCCGCCGGTTGAAAGTACGCATCCGGTTCGCACAAGGCCGCCAGATAGCGTTGCAGCGCGGGTTGTAACTGAGGCAACCGCTCCGGAAAGTCCATCAGCGACAGCGTCTCGCCGTCAGGTTCGCCACCGGAAAGCTGGCTGACCCGTACTTTATCCAGTCCGTCTTTCACGCAGGTAAAAAGGGGATCCAACAGCGCCGGATCTTTACCATCTACGACCGGAGAATGGCGCCAGTAATAACCCAAAGGCTGCTGACGCTGGGCTGGCGAGAGTTTGTTAGCCCAGTGACTGAACCCGGCTACGCGGTCGCAGCAGGTAATGAACAGGTACACTGGCAGACGGCGTCTGACTTTATTGACCAGCGGTTCGATTTGCGTGCGGATATGTCGCGCATGCAGATGCAACGCAGCTTCATCTTTTTCGAGCAGTTCGGTGACAGAAACGCACACCACTATTCCTGCCGGGGCAGGCAAACGACCACACCAGTTCACCAGCCGCAGCCAGCCACGTTCAAAGGCGGGCGTTTTACTCAGAAAATGGCTGGAAAGATCCAGAAAACCTGCTGACCGGAAAAACCACCAGCGCAGGGTGCGCGTCGGCACCACCAACGAACTTTCCGGTTCATTAGAAAACAGAGGCAATCCGGCGCCCGCCATCAGGGTTGTTTTGCCGCTTCGCCCGCCCGTCAGAACAAACCAGGGAATGGGCTGCTTACGTCTTCTGATGCGTTTAATCACCGCCGCACCCGTTTTCCAGTGCTCGGATAATACATATTCCAACCGGGTCAGCTTAAATTTCGCTTTCAGGGCTGCAATATATTTCGCTTGTGTAATCCCTGAAGAAAACCCCCAAATGAAGCGGACAATTAAAATTGTCAGGATCACAACAAACCACATCATAAATGCATAAATAATTTCCCGCCCGAGAACAGAGGAGACCACCAGACAGATAATAAATAACACGCACAGAAACAAAGCCCACGCGACAAAGGAAGTTAATTTTTTCAACATAATATTATCCGATAAACATCCCTAAGCCAGCGAACCTAATCAACACATAAATAACGACGGGCAATGAGAGTAATAACCACTTTCGTTGACGGAATTTTTTAGGCACAGCACTGTTTTTTTCGATGCCTCCGCCGTCCTGCTCAACCAGCAGGGCATCATTCGGCCACTGACGCCAGGCCTCTGGCAGACACTGACGTTCATCATCGATACGTTGCTGCAATAACGAAGCGTCCTGATGAGTATATTTACCGTGAAAACCCATCAGCAGGCAGAATAAATACACCATTCTCAGAGAAACATTTTCTTTATCTATTGCATCAAGCCTGACAAAAAACTCCTCACCGCCGACAGAAATATCAAAATAATATTTTTGCAGCAACTGACTGCGCCAGTCTTTCACCCAGACTGCCTGTGAACGTAATACCCGCTCATCAATCCAAAGCACGACCGCGAAATAGGCCTCTTCACATTCCTGAGGTTCGTGATGGCGTTCTGACTCATTTAAAGCCTGCTGTAATAACGTCATGCATTTTTCACGAAACCCGGCGTAATCCGCATAATCCCTTGGATTAACAAAGAACGCGGTGACATGTCGGAACAGCGGCAAATAACAATTCAGTAAAGTCATCATGACGGCACCACAAAAATAATCTGTACCTGAAGATCGTCAGGCATATCCGGCCAGTAAAAGGCAATGCTGTTGTGCTGGCCGGCTTTACGCCATAAATCGCTGTCTTGCTCAACCATGAAATAATGCGAGTCGCTGCGGTTAGGCACACCACGCGGCGGCTGAGGACAACGCGTCACCGGGATCCCCGGCAAGGCATGCTGGATCAGCGGTTCAATCATTTTTGGCGATGCCAGTTTGATGCCGCCCGGATTTTTGACCTGACGGTTTTCCATCGGCATGCTGGCTGAACGTAAAAGCAACAGCACCATTTCGGCATCTTTACTTTGTGTAGTGTCGAAATCGCCGATGAACACACCCTGCTGATCGTTCTCTAGTGTGATGTAAGTGTTGTCTTCGAGAACCAGACTGTTGAGCAGAGTAATCAATGTCTTACGCGCACTGTCAAAACAGCTCAGCAGATCATTATGGTTATAGGCCTGTAGCGGATTTTCCCCATCACGCCATTCACCAAGGAAGGAACAACTGTCGTTGAAGGAGGAGAGTTCACCGACCAGCTGGCACAATACGTTATATACCTGCCACGGATGGATCTGACGGGCCTGACAAAAGCTTTTCAGCTGAGGTAGCACGCGGTTCAGCGAACGCATAGCCAACAGTTGAGTCACCTGATCACCACGGTCTGCGTCACTGACCAGACGTTCAGAGCGCTTATATTCCTCAAGTTTTCGGGCACGGGCACTCATTTCAAAATAGAGTGTTTCGATCAGTTTACCGAGGCTGTTCGATCCGAAAAGCGTCACCGCAGGCGGCGAAAATGCCGGATCAATAATCACGCTTTCGTTTTCATAACGCAGCCGGGTGAGTGGAATACACTCACAGTCAACGGCATCGGCTTTTTCGACATCGGTCAGCAATCTTACGTTGTAACAAAGGCGCGCCACCGTCGCGTCGGGAGCATGATCATAGACATCTTTCATCACCAATTCTTCGCTGGTATTTATCCAGCGGGTGACCGCACGGTCATGCTCTTTCTCCAGCGTCGTGACATTACTGTGTAAAGGATCGAACCGGCGCAGCGCCAGCCAGAGTGTCAGTGGCTGATCACGCTGCTTCCAGATATCGCGAAAATTGCGCTTTTCTACCAGGCTATTACCCGGTTGCGACAGCAACGTGCCGCCGGGTAAAATACAACGGATCTGCTCAACGCTGATGACGTAATCGCTTAGCGCCGCCTCATTAATCGTCAGCTCAACCAGCCCGTAATTATAGGGTTGGGCAAGGCGCAGGTGTTCAGCCAGACTCCATTCATAATGCAGGTCAAGTGACTGAAAATGCTGGGGCTGAAGATAAAGCCCTGAGTGCCAGTAAATTTGTTGTTGTTCCGGATACATTAACGTTTTTCTCCGTCAGTGGCGGGAACATCTGCGCTGACGATACTTTCACTGCCCAGGGTTACAGACAGGGTAAGCGGTGTTAAATGTGCCTGCCAGACAGGTTCCCACCAGCCGGTGCTGGTGGCTTCAACCGGCACCGCTATGCTGACCATGTGTTTTTTTACCGGGAAGGGGTAATAACCCGCCACCAGCGCCACATTGCGGGTATCCCTTGCGCGATCGACATGCACGATATTGGTCTGGCCTGGCATCATGACGTAACGGTCTACCTGCAGAACGTCACCTTCACTGCCCGCACCGGCAAACAAACTTTTCAACGTGGCAGGATTACCCAGCAATTTCTCCAGAGCCGGTTTGTCTTTCGCCTGCAACAGCAACACCGTGCAACTGTTAGGCATCTCATTGACAGTGTTCAGCCCCGGTTCAGCCCGCAGTTGCAGGGTAATTGCACCGTTTGCAAAAGGCGCAGGTGCCTCATCCATGGCTTGCTCACGTCCCTGGTCATTGTCTGAAACGCAACCTGCAAGAAGCATTGCGGCCAGCATCAGCCCCGCCCTTTTTTTACCCGTCATTCTCTTCCGTGCCCTTTCAGTACATTGTTGATATCGCGCATGCTGCTGTCATCCTGCAACATTTCCTCCAGCCACTCGGTCAGAGTCATTCCTGCCCAGCGTGCGGCCCGTTCCATCAAGAAAGGCACCGGGCTGGACGGCTCGGTCTGGCGAAAGAAATGGGCAATGGTCAGCATTTGGCTGATAGCCAGATCCCGCGACATGGTCTGTTTATGGGTCGTGTTCATCAGTGAATTAACGTCGCTTTCCTGTTCATCGTCATAAGGCGTTAATACGTTAAGTGTCATCACGTCGTCATAGGCGGGTGCTGCACGATCAAACAGGCGCTTCACGAATTCCTGCATTTCCACGGTCGCACTGCGCGTCTGCCCCATTGCCACCGAATCTGCCTGTGGATTGAGCTGACCGTAGGTCGTTTCCAGCGCGTCCAGTACGGCGACCATCTCACTCAACATGTCGCTTTGCGCGGCGACTTTTTGCGGGGCCAGTGCAGCGGCCCAGCGGTTGAATGTTTCCATCGAGAAATCGTCATCACTGCCCGGCACTGCGGCGCTGTCAGGTTTCATGGTGATGCGATGCTCATACGCGAGAACTTTCCGCCAGTGATCGAGTGTGCTTTCCGCCTGACCGAATATAGGATGGCATTGCAGCAATTGCGCAAGCTGGCGATCCAAACGATTGATCATGCCGTGGCGGATAATCGCACCATCGTCATCCAGTGCCGGCCACCCGCTCTGCCAGTAGCGTTGAATAAAGGGTGTCAGAAAACCGATCCCGGCGAGCAAGCCACTGAGCCCATGCACCTGGCTCAGACCTTCCGTCAGCCAGCAGGCGACCTGAAAATCCTTACTGTCCTCCTGCAATACCTTTGTGCTCAACCGGACGACTTTGCCCCAGTCAGCCTTGCGCAATTCAGTCGCCCATTCGCCCTGTGGCAAATAATCAGGATCGCTTTCCCTCGCCTGGCGGATATCGTCAAAGATCTGCTCATATTCCATATCACGGCCGGCAGGCTGGTCGGCATCGAGAGGCGCCAGCAGGGGCTCAAAGTTCATTATCATGTCAATATGCTCTAAGAAATCAGGACGGTCGGACAACCCGCAACAATGGTTCCGCCATGCGCGGTGCTGTCACCCATACGCGCTGCAGGTTTTCCGCCGATAAGCACTTTGCTGCTGCCCATCACTACCGAATCCGGTGGCCCGACGCAGACCGCCATCGATCCCATTGTGGCGGCGGGCATCCCGCCGATCAGAACAGTTGGTGTACCCGGTGTTGTTACCGGCCCGCCAACGTGCGGAATGGGCGGCAAACCCGGCGTGACCATCGGGCACACATGCATATCGCCTACTCGGGCAGCGGGTTGAGCCATCAGTTAACGCTCCGTGAAGCCAGCCATTCAGCCAGCAGGATTTGCGCGCCGTTGTGCGGCGGGGTATCTGTTGCTATCGCCACACTGAGTAATTTCAATGCGCAGTGCAGCATCAGCCGTGACAAATGGGGTTCGGGATAAACCGCTTCGAACTCTGCGGCCGTCATACTGCCCTTCATCCAGAACAGCGATAGACCTAGGGCACCGGCCGGAGTATCAAATCCCAGCAATTCGGCCTGCTGGAAAATGCTAAAACGCAGTGCCTCATCGGGTGCGCTCAGCCACTGGCTGATGTCGCTGCTACAGTTTTTCACCGCTGTGTCCTGCGATCCGGCGCGACTTAACACCTGTTGCAATGCCCAGGCCATCAGTTTTTCTTGTGGCTCTTGCGCCGCCAGGCAGGCCAGTGCATCTTCCCATTGCCCTGCCTGCATCAGACGCATGGCATTTTCAGCGGTGCTTTGCAGCGGGTTATGCGTTGCGAGCGCCTCTGGCGAGAGTAATTTGTCTTTCATTTTATGTTTGTCCTCAGCCAATCATCGTCACGCCGCCCTTGATCTGGGTCATACCACTACCCTGAACAGTGACCATCGCACCTTTAAGTTCTGCCGTCCCCTTGCCCTCGATTTTGATCGTGGTTCCGCTGAGCGTAATACCGGAAGGAGAAATTGAGATTTTGCTGCTGCCAACTTTGAATTCGATCGTCTGGGTGGATTCAATGACGCAGGCTTTATCCGCTTTAACGGAACTCCCGCCCCCACTGATTTTTAACTGATGATCGCCACCGCTCAGGCTTTCCTGCAGGTTGCCTTTTATGTCCAGGCTGTAATCGCCCTGTTTAAGCGTCAGGGATTGGTTGCCCTTTGTTATTTCGGTGGTGCGGTTTTCACCGATGGTTTCCGTGACATTTTTAGCAATGTCGGAAATCACATCGTTTTTTACCGTCAGCAACAGATCGCGTTGCGAGGTGATGATCAGCCGTTCTGCGCCTTTTTTATCGTCAAAGCGCAATGCATGCCCTTCTTCTACACTGGCGTTAAGCGAACTGCGTGACACGAATCCGGCGTGATTTTTTTCTTCCGGCAAGCTCAGCGGTGGTTTGTTTTGACCATTAAATACCGTACCGGTCACCAGTGGATAATCCGGGTTGCCCTGCACGAAACTGACCGTGACTTCGCTGTTGACGCGAGGCAGGAACACGGCACCAAAGCGCCCGCCAGCCCAGGGTTGTGAAACCCTTACCCAGCAGGAACTGCCGTCGTCGTGTTTGTTTTCCCCGTCCCACGGGAACTGAATTTTGATGCGACCGTATTCGTCTGTATGGATTTCTTCTGATTTGGGACCGACGACGACTGCCGTGAGGATACCTGCGATTTCAGGCTGTTTCGTAAGACACGCGGGACGCCAGGCGAGGCTGTCTTTCAGCACGGTGAGTTCGCAACTGAAATCAGGGCCACTCTGGTCAATGCTGCTGGAAGCCTGCATATGTACAGACTTAATACGGTAATCGCCCGGGCATGAAGGGTGAGCGCTCAGATGGAATTTATCGCCACAGCCTAGCCACCAGATACTGGCTTCCGCGTAGAACTGCTGGTTGTCTGACTCAAGCTGTTCCATTTTCAGCCGTGCGCCCGATTGCAGCAATTCACGTTTTTCATGGCCATCAGTGTCAACATAGCTGACACCCGGCACCGCATATTCAGCCACCACGGCCTGAGAACCGCCTTCAACACTGGTCGCCTGGACCATGTTAAAACCCTTCAGCAATACGGATGATGCCGCAAGAGAAGAGCACGCCACCCAACTCAGGATCCCGACACCATCACCCCGCCCTGCCTGAGGCATAAAGGGCAGTTCTGCCGTTTTGCCGGTCTGGTGGCTGGAAGGATGATCGGCCAGCACCAAGGTGTGTTGTCCGGCGTCGTGCTGGAAGTAGTAATAAATGCCTTCCTGCTCAAGTAAACGGCTGATGAAATCAAAATCGGATTCACGATACTGGATGCAATATTCACGCGGCGTATATGTTCCGCGCAAGCGTAAATCAATGTGATTGATATTCTGCTGACGAAGCAGCTTGCACACTAAATCCGGCACGGTAATATTTTGAAAAACCGCCAGATTACGCCCCAGACGCAGCAGCGCCATACGCGGCTCCAGCGTGCCAGTGAAAGTGCTGAGGCCATCGGCATTGTTGTCTTCTTTGATGTTCGTCAGCACGCCGTGAACGTAGCGTTTTTGATTGCCACGACCAATCTCGCAGGCAATTTCATGCCCCAGAAAACGGCCCATCTGCCCGGTAATTAACGATGTACGAAACTGAATCTGATAGCGGAAGGTGTCAGAAAACTGCTCATCACCTTCGATATGCATCAACGTTAGTTGATCCGCAGCGTTCCCAACAAAGCGGATAAACCGGTTGTCTTGCCCCAGTAAGTTTGACATGTTCTATTTTCCTTCCCGGCAGACGGGTAAACGAATTTTATGCAGCTCAGCCGCCGGAGAAGCACCAAGGCAAATATCCAGCCCGAGTTGCCCGTTCCCCAATGGCGTAACGACGTTTGATTTATTCTCAATAAGCAGGTCGATGTCGAAATCCAGTCCCTCACCGACATATTCGCGAATATGCGACCATAATTTTTGGTAATGCTTTCCCTTTGGTAAAAACTGAGCTGCGTTATGCATCGGCACGGGTCCCAGAGTTACCGTAAAATGTGCCTGCCGGTCCCAGTAGACACCGCCCAACATCGGAGCGACCGCCAGCGGTTGAGCCGGATTCCCCAGACAGCAACAAAGCTCAGGTTCCATCGTTTGCCATCCGCCGGTGAAAGGCGTGACTTTCACGCCGACCGAGAAACGGTGCTTAAGCCAGGTTTCAAAGTTGAGCATGGAGCGGACTGAATGCGCAAAAAGGTCGGCAAATTGCTCCTGCTGTAATGAAGGCGAGCTGTTTGTTACGCCGGATAACGCACGCAGCGCGGTACTCAGCGGCCGTGTTACGCAAAATTCTGCCATCGCGTAGTAGTGATATTTCTGCCAGGCGAGATAGCGCAGGCTATGTAACCGGTGATTGAAAATATCGAGGAAAGCCTTGGCGGTCACATCCCCGTGCCGGTAGTAACGCTCAATCATCCATTCGGTATACACCGTCGGTAATGCGCCCAGTGTTCCCGTCAGCCCGTGTCCTGACACTTCAACCTGCCAGCGCTGCTCTTCGAGCGGTGTCACTGCGGTAATTTCACCTCTCGGCGCGTCCAGCGAGAGCGGCGAAACGAAATAAAGCTGTTCTTCGAGCACCTGCTTGCTGTCAGTCCCCTGCCCGCGTGTCAGCCTGCGCAACATGGTGCGCACCTGCTGGAAAAAGTTATGTGGGCTGAGAATTTTATTCAGATCCATAACAGTCGTCCCGCGCGAACGGGCCAGGTACATGCTGTTTCATCGCGGCCATCGATACAGGTCACTACGCGGGTAAAGCTGTTGACTGGGGAATACAGCGCCAGGAAGCAGTCGATAAACCGGCAAAGCAAAAAATACTCAACCTCTTCGGCAGCCTCACCGGCAAAGGTCATACGAATTTCAATGCCGCGCGCCATTGAACGGGGATCCTGTGGGTTCAGGCGGGCGACAACGGGGCTAGCACTGACGCTTTTAATCAGATTAATCAGACGGCTAATGCCCGGATTATCCGTAAAGTTGTACAACGCCAGCGACTCTTTGAGCACGCGTGCGCCTTCCGGCCCACTGATCAGCATATGATTGAGCGAAAGCTGAGAAATAAGACGCCAGCGAGTAGCCTGTTTCACCGGTGGTCTGACCGGCAGCGTCGGGCGTGTCAGCGCGATAATTTTCATGCCCGCAATCGGCAGTTCTGATTCAAAATCGCCGTCAGGATCGCCATTACGCATAGCGGCGGGCACATCCCGGTTGGTGCAGGACAGATTCAGACTGACAATATCGCAGCCGGGCACCAGCGGTTTTTCTCCGCGGTCAGAAAAGGCGATAAACAACGTGGACGCCACGCCCTCATTGAGCAGGGTTTCACGACGCATGCATTGCCAGAAAAGCCCGGACTCACCGTCGCTGGCCGAATGATCCAGCCCGAACAGCGGATAGATGGGACGGGAGCGTGTTTCATTGCCCTGCTTACGCATCGCACTGACGCTGTCCACAGACCAGACTTCCATCGCATCCTGATAACGGATGTCCGGGATCACCGGATATTCAGCGGTTTCATGGTCAGGTGAAATCGGCTCAGCACGGTGTGCGAACAGGTTAATGGCCGGGGTGCAATTGAGCAGGAACAGATTCTCATCCACCGTACCGGCTATCTTTTCTAGCTGGCGCGCCATCGCGCAGCGGTTAAATTTCACCACCAGTGACAATGCTGTCTGTCCACCAGCGACCATTGCCGCGGGCAGTGGCATATCAATAAAATGAAACTTTTGCGGAAAGAAAAAATAGTCCTGCAACAAACTGTGCGTCGGCGAAACCCGTGAGTCCCCTGACAACAATCCTTCATCTTCGCCAAAACCCACGGCATGTATCGCCTGCGGCGACAAGGTATGACAGTGGTCTTGCGCAAAAACAGACAGGCTCTCCACTTCACTGCACAGCAAGGTATATAAGATGTTTACGATGGTGCTGGCACCACGCAGATGGATCCTCAGCGTCTCCGCCGTCAGCGTAGCGCCAGGCCAGACTGACAGCTGCATTTTCAGACTCCAGCTCATGTCATCATCATCGAGATGCAGACTGGCTTTGTGCAGACTGACCGGCTGGAGTGTCACCGGATAGGTGGTGCGGAAACGACAAATCTGCCCGTTGACCGGACGGGAATATAACGCGGTACCGGCGTCGATACGGTTACTGGCCGTCAGCGCACTCACCTTACTATCCGGCAACATTTGCACGATGCACACCGAAGGAAAAGGACGCAGAAACTGCGGAGCCAGAACGGTCAGTAATGCATCGGTGACTTCCGGCATATCCTCATCGAGCCGCTGCTGAATTTGGGCGGTAACCAGGGCAAAAGATTCGATCATTCGCTCAATATGCGGATCTTCTGAGGTACCTTCTGACATGCCCAAACGTCTGGCGACCTTGGGAAAATGGCGTGCGAAGGCCTTTCCCTGCGTTTTCAGGTAAGCGAGTTCATTCTGATAATAAGAAATTAATTTTTTCGCTAACATAATTCATACCTGTCATTCACGCAGAGAGAATTGACTAATTACATCGTCCCATATAAGCCGGTAGCGAACTTCACCAGTAAAAGTCTCAGCATCAATGATGAATGAACATAAACTTCCTTGCTCATTTCCTGGCGTAACGCTGATATCTTTCAACCTCGGCTCAAAGCGTTGCAATGCAATTTCAATACGTGACTGCATAATGGCATTACGCTCAAGACGAGGTGTATCACTGGCAAATACATCACTTACACCATAATTAAGAATGGATTCATTAATTAATGGCGTTTTATCAATTCGATAACTTCTGGGGCGTGAAGACAAAAGCAGCAATATCTCTTCAATTAACATGCTGCTTTTGTCTTCGGCCACATCAGGACAATTTTGGTCTTTCGGATTATCATCAGACAGTTGCTGTAATAAACTTTTCATTAAGACACCGTGAAACAGTGCATGCCGAAACATGCACTGATGATTTGAAAAATTACAGCTTGGTATTCTCAACCAAATTCCAGCCCACAGGACCTTGTTTGCTGGTTTTACCGTCTGGCTCAACCATATTGGTTTCGAATGTCATCTGACCAAAGACGAAGCTCAGATTTTCACTCGGCACTTCACCTTCAGAGTAAGCAGCAAAGTTGTAGCTAGTCAGCACACAGTTTTTGTAGGTCAGTTTCAAAGCCTGAACCATTTTCTCGCCCTGGAACAATGCTTTAACAATGGAAACTTGTTTAAGATTGGTGCCCTGAGCAACCATATTAGCCAGTTGCGTTGAAGTGGTGTCCATTACTTTTGAGAATGAAATCGCATCAAAATTCACGCCATCGCTGTTTACCTGACCGCTGGCATTATCGATTTTTGCAGAGCAATACACACCGAAGTTCATATTCTCAACAGCAATCCAACCCTCAAAACCTTTATTACTTACGGTGCCTTTAACGCCTTCAATTTGCATAAAAAGGGATTCAGTAGCCATGGTATTTCCTTATAGTGTTGATTAAATATTTATGCACCGGTTGATGCAGGGAGTTCCGCTACCAGACGCAGCGACATGCTGAGACCTTCAAGCTGGAAATGCGGTTTCAAATACGCAACGGCGCGATAACTGCCTGGTGAACCTGGGACATCAACAACTTCCACAACTGCCTCACGCAATGGATGACTGGCTTTAATTGTTGGCCCTACATTGTCGGAACCCACCACATATTGGTTGATCCAATTCTGCAGAAAATGCTGGCATTCAGATTTGGACATAAAACTGCCCACTTTATCGCGCACGATGGATTTTAAATAATGAGCAAAGCGCGACGTTGTCATAATATATTGCAACTGACTGGACAATTTAGCATTCGCATTAGCCAGTTCAGAATCATATTTGCGCGGTTTATTTGTTGATTGCACAGCGAAGAACGCCGCATAATCCGTGCCTTTGCAATAAACCAACGGAATAAAGCCCAGATCGGCTAATTCTTTTTCGCGACGATCGGAAATCGCCACTTCAGTCGGGCATTGCATGACTTTTTCGCCAGTTTGCGAAATATAATTATAGGTCGGCAAGGATTTGACCAGACCACCGCCTTCGACACCGCGGATCGCAGCGCACCAGCCATGTTCTTCAAAAGCTTCGACCATACGGCCCGCTAATTCATACGCGGCGTTCACCCATAGGTAACTTGCACCGTCATTGTTTTCTGCAATTTTTTCTTCGAAATTGAAGGCTTCTACAGACACGGTTTTAGCGCCATAAGGCAGGCGCCCGATAACACGCGGCAGTGTTAAGCCAACATAACGGGAGTCGTCGCTCTGGCGGAATGATTTCCAGCGGGCATAATCAGAGGTATCAAATAACTTGCCCAGATCACGCGGACGCGGCATCTCAGAATACGAGCCCATACCGAACATGCCTGGATTAGCGGCACTCAGGAAAGGTGCATGTGCTGCGGCAGCGACATGAGAAATCTGTTCCAGTAATTGCAGGTCTTCCGGCATGGAATCAAATTCAAAATCACCGACAAAAGCAGAATAAGGGTCGCCACCAAAGGTGCCGTATTCGCTTTCATAAATGCTTTTAAATAAGGAAGACTGATCAAAATCGGATGCCGATTTAAAATCACGCAGCAACTCTTTCTTCGTGCAGTTAAAAACACGCACTTTGGTATTTTCTGTCACGCTGCTTTGCACAAGTTTGTGCAGACCACGCCAGGAGGATTCCATACGCTGAAATTCCGGCGCCTGGATAATTTTGCTGACCTGAGAAGATAACAATTCATCAATGGCAGCAATGCGGGCTTCAATGCTTCCCACCAGATCATTAGACACAATGACCGCACCGGATGCCACTTCAGACAGGAAGTTATCCAGCTGCGTTTTCACTTTATGGCGGTCAGATTCCCGGCGAATAGCCTGGGTATTATCGATGATCTGATCAAGATAATCGCTTGATTGCTCAGCCGGTGCTGAGGTATTCATGACCTGAATATCACTCATTCAGCGTCTCCTTTTGCAGGGTCGGCGTCTTTATTCAGGCTCTCAAGCAATTCAACCAACTGTTCTTTCAGGCGATCATTGCTGGCTGTCCGGTTACGTAAATCGCTCAATTGTTCACGTAATTCAAGCAGTTTGCGCAGAGGCTCAACTTGCATGGCCACATTCTCAGGCGAGAAGTCATCCATACAGTTAAATTCCAGCGAAACGGCCATCTGACCTTCTTTTTCCGGTAATGTGCTTTCGATCAACATATCAATTGCCGGGCTCATGCCTTCCATCACATTGTTAAAGTTGTCTTTATCAATATGTGTGAAACGACGATCGCGCAGAGACATTTCATCTTTGGCAAAATCACCAATAACGCCCATGACTAAAGGCAATTCTTTTTTGGATTCAGCTCCGCCAACTTCCACGTCATAGGTTATTTGAACGCGAGGAGGGCGAGCTTTGCTAAGTTTATGTTGTGTATTGCTCACAGATAAATCACCATAATAGAGGGGAGGTAATTAAAATACAGCGGCAAGGATAGACAATTGCTTTTTCTTTTTAAATAACTTTCTACTTACTAATATATTAACTTTATTTAATTATAAATTACTCAGTTAAATCATGATATTATAAATACATTACATTTATTTACTTATAAAAGGTACACATTTATAGAAACTTCTCTACTTCTATTAAATAATTAAAAATTTCATGTGACACCATAATACGTAGAAATTTTAATTTTCTAAAAATAATATCTTTTAACACTTTATTTTGTGTGCAGTTTGCACAGGGCAATTGTTTACTGTCTAAAAATAGTTCGAATAAATTACAAACCTCATAATTTTATTGTCTCCCGGTCTGAACGCCGTTGTACGTCGTGAAACAGGATATAGGCGGAACACTAAATTTTCTGTCCGCACAGGCAGATAGGATTTTCTTCATCTGACAGGCTTGATCCGTGCCCCTTCAGTGTGAATACTGTATATAAAACCAGTGTCACGAGAAATGAGTATGATTTTGTACACACCCGCAGAACATCTGCAAAAAATCACCCTGCCGTTATTCCTGGATCGCGTGCCTTGCGGCTTTCCGTCTCCGGCGCAGGATTACGTGGAGTCGCGTATCGATCTGAACAAACTGCTGATTGCCCATGCCAGCGCGACCTATTTTATCCGTGTTTCCGGCCATTCGATGAGCGATGCCAACGTCAACGAAGGCGATTTGCTGGTGGTGGACAGCGCCCTGACAGCGGTTGATGGCGATATCGTAGTGGCGGCGGTGGACGGTGAATTCACGGTAAAAAAATTGCGGACTCATCCGGTACTGCAACTGGTACCGATGAATCCGAATTATCAGCCGATCACTTTTCAGGATGAAGAGTCGCTGGAGATATTTGGCGTAGTGACGTTTATTGTTTACGCCGCACGATGAGGAAGCGCGAGCCTTCGCAGGTGAGATTCCGTGAATAAAACCGGCTCGCGATAAATCGTTATGATGATTGATGTTTTTCATTCCTGCCGATGCCATTTTCAGCAATTTGCGGGCATTTCAACCAAATATAGCCTGTGCTAACATTCTTAACCAATACTATAACATATTGAAAATTATGGTTTTTTTATTTTAATTTCTGTGGCAGACTGCGCGCATCTTTTAATAAACAGCCTTTTTCTTCATGAAGGCCTGACTGGTCTGTTTTATGCAACTTTACACAATCCTCATTCTGGCGTTCGGCATGTCCATGGATGCGTTCGCAGCAGCAATCGGCAAAGGCGCAGCACTGCACCGTCCGCCCTTTAAAGAGGCATTACGTACCGGACTCATTTTTGGTGTGATCGAAGCGATTACGCCGGTCATCGGCTGGGGTATTGGTCTGGCGGCCAGCCAGTTTATTATGAGTTGGGATCACTGGGTGGCGTTTACCCTGCTGCTGATCCTCGGTATCCGAATGATTGTGGAAGCCTTTAAAAAAGATACCGCAGAAGAGACAGAAGCACCGCGTCGCCACGGCTTCTGGCTGCTGGTCACCACCGCCGTCGCGACCAGTCTGGATGCAATGGCCGTCGGCGTCGGGCTGGCGTTCCTTCAGGTGAATATTGTGGTGATGGCACTGACCATTGGCGCGGCTACCACCATTATGGCGACGTCCGGTATGTTGCTGGGCCGTTTTCTCGGTGCGGCGATCGGTAAATGGGCGGAAATCCTCGGTGGCGTGGTACTGATTGGCATCGGCACGTCGATTCTGGTCGAACATCTGGGATTGCTGGGCTGAGCGTGGGGCGTTATCTAAAGCTCCATTGCACGGTGATCACAAAAACTGAAGGGATAATAATCCCGCTTTCAACGCCGAAATAATCAGTGAAGTTGTATTGAATGGCGTGATAAATATACGGTGAAAAGCCAATGCCGGTGACTTTCTTGAAATCGGCATAAGATCCATCATCGCCACAGTGTTTGAAGGCATCAAAAAAGAACTCGCCAGTGTAACCGTACACGCCTTTGAACACCCAACCCGTGTTGCTCTCCGCCCAGTCGCGTCGCATCCCTATGGCGATACAACGGTCATCAAAGCTGTTTTTCATCGTCCCGACTAACACGCTATACTTTGAATCTTCAGAAAATTTTCTCTCAACTGAGTAGAAATCGTTATCAAATTTCTCAGTATATTGCCCGTGGTTACCGGTCAGGTGATAAACGAAGGATCCGGTGTTAATCGAATATAATTTTAATTGATCTGCCTGGCTCCCAGGCAGGGCTACTAATAACGGCAAGCATGAAAGCCCGAAAGTTTTTTTAAGCACGTCAGCCACCGCCTTAATGAAAAAACAGTATTGAAAATCGAACAGCATCAGCCTGAATTTGAGTATAGACGCAGTGAATAAAAAGAATATCAGGAGGAGAACCGAAAGGTATTTTCGGTATATAGGGAGGCGTTATCACATTGAAAAAAACTATTTATGTCAGAACCTTACCGGAAACTCCACTGGATGCTGGTTGCAAAAATATCAGGCGCAATAATCCCCGCTTCAACGCCGAAGAAAGTGGTCGGGTTGTACTGGAGCGCGTGGTAGATGTAAGGCGAAAAACCAATGCCGGTGACTTTTTTAAAATCATGATATGACCCGTGATTGCCGCAGTCACTGAACGCTTTTGCAAAGAACTCACCGGTGTAGGCATAGACCCCTTTTATCATCCACCTGGAATTGATTTCGTGTAAATCCCTTCTCATACCCACCGACAAACAACGATCGTTAAAACTGTTTTTCATCGTGCCCACGAGCATACTGTTCTTCGACTCCTGAGAGAATTTACGCTCAACGGAAAAGAACTTATTCTTGAAAATTTCGTTGTAGTCCCCGACATTACCCGTCATATGATAAACAAATGAACCGGTATTGATTGAGTATAAACTCAGTTCGCTGGCATCATTTTTAGCCGCACCTGGCCCAGTAAAGGCCAGAAGCCATAAAAGATTTACCCGGTTAACTCTACGCATAAGATGATTATTCCAGCCTCAGATAATGTATTGAACCACCGGAAAATTCGTACCTGTTACCGATGAACTGAATTTATTTAATATCTCTTCAGTCTGTATAAAGGATATTTTTAATACTATTATTCTGAGGTGGGAAAACTAAATAAGAGTTAAACAAGGCCGGTCTATACCTTTATTAAGGTAAATGTTATTTATAAGCTTTGGATAAATATATCCTTCATGGGTAATAGTCGTGGATTATATTATGGTTGTGTTAATTATTCGTGTTTTCAAATAGCCATCGCCATCAGCACCGCCAGCAGCAAGATGACATAAATCCGGGCATGCAGAACGTCGGGCACGGCTGGAATACACCGGCGGGTAAACAACATGCCGCAAAAACCTGATGCTGTGAGCAGTACCAAAATCTTCAGGCTGATGTAACCTGAATACCCCGGTGCCGGAACCGCATGCAGCCCCGCCAGGCTGAAGGTCACCGCGCCACACACCGCCACGGGAATGGAAAGCGGATTTGCCGCACTGACACAATCACGCATCTCATGACCATGACGGCGCAGCAGCGGCACCGTCATCACACTGCCACCCACGCCCAGCAGCGCCGCCACGACGCCAATGAAAATGCCCCCCAGCCGTACAGTGGTACCGGATAATTTTCGCGGCTGTGGCCGGATGATAAAGCCTTTACGCATCAGGCAATCCGCCAGCGTGATGATCAGATAAAGGATAAACAGGGCGCGAACCAGCTCATCTTTCAGTAATCCGGCAAGCAGTGAACCACCCACCGCGCCGGTGGCGATAAACCAGACCAGCGGAAACAACACGGCGGTATTTAATCTTCCCACCCGGCCGCTCTGTACGCTGGCCCATCCGGCGTTAAACACCATGACGGCGGTCGAGGTCGCCACGGCAATATGCATGGCATGTGGTGACAGACCCGGCTGCACCGCCACGATGTGATACACAAAAGGCACCACAATAAACCCGCCGCCAAAACCAAACAGCACCGTGGTGATGCCTGTCGTAAAACCTGCCAGAAGAATAATGATGATGTCGTTCACGTAACCACTCCGCAAAATGTCAGGCGGCAAGAGTAGCGGCTTCACCGTGCCCTTCCCATTTTTGCAGCGCTCATTTACCCTTGCGAATCGGTCAACAAGCAGCCTGAAAATTTTATGCGCAACGTTCATATAAAAGATTATGAAGATCTCGACCGGGAAGTCGTGGCGGTGGGGAACGATTATCCGGGAGGATTTGTGCTGCCTGAGCATCGTCACCGTCGCGCCCAGTTGCTGTACGGCGCCACCGGGCTGATGCACGTCACGACCCGTTCGGGAAACTGGATAGTACCGCCACAGCACGCGGTGTGGATCCCCGCCCTGGAGCCGCACAGTGTGAAATTTATCGGCGTTTCGACGCGCAGTTTGTATATCGAACCGGAAAGCGTGCAGCAGTGGCCCGCCCGTGACCGCTGTAAAATCCTTACCGTTTCTCCCCTGCTGAGACAATTGTTGCTCGAGGCCGTTGAGCTCGAACCTTTGTACGAGTCATCACGAGATCGTCTGCTGGTGGCGCTGCTTTTGCAGGAAATTGCCGCGATGCAGACACGGGAATTTGAAATTCCGCTGCCACAAAATCCGCCGCTGCTGGCGCTGTGTCAGGCCTTTTTAGCCGCACCATCGATCCATGATCCTGCTGACCGCTGGGCGAACGCGTTGTTTATGAGCGCCAGCACCTTCCGCCGTCATTTTCTTCAACAAACGGGGATGTCATTTTCTGTCTGGCGGCAGCGCGCCTGTGTACTGGTAGCGTTGTCGGGATTAGTGGCCGGAAGGCCGGTCAGTGACATCGCGCTGTCGATGGGATACGACAATGGCTCGTCTTTTTCCACCATGTTTCGCCGCGTGACCGGTCAGCCGCCCTCGTCTTATCATCCGGCAGTGACACCGCAGAAAGCACAACGCTCAGAGTGACGTTTCGCGGCGCAGATTATCCTCACGTACAAAATCAATAAACGCCTGTAAAGGCGCGGGGATCAGACGGCGATCGTTGTAATAAAGCCACGGACCGGAAAAAGACAGCCACCATGGCTGCAACAGGGGCTCGAGTTTTCCGCTGGTGATGGCGGGCCGTAACCATTCTTCAAACAGATAAATGATCCCCGTCCCGGCTATCGCTGCTTCCACCGCCAGATCGACCGCGCCTCCGACGCTGACCACCAGCGGACCGCTCACCTGCACGCTGAGGGTTTCGCCTTCCCGCTCGAATTCCCAGTCAGGCATGATGCCGCTGGCATAACGCCCGCGCAGACAGCGATGCGGGATCAGATCCCGCGGATGCGACGGCCTGCCGTGGACATCAAGATATGCCGGTGACGCGGCGGCGGCGTAGCGCTGAATACGCGGACCAATGGAGATCGCCACCATATCCTGCTCCAGACGTTCGTCATAACGGATACCGGCATCGCAGCCATCTCGAAACACATCCTGCACATTACTTTCGGCGATGATTTCCAGCTGGATATCGGGATAACGCCGCAAAAATTCCGGCACTAAGGCGGGCAAAACCAGCCGCGTGGCGCTGACCGGCACATTCAGGCGCAGTACGCCACCCGGCGTGTGGCGATAACGGTTGAGCGCGTCCAGCGCGGCATTCACTTCATTCATGGCGGGCAGCAGTCGTTCAATCAGCGCCCTGCCGGCTTCGGTCAGAACCACCGTGCGCGTGGTGCGGTGAAATAACCGGATGCCCAGTTGTTGTTCGGCGCGGCGTACCGCATCGCTGAGCCGTGATGCATTACTGCCGGTAACCCGCGCCGCCTCGCGAAATCCCCCGGCTTTTGCCACCTCAACCACTGCGTGCAGCAGGGCGATATCCATCGACATTGTGCGTAGCCTCGTACAGTTTGTCCTGATTTCACCGGATAGTTGCACAGCCAGCGCAGCGCTACAATCATTGAACACACATAAAGGAGAGTCCCATGTCACAACCCTCAATGACTTATCGTCTCGGCGACCGCGAAGTGGCACGTTTAGGTTACGGTGCCATGCAACTGGCAGGTCCGGGTGTTTTTGGTCCGGTAAAAGATGAGGCCCGCGCCATTCAGGTATTGCGCGATGCGGTGGCGAGCGGTGTGAATCATATCGATACCAGTGATTTCTACGGTCCGCATGAAACCAATAAGCTGATCAAAAACGCCCTGCATCCTTACGCTGACAATCTGTGTATCGTCACCAAAGTCGGTGCGCGCCGGGATGAGAAAGGCGGCTGGTTAACGGCATTTACGCCACAGGAACTGGTCAGTGCGGTGGAAGATAACCTGCGCAATCTGGGGCTTGAGGCAATGGAAGTGGTGAATCTGCGCAGTATGCTGGATACCCATCAGCCGAAAGAAGGATCGCTCGAACCGCAGCTGGAGGCGATGATTAAGCTGAAAGAACGCGGACTGGTTCGTCATATTGGCCTGAGCAATGTCACGGCAAAACAGGTCGAGGACGCGCAGAAACTGACGCCGATTGTCTGCGTGCAGAATATGTATAACCTGGCCAACCGCCATGACGATGCGCTGGTGGATCGGCTGGCGGATCAGGGCATCGCCTACGTGCCTTTCTTCCCGCTCGGCGGATTTTCCCCGCTGCAGTCAACGCAACTCGATGAAGTCGCCGCTGACTTACAGGCCACACCGATGCAGGTCGCGCTGGCCTGGTTGCTCAGACGTTCACCGAATATTTTGCTGATCCCCGGCACGTCATCACCGGAACATTTGCAGGAAAACCTGGCCAGCGCACGTCTGAGTTTATCTGATGAAGTGATGGAAAAACTGAACGGAATGAACTGAGGATATTTCGAACTGAGTCCTCAGCATCGAGGACTCAGAATTTAAAATATCAGCGTTACGGTGACTGCCTGCGCTTCCACTCATCGGCCACATCGCCCAGCGTTTTTGGCACTTCATTGCGTATCCAGGCCATAAAATCACGATCGAAGCGAAAATCCTCCCCGCACTGCTCAGTCAGGAAACGACGAACATTCTGGGTGTTTCTGTAATGCTTATCCACAAGCGTGGTACGTGTCAGCAAGGCGCTGTGCCAGTCGACTTTCATCTTTCCAGTTCCTGTAAATGCAAAAAGGGCAAAGCTCATACAGCGTAGATGAGACGCCCGCCCTTTTCTACATATCTCCAGGGCAACCTGTTGAATGACTCAGTGACCGTGAACCGTTAATCCCACCAGCCGGATAACCACCGGACGGACAACGAGTATGCAGACAAAGGCCGCGGGCATAGCAACCTGATAAGCATTCATCACATTTTCCATGTAATGAGGCCCCATGCCAAATTCAGCCAGAGTGATCACCAGACTCATCAGAAACGCCATAATAGTCGCCATATACAGAGCAAATATGTAGGGTGAAGTGCGTTTTGGAAAGCGAATACGTGGGATATTTTTAGTCACTGCGTCAGTCATCGGGTTATCCTGTTTAACGGAGGTTTGCGAAACAGCGGATAAACTAACAAGCTAGCCCTGACGGTGGTAGAGCGGTTGTGCTTTAATCATTATTAATAAAAAGTGACGAATCGGGCACGGGAGAGACTATGGATGTGTTAGGGCTGATCAGCAATTTTATCCGCGTAGTGGAACACGGCAGTATCGCCGCGGCAGCACGCGGTAAAGGGATGAGTCCGGCGGCGGTGAGCCAGAGCCTGTCGCGACTTGAGACACATCTGGGCGTACGCCTGATATCGCGCACCACCCGGAGCATGACATTAACCGAAAGTGGTAAACGCTATTTCGAGAGAGTCCGCCATATTCCCCATGATATCGATCTCGCTTCGCAGGCTGCTGCGCTTGAAACCAAACCGCAGGGTCCGCTGTGCATCGCCACGACTGCCGCCTTTGGCCGGTATGTCATCGCACCACTGATGCCAGCGTTCAAAGCGTCATTTCCCGATATTGATGTCGAACTGATCAGCACCGATCGCAACGTTGACCACCGGCTGGAAGGCATAGACGTCAGTATCCGCATCGAAGCACAACTAAACGATCAACTGATTGCCAGAAAAATCGCCTCTTTGCCGTTTATATTCTGCGCCGCCCCCGCTTATCTGGCGCGCGCAGGTATCCCGCAGACTCCCGAAGAACTGAGCCGGCACGCCTGCCTGGTTTTTCGTTATCCCACCGACGGACGTTTTCTGCCCTGGACATTTAAGATTAACGGGCAACCTGTTAATGCGAAACTCAATCCGCAATTCATCAGCGATGACATTGATATTATTGCCAAAATAGCAGAGAACGGCGGCGGTATCGCGCGGCTGGCAAGCTTTATCGCCCAGCCGTTGATTGATAGCGGACGGCTCATGCCTTTGTTCTGCGACAGCGATGCAGAGTCCCTGCCGATGAATATCTATGCCTGCGTCAACGAACGCTCGGCACTGAATTCAAAAGTCAGAGCCTTTATTGAGTTTTTAGAAACGGGGATGTAAGAGGCCGGACACCCTGTAGATCTCAGAAATGACCTGCATCGTTGCGTCTTCTATCGTTCCTTCATTGCGGCATAAAACCCAGTCATGATGTGCAACTTCTCGCTCGAACGCCGTGGTACAAGCGACATGCTCTTCCAGCTTAGAAATCACCGTACTTCCCAGCCCGCGTGACCGCGACGCGGCCCTTGCCCAGGAAATTTCAGGCGCAGTCACCACCCCGACATGCAGGTCTGGCGTTCTCACCTTTCGTTGAATGTTAAGCTGTAAAATCTCTGCAAAAGGGATCATCCGGCGAAACGCGGCATCCGACGGATACCAGCGATCCATCAGGATAATGCAGTCCGCTGGCTGCTTAGTCAGCACATGTTCGGAAATCCAGGCACGGCTATCAGCAAGGCGCTTACAAACCTCTAATTCCAAATCCAGAGTGGGATTTCGGGCGAACTTGTTAACAAGAGCCATTGTTTCGCCCCTGTATGGATCGCTTTTTTTCTCGCAAAGGCGGACCACCTTCTTGTTGTCTGCCCTTAATACTTTCGTAATGGCCTCCAGCAATGTGGTTTTACCAGCACCCTTGGGCCCATCCAGAGAAACAAACAATTGATGACTCATTCTTCAGATGACGATTGATACACGTTTTTTATAAAGCTTGTCGCTGGCAAAAGCATCTTACTTTCCCTATGTTCCGTCCTGTGTGAGGCAGTTTAAGTGATCGGCCAGAAAAACGGAAAACATCACAGGTGGAGCTGTAGAAATCCGGCATTTAACATCATCAAATAAAACATGAGGAATTTACCGTAAACATCTTCTATTCTGACTAAGAACTTTATGAGGGTATCGAATGATAACAGTAGAGAAATCAGACCCATTTTCGCCAGATTCTTGTTCTTTAATAGAAAAATTGTCAGCGGAGCTTGCAGCGATAACGGGTGATAGTGGAAAAAGTAATTTCACAATAGATTCAATGGATGGTGACAGATCGCTTTGGGTGCTGGCACGAAATGAAAAAGGCGATGCAACAGGATGCGGGGCTATCCGACCGTTAACAGAAAATATCGCCGAACTTAAAAGAATGTTCTCAGACCGAAGCGCCCCTGGGGTCGGGAAAGCTTTACTCAGTTTTCTTGAAACATCCGCGAAAAACATGGGATATACAGAAATATGGCTTGAAACCCGACACGTTAACCATAAGGCGGTAAATTTTTATAAGAATAATGGATACGTACTCATAGAGAATTACGGACCCTATATCGGCCGGGATGAGGCTGTATGTTTCTCGAAAGTATTGCGGGACTGAACCATAGCCTGTGAAGGATAAAATTCGTGCCGCTGACGTATTATCCGTTGTCGCGCAGCATATCAATCATCAGCGCAAAAGCTGGCGGATGTTGTTTTCTGCTCGGGTAGTAAAGGTAATAGCCCGGAAACGACGGACACCACGCATCCAGCACCTGAATCAGTTCACCAGATTTCACCCGGTCCTCAACCATGTCCTCCGGCACACAGGCCAGTCCAAATCCTGACAGCACCGCATCGATTCGTTCTGACAGCAAATTAAACGTCAGTTGCCCTTCCACGCGCACCCGCAGCGGCTTTCCTTCTTTCTCAAACTCCCAGTGGTACAACCCACCGGCGGTTGGCAGACGCATATTGATGCACTTGTGGTATTGCAGCTCATGCGGAGTTTGCGGAATACCCTTTTCGGCAAAATAGTCCGGTGAACCAACAACCACCATTCGGAAATCCGGACCGATGCGGACGGCAATCATATCCTTATCTACGCTCTCGCCCAGACGCACCCCGGCATCGTAGCGACCATCGACGATATCGACGAAGCCGTTATCCACATGCAGTTCGACATTGATTTCAGGATATTCTTGTAAAAACGGCTTCAGCTTTGGCCACAATAATTTTCTTGCGGAGTGTTCCCCCGCCGATATGCGGATATTCCCGGAGGTCGGGCCGTTAAGCTGAACAAGTGTTTCCAGCTCCTGCTCGAGATCGGCAAGTCGTGGTTCCAGGCAGGCAATAATCTTCTCGCCGATTTCAGTGGGCGCGACACTTCGGGTGGTGCGGGTCAAAAGGCGGATGTTTAAACGTTCTTCCAGCGCCTTAACGGCATGACTGAGCGCCGACTGCGAAACCCCCAGCTTTCCTGCTGCTTTGGTAAAACTTCGTTCTCTCGCAACGACCAAAAAAATCTGCAGTTCGTTGAAGTTTTCTTTCAGCATGGGTTCTTTCCTATAGTCACCGGCTCCCGCAAAGGGATTTTTTATCCTGATACAAGAGATCTTATATTCTGAAACACGTTGGTTTTTACCAAAAGAACTTACTGTTGTATATATGATGCCCTGTTTAAAAAAATGGACTGGCTACGGAGCAGCAAATGTTTAGTAAGCATTATGAAGTAGATGAAAAACATATCGATTTTCAGGGTGTCGTGGATGGTTTGTATTATCCCTTCTATATGGAATGGACGCGCCATGCCTACATGCGTGAAGCGCTGGGTATTGATATCGAGGCAGAGTTTGCTCAGGGCAACATGTACATGGTGCTGGAGTATTCACTGCGCTTTCGTAAAAGCCTGCAAAAAGGCGATCAGGTTGAAGTAACCTGTGAACTGGCGAGAAATGAGAAACGTAACCGCGTCAACTTCGTTCAGCAGATCAAAGTGGATGGCGTGGTGTTTGCCGAAGCCACTTTTGTGGCAACCTGTCTGACTAACGGACGCCCTTCGATGCCTGATGCAGTGAAAAACGCGTTAGCACAACTGCCGGAATAATCATTTTCGCAAGCGAATGCCAGTCATTTAATATGGCTGGCATTATTTTCAGATGATGTGAATAATCTTTTGCGTCGTCGCCATCGCGGAATCAAACGGGCTCATGTTGCGGACAATCTTGACCATCACGCTGGCACCCAGCCAGAGCTGATACAAACTTTCCGCCACGGTGCGTGGTGTGTCATCAATCGTCAGAGATCCCTCAGCCACACCCGTTTCTAATGCTTCCGCCAGACGCGAGATAATTCCCGCCGTGCCGGAAAGCAGCGTTAAACGCATGGTATCCGACAGATCAGCGACTTCCGCGCCCAGTTTCACGGCAAGGCATTTGCCCTGACAGTCGGAGAATGACTGAGATTCCCGCCATAGCTGCCAGTAATTCATCAGTCGCTGCGCCATATTAAGGCCGGGCTGGCTCAGCGTCCTGTCGAGGTCGGCCAGATAGTCTTCAAAATAGCGCTCAAGCATTCCCACACCAAAAGCCTCTTTTGAGCCAAAATAGTGATAGAAAGACCCTTTGGGCACGCCCGCGTCTTTGAGGATTTCATTCAGTCCGACAGCAGAAAAACCCTTGCCGGCCATAATACGCTGGCCTGTCGCAAGGATATGCTCGCGGACGTCATTGTTATGGTGTTGAGTTGCAGTAGTCATAGGGCAAATTTACCAGAAACTAGACCAGTCGTCTATGAGCGAATGAAAGGACAATATCTTCACGCACGACAATACACTCTGTCACCCCGCAATAACAACAGATCGACACCTGCTAAGCGGGGCGACATTCATGCCTGCCACCCCGCGTGAGGAACGACTATGCGCCCAGTTGCTTAATCAGCAGTTCAGCCGCTTCAGCAGAAGAGCCCGGGTTTTGACCGGTGATCAGCAGACCGTCGATCACCACATAAGAACCCCAGTCCGGTCCTTTGGAATAGATACCGCCTTTGGCTATCAGTTCGTCTTCCACCAGGAAAGGCACCACGTCTGTCAGCCCTACCGCTTCTTCTTCGGTGTTGGTAAAACCGGTCACTTTTTTGCCTTCAACCAGTGGTTTTCCTTCAGAAGTTTTAACATGACGCAGTACGCCCGGTGCATGACAGACCAGCGCCACGTGCTTACCGGCCGCCAGAAACGCTTCGATCAGGGCGACAGAATTTTTATCTTCTGCCAGATCCCACAACGGACCGTGACCGCCAGGATAGAAAACGGCGTCGAAATCAGCTTGCGACACGCTGTCGAGACGAACCGTTGAAGCCAGCTGAGCGGTTGCCTGCTCGTCGGCCTCGAAGCGGTGAGTCTGTTCAGTCTGGAAATCCGGCTCATTGCTTTTTGGATCTAACGGCGGGTTGCCACCTTCTGGAGAAGCCAGCGTAATTTCCGCTCCGGCATCTTTAAATGCATAGTAAGGCGCGGCCAGCTCTTCCAGCCAGAAACCTGTTTTACGGCCTGTGTTACCCAGTTTATCGTGTGAGGTGAGAACCATAAGAATCTTCATAATAAATCTCCGGCGTAGTGAATTGTGATTTAAGTAGACCAGTCGTCTAGATGTCAGATAAAAAAATCCTGTGAACCCATTACGAAAAGCCTTTGGATCCGGTCTGAACAAAGCAGTGTGATATCGCCCGTTCGCCTTAACCTTGTCGCTACACTAACAACAATTAGACCGGTCGTCTACAGGTAATTTAAAAAACTTTTCATTCAGGCTGCCGGCTCCCCTTTCCGATCCGGCACGCTCCTGACGGGCAAACGTTCTTCTGCCCGCCTGGGAGTGGCAAAATTTTTTAGCGTTTCGCTATATTTTCTACAGCCTGACGAACCGGCACATCTCCCGCTGTCAGTTCAATGATGACGCGGCTGACATCAGGCTGCTCAATGATTTCAGCAAGCGTGGCTGCCACGTCATCACGGGGGATATCGCCGTAAGGAATGGCGGGTCCGGCCTGAATCAGTCCGGTACCGCTGTCATCCACTAATGTTCCCGGTCTTAAGATCACCCAGTCCAGTTCGCTTTGCGCCAGCGCCACATCGGCTTCTTTTTTGACGCGCATGTAGTTTTCAAACGTATCAGAAATGGTTTTACCGCGCCCTGCTTCCGGGAATGCAGACACCAGCAAAAAGCGCGAAACGCCAGCCTGAGCCGCCGCTGCGACCGCGGTTTTCAGCCCTTCGCCATCGACCGCATTGGTCATTTCCGGTCCGCCTTTGCCACCAGCCCCGGCGGTGAAAACCACCACGTCGCTGCCTTTCATGTACGCTGCCAAAGTAGTGGCATCCAGCTCTGTCAGGTTCCCGCTGACCGGTTCGGCCCCTGCCTGACGTAACGTCTGTTCCTGTTCAGGTTTACGGTAAAGTGCACGAACAGCATGTCCTTTATCTGCAAGCGTCTTTGACAGGCGGCGCCCTATATTGCCCGCCGCGCCGATAATGAAAATCGTGGTCATTAATGCCTCCTTCTCAAAATGTGTGTCGCCATTATTCTTTGCAGCGACACCCGGTAAAAATGGAACGCACAAAATGCAACCACAAAACTAGCCGACCGGTCAACCATTAAGAAATCAGTATGACAGACAACCCAAACGTCTGCGTTATGGTGCTGAGTTGACTATCGCCGCAAAAGAAACCTGTTACGGCGGTGACGCGAAAGGTTATTCCGACTGGTCTGAAGGAATTCACTGCTGATTTTCAGGCCAGACTTTGCACAGGGTTATCCCCAGATTTTGTGGATAACCCTGTGCGGTTGGGGTAAATACGGGAACACATCTTCACTTCTCACCTTCTTAAATGCCGCGTCGGCAAGGCGGTGGTGTATTTCACCTGACTGAGAGCAAAACTTGAGCGAATGCTGGCGACACCTTCAATCTGGGTAAGACACTCAGTGATCAGCAACTGATTTGTATTTCCCGGCTGATTGACGACTCCCCCCTTAAGCGTTTTCCATTTCCCGCACTTATGATTATACTGTATGCATAACCAGTATTTTATAGGTATGAAGAATGAAACCTTATAAGCGACAACCAAACCATGTTTGCCCTCGTTGATGTGAACTCCTTTTACGCGAGCTGCGAAACCGTGTTCCGGCCAGATCTCCGCGGGCGGCCGGTGATTGTGTTGTCCAACAATGACGGCTGCGTGATTGCCCGCAATGCGCTGGCCAAAAAGGCGCAGATCCCGATGGGCGCGCCTTTTTTTAAGGCACGCGACGCGATCCGCCAGCACAACGTGGCAGTGTTTTCATCCAACTACGCGCTGTATGCCGACATGTCGAACCGCGTGATGGAAACACTCGAACGGCTGGCGCCTGCGGTGGATATCTACTCCATCGATGAGGCCTTTCTGGATATCACTAATATCGAAAACTGCATCTCGCTGCATGATTTCGGGAAACAGGTGCAGAAGACCCTCTGGAAGGAGACGCATCTGGCCGTTGGCGTGGGGATTGCCCCCACCAAAACGCTGGCCAAACTAGCGAACTTTGCGGCGAAAACCTGGAAAGGCACCGGTGGCGTGCTGGATTTATCGCAGACCGTGCGTCAGCGGAAACTGATGGCTCTGGTGCCGGTGGAAGAAGTCTGGGGCGTGGGGCGGCGCATCAGTAAAAAGCTCAATATGCTGGGGATCACCACGGCGTTGCAACTTGCCGACTGCCCTTCGGCGCTGATCCGCAAACATTTCAGCGTGGTGCTGGAGCGTACCGTGCGCGAACTGCGCGGCGAATCCTGTCTGGCGCTTGAAGAATCGGTGCCGACCAAGCAGCAGATTATCTGTTCGCGTTCTTTCGGCGAACGCATTACGGATTATCAGGATATGCGCGAAGCCATCTGCAATTACGCTGTACGCGCGGCGGAAAAACTGCGCGGAGAACATCAGTATTGCCGCTACGTGTCAGCGTTTGTGAAAACCAGTCCGCACGACCCGAAAGTCCCCTATTACGGCAATCATGCCGGCATCAAACTGATGACGCCGACACACGACAGCCGCGATATTCTTGCCGCCGCCGTGCGTTGTCTCGATCAGATCTGGAAACCCGGATATCGCTATCAGAAAGGCGGTGTGATGCTGGGCGACTTTTTCAGTCAGGGCGTCGCCCAGCTCAATCTGTTTGATGAATATCAGCCAAAGAAAAACAGCGATCAGCTGATGGCTACGCTGGACAAGATCCACAAGGACGGGGTCGGCAAAGTCTGGTTTGCCGGTCAGGGGATCCAGCGCGGCTGGGCGATGAAACGCGAAATGCTGTCACCGGCGTACACGACGCGGTTCAATGAGCTGGTGCGGGCAAAAGTGTAGTCCGGGCAAAAGCCCGGACTGTTAATAATCCGCGGGTTATTTCAGGTTTTCTTTAAAGAACGCGGTCAGTTTCGCAAAAGGGATCAGATCGGTACGGTCGTAAAGATCAACGTGACCGGCACCCGGAACGATGTACAACTCTTTCGGCTGGCCTGCACGTTTATAGGCATCTTCACTGAATTCTTTTGAATGCGCCTGATCGCCGGTGATAAACAGCATCGGACGCGGTGAAATGGTCTCAATGTCGTTGAACGGATAGAAGTTCATGAATTTCACATTGCTGGTCAGCGTCGGGTGCGTGGTCAGCGCCGGTGATGAACCTTTTGGCGTAAACTCGCCGCGCGGAGTGCGATAAAAGTCGTAGAACTCTTTGGCAACTGGTGGAGAGTTCTCGTCAATTTTATGCGGCGTGCCGCTGGTGTATTTCGTTTCGCCACCGGTGAATTCGCTGTAACGTTGCTCTGCCGCCTCGGCAATGATCTGTTTACGCTGCGCAAGGGTTAACGAATTATTGAGCGCGTGTCGATTTGCCGACCCCATGTCATACATGCTGACCGTCGCAATCGCTTTCATACGCGGATCAATTTTTGCCGCACTGATAACGAAACTGCCGCTGCCGCAAATCCCCAGTACCCCGATGCGGTTTTTGTCGATATAGGGACGCGTGCCGAGGTAATCCACAGCGGCACTGAAATCCTCTGCATAGATATCCGGCGCGACAGCATTGCGCGGTTTACCTTCGCTTTCGCCCCAGAAAGAGATGTCTATCGCCAGCGTCACAAATCCCTGCTCGGCAAGCTTTTGCGCATACAGATTGGAACTCTGTTCTTTCACCGCCCCCATCGGATGACCAATGACAATGGCCGGATTTTTCGCGCTTTCATTCATGCCTTTTGGCATGAAAAGATTGCCGGTCACATTCATCTGATACTGGTTTTTAAACGTCACCTTTTGCTGAGTCACTTTATCGCTTTTATAAAAGTTATCTGCGCCGTTGGACATATCGGCGGCTGTTGCAGCAAATGAGCTGACAAACAGCCCTAACAACATCGTTAACACTCTCATGGAATTATCCTTAATCAGGTATTGCGGTGAATGGACTTCAGTTCGTCCGGTTAAAAATACTTGTGTGATTAATGGTCATTGCGGGAAGTGATAAACGTCAGGCCGGACGCCAGTACCAGCAACGCGGCGCTGACAATAAACGTGCTTTGCCAGCCGATATGGTCAAAGGCGACGCCGCCTAAGGTCGAGCCGAGCGCAATCGACAGTTGCACCACAGCGACCATCAGCCCGCCCCCGGCTTCGGCATTATTGGGGAAAGTGCTTGCCACCCAGGACCACCAGCCGACCGGTGCCGCCGTTGCCACCAGCCCCCATAACGCCAGCAGAATGATGACGATCCCGGACGAATGGCCAAGAACCATCAGCATGACGGCGATGACGGCCATCAGCAGCGGGATCACCATGAGCGTGAGATAGAAACGCTTATTCAGAAACGTGCCGATCAGTAATGTCCCGGCAAAACCCGCGACGCCAATCGCCAGCAAAATGAGGGACAGCATCTCTGCACTGACCCGCGTGACGGTTTCCAGAAACGGCCGGACATAGGTAAACAGGGCAAACTGCCCCATAAAGAAAATCCCGCACGCAGCCATACCCGCCAGCACTAAAGGATTTTTGAATAAACGAAAGACGTTCCCTGCAGAATTTTTCCTGCTTTCCGGCGCCATAGACGGCAGGCTGATCCACTGCCAGACAAAGGCGATAAGCGCCACAGGCACGAGACACAAAAAGGCACCGCGCCAGCCAATGACGCCCCCCAGATAACTGCCCAGCGGTGCGGCGACCACAGTTGCCAGCGCATTACCGCCGTTGAAAATAGCCAGTGCGCGGGGAACCTGATCCTGCGGAACCAGGCGCATAGCCACAGCGGCCGACATGGACCAGAATCCGCCAATGGCCACGCCGATCAGGGCTCGCCCGATCATGTAAGTCGTATAGCCGGGCGCTAAAGCAATCAGTCCGCCGGAAAATGCCATCAGAATTGTCAGCCCTAAAAGCAGCGCCTTGCGGTTGACGTTACCGGCCAGCCGAGAGATCGACAGACTGGTTATCACCGCCAGTCCACCGGAGATGGCAATCCCCTGTCCGGCCAGCCCTTCGCTGACGCCCAAATCGCGGGCAACCGGTGACAGCAAACTCACCGGCATAAACTCGGATGCCACCAGCGCAAATACGCACATCGTTATCGCCCAGACCCCGTTCCAGTGCGCGGCCGGAGTCTGGTTCACAAAATCTTTCTCTGCTGCTGTCGTCACTTGTGATCCTTTTTTCTTTCTGCAGGATGAATTTTTGGCAAGCCGGTGCCGTGTCTTATTCGTAAGAATAAAAACAGTAATTTCATGTGGTTAATCGAATCAGACGAAGGGGTTTTTATCCCGGTTCTTTCGTATTCCGGCTTGCTAAAAATTCTACACGACGGGTATAGTCTTACCAGCTAATAAATACTTAATGGGGCTATAAGCTCTGCTTATAAATCGAAAGTGAAGAAGGTGCAATGAAACGTAATTTCAATGATCTCATTGCGTTTGTGACTGTGGCCCGCGAAGGCAGTTTCACACGCGCCGCAGCGCAGCTGGGGGTGACACAACCCGCACTCAGCCAGACCATTACTGCGCTTGAAAATCGCATGGATATCCGGCTGCTGACGCGGACCACGCGCAATGTGTCGCCGACGGCAGCAGGCGAACGTTTATTACAGGCTATCGGCACCCGTTTTGATGAGATTGAAGCGGAACTGGATATGCTGACAGAGATGCGTGACAAGCCAGCGGGAACGGTGCGTATCACCTGCGGCCCGCACGTTCTCAAAACCATTCTGTTACCGAAATTATCCGCATTGCTGCGCGAATATCCCGAGATAAAACTGGAGTTCGATGCCAACCACGGTTTTCGAAACATTGTCGCCGACAGGTTTGACGCGGGTGTGCGGCTGGGTGACACCATCGATAAAGATATGATTGCCATGCCGCTAACCCCTCAGCTGCGCATGGCCGCGGTGGCCTCGCCTGAGTATTTGAGTTCACACCCCATGCCCCTGACACCGCAAGATTTGCTGCAACATAGCTGCATGAATATGCGGATGGCAACATCGGGCGGGCTGTATATCTGGGAGTTTGATAACGATGAGGGACCTGTCAACGTGCGTGTTGACGGGCAACTGACGTTTAACACGTCGGCCCACATGGTCGACGCAGCCTTAGCCGGGCTCGGTGTGGCGTTTTTACCCGAGGAGGAGTTTGCTCCCCATATTGAGGAAGGACGTCTGATACGCTTTCTGGAATCCTACTGTCTGCCGTTCCCGGGTTATTACCTCTATTATCCCAGCAGGAAACAACATTCGCCGGCATTTTCACTCGTAATGGAAGCGCTGAAAATCGAGCGTTAATTCATATTCGCCCGTCAATGAACAGACATTAAGAACAGTCCGGGCATCACCCGGACTGTTTCAGGCCTGACGGGAGATTATCAGCTGATATCTTCCCCGTTCGTTCCGATCACTTTCTGATACCAGTGGAACGATTTCTTGCGGTAACGGTTACCGGTGCCGGAGATCTTATCGTCGAGGTCGACATAAATCAGACCGTAACGCTTGCTCATCTCACCGGTGGACATACTCACCAGATCGATACAACCCCACGGGGTGTAGCCCATCAGTTCCACGCCGTCTTCAATGGCTTCCGCCATGGCTTCAATATGCTGACGCAAATAGTTGATACGGTAATCATCGGCAATGTAGTGGTTTTCATCCGGCTTATCGACAGCGCCCAGTCCGTTCTCAACAATAAACAACGGTTTTTCATAGCGATCGTAAAGCTGATTAAGGGCAATCCGCAGACCGACCGGGTCGATTTCCCAGCCCCAGTCGCTGGCTTCGAGGAACGGATTACGCGCACCGCCGAGCAGGTTACCCTGTGCTGTGACCGCGTCAGGATTGGTTTTGTTGATGGTCGAAGACATGTAGTAGCTGAAACCAATGTAATCCACCGTATGCTGTTTAATCAGCTCTACATCACCCGGCTGAATATCCAGTTCGACGCCCTGCGATTGCCACAGGCTTTTGGCGTAATACGGATATTTACCGCCCGCCTGCACGTCGGCGCAGTAGAAATTAAACGCCTGAGTCTCTTTCAGGGTTTCCAGCTGATTGACCGGATTGCAGTCATAAGCGTAATTGGTGGCAAACAGGATCATGCAACCGATCTGGATTTGCGCGTTGGTTTCGTGGGCAATTTTGACGGCCAGACTGCTGGCGACAAACTGGTTATGCCACGCCTGGAACTTCGCCTGCGCCTCAAGCGCACCGGTTTTCACCGTCAGCCCCTGACTCATGATCGGGAAATGTGCCGCGCTGTTGATCTCGTTGAAGGTCATCCAGTACTTCACTTTATGCCCGTAGCGGGTCAGCACCGTGCGGGCAAAACGCTCGAAGTGAGCAATCAGTTCGCGGTTTTTCCAGCCGCCAAACGCGGTCGCCAGATGCAGCGGCATCTCATAGTGTGAAATGGTGATCACCGGTTCGATGCCGTGCGCGATACAGGCGTCAATCACCTGATCGTAATGCTTCAGCCCGGCTTCCTCAGGCTCCTGCTCAACGCCGTTCGGGTAGATGCGTGTCCAGGCAATAGAAAAACGGTAACATTTGAATCCCATTTCCGCGAACAGCGCGATATCTTCCTGAAAACGATGATAGTGATCGATGCCTTTATGATTCGGATACGTATGGTTTGCGGGATCAAGGGTAAAATCAAATTCCGGTGAAGAGACGATCTTCAGACGGTCTTTGCCGCCCGGAATGGCATCGACGATGGACAGCCCTTTGCCATCCTGATCGTATGCCCCTTCCACCTGATTGGCCGCCGTTGCCCCGCCCCACATAAAACCTTGCGGAAACTTACCTTTCATAAAAACTCCCTGAATGTGTTGATTGATCCCTCGGATCATTTAGCAAATGAATAATTTACCTGTCAAAACACCACGGTGCCACAAAAGTTACACTGCCGTCCTGACCTTCTGACAGGATTCCTACGTGACCTGACTCACAGATTTCACGTCCTTAATCGCCCCCTTAACCGCTCATCCCGCCTGACAACCGCTTATCTCTCTCTGTGACCGCTGACCAACTTTCCCGCCTGTGCAACGGCGATTTTGGCACCCTATACGGGCAATAAAAGTGCGCAAGAAAAATACGCAATAAACAGGCCCAGCCTCTCTGAAAGCAGTGCTTAATAAAGAAAACAGAGACGGGTATTTCGTGAGTTTTTTTAAATAACCGGGTTATTTATGAACAAAAAAGCCTTCTTCAAACACTTACCGTGGATGCTTGTTGCCCTCCTCGGTGCCTGCTGTCTGGGCGTCGTCGCCCTGCGGCGGGGTGAACACATCAGCGCATTATGGATAGTCGTCGCCTCGGTGTCGGTCTATCTGGTGGCCTATCGCTATTACAGTCTGTATATCGCGCAAAAGGTCATGAAGCTGGATCCTTCCCGTTCCACGCCTGCGGTGATCAACAACGACGGCCTGAACTATGTGCCGACCAACCGCAACGTGCTGTTCGGTCACCACTTTGCCGCCATCGCCGGTGCCGGTCCGTTAGTCGGTCCGGTGCTCGCCGCGCAAATGGGTTATCTGCCGGGCGTGCTGTGGTTGCTGGCCGGTGTGGTTCTGGCCGGTGCGGTGCAGGACTTTATGGTGCTGTTCATTTCTTCACGCCGTAACGGCGCGTCTCTGGGTGAGATGATCAAAGAAGAAATGGGGCCGGTGCCGGGCACTATCGCGCTGTTCGGTTGCTTCCTGATCATGATTATTATTCTGGCGGTGCTGGCGTTAATCGTGGTGAAAGCACTGGCGGAAAGTCCGTGGGGCGTGTTTACGGTGTGTTCTACGGTGCCGATTGCGCTGTTTATGGGCATCTACATGCGCTTTATCCGGCCGGGACGCGTGGGTGAAATCTCGGTCATTGGCGTTGTCCTGCTGGTCGCGTCAATCTATTTCGGCGGCGTTATCGCCAGCGACCCGTTCTGGGGTCCGGCGCTGACGTTCAAAGACACCACCATCACCTTCACGCTGATTGGTTATGCGTTCGTCTCCGCCCTGCTGCCGGTGTGGCTTATTCTTGCGCCGCGTGACTATCTGGCAACCTTCCTGAAAATCGGCGTTATCGTCGGGCTGGCGATCGGTATCGTGATCCTCAATCCTGAACTGAAAATGCCTGCGCTGACCCAGTACATCGACGGTACAGGTCCGTTGTGGAAAGGCGCATTGTTCCCGTTCCTGTTTATCACCATTGCCTGCGGTGCAGTGTCCGGTTTCCATGCGCTGATTGCCTCCGGCACCACGCCTAAGTTGCTGGCCTGTGAAACCGATGCACGGTTTATCGGTTACGGCGCGATGCTGATGGAATCCTTCGTGGCGGTGATGGCGCTGGTCGCGGCCTCCATCATTGAACCGGGTCTGTATTTCGCCATGAATACCCCGCCAGCCGGGCTTGGCATCACCATGCCAAACCTGCACGAACTGGGCGGCGATAATGCACCGATGATTCTGGCGCAGCTGAAAGATGTTACAGCGCACGCGGCAGCAACCGTCAGTTCATGGGGATTTGTGATCTCGCCTGAGCAGATTATGCAAACGGCGAAAGACATCGGTGAGCCGTCAGTGCTGAACCGTGCGGGTGGCGCACCTACGCTTGCCGTCGGGATTGCGCACGTGTTCCACAAGATCATGCCACTGGCGGATATGGGCTTCTGGTATCACTTCGGCATTCTGTTTGAAGCACTGTTTATCCTGACTGCACTGGATGCGGGTACGCGTTCCGGCCGCTTTATGTTGCAGGATCTGCTGGGTAACTTTGTGCCGTTCCTGAAAAAAACTGACTCGCTGGTCGCCGGGATTATCGGCACCGCCGGCTGCGTCGGACTGTGGGGTTACCTGCTGTATCAGGGCGTGGTCGATCCGCTGGGCGGCGTGAAAAGTCTGTGGCCGCTGTTCGGGATTTCGAACCAGATGCTGGCTGCCGTCGCGCTGATCCTCGCCACCGTAGTACTGGTGAAAATGAAACGCACCAAGTACATCTGGGTCACCATGGTGCCTGCTATCTGGTTACTGATTTGTACCACCTGGGCACTGGGTCTGAAACTGTTCAGCACCAATGCGCAGATGGAAGGCTTCTTCTACATGGCCGGTCAGTATAAAGAACGCATTGCTGCTGGCGGCGAGAACCTGACACCGGAACAGATCAGCAATATGCATCATATTGTGATCAACAACTACACCAACGCCGGGCTGAGTATCCTGTTCCTGATTGTGGTGTACAGCATCATTTTCTACGGTATCCGCGCCTGCCTTGAGGCACGTAAAACCGATAAGCGTACCGATAAGGAAACGCCTTATGTGCCGGTTCCTGCGGAAGGGATTAAAATCTCCTCCGGGCACTAACCGTTTACCTGAAAGCCCCGCACACGCGGGGCTTTTCCAAATAATTCAGAGGATTACGTATGTTTGACAACTTAGGTGCGGCAAAGAAATACCTCGGTCAGGCCGCGCGTATGCTGGTGGGCATACCGGATTACGACACTTACGTTCTGCATATGCAGACCAACCACCCGGATACCACGCCGATGACCTACGAGGAGTTTTTCCGCGAGCGCCAGCAGGCGCGTTATGGCGGCGACGGGAAAGGCGGAATGCGCTGTTGTTGAGAAGTAGCTGAAGTTAAAAAGTAGCTGAAGTTAAAAAGAGCACCGTAGTTAAGAGGAAAGCGAACATGACACCGATTGCAGTGACAGTATTAACCGGTTTTTTAGGTGCCGGAAAAACCACGCTTTTACGCCAGATTCTGCATACACAGCAGGAGATAAAAATTGCGGTGATCGAGAATGAATTTGGCGAAATGCCCATCGATAACCAGCTGATAGGCGACCGCGCCACGCGCATCACCACCTTATCCAACGGCTGCATCTGTTGCACCCGTTCGGGCGAGCTGGAAGCGGCGCTGCTGGATTTGCTCGACAGCGTGGACAAAGGCGAAGTGCAGTTTGACCGGCTGATGATTGAATGCACTGGCATGGCCGATCCCGGACCGATCCTGCAGGCGTTTTTCGCCCATGAAGTCATCTGTGAACGTTATGTCTTAGACGGCGTTATCACGCTGGTGGATGCCGTACATGCCATGTCGCAGCTGGATCAGTTCCCGCTGGCGCAGTCGCAGATTGGTTATGCCGACCGCATCCTGCTGACCAAAACGGATGTATCCGGTGAATGCCCGGAACTGACAGAACGGCTGCAACGTATTAATGCACGTGCGCCGGTATATAAAATGGTTCAGGGCGATATCGATCCGGCACTGTTGTTTGATACCCGCGGATTTATGCTCGAAGAAAACGTGATAGCCGCAAAACCGCTGTTCCATCGCGTCGCGCCACAGCAAAACACCGTTTCTTCAATTGTGGTGGAGCTGGATTATCCGGTGGCGCTGACCGCCATTTCAGCGGTAATGGAAGAACTGCTGGCCAGCTTTGCCGACAATCTGATGCGGTACAAAGGGATGTTGTGGATAGAAGATCAGCCGTGCCGCCTGCTGTTTCAGGGCGTTCAGCGCCTGTACAGCGCCGACTGGGATCGCCCGTGGCAGCCGGATGAAACCCCGCACAGTGCGTTAGTGTTTATCGGCATACAATTGCCTGAAACCGAAATCCGCGACGCTTTTGCCCGGCTGCGACCGGCTTGATTGATCTGACCAAAGGAAAACCGGCGGGGTTTACAGCCCCACCGTCTCTTTCAGCGATTTGAGATAGCGACGGCTGACCGGCACGACCTGACCATCACGCAGTAACAGCTCCGCCTGATTTTTATCTTCCAGGCGGATTTCCTTAAGATAATCCATATTCACCAGATACTGCCGGTGACAACGTAACAACGGCGTACGGACTTCCAGCGTGCGTAAGGTCAGTTCCGTAAATGTCTCTTTGCCATCCTGTCCGGTGACATACACCCCGCCGATGCGGCTGCTGACGAACGCCACATCTTCCAGCTGCAACAACCAGATCCGGTTGCTGCTCAGACAGGGGATAAACTTCAGCGGCTGCTGGTATTGCGGCAACTGCGAAACATCCTGTTCCTGAAACCCCAGCCGCAACCGCGCCAGCGTTTTCTGTAAACGCGGCGTCTGGATAGGTTTAAGCAGATAATCAAACGCGCACTGTTCAAACGCCTGCACCGCATATTCCTCAAAGGCGGTCAGAAAAACGATGTGCGGGCGATGCTGCTGATCGAGCATACCGACCATTTCCAGCCCGCTGATGCGCGGCATCTGAATGTCCAGAAACACCACGTCAGGGCGGATTTTGTGGATCACGCCAATCGCTTCAATGGCATTGGTACACTCGCCGACAATTTCAATATCGCTTTCATCCTGAAGCTGTAAGCGCAGATTCTCCAGCGCCAGCGGCTCATCATCGACAATCAGCACTCTTAACATGGCGCGCCCTCCGCTGGCAGACGTAACGTAATACGGGTGAAATCATCCGGTTTGCAATTGACGGTAATGCCGAAATCATCGCCAAAACGCGCCCGCAGGCGCTTGTCCACCAGACTCATGCCTAATCCGTCACCGCTTTCTTCCGGCTGATATAAACCGGCGTTATCTTCCACTTCGACGATCACTGTCTGCCCCTCACTGTAAGCACGAATGATGATATTGCCATTGCTCAGCAACTGGGATGTGCCGTGTTTTATGGCGTTTTCCACCAGCGGTTGCAAAGTGAAGGCCGGAAGATGCTGGAAAGACAATGTATCCGGCACCTGTAAATCCACGTTCAGACGCGACGAAAAACGTGCCAGCTCGATTTGCAGATAGGCATTCACGTGCTCCAGCTCATCCGCCAGCGTGACAATCTCGGAAGAGCGTTTGAGATTTTTGCGAAAGAACGTCGAGAGATACTGCACCAGTTGCCCGGCTTTATCGCTGTCGTGGCGGATCACCGCCATCAGCGTATTGAGGGCGTTAAACAGGAAGTGCGGATTCACCTGCGCGTGCAGCAGCTTAATTTCAGACTGCGCCAGCAGCGCTTTTTGTTGTTCGAATTTACCGGCAAGGATCTGCGCCGACAGCAGCTGGGCAATGCCTTCGCCCAATGTACGGTTGATGGAACTGAACAGCCGGTTTCGCACTTCGTACAATTTGATGGTGCCGATCACCCGCTGATTCTCGCCGCGCAGCGGGATCACCAGCGTCGAGCCCAGTTTGCAGCTGGGATGCAGCGAACAGCGGTAAGGCATCTCGTTGCCATCGGCGTACACCACTTCGTCGTTCTCGATGGCGCGCCAGGTATAGTCAGAAGCAATAGGTTTGCCGACCAGATGGTGGTCGTCGCCGATGCCGGTAAAGGCCAGCAATCGCTCGCGATCGGTTATCGCCACGGCGCCAATATCCAGCTCTTTCAGCAGCACCTGCGCCACTTTCATGCTGTTCTCTTCGTTAAATCCGCGCCGCAAAATACCTTCCGTTGAGGCAGCGACTTTCAGCGCTGTTGCCGAAAACGCCGAGGTATATTTTTCGAACATCGCCCGCTTATCCAGCAGAATACGCATAAACATGGCGGCACCGAGCGTATTGGTCACCATCATCGGCGCGGCAATGCTGCTGACCAGATGGAGTGCATCGGTAAACGGACGGGCAATCAGCAGGATGATCAGCATTTGCACAATTTCGGCGACAAAGGTCACGCCGGCGGCCACCAGCGGATTAAATAACTTATCGATGCGTCCGCGTTTGATTAAAACGCTGTGGATCAGGCCGCCTAATAATCCCTCGGCGATGGTGGAGATCATGCAGCTCAGCGCCGTCATGCCTCCCATTGAATAACGGTGGATGCCGCCGGTCAGGCCGACTAATCCGCCGACCCACGGCCCGCCAAGTAATCCGCCCATCACCGCGCCGATCGCACGGGTATTGGCAATAGAATCCTCGATATGCAGCCCGAAATAGGTGCCCATAATGCAAAAAATCGAAAACGTGATATAGCACAACAGCTTGTGCGGCAGGCGCACCGTGACCTGAACCAGCGGAATAAATAACCGCGTTTTACTCATCAGCCAGGCGATCACCAAAAACACGCACATCTGCTGTAACAGCAGCAACACCAGATTAAACTCGTACATTCCCAACGTGTCCAAAATCCAACAAGCGGGCAATATATCGTGTTGCGTTAAAATTTACCTTGAAGCAGCCCGAAGAACGGGAAAGCGGTGGTTGACGGATTACATTTTCTCTCCCGGGATTTTCTCGCGTTGCATCACCAGACTCAGGGCAGCCGGTAATACGGTTAGCGTCACGAAAGTGGCGACCAGCAATCCGCCAATGATGGCGTACGCCATCGGTCCCCAGAAAACCTGCTCAGCAATCGGCACCATCCCCAGTATTGCCGCACAGGCGGTCAGCAGGATCGGGCGGGACCGGTGAACGGCGGCAGCTTTTATGGCCTCATCGCCACGCATACCGGCCAGAACATTGTTATCGGCCTCACTGATGAGGATCACCGCGTTACGGATGATCATTCCTGCTAAAGCAATAATGCCCAGCAGAGCCACAAATCCCATCGGAGTACCCGTCGGCAGCATCGCCAGCACAATGCCGGGCAGGCCAAAAGGCGCCATCAATAACGCCAGCAACAGGCGGGAAAAACGCTGCAACTGAATCATCAGCAACGTCATCATAATCAGTAAGGTGACCGGTAACACCGCAAACACCGAACTGTTGCCTTTATCTGATTCCGCCACCGCTCCGCCCTCCTCAATCTGATATCCGGCAGGCAGCGAAGCGCGGAGGCTGGAAACCAAAGGGGCAAGCTGCTGTGAAACCGCTTCTGCCCGCAGCCCCGCGGCTGAATCCGTCTGTACGGTGATAAACGGCAGGCGCTGACGCCGCCAGACCACCGGATCGTCAATTCCCCAGACCGGCGTGGCAACCTGACTCAGCGGTATTTTTTGTCCCGTTGCGCTGGTGATCATCAGCCCCGACAGCGTGCCCACCTCCAGCCGCTCACGATCGTTAGCCCGCAGAACCACATCGGTCAGCCGGTTTTTATCCCTGACCGTGGTAACGACGCTGCCTGACCATACGGTATTAAGCAATGCCGCCAGACTTTCTGATGAGACGCCCGCCGCCCGCGCCGCAGTCTGATTCACCTGCAACGTGATGAGCCGCTCCGGTTCTCCGGCGGTCAGATTCACTTCGCGGGTCAGCGGACTGCTTCCCAGTACGCTGGCGAGATGCTGCGCGATCTGTCTGACGTTGTCATAAGCGGGGCCGCTGACCCGATACTTTACCGGCCAGCCCACCGGCGGCCCCAGTTCCAGCGGCGAAACGCGGGTAATAATATCGCTGAAATTACGGGCCAGGAGCGAGTCCAGCTGCGCACTCAGTTTATCCCTGTCATCCAGACTTTTCGCGACCACCACCAGCTGCGCGGTGTTCTCGTCATTCAGTAACACATCCATCGGCAGATAAAACCGCACCGCGCCGGATCCGACATAGCTGGAAAAGTGATCGACATAAGGATTGCCCTGCAACGCCTGCTCCAGCCGCGCAGTTTGCCGGGCGGTTTCCGCCTGCGACGCGTTAGCTGGCAGACTCAGGCTCACCAGCAGTTCCGGGCGATCTGATGCCGGAAAAAACTCGCCCTGCATAAACGTCGTTGCATACACCGCCAGCCCCAGCAGCAGACAGGCAACACCGATTGTCATTCCGCGGTGCGCCAGTACCTGATTCAGCAGGCGCTGATAGAACCCCATCATCCGGCTGCGTTTTCCCCCCTGTGAAGCCTGTTTTTCAGGCAAGATCCACAAACCCATCAGCGGAGAAAAAAGAATCGCAACCAGCCAGGAACACAGCAGCGCGATACACACCACCGCAAACAACGAGTAGCAATATTCACCGGCGCTGGAGGCGGCGAAACCTACAGGAATAAACCCAGCGATCATCACCAGCGTGCCGGTCAGCATCGGGAACGCAGTGGTTTCAAAAGCATACGTCGCCGCACGCCATTTCGACTCTCCTGCCTCAATACGCGATACCATTGCCTCGACGGTGATCATGGCATCATCGACCAGCAACCCCAGCGCGATAATCAGCGCCCCCAGTGAAATCCGCTGTAAGCCAATTCCCGCCAGCGACATACCGGTAAATGTCATCGCCAGCACAACCGGAATGGCGGCAGCAACGACCAGCCCGGCGCGGGTGCCGAGCGAAACAAAAGAGACGGCCAGAACAATCACTACCGCTTCGATCAGTACCCGGATAAAGCCGCTGACGGCTTGCGAAACGACTGCCGGCTGATCGGCGACTTTACTCATTTCTATGCCGTGCGGCAGTCTGGCGCTGATGTCGTCCATCCGCGCATTCAGCGCCTTGCCGAAGGAAAGCATATTGCCGTTGGCCGCCATGGAAATAGCCAGTCCGATAGCCGGTTTACCGTTGACACGAAAGACCGGTGACGGCGGTTCGGCATCCTGACGGCTGATGGTCGCGACGTCCGTCAGCGGAATGTAGCGCCCGGCGATATGCAGCGTCACGGCGCGCAGACTCTGCTCCGTCGTCAGCGCACCGCTCACCCGCAAGGCGATATTGTCACGGTCGCTGCGCAAAATACCCGCCGGTTCGACGGCGTTTTGCGCTTTCAGGGCATCGGTAATTTGCTGTAAATCCAGCCCCATTCCCGCCAGTTGTGCGGGCGAAAACGCAATCACGATATTCTGCTCCTGCACACCCAGCAGGCGGGTTTTACCCATGTCCGGCAAAGACATCAGACTGCGGCTGATATCGTCTACCCGGTCGCGCAGTTCACGCGGCGTATAGCCCTCGGCGGTAAAACCATAAATCGTGCCAAACGTATCATCGAACTCATCGTTCACGCTGGTTTGCACACCTGCGGGTAACGACGGGGCAATATCCTGCATCTTTTTACGCACCTGATACCAAATCCCCGCCACGGCGGCAGGCGGTGTATCATCGCGCAAATTAACAAAAATAACCGACTGCCCGGCGCGGGTTTCACTCTGGACGTAATCCAGATAGGGCGTTTCCTGTAATTTTTTCTCCAGCGGATCCGTCATCAGGCTGACCGAATCCGCCACGTCAGCCCCCGGCCAGCGGGCGGTCACCACGGCGGTTTTGATAGTGAATGCCGGATCCTCATTACGCGGTAAATGCTCATAACTGATGACCCCTGCGGTCATTAACAGCAGCATGAAAAAGGCCATCAGGGACTGATGATCCAGCGCCCAGGCGGAAAGATTAAAGGTACGTAAGGAGGGGCGCTGATTCATCCGGCACTCTCACCGGGCATCACTTTCTCGCCTTCACGCAACTGACTCACTCCGGCGATCACCACCTTTTCACCGGGGCTGAGACCGGAAGAGACAAAGATGTCTGAAGCGCTGTAACCCTCTAAAACAACGGGGCGCAGATGCAGCGTCTGTGTTTGGGTATTGACGATAAAAAGGGCCGGATTGCCTCCGGCGCGGGTCAGCGCAGAAGCGGGTAACGCGATCACCGGCTGACCGGCATGTACAAGTGAAAGCTGAACACTGGCGCCCAGCGCCATCGCGGGCGGCGGATTATCGAGCGTCAGGCGAACCCGCCACGTGCGGGTTTGCGGATCGGCCTGCGGGCTGATGTCGCGTAAATGTCCCGTCGTCACAACCGACGGGTCAGAAAGCAGCGAGACATTGAAAGTGCCGCCGGTTTGGTGAGAAAAGGACTGCGGTCTGGCAACGTCGAAAACTGCGTCACGTCCGCGGCCCGACGCAAGTGTCACCACAGTTTGTCCGGCGCTGACAACCTGTCCCGCCGCCACACTGACCTGCGTGATCACGCCATCCGCTGGCGCTGTAAGCTGTGCCCAGGAAAGGTTTTCCCGCGCGGTTTTCAGTGAATCTTCACTGCTCAGCCGTCGCGAACGGGCGGCCTGCCAGTCAGACTGCGCGCTGTCGAGCTGAGTGCGGGCGATAGCGCCACCCGGCATCAGCAGCTGCATACGCCTGAGATTCTGCGCCGCCACCTGCTCTGCCGCCCGCGCGCTGTCCAGATCGGCCTGCGCACTGTTTAGCTGATTACGACTGGTGTCACTTTCCTGCGATGCCAGCACCTGCCCTGCCACCACGGGGTCGCCGACATCGACCGCGCGGCTCAGCACCCGACCGTCCAGCCGGAACCCCAGCGTCACCTCTTCCTGAGCGCGGATTTCGCCGGTCAGGGGCTCGGTGGCGGATGCCGAGGGTAAAGGGGCGATCACCACGCGGACGGGGCGTGCGGGGGCTGCGGGCTTACGGGATTTATCCCCGCAGCCCGTCAGTATCACGGTCAGGACCAGCAGACAGGCTGCGGGGATGAGAGGTGCCAGGCAAATACAGGGGTGCAGATGACGCACCGCGTGGCGCACATAATCAGTCAAAGTCACGGTCATAACAGTCGTCCTGAATTGAGATATCGCTATTCAATCCACTGACTGTCCAGATTCCCGTGATATTTCATCAAGGAACCGTCAAGACGCGGTCTTTTTTATTGTCCGTTTTCCGGCACAGGTAAACTGACGGTCACGGTCAGACCGCCCCCCGCATTTTTCGCAGCACTGATCCGCCCGCCGTGGGCTTCACAAATCGCGCGGGCAATGGATAAACCAAGGCCGCTGCCACCGGAATGCCGGGCGCGGGAAGATTCTGCCCGGCTGAAACGCTCGAACATAACGGCCAGGAAATGGTCATCGACTGCCGGACCCATGTCCCGAAACGCTATCTCATAACCGCCGGTTTCCGGCCTGACCGTGATGTCGAGACGCCGCCCTTCCAGTGCGTAACGCAGCGCATTTTCCATCAGAATGGTAAATACCTGCCCGAGACGGAACGGGTCGCCAACATAACGGCAAGGAGTATCAGGCGTGAGGAGGATGTCAAAACCGGCCTCCGCTGACTGAGGTTTCAGCCAGGCGACCCGTTCGCGCAACAGTTCAGTGAGATCCAGCGGCGTTTTGCTCAGATTCAGCTGACCGGCATCCGCCAGAGAAAGCAGATGCAGTTCGTCAATCAGACGGTTCAGGTGCAGAAGCTGTTTCATTACCATCTGCAACTGGCGTGGCTCCGGCGGAAATACGCCATCGAGCATCCCCTGCAACCGCCCGACTGCTGCCGTCAGGGGTGAACGCAGCTCATGCGCCATTGCGACATGCGATGCCCGCAGTTCACGCTCATAGCGCGAGAGTTGCAGCATCATGGCGTTAAAATCATCGGTGAACTGCACCAGTTCTGCGGGGGCATTTTTCACCGGTTCAGCCTGAGTATTGAAATCCCCTTTGGTTACCGCACGGGCCACCTGCGCCAGACGGCTAAACTGTGAGGAAAGCGGCCGTGCGGCTTTTAATCCCAAAATCGCGATAAACGGAATGACCACCAGCACCAGAATGGCGACCATGATCCAGTCAGCTGACGCGATAGAAGGATCCGAGTAACGCGCTCCCCAGCCCAGATCCACAATCTCATGAAAACGCGTAAGATTGAGTTCAGGGTTATTGCGCAATACCTCAAACTCCTGTCGCGTCGCAGGAGACATATGATGCAAAACCCACAGGTTTTCGATCACAAACCGCAGCCACATACACAGCGCAATCACAACCACGCTGCCGATGGCGAGCGTCAGAATGCGCACGCAGATCCAGCGCCATAAAGACTGATAGTGTAAGCGGATCATGGCTGTCTGAACCTGTAGCCCACGCCGCGGACGTTGACTAGCACATTCAAGATGCCCGCTGATTCAAGCTTTTTACGCAAGTTATAGACATGCGTATCGACCACCCTTTCCAGCGCCTCACTCTCGGGCAGGCATTGCTCAAGCAAATACTGGCGCGAAAACGGCCGCGTCGGGGCGCGCATCAGCGTGCTCAGAATGCTGAATTCGGTCGGGGTTAAATCCAGATAGCGGTTTTCGCCCGCCGGGGCGCTGACGGCGGCGGTAAGCGCATCAACATCCACCTCAAGCGACTGCCAGCGCAGCGTTGCTGTATCCTTTTGGCCGGACGCAGTGCGCCGGAGCACGGCCTGCACCCGCGCCACGACTTCGCCGGGATTATAAGGTTTAACCACGTAGTCATCGGCACCTTCCCGCAGCGCGCCAATTTTGTCCGGCATATCGCCCATCGCCGTTACCATAATCACCGGTGTACGGGTTTCCCGCCGCAGCGTCGCCAGCACGTCGGTGCCGCTCATGCCCGGCAGCATCACATCCAGCAGCACCAGATCGGGCTTCCAGCGCAATGCTTTGTCGAGCCCGGAAATGCCGTCGCCCGCAATCTGCACCTCATACCCTTCACGTTGTAAATAGGCATCGAGAACGTCTGCCGCATCGGCATCGTCTTCAATGATCAGGACTCGTGTTGTTTGCATGTTTGTCGCCTTGACGGTTTCTTCATAAATCCCCGACAGTTTGTTGACACTGCCTCTTCATACTTCGGTTTCAGGCGCGGCTGCAATCCGCTACGAACCATACGTTTGGGTGATGAGGAATTACATGATATCCAGAAAACTAATACTGCACATTACCTGTTTCGCCCTGTCCGCGACAGTGCTTAAAACACTGGCTGAGGACACTCCGCCAGCGACCACCTTCACGGTGGGAATGGGCGCGCAGAACGCGCCGCGTTACAGTGGTTCCGGCGAGCGTAACTGGCTGGTTGCGCCGGTTATTCAGGCGCGGGACGGTGCGTTTTTCTTCGACTCGCTCAAAGGCATCGGCTATGACTTGCAGACGGATAACGGCCTGTATCTGGAACATACGCTTGGATACAGCCTCGGACGTACGGACAAAAATTCCATGTGGCGGGATGGCTCGGCAAAACTCAAAGGTATGGGGCATATTGATGCGACCGCCAACACGGCCCTTGCCGTGGGCTGGTCAGCCACACCGTGGCTGTCTTTTGAAGGCAAAGCGACCCTGCCGCTGACCGACGGGCAAGGCGTGCATTATCAGACTTCCGTGACGTTGCTGCCGCTTCAGAATGATACGGACACCGTCGCGCTCCAGTCGGCGGCGCTCTTTGGCGACCGGCGCTACATGAACACCTTTTATGGTGTAAGCCGCGAGCAAAGCAGTCGCAGTCATTTTGGGGCTTATCAGGCCGCCGGAGGATTCTATGGCGTGGACAGCAGCCTGACCTGGAGTCATCAGTTAACCCCGAACTGGAGCGGTCTGGTCAGTGCGGATTACACCTGGCTGGACGATAAAGCCGCTGACAGCCCGATAGTGGAAAAACGCGGCGGGACGACCTTTAATCTGGCAGTGCTTTATACCTTTTAATTCATCCCTTTTAATTCGCGGTCACTGAAATGTACGCGGCGACAGGGTGGCATCCCACGAGATGACTGACTCATCGCCGCAACGTATCGCGGCGATGGATTAACAGCAACGATCGGTTATCAGAAACAGTTATTGCTGCTCAGCACTGGCCGATAACGCAAAGGTTCCCACCGGCACAACAGGCAGATATTTCGTGTAATAATCGTGATAGTTTTTCACCGGATCAATATCCTTAAATAAATCCGGATAAAGAGATTTGGCAATAAACTGCACCATAGTGAAATCTACCAGCGTACGCGATGCGCCCTGATAAACGCCGAAGAGTCTCTCATTCTGAATGGCCGGTAATGAACTCCAGCCGTCACGATGCGCGAACCCGTTCAGTTTTTTTCTCGCCGTGGCTTCATTGACGCCAATACCCATTTCTAATGCGGTATCGACCTTATTATTTTCCCGGCCGGAAATAAAAATGACATCCGGTTTAGCGACCAGCAACTGCTCAGGGTTAATTTCGCCCCACTGTTTAACAAACGGCGCCGCGATATTTTCACCACCCGCGAGACGCAGCATCACGCCCCACATATTTTCGCCATAGGTAAACGAATACTCTGCCGGACCTTTATTACCAAACTCAATGTAGACTTTTGGCTTCGGCAGATTTGCCTGTTTGATCCGGTCTTCAATCAGCGTGATGTTATTTTTATAAAGCTGAGCAAGCTCATGCGCGCGCTCAGTCTGACCGGTTAATATCCCGATGATTTCCGTGGATTTCACATGATTTTCCACCGTCTGGTCATTGTAGTCTAGCACCACAACCGGGATGTTCAGACTCTGAAGTTGCGTGACTTCATATTTCAGGGCGGCATACTGCCAGCTGGCTAAAATGACCACATCCGGTTTCAGGCTGATCACTTTTTCCAGTGACACGTTATGCAGATCGATTTCGCCAATATCCGGGATGTCGGCAATGGAGGGACGGTGTTTAATATACATATCCCAGTTCGCCGGAACTTTGCCATGCCAGGCTTCGCGGGAGATACCGACAATATGGTCAAACGCCTGTTCCCCGCCAACCGCCATATAGTCTTCAAAATAGAAACCTAATACCGCTCTTTTTACCGGGGTATTTAAGGTTATTTTATTTCCCAGTACATCGGTCAGTGTGGTTGTTGCCGCACTGGCCTGTCCGGTAATCACCACTGACAGCATGAAAAGCAGAGTTTGAAGAAACTTCATTTAATTCCCTTAGGTATTGTGTGATTATTATCTGAGGCTGAACGCCATTTTATAAAAACCCATTTATTAAACGCTTTATTTCACTTAAGTCACTGCAAAAACGGTAATTCCGCTATGTCATTATCGCGGCAGGATATTATACATTTGTTCGGCGGCTTCAGTACAGTCTGAACCGGACGCTGCGGCTGGCTGGTCACGACATATCGTCTGATGCCAGTATTGCCGATGAACGTTAATATTCGCTTCAAAAACGCTTCTCTGATGCTGAGCTATAATTAAATTTTACCGACGAGAAGGATACTTATATGGCTCCAGTCGCGAGTATATCAGGTGGCGTAATATTTATTATCATTGGCATCGTGATGCTGTGGTTATTACTCAAGGCTTATAAAGCCAATCAGAACAAGAAGTTCTTCACGCCGAGCAAATGTATGTTGCTCATCGGGACCGTCGTTTCTTTCGTTATTTCCATTGTATTTTTCACCTCATCGTCCTGATGCCAGCACCGGTTTCGTCACACTTACCGTTAACGCCCCGGCCTTAACCGGGGCCTGACGCCTGGCAGCCTCCCATCCGCGTCATCCTCGACTATCATTATTATTCGTTGGCTAACTGACCTTTTGATCGCCCATTTTTATGCGAGGTAACGCGATGCATTTCAACGCATTCACCACCAGCTGGGGGGCTAATTTCATTGCCGCCGGTACGGTTCACTTTCGGGTCTGGGCACCGGGTCAGGCAAAATTAACCTTGCGCCTTTCCGGCAAGGACACAGAAATGTCCGCTGCTGAAGACGGCTGGTTTGAACAGGTGGCAACCGGTGTTTCTGCCGGTGAGGCATACCAGTTTATTCTGGCCGATGGCATGGCGGTGCCTGATCCCGCTTCCCGTGCCCAGCAGGCGGGCGTCAACGGCCCTTCGCTGGTCACGTCTTCAGAAAGCTATCAGTGGCAGAACGCTGAATGGAAAGGACGTCCGTGGGAAGAGTCGGTGATTTATGAGCTTCATGTCGGCACATTTACCCCGCAGGGCACGTTCGCAGCGGCGATGGAGAAATTGCCTTATCTGGCTGAAACCGGCATTACCATGATTGAAGTGTTGCCACTGGCGCAGTTTGGCGGTCAACGCGGCTGGGGATATGACGGCGTTTTGCTGTACGCGCCGCATTCTGCTTACGGCACACCGGATGATTTCAAAGCTTTTGTCGATGCGGCGCACGGTCACGGCATCTCGGTGGTGCTCGATATTGTGCTCAACCATTTCGGCCCTGAGGGCAATTACCTGCCCTTGCTGGCGCCGCAGTTTTTCGATTCTGAACGCCAGACCGCCTGGGGCGCGGGCATTGCTTATGATCAGGAAGGTGCCCGTCAGTACATTACCGAAGCGCCGCTTTACTGGCTGAAAGAGTATCACCTTGACGGGCTGCGTTTTGACGCGGTCGATCAGATGAAAGACCCCTCAGACCCGCATATTCTGCCGGAGATCGCCCGGCGTATTCGCGCAGAAATCACCGGTCGCCACGTGCATCTGACCACCGAAGACAGCCGCAATATTACCTCTTTGCATCCGCGCACGCCCGCAGGTGATGTCCCGCTGTTTACCGCTGAATGGAATGATGATTTGCATAACGCGGTCCACGTGCTCAGTACCGGTGAAACGCACGCCTATTATCAGGATTTTGCCGCCGACCCCCTCGGGCTGGCCGCCCGCGCGTTCGCGGAAGGGTTTGCGTATCAGGGCGAAATTTCCCCGCAAAGTGGTAAGCCGCGCGGGGAAAAGAGCCGCGATCAGCCACCGGTCGCCTTTGTCGATTTCATCCAAAACCACGATCAGATTGGCAACCGCGCACAGGGTGACCGTCTGATCACGCTGGCAGGTGAACGTAAAACACGCGCCCTGCTGGCCGCATTACTGCTTTCACCTCATATTCCACTGTTATTTATGGGCGAAGAGTATGGCGAAACCCATCCGTTCCTGTTTTTCACCGATTTTGAAGGTGAGCTTGCGCAGGCGGTTCGTGAAGGACGCGCCAGAGAATTCGAAGGCCACAGCGGATATGGCAAGGAAAGCGTGCCCGATCCTAATGCCGTAGCGACGTTCGAAAGCTCTAAACTGGACTGGCAGAAACCCGCCAGCCCTGATGGCGTGGGCAGTCTGGCGCTGACCCGCACATTGCTTCAGCTGCGTCGTGAATATGTCGTGCCGTTACTCACGCCGGCGCAGGGTAACGTGGGCAAAATAGTGCAGGCGGCGGACGGTGTGCTCGCCGTCACCTGGACATTCTCCAAAGGCATCCTGTCTCTGACGCTCAATCTCGGGGAAACCACACAACCGCTGCCGGATCAACCGGGTGAAACGCTGTTTGCCTGGCCCGAATCGACAGAAGCGTCAGAACCCGGTTCCGTTATCGTCCGTCTTTTCAGGGGAGAATCAATGTGAACATACCCGCCGCGACCTACCGTATTCAGTTCCGCGATGGCATGGATTTTGATAAAGCAGTGGCACTGGTTCCTTATTTAAAGCGGCTTGGGATCAGCCATTTATATGCTTCACCGATTTTTACTGCGACTTCCGATTCCACGCACGGCTACGACATTACCGACGCCAACGAAATCGATCCGATAATTGGCGGACGTGCGGGATTTGACCGTTTGTCGCAGGCGCTGAAAGCCGCTGGTCTGGGACTGGTCCTCGATATTGTGCCGAATCATATGGCCGCGTCGCTGGAAAACCCATGGTGGCGTGACGTGATTGAACACGGCGAAAAAAGCCGTTATGCACGGCATTTTGATATCGACTGGTCGCAGCGGCTGACCCTGCCTTTTCTCGGCGATACTTTTGAAGAGGTGCTGGAAAAAGGTGAAATCACCCTGAAGCCGGATCCCCGAACCGGTCAGCCTGCACTCGCCTATTTCGACACGTACTATCCTCTTGCGCCAGACACGCACGACGCCAGCGCAACCACGCCGGATAACGGCGCGCTGGCCGAGTTACATCAGCGCCAGCCCTACCGGCTGATGTCATGGCGCGATGCGCCGCGTGAACTTTCCTACCGGCGATTTTTTGAAATCACTGGCCTGGCGGGCGTGCGGGTGGAAGATGACGCGGTATTCGATGATACGCACCGGTTGATCCTCGAACTGGTGCATTCCGGCGCGGTGGACGGGTTACGGGTGGATCATGTGGACGGTCTTGCCGATCCGAAAGCTTATCTTGAACGTCTGCGGGAAAAGGCCGGTGCGGATTGCTACATCACGGTGGAGAAAATCCTCGGTAAAGGCGAACGTCTGCCCGCTGACTGGCCGGTTTCCGGCACCACAGGTTATGAATTTATCGCCGCACTTTCCGATGTGCTGGTCGAAGATGAAAACATCGCGGTGCTGCGCAATTTGTATGAAAACGTGGTCGGCAAGCCGGTAGATATGCGCGAAGAATTGCGCGCCGCCAAACTGATGATGGTGGAAAAAAATTTCGAAGGGGAATTCACTACGCTGTGCCAGCTGGCGCTGAATATTGCAGAAGCGGAAGACCACACCTGGGATGCCAACACCCTGCGGGCAGCGCTGCGTGAACTGCTGATCGCCTTCCCGGTGTATCGCACTTATGGCACATCGCGTGGACTGCCCGCCGATGACGCTGCCCTGCTGCATAACATTATCGGGAAGATCACCACCTCATCGCTTGCCGTACCGGCGGATATTCTCGAATTTCTGGCTCGTATTCTCTGTGCGCAAACACCGGAGTCCGTATCCGGTCAGGCTGACCAGTTCCGCACCCGCTTCCAGCAACTGACGGGGCCGCTGATGGCGAAATCCGTGGAGGACACGCTGTTCTTCCGCCAGCACATGGATCTGGCCCTGAACGAAGTGGGCGCAGAGCCTTTGCTGCGCAGGTTTTCCCTCGACCGGTTCCATCAGGAAATGGCCCGTCGGCTCGGGGAACAACCGGCAGCACTTTCCACCACGTCAACTCACGATACCAAACGCGGCGAAGATGCCCGCGCCAGACTGTTTACCCTCACCGAAGCGCCGGAACTCTGGGCCGAAAATGTCACCCGCTGGCATCAGATGAATCAGTCGAAAGTCATCACCTTGCCCGACGGCCCCGCACCGAAACTGACCGGCGCATGGATGCTTTATCAGGCGCTGGCCGGTGCATGGCCGGCAACACTGCATCCGGCCGATGAGGAAGGTTTGCGTGAACTCAATGAAAGATTCCAGCTATTCGTAGAAAAGGCGCTGCGTGAAGCCAAGCTGCGTACCAGCTGGGGTGACAGCAACGATGATTATGAAAACGCCGTACTCGGCTATGCCCGTCATCTGCTTTCTCCCGATAACAGTCTGTTTCTTAATGATTTTTACGCTGCCATCCGTCCCTTTATTCGCGCCGGGCTGGTGAACAGTCTGACCCAAACGGTGATCAAAATGATCGCGCCGGGTGTCCCGGATATTTATCAGGGCAGCGAAGTGCTCAATTTCAGTCTGGTGGATCCGGATAACCGGCGTCTGCCTGATTTCGATGAGCTGGATCGCCTGCTGGTTCAGGGAGAAAAACCGGCGTGGAACGATGAAACCGCGTGGACAAGCGGGCAGCTGAAACAACATATCGTTGCCGTTCTTGCCCGTTATCGTCAGCAAAAAACCGCGCTGTTTCTGCAAGGGGATTATCTCCCGCTGGAAACGACTGGCGACCACGCCAGTAAAGTCATCGCTTTTGCGCGGCAGGCAAACGGCGAAGCGGTGATTGTCGCCGCGCCCCGTCTGGTTTTTAATGAGCAAAAAGTCGGCTTTACTCAGCCCGCAGAGGGAGTTGATACGCAGGTGCTGCTGCCAGAATCACTGGCTCACCGCACCTGTCGTGACCTGCTCAGCGGCAGAGAAATCCACGTGACCGACCGGCTGGATCTCAGTACCTGGCCGCGTGATCAGCCGCTGGTGCTATGTTCTGTTTCAGTTGGCTGAGGAGTTGTGAAAAGAAAGAAGAGGTGTTGCAATGTTTTTTATATTCATTGCAACGTCTTATTTTAATTTACGCATCTTCCTCAACCGCCTTAAAGTAAATAACATCAACCGCAAAATCATGACCTAACGGTAGAAGTGGGATTAAAAAGACCATTTTAAAAAATATTATCCAAAGGCGTTATCTCTTAAAAATAGTGCATTAAAATAACGTCATACCTTTAATTTTTTATTTTACAGAACCGTTATATTTCGCCTGAGAAGATTCTTAATTCACAGTCATTTATTATAATACCGCTAAGCTAAAGGGGATGTCACAAATAACCCACAGGAAAATAAAATGTCTATTACAACTCTGAAAGAACTCTTTATTCATGATTTATCTGACGTTTACAGCGCAGAACGTCAAATTACTAAAGCGCTGCCTAAAATGGCACGCGCTGCGACAGATCCCAAACTGGTCGAGGCGTTTAAGTCTCACCTGGAAGAAACACAGGGTCAGATTGAAAGACTGGATCAGGTTGTCGAGTCCTCCGACGAACTGCGCATTAAACGAATGAAATGCCATGCGATGGAAGGCCTGGTAGAGGAAGCACAGGAACTTATTGATTCTGTAGAAAAAGGAGAAGTGCTGGATGCAGGCCTTATCGGTGCCGCACAAAAAGTGGAGCATTATGAAATTGCTACCTACGGCACCTTAGCTGCACTGGCAAAAAAACTGGGTTATACCAAAGCGGCCAAACTTCTGGAAGCCACTTTGCAGGAAGAAAAAAATGCCGATATTAAATTAACGGCGATAGCTGAATCTGAATCGGCTTCCGCCAGCAAAACCCGTTAGTGCATGATAATGCCCGCCCTAAAGGCGGGTAGTATTTATCCGGAAATCACTTTTTCTTTCTGATAATAAACTTTCTGATAATAAACTTTCTGATAATAAAAGAGTGACGTTAAAAAATAGCCACAAGGATAATTGAATATTCTATGTCAAGGTAAAAGGAAAATATCACAATTTTCATTCATTACTGACAGACATTGCAAATACTCAAATCCCATCAGGCAATGGACACTACTCTTAAAAGTGAGCTTTCAGGTAAAATAAGAAAAATCTCAGCCATTAACATATCCTTACAGCATATCCGCTTTTTTATTCTGTATTAACGCCACAACCTTAAAATCTCGACTACGCTTAATAACGGTTAACTAAAGGAGATAGAGATATGTCATCACATGATATCGATGCAGACGCAAACCATCTGGCAGATAAACTCGAAGACAAAGGCAAGCAGCTTGCCGGTGAAGCACAGAAACAATTTGGCGATTTTGTTGATTCTCCTAAGCACCAGATTAAAGGCGCAGCGCGGAAATACTCGGCTCAGGCCGGTGAAGTCGTCTCTGACGTCGCGGAGAAGATCAAAGAAAATCCCCTGTCCGGTCTGATCGCGGCAGGCGCAATTGGTGTTGTGCTGGGTTTACTGCTTGGCCGTAAGTAAGTGAGTAAGCTGGCATAGTCCGCATAAAAAAGGCCTTCGGGCCTTTTTTATTGCCTGAAAGACGCAATCCCGCCATCGTTCGCGCCACGCTTTGTCGTGAGAACCAGAATTCTCCTACACATTTCTGTCACAGAGGGAGTGTATAGTGAGCATCTCTGTAGCAACCTACAGAAATCTCAAGACTTCCCCTTGTAACCTTAAAAACGCCCGTTTCCCCTGACGGGCTTTTTTATGCCTTGCAGAAAAAACCCGCCATTTCAGCGGGTCTTTGTTTAAAAAGATGTATGACGTAAATGACGCAGGAATTATCCGCGAATAAACGCCAGAATATCCTTATTGATCACGTCGGCGTGCGTGGTGTGCATACCGTGAGGATAGCCTGGATAAATCTTAAGGGTGCTGTCTGCCAGCAGTTTATCCTGCAGGAGAGCAGCATCTTTATAGGGTACAACCTGATCGTCATCCCCCTGCAAGACCAGCGTCGGCACAGTAATGGCTTTCAGATCGTCGGTCTGATCCGTTTCTGAAAACGCCTTGATTCCTTCGTAATGCGCATTGGCGCTGCCGGTCATACCCTGACGCCACCAGTTATTGATGGTGCCTTGTGACACTTCTGCCCCATCGCGGTTAAACCCGTAGAAAGGCCCGGAAGCGACGTCTAAATAAAACTGCGCGCGGTTTGCGGCGAGCGCACTGCGAAAACCATCGAAGACGGCAATCGGTGTACCGTCGGGATTAGCATCAGTTTTCACCATCAGCGGCGGAACCGCGCTGATCAGCACCGCTTTCGCCACACGTCCCTGCGGCTGGCCGTATTGCGCCACATAGCGGGCAACCTGCCCCCCGCCCGTTGAATGACCGATATGCACGGCATCATGCAGGTCAAGATGCTCGGCAACAGCGGAAGCGTCAGACGCATAGTGATCCATATCGTTACCTTCACTGGTCTGATCCGAACGCCCGTGTCCACGACGGTCGATGGCGATCACACGAAAACCTTCGGCCAGGAAGAACAACATCTGATTGTCCCAGTCATCCGCACTCAGCGGCCATCCGTGATGGAAAACAACCGGTTGCTTGTCTTTCGGACCCCAGTCTTTGAAGAAAATATTGACGCCGTCTTTCGTTTTAACAAAAGGCATAGAATGAACTCCTCAGCAGATTTTCAGGAAAACAGTATGGTTTGCAGGGCGAGGTTCAGATACAGGATGCTAAGAAAGCGTAGCAAAACCCGCTTAAATTGCCTGCCTGAGGGCACATTTATCCGGCGATCACATCCTTCAGCCCTGAAGGCTGTTACGCCATAATTCCGGCAGTGCACTGATTAATCTGCCGGTGACCGGTTGCTTTGTCTGACCGGGCTGCCAGATAGCCACCATCGTAATGGTCAGTCCCTGATTGCCCACTTCCGTCTCAATCGCCTGCACATCCTTCCATGTCGATGCCTGATAATGTGTGGGTAAAAATCCCCACCCCTGCGCATTTTCCAGCAAACTGCGCAGCGCAGAACGCTCGTTGACATAAAGAGTATGCCCCGAAATTTGTAACCGGCGGGCAATTTGCTCATCATGTTTGTGATGCATGACCAGCTGAGGTTTCAGGGAAAGATTGAGCAACGTCAGCGGACGCTGCTGATGCTGAAACAAACCGCTTGCGGCGTAAAAATCCAGTTCAATATTGCCCAGCGCGCACCATTCCATATCCATCCCCAGCGCACGATTATTTGCCTGACAGACTGCAATCTGGGCCGTCCCGGCAGTCAGCGCCGCTTCGGCCTCTTCCCGCGATGCGCTCCATGCGCTGAAACGGATCCCCTCTTTCGACATCATCACGATAACTGCGTCGATAAACGCCTGCGAAACGAAGGGGTCGTAGACCATCACCAGTTCCTGCTGATCAGGCTGCGGCAGCGACTGCGCGTAAAACTCAAAGGCCTGAGCCTGACGCATCAGCAAATGTGCCTGCCGGTGGAGTTGCTGCCCTTGCTCCGTCAGCACCAGCGTGCGCCCCTGACGGATAAACAGCGGATACCCCAGCGCGTCTTCGAAATAATCAATTAAATCACGCAGCGTGGTGCGATCTTTACCCAGTGATAACGCGGCACGGGATAAATTCCCCTGTTCAGCGACACAGGCAAAAGCCTCTATCTGTGAGAAGGAATAACGTAACGCTGACATGTTCTGCTCCCTGTAAATGTCATTTTATTGGGGGATTTTCCCCCATCAGCTGATTTTTTTAAACCATTTACCCTCCTTATACTCATGTTTCCCGATACTCTGATGGATAAGTGAAAACATGAAAACACGGAATAATCCCCTCTTAAAACCTCTGATGCTGGCTGTGGCCATGAGTGCAGCAGTCTCGTTTATGACGCCTGCTTTTGCAGAACAACCACAGGACTGCGGTGGTATCGAACTCAGCACCTGTCCGACGCCATTAGATAAAACGCTGCCGGATACCAAAGACATGCTGAACTGGGATCAGGCCGCCCGTGTCATCGGTTTTCGTAACGACTACCGCAATTATGCTGGCGACGTTTTCCGTCATGGCAAGGCCACGCCATTCGTACAGGCAGAAAAACAACTTCAGGATCCGACGTACAGCGTGAACGGTAAAACCTATACGCTGCAGGATTACCTGAAGCGTGAAAATGTAACCGGCATGCTGGTGCTGAAGAACGGCAAAATCGCGTACAAATATCTGGGCGAAGGCAATACAGACCACACCTTGTGGACATCGCGTTCTGTAGGGAAATCCGTGGTGTCAACACTGGTCGGGATTGCGATCAAAGAGGGAAAAATCAAATCACTGAATGACCTCATCACCGATTACGAGCCGGATCTCAAAGGCACCGCGTGGGAAGGCGTCACGCTGCGCCAGCTTATTCAGCACACCTCCGGCGTGGCATGGAATGAGGACTACACTAATCCTGAATCAGATTTTGCTCATCTCACCCAATGTGAAGCGCAGCCGGGCACCTACGATTGCGTTCGTAAAATCATTACGGGTTTGAAACGCGCGCATCCGGCGGGTGAATCCTGGTCGTATTCTTCTGGCGGTGCATGGCTGCTGGGCGATGTGCTGGAAAAAGCCACCGGTATGCCGCTGGCGAAATATTTGGAAAAAACCCTCTGGCAGCCTTACGGCATGGCCCAGGATGGCGTCTGGCACTCGTATCAGCAGGGAAAACATGACGTAGGGGCGCACGGCTTTAACGCGACGTTAGAAGACTGGGGACGTTTCGGCGAGTTTGTAATGAGCGGCGGCCAGTTGCCGGACGGTAAAACAATTCTGCCTGAACACTGGCTGGAACAGGCGACAGACTGGAATAAGGCGAAGAATTCGGTTTCAGCTGCGCATCCGGAAGGGATGTACGGCTATCAGTGGTGGAATAATGCCGTGCCCGCCAATGCCAAAAACGTCACGCCAGCGCCGTCTGAATCGCTAAAAGGTTCGATGTGGGCGCTGGGTATTTATGGTCAGGTGATTATGGTGAATCGCGCAGAAAATCTGGTTATTGTTCAGTGGTCAACATGGCCGCAGGCAGAACCTGATTTCAGCGCGCAACCGCTGGAAGCGTCGCTGATGTACAGCGCCATCGCACAGCAGTTACGTTAATCAGATCCAAAAAAGACAGGGTTGCTGCGTTTCGATATGCGGCAAACCTGTCTTTTATCCTAACCCTGTGGTTTCGCGCTGGCAGCTTCCCATTCTCCAACGCCACTTTTCTCCGGGGTTTTAACAATCATATTTGGCAGCGCCATCTCAATACCGTTTTCCATGAGCTTTTCGATAATGCGGATATTAATTTCCTGCTGAATATCCATATATTTATTGTAGTCGGCGGTATTAACGATATGAACCACCTCAATATTCAAACGGTCGGTGCCAAAACCCAGCAGATGCGCCCGGTCAAATTTGGTTTCGCCGACATCGATAATAATCCCTTTGACCATGTCACCGATATTGCGCAGCTTATCCGGCGGGGTATTGATGGCGATACCAAAATTAAACACGATGCGGCGGGTCTGCATACGCTTGTAATTATGCAGCGTCTGCTGAAGCAAAATGGCATTCCCGCAGACAATCTGTTCCCCGCTCAGGCTGCGGATGCGCGTGGTCTTCAGGCCAATATGTTCCACCGTACCGGCGACATCATTGAACACCACAAAATCACCAATTTCGAAAGGCTTATCAAAGCCAATCGACAGCGAGGCAAACACATCGCTGAGGATGGTCTGGATAGCCAGCGCGATAGCAATACCGCCCACGCCCAGACTGGCGACCAGCGCGGTAATGTTGACACCAACGTTAGCCAGAATGGATAACAGCATTACCGACCAGACCACCGCGCGGAATATCAGACCGGTGATCACCAGCGTCACCGGATTTTTATTCATGCCCGGCTGCCGCATGATATGCCGCAACCACGACACCACCCCCTGATCGAGCCATAGCGCCATTTGCAGCGCCAGCACCAGAAACCACGCATGGCTGATGGTGTTGTAGAGATTGTCCGGCAGATTGACGAATCGCAGGCTGAACAGGAATGCGGCGACAAATATCAGCAGATTATTAGTGCGGTTGAGCATATCGCCCAATATAAATCGCATTCTGTTGGTCGCCGGATGCACCTCTCCCCAGCTCTTAACGCCTTTGCGCAGAAACGACAGTAACCAGCTCAGCAGCCAGTAAGTCACCAGCGTAACCACCACCATCGTCGCGACGCCAATCCAGAATGCTGGTGTCATCACCAGCGCGATAAAATTGAAGTGTGACAGAAAATTCATCGTCCCTCCCCGTTTTCAGCACAAAGTACCAGTATAGGAAACGAGGCCCGGGCGGTCGGAAGAATAGGAAAGTTCGGTGAATAGGCGGGTTTTCTGAAAAGAGAACGTGCTAAAGGCTTAGCGCCATCGGTATATAAATGAGTGACTGGCTCGTTTACTATGATTTCTGGGGCGAGTCCGATGTTATGAAATCCGATGTTATGAAATAAGTAAGGATCTGCCCGAACAAAGATTACGGGCTGTTTGCGGTAAAGGGATATACACCATAAACTCAAAGGATGAATGAGATGATTGGCATTGAAGCTTTGGCATTTTTTAGCCCCGACCTGGATAAGGTTGATGGCATATTTAGAAAGGCTTCTCAGGCGGTTGAGCGGCCCCTGGATGATTTTGATCGAAGCCATCATCGTTCACTGACTAAAAAACAGGTGTTGGACGCAATAAAGAAAACAGATGCCATTGTTGATTCGGTGAGGCTTCAATGTGTCGAAGGCAGCAAAATGATTTTGGCTCTGAAATCAGGAACTGAAGCAGACATAGAAAGCCTTCAGATTAAAGAGAACTCAGCCGAAAATCTTCGTTCACGGGTTGCTGAGATTTCGCTAGGTAATAAAAGAATGCTATATACCTTTTTTAAAGCCGAAATGCATGAAGCCTGGGCTCCCCACATCATGCATCTGCGATATATGAAAACGAAGGCACTGCAATCTTTTGAAGATTATCAAAAAATAACTACTGAACTCTGTGAGCTCGTTGCTCTGTATCAGACCCAAAGCAGCGACGAATTTTCGTATGACCTTAACGTGATGTCCCAATCTATCCAGTCAAAAAGCGTTAACCACCCTGATTGGGTTACTACTGGTGAAGAGTTTGCCAATTGGATCGAGTCAATGAGAAAGGATGCATAATGACTGTCAGTGTAACTTATTCACAATCATTCATTAATTTGATGTTAACCCTGAAAAAAGAAGAGGTTAAGGTCGTGGGCGACTTCGTCGCATTGCTGAAGTCAAGTGGATTTAGTTCCCTGCCGGGAAGGAATAAGTCCTCAGCAGGAGTCAGTCTCAATCACACCAGGAGGCTGGAATTGATCCAGTATGCAATCGCCAACAGACTCTGGCATTACCATGTCGGTCACCAGTCATATAATCAGAGCAAGCCGTTTGGTGACTGGACATCAAGCCATGTGGTGCATTATCAAAATGAAAATACTACATCGGCAAGATTTGTTCATTACTCCGCTCACCCGCCAATGAAATTACCTGACAAGCAAACCCTGATTTAGCTGAGTCGCATACTTTAAGCATTACCCCTTACACAGCCCACCATCAGGTGGGTTCTTTTTTCCCGTGGTTCAGCAATACAAAGGGCCTGCGGTGAATAAGGACATAAAAAAGCCGGTGACACTTTCGTATCACCGGCTTTTGGCTGCGCCTGGGCGCAGAACTAAAACTTACTGGTTCAGCAGTTGCTGTGCGGTTTTCTCAACCAGCGCCAGCAGAACTTTCACGTCTTCCAGCGTCACCGTCGGGTTCAGCAGAGTCAGTTTCAGGCAGGTCACGCCGTTATGCTCCGTCACGCCTACGTTGGCGCGACCAGATTCCAGCAGCGCATCGCCGATTTTCTGGTTCAGCAACGCGATAGCCGCATCGCTGCTGCCCGCCAGTTGCTCAGGACGATAACGGAACAGCACGCTCGCCAGCTGCGGCTTCATCACCAGTTCCAGCGCGGCTTCAGAGGTCACATACTGCGCGACTTCCTGCGCCATCGTCACACCGTGATCGATGATGGCGGCATACTGTTTCTGTCCTAATGCTTCAAGACCCATCCACAGTTTCAGTGCATCGAAACGGCGGGTGGTTTGCAGTGATTTGGATACCAGATTCGGTACGCCAGCCGCTTCGTCGAACTCAGAGTTCAGATAAGCCGCCTGATAGCGCATCAGCTCGTAATGACGTTCTTCTTTAAGCAGGAACGCGCCACAGCTGATGGTCTGGAAGAACTGTTTGTGGAAGTCCAGAGTGATGGAATCCACTAACTCGATGCCGTCCAGATACTCGCGGTATTTTTCGGACAGCAACAGAGCACCGCCCCACGCCGCATCCACATGAACCCAAATCTGATGCTCAGCGGCCAGTTCAGCAATGGCGCGCAGCGGGTCGATAGCACCGGCGTCGGTGGTCCCGGCGGTCGCCACGATCGCGAGTATCTGATCGCCATTGGCCTGCGCCTGTGCGACTTTCTCGCGCAGATCGTTGAGGTCCATACGCGCGAACTCGTCGGTTTTCACCAGCGTCACGCACTGATAACCCAGACCGAGCAATGCCATGTTCTTCTGCACAGAGAAATGCGCGTTTTCAGAACATAACACTTTAACTTTACGCAGATTACCGACCAGACCATCCTGCTGAATGGAATGACCCTGACGGGCAAAGAAGGCATCACGCGCCAGCATCAGACCCATCAGATTGCTCTGGGTGCCGCCGCTGGTGAACACGCCCGCGTCGCCAGCCTGATAGCCAACCTGAGTACGCAGCCATTCGATCAGTTTCATCTCGATGATGGTCGCTGACGGGCTTTGATCCCAGGAGTCCATGCTCTGGTTAGTGGCGTTGATCAGCACTTCCGCGGCCTGGCTGACGACCAGACTCGGGCAATGCAGATGCGCAACACACTGCGGATGATGTACAGACAGGCTGTCTTTTAAAAAGTATTCAATGGCGCGTTCAATCGCGGCCTGGTTACCCAGGCCGTTTGGATTGAAGTCCAGTTTGATACGTTCACGCAGCTCAGCAACGGTTTTGCCCTGATACATCTCAGGTTGTTGCAGCCACTGCACAACAGCTTCACTGCTCTGCGCAATGGCTTGCTGATAGGCTTCAGTGCTTTGCGCTGAACCTGCCAGAATCGGGTTTAACTCGGACATCAGAATCTCTTACTCCGCTCAGACAGGCTTGACGCCAGCCGCTAACAGCGCCTGCTCAAACTTATCGAGGAAAATACCCAGCTCATCATTGGTGATCAGCAGGGAAGGCAACAGGCGAAGAACGCAACCATTACGGCCACCGCGTTCGAGGATCAGGCCTGCTTCGAAGCATTTTTTCTGCAACAGGGCAGAAAGCTCGCCGTCAGCCGGGTAGCAACCCATATGATCCTGCGCTTCGTTCGGTTTCACGATCTCGATACCGATCATCAGACCCAGACCGCGCACGTGGCCGATTACCGGGTAACGTTTCTGCATCTCAGCCAGTTTGCCTTTCAGCCACTCGCCCTGTGCAGCCACTTTCTCGGCAATTTTTTCTTCTTTCAGGATTTTCAGCGTGGTCAGGCCGGTCGCCATCGCCAGCTGGTTGCCGCGGAAGGTCCCGGTGTGGTGACCCGGCGCCCAGGCGTCGAACTCTTTTTTGATACCCAGAACAGCCAGTGGCAGACCACCGCCCACCGCTTTAGACATCACAATGATGTCCGGCTCAATACCTGCGTGTTCGAAGGCGAACTGTTTGCCGGTACGGCAGAAACCCGCCTGTACTTCATCGAGGATCAGCAGAATGCCGTGTTCCTGAGTCACTTTACGGATGCGCTGCAACCACTCAGCCGGAGCCGGGTTCACGCCGCCTTCGCCCTGAACGGCTTCCAGGATCACAGCCGCTGGTTTGCGAACGCCGCTTTCCACGTCGTTGATCAGGTTTTCGAAGTAGTAAGTTAATGCTTTAACGCCAGCGTCACCGCCAATGCCCAGCGGGCAGCGGTACTGGTGCGGATAAGGCATAAACTGCACTTCCGGCATCATGCCGTTAACCGCTTCTTTCGGAGACAGGTTACCGGTCACCGCCAGCGTGGCGTGGGTCATGCCGTGGTAGCCACCAGAGAAACTGATGATACCGGTACGGCCAGTGACTTTCTTAGCCAGTTTCATTGCCGCTTCAACAGCATCAGCACCGGACGGGCCGGTGAACTGCAGGCAATATCCTTTGCCCTGTTGTGGCAACACAGAAAGCAGATATTCGGAGAACTGATCTTTCAACGGTGTTGTCAGATCCAGTGTATGTAACGGCAAGCCGCTGGTAATGACATTTTGGATGCTTTGCAGCACGTCAGGATGATTATGTCCCAGAGCCAGCGTACCCGCGCCTGCCAGGCAATCAAGATATTGATTATTCTCAACATCAGTGATCCACACGCCATTGGCTTTCGCGATTGCCAGAGGCAATTTACGAGGATAGCTCCGAACATTCGATTCAAATTCAGCTTGTCTCGCCAAATAGGTTTCATTGTTTCCGTTTAATGAATTCGCACCTAAACTGTCAATACGGACTTTATCCGTCATCATATCTCTCCTACAACCGCGGGTTATTGGTAACGCCGCAATTGAATAAATGGAATTTAAAAGTAAGTACCCTGTGAAAAACGCGGCCAATATATGGCTTTTTTGCCCCCACCTCAATAATTTATTTTGTATAGAATTGTTTATTCTTTTGCATACTAATCAATATGTTGCTGATTTAATGAACGATCGTGCTGAGTTAAGCCCATTACGAGGTCATTAATAAAGGTCTAAAAAGCACTTCCGGCCTGTTAAACACAGGCTAAACAGGGATCCCGGCAGGCACTTCCTGCTGACGAAATCGCGAAGAGGTTTGGCCAGATAGCCGTGACGCCGTACAGGTTGGGATACCCGGATCAGACGTCATAGTGAATATTGCAATTATAGTCTCGGGGACAGCAGACGGGCGTCAATAATAATTATATCGCCAGTAACTGGCTGAATATTGGCCTGATATAAATGTTTAAATATATTACAACGAGATCAATTCCACTTAGGGACGAAATAATCCGGACTTTTATTACTGCTTATTAAAACCGTTAATACAGGGCCACTTTTCAAGGATATAACAACGGCCTCATCTTGATTCATGAATCCTGCTCATAAGCTCTTGCAGATAACCCCCTCTAATCTGATGAAAGTTCAGCGTCTAGTATGACTGACACTACATCACCTGCCGTTGCCCGCAACGGGAAATCCCAAAATCCCATAATCACAAGATGACAGGATTTCAGAAGTTAATAAGAGGAAAACCACATGCAAAAACGTCTGCTGGGAAAATCCGGCCTTGAAGTCTCATCACTCGGTTTGGGTTGTATGGGTCTGAGCCATGGCTACGGGCCTGCCACTGGGACCAAACAGGCGGTTGAACTGATCCGCGCTGCGGTCGAACGGGGCGTCACTTTCTTTGATACCGCTGAAGTTTATGGCCCTTATCTCAATGAAGAAGTGGTTGGCGAGGCGCTGGCACCTGTTCGTGACAAAGTGGTGATCGCGACAAAATTTGGTTTCACTTTTGGCGATGATAATAAGCAGCAGATCCTTAACAGCCGCCCGGAACATATCCGCCAGGCCGTTGAAGGCTCGCTGAAGCGTCTGAAAACCGACGTTATCGACCTGCTCTATCAGCACCGTGTTGACCCGGATGTACCGATTGAAGACGTCGCCGGTACGGTGAAAGAGCTGATCAGCGAAGGTAAGGTGAAGCATTTCGGACTGTCTGAAGCGGGCGCGCAGACCATTCGCCGTGCGCACGCGGTACAACCGGTGACCGCACTGCAAAGTGAATATTCGATGTGGTGGCGTGAGCCGGAGCAGGAAATCATCCCCACGCTGGAGGAACTGGGCATCGGCTTTGTGCCATTCAGTCCGCTCGGTAAAGGCTTTCTGACCGGATCGATTACCGCAGATTCAACGTTCGGCAGTGATGATTTCCGGAGCCTTGTGCCACGTTTTTCTCCGCAAGCACTGGCGGCCAATCAGCAATTGATCACAGTTATTCACCAGATTGCTCAGGACAAAAAAGTGACGCCCGCGCAGATAGCGTTAGCCTGGCTGCTGGCACAGAAACCGTGGATAGTGTCGATCCCGGGCACCACTAAACTCCACCGTCTGGAAGAAAATCTCGGCGCTGCTGAGGTCACGCTGTCAGACGCCGAACTGCGCACCATAGCCACCGCACTGGAGACCGTGAAAGTTCAGGGCGACCGTTATCCGGCTTCACTGATGGCACGCGTTGGCCGTTAACCGGATCAGGCGTTAAACAGACACAAAAAAGGGTCCCTGCGGACCCTTTTCTTATTGTTTTAATGAATCTTTATGTGCGTGGATCAATAACCCTGCGTCACTATCTTGGCCGCACTGGCGAGCACATCACGACGGGATTTTGCATCTTTTTCCGGTTGGGTGAAATACGTCACCAGCACCAGCGGCGCTTTGTTTTCAGGCCAGATCACTGCGATATCATTGGTCGTGCCGTAATCGCCGCTGCCGGTTTTATCGCCGACAATCCAGGTCGCCGGTAATCCTGCGCGGATGCTCATCGCGCCGGTGGTATTCCCTTTCATCCATTCCACCAGTTGTGCGCGCTGCGGTTCCGCCAGCGCGGAGCCCAGCGTCGCGTGTTGCAGGCTCAGCGCCATCGCACGCGGTGACGTGGTGTCGCGCTCATCGCCCGGAATGGCGGTGTTCAGCGTCGGTTCGGTGCGATCCAGACGGAAAGTGTTGTCGCCCAGCGTACGTGCATAATCGGTGACTTTATTTGGCCCGCCGAGATGTTCGATAAGCTTATTCATGGCGGTGTTATCACTGTATTGCAAGGCCGCTGCTGCCAGTTCGCCAATCGTCATACCCTCGTTGAGATGCTTTTCGGTAATCGGGTTGTAATTCACCAGATCCGATTTTTTCAACGCGACATGCTGAGTAAGGAGATTTTTCTTCACTTCGCTCTCTTTCAGGATCGCCGAAGCCGCCATGAACTTACTGGTGCTGCACATCGCAAAACGTTCATCCGCACGATAAGCAATTTGAGAGTTGTCCGCCGTATCAATCAGCATCACGCCAAGACGTCCGCCGCTTTCTTTTTCCAGCGCCGTCAGCTGTTGCTGAACTGACGTCATTTTCGTCGCAGTTTGCGCCCATGACGGCGCGCTGAATGCGAGCATTGGCACCACAGCCGCTGCCATCAGCACGGTTTTACGCAGGGTATTTTTCATCATCAAAGCCTTCTCCTTTATATTGGCGAAGGGATTATGGCAAAAGCTGACACATAAAGTAAAAAACCCGACAGAATTTGTCGGGTTTCAGACGTAAAACAGAAATTTTCAGAAACTATGCGGAAGTTTAAAAGGTTTCCCAGTTACCTTCTTCAGCGGCAGGAACCGGCTGGCGGTTTGACAACAAGGCCGGTGTTTTCGCGTGAGCGGCCTTACGCACCGCGGCCGTCGCAGAACCTGCGCTGACTTTAAAGATGCTGATGGCTTGTGATAAACGCTCCGCCTGCTCATTGAGGGAATACGCTGCCGACGACGCTTCCTGAACCAGTGCGGCGTTCTGCTGCGTCACTTCATCCATCTGCGTAATGGCTTTATTGATTTCCTCAATGCCGGTGCTTTGTTCGTTACTGGCGATAGCGATTTCGCCCACAATGTCGGTCACGCTTTTCACGCTGGACACCACTTCCGCCATCGTCGAACCGGCTTTGGCGACCAGTTGCGTGCCGTTATCCACTTTCGCTACAGAGTCGTCAATCAGCACTTTGATCTCTTTCGCAGCACTGGCAGACCGTTGCGCCAGATTCCGCACCTCAGAAGCCACTACCGCAAAACCGCGCCCCTGCTCACCGGCACGTGCAGCTTCAACCGCAGCGTTCAGCGCCAGAATATTGGTCTGGAACGCAATACCGTCAATTACGGCAATGATATCGACGATTTTGCGTGAAGACGCGTTGATGCCTTCCATGGTGTGAACCACTTCGCCCACCACTTCTCCGCCCTGCACAGCCACGCGGGAAGCCTGCGCCGCCAGCTGATTGGCCTGACGCGCGTTATCCGCATTCTGCTTCACAGTCGCGGTCATCTGCTCCATGGCCGAGGCCGTTTCTTCCAGCGAACTGGCCTGCTGTTCGGTGCGTGAAGACAAATCCAGGTTTCCGGCCGCGATTTCGCCGGACGCGCTATGGATCGCGTTGGTGCCCGCACGCACTTCGGTCACAATCTTCAGCAGGTTTTCATTCATGTTTTTCAGCCCCTGCATGAGCTGACCGGTCTCATCGTTTGATGTCACGCGGATTTGCGTGGTCAGATCCCCTGCCGCGACGTTTTCCGCCACTTTTACGGCAGTATGCAGCGGACGGGTGATAGAACGGGTGAGGAAGAAGCCCAGCGCGGCCGCCACCAGAACCGCCAGCGCGGAGAAAATCAGTGTCAGCTGAATCGCCGTTGCGCCATCGGCAATCGCCGTTTTGCCTTCGCTCTGTAACTGCTGATCCTGCGAGTCGGCAAACGCCGTTGCCAGATCCAGATAAGCATTTTGCGACGTGGTCAGTTTGCGCAGAACGAATTCCGTCGCGCCGTCCATATCCCCGGCACGCGCTAAATTGACCAGTTGTTCTTTCGCGGCTTCAAAGGTATCACTCGCATCCTGCAACGCTTTAATCTTCTGTTTGCCGACCACGGTAGTCTGAATAGCGGCGATTTTATCCATCGCTAAATTAGTTTGTTTAACGGTGTCATCAAGCTGTAAATAACGTTTTTTATTTTGCTCAGGATTTTTGGTATCGATGACAATACCGCGTAGATATTTAATCTGATCGTTCACCCCGTCACGGACATCAAATGCCAGCCGCACTTTGACATAACGGTCGCTGACTATTTGTTCGATAGTGCTGTTAATACTGCTTATTTTCGTCACTGCCGTTACGCTGACGATGATCAGCAGCAGTATCACCAGACTAAATGCCGCACCCAGACGGGCACCGACACGCATATTGTTGATCGCTTTAAACATTCTTTCTCCCTTGTTTCCTGGCCAATAAAATAAATACAATGAAAAAATATTTCAAAATATTGATTACATAGAGGAACTACTTTGCAGATATTTATTTAATCCAACAGGGTTATCGGTATAAATAAAGGAATCTTTAGCGAAGAGAATATTAGGAAAGTGTAAATAAGGGTGACCTGATAAGGCATGTTACTGAACAAAAAATTTCTCCTCCCCGGCGAAGGGGAGGACGAGTATTAATTAGCAAACATTTCTTCCAGCCAGCCGACCCGCATCTCAGGTACGGAGTGCAGCAATTCGCGGGTGTAATCGTCCAGCGGTTCGGCCAGAGTGGAGCTGACCGGCCCCTGGCGCACAATCACGCCCTGTTTTAGCACCGCGACGTCATCGGCAACTTCCCGCACCACCTGCAAGTCGTGAGTGATGAACAGATAAGAAATGCCGGTGTCTTGCTGGATCTGGCGCAGTAAAGCCAGCACATCGCGGGCGACCAACGGGTCGAGTGCCGAGGTGGGCTCATCACAAACGATAACTTTGGGTTCAGCCGCCAGCGCCCGCGCGATACAAACGCGCTGTTTCTGACCGCCGGAAAGCGCATCCGGAAAACGCTTCGCCAGTTCAGCATTAAGCCCGACTTGCGCCAGCAAGGCTTTCACCCGCGCCTCACGCTCACTGCGGTTCAGCGTGGTAAAACACGCCAGCACGCGCGAAATCTGGCCGCCGATACGCTCTTTCGGGTTGAGCGCCGTATCAGGGATCTGATGGATCATCTGCACATCGCGCAATTGTATGCGGCTGCGCTGACGCAGCCCGGCGGGCAGCAAGGTCTGTTCAAGGCTGACATCTCCCGACTCCGGCACCAGTAATCCGCAAATCACTTTACCGAGGGTCGATTTGCCTGAACCCGATTCACCAATGACCGCCAGCGTGCGGCCTCGTGGCAAACTGAGTGAGATGTTTTGCAGCACTGGCTGCGCGTGATAGCGCGCGCTGACATTACTGATGGTCAGCATCAGCGGCGCATCGCCGGTTTGCGGTGTTTTGGTCTTGCCCTGCGCCTGTAACAGGCGGCGGGTGTAATCCTGCTGAGGCTCAGCCAGCAGTTGTGCCGTCGGCGCGTGCTCCACCATTTTGCCGTGCTGCAATACCATAATGTGATGGCTTATCTGCGCGACCACCGCCAGATCATGGCTGATATAAATCGCCGCCACGCCGGAAAGGCGAATGACATCGCTGATAGCCTTCAGCACGCCGAGCTGCGTGGTAACATCCAGTGCCGTCGTCGGCTCATCGAAAATCAGCAGTTCCGGCCCCGCGCAAAGTGCCATCGCAATCATCGCCCGCTGTAACTGGCCGCCGGAAACCTGATGCGGATAGCGATGATAAAACTGCTGCGGCTCCGGCAATCCGAGCTGTTCGAACAGCTCAGTCGCCCTCGCCTGCGCCTGCTGGCGGTTAAAAATATTGTGTTTCAGCGCCGCTTCGATCACCTGCTCGCCGAGCGTTATCGCCGGATTAAACGCCGCACCGGCAGATTGCGCCACATAGGCAATTTGCCTGCCACGCACCTGACGCAGCTGGCGGTCAGAAAGCTGGGTCAGCGCCTGCCCGCTGAAGGCAATCTTGCCTGACTGAATGCGCATCCCCTGACGGCAATGCCCGAGGATTGCCAGTCCGATGGTCGATTTGCCCGCACCCGATTCACCAATCAGTCCGAGCACTTCGCCGCGTCTGACGGTAAAAGAGACATTATCCACCAGCGTGCGCGGATTTTTTCCCTGCGAAACCACACACAAGCTTTCAACGTTCAGTAACGGTTCATTCATGCTTTTTTCCCCCAGACGCGACGCTGACCGCTCATCAGCCAGTCCGCCACTGCGTTGACCGCCAGCGCCAGCACGGCAATGGCACCGCCTGGAATTAATGCTGCCCAGACACCAAACAGAATGCCGTCTTTGTTATCGCGTGCCAGTCCGCCCCAGTCGGCGGTCGGTGGCTGAACGCCTAAACCGAGGAAAGACAGCGCGGAAAGGAACAGCAAAATAAAGATAAAGCGCAGGCCGAATTCGGCAATTAACGTCTGTAAAGCATTCGGTAAAATGACCCGCCACAGGATCCAGCCGAGGCTTTCGCCGCGCAGACGCGCCACATCGACAAATTCCATCACGCCGATATCCACCGCGAGAGAACGTGCCACACGCAGTACGCGGGTAGATTCCAGCAGGCCGAGCACCAGCGTCAGCACCAGAATGGTTTTAGGTAACACGGCCAGCACGATCAGTGCCAGGATCAGCGTCGGGATCGCCATCACGATATCGTTGCAGCGGGAAATCACCTGATCCAGCCAGCCACCGCGCAGTCCGGCGATAAAGCCAAGCGTACAGCCGACGATAAACGCCACCAGCGCCGCGAGCGCGGTCACGCCCAGGGAAACGCGTGTGCCCCAGATCAGCCGGGAAAGCAGATCACGTCCGAGATTATCGGTGCCAAGAAGTGCGTTGGGTCCCGGTAAATCCCACGACATGCCGAGCGTCTGATCCGGTGCATGAGGCGCCAGCCACGGAGCAAAAATGGCGATAACAATAAACAGACTCAGCACCAGCAGGCCGAGAATCGAAGCAGGTTTTAATGCAGGCATGACAACAATTCCTAAGATTCAGCGGTTGTGGCGTAAACGCGGATTTGAGACCAGCGCCATCACATCGGCCAGCAAATTCAGCAGGATATAAATACCGGCCAGTAACAGCGCGCAGTCCTGCATCACCGGAATATCACGCTTGCTGATGCTGTCGACCATGTATTGTCCGAGTCCCGGATACACAAACACGTTTTCGACAATCACCACGCCGACCATCAGATACGCCAGATTAATCGCCACGACGTTAATAATCGGCCCGATAGCATTGGGTAAAACGTGACGCCACAAAATGCGCGACGGCGACAACCCTTTCAGCAGCGCGGTGTCGACATACGCCGAACTTTGCGCGGCAATCAGCGCCGCGCGGGTCATGTTGCTCATATGCCCGAGGATCGCCAGCACCAGCGTCGCACACGGCAGGGAGATCGCTGAAAGTTTGGCCGTCAGCGGCATATCTGCCGTGATACTGCTGTTGCTTGGCGCCCACGCCAACGTGATGGCAAAAATCAGGATCAGCAGATAACCGGAGAAAAACTCCGGCAACGCGACCGTCGCACGGGTGATCACATTGAGCAGCGTATCAATAACACTGCCGTGATAGCGCACTGAGATAAACCCGATCAGCAGCGCCAGCGGCACCGCAATCGCGGCGGTGCATCCGGCCAGAAACAGCGTATTGCCCAGACGGGTAAACAGCGGACCGCTGATGGCTTCACGGGTAGAAAAACTGGTGCCGAAATCACCGTGCAGTATGCCAAACAGCCAGCTCAGATAGCGGCTGACAGCCGGTTTATCCAGCCCGAGCTGGAGATTCAGTTCGCGAATGGCATCCGGCGTCGCGCTCTGGCCCAGAATAGCCGTCGCGGCATTGCCCGGCAGCAGCTGCACACCGGCAAAAATCAGCACCGAGACCGCGAGTACCACCAGCACGCCATAAAACAGGCGCACCAGCACCATGCTCAGAAGGCCGGAATGAGGTTGCGAAAAACGGCCCGCAGGCCGTTGAGTCGCTTTCTGTTGTGCAGATAAGTCAGACATATTTTTACCCGGTTCAGCCTTCGATCCAGACTTTTTCCGCCGCGCGGTTGCCACTCAGCGGCATCCCCGGAACGGAGGTGAATCCTTTGATTTTGGAAGAACAGCCGTCGAGCGCATCGGCATACAGCGGAATGATTTCGCTGCCCTGATCGACCAGCATCACCTGAATATCGTGATAAATCTGCTTGCGGCGCGCTTCATCCGGTTCACCGCGTGCGGCTTTCACCATCGCATCGAACTCTGGCACATGCCACGCCGACTCGTTCCACGAAGACTGGCTGGTGAACACCAGTGAAAGCAGCGCATCGGCAGTCGGACGGTTCGCCCAGTTAGACGAAACAAAAGCTTTCTTCTGCCAGATGTCATTCCAGAACGCATCGTCCGGCACGCGTACCACATTCAGGTTAATGCCCGCTTTGGCCGCGGATTGCTGATAAATCTGACCAGCATCGACTGCGCCGGGGAAACCGGCATCCGCCACATTCAGCGTCAGCGGACCGCTGAAACCGGACTTCTTCCAGTGGAATTGCGCTTTTTCTGGGTCGTACGGACGCTGCGGAATGTCTTTCGCGAAATAACGGTTCGACGGGAAGATCGGGTTGTCATTCGCCACGCTGGCATAACCGCCGAGCACAGTGTCGATTATTTTCTGACGGTCAATGGCATATTTCAGCGCCAGACGGCCATCCACATTATCGAACGGCGCGAGATTCGACAGCCCCGGGAAGGTGTAAATCATGCTGTCTTTGGCACGCACCAGTTTCAGGTTCGGCATACGCTCGATGCGGCTGACAATGCGCGGATTCACGCGGTTAATCAGTTGCGCCGATCCGCTGACCAGCGCGGCCACGCGGGCAGTAGAATCGTTCATTGCCAGCGTTTCGACCGAATCGACATGACCGCGTTCGCTGTTCCAGTAGTTCGGATTGCGTTTGGTCAGCGTGGTGACGCCCGGCTGGAATTTCTCCAGGATAAAGGCGCCGGTACCGATGCCTTTATCAAAGCTTTCGTTTTCAGCGGTAATGGCGAAATGCACGGCGCTCAGCAGCCAGACGAATTCGACGTCCGGCGCGGTGAGTTTGATCGTCACTTCATGTTCACCGGTGGCTTCAATGGAACTGACCGGATCCAGATACCCTTTCACCGGCGACGTGGATTTCTCGCCACGATGGTGATTAAGGGAATACACCACGTCTTTCGCGCCCAGTGAGCGACCGTCATGGAACTGCACGCCCTGACGGATTTTCAGCACCCAGGTTTTGCTGCCGTCAGTGGAAGCCCACGACTCGGCCAGCGACGGCGCGAGCTTCGCGTTTTCGTCGATTTCCACCAGATTGTTAAACATCTGCGAGCCAACGAAATACATATAAGTTTCGAACCAGAACGCCGGATCCAGACGGTCAGTACTTGAGGCGTTATCCACGCCGACGACCAGATGGCCGCCTTTTTTCGGTTTATCTGTCTCCGCAGCAAGAGCATTTCCCAGCCACAGAGAATGCGTTGCCGCAGCAACGGTAAGTGCCCCCGCACTTTTAATAAACGAACGACGATCAATCATGTGTTTCCCCTGTCTCCGAAGGATGCCTTCAGAATAAAAATGTGATTTTTTCTTTTTATGGACGTTATTTAACGAAGGCTTTTTTCAGCGCCGCAATATGTTCCGGCCCGATGCCGCAGCAGCCGCCAACCATCGTCGCGCCCTGCGCCACCCAGTCTTTGGCGAAATCGAGGTATCCGGCAGGATCGGTGTCCTGACGCATTTTGCTCAGCCCTTCGTTGGCACCGCGCGTGTTATCGGAAGGTTCGAACGCGTTGGCATACACACCGATATCAAGCGCCGATCCCTGCGAGGTCAGGGCAGCGCGTGCGGTTTCCACCGCCGTCGCCATCACTTCCGGACGGCTGCAATTAAACAGCACCGCACCGGCAGAAATCCGCAGCGCAGCATTCACCGCCTCAGCAATGGATTCGCCGGAACGCAGCAGCGCGTTGCCCTGTGGGTCGAGATTGTCCTGCAAAGTGAAGGACAGCCACAGCGGACGCGGGTCATCGCCCAGCACATCACGCACCGCTTCAACTTCCGCCACAGAACTCTGTGTTTCTGCCAGCCAGACATCGACATTACCGGTCAGGTTATCCACCAGCACCTGAAGTAATTTTTTAGCCGCCACAGGTTCGAACAGATCCGGGCGATAAGATCCCAGAACCGGAGAAAGCGAACCCGCAACGAGCACCTTAGCCGGAGCCGCATCCGCCGCTTCGCGCGCCAGTTTGCCGGAAAGAGCGATCAGCGCCGCGCCCTGCTCAGCAAAAACATCGTCCCCGACGTGGAACGGCACGACGGCGTAGCTGTTGGTGGTGATCACCTGAGAACCGGCAGCGATAAAGGCATCATGCGCGGCACGTACAAACTGCGGAGCCTCCATCAGCGCCAGCGCAGACCACTCCGGCTGACGAAAAGGAGCGCCCATCCGGGCCAGTTCGCGACCCATACCGCCATCGAGGATTTTAATGTTACTGAACATTGTGTCACCACCATCGTATTTTTCTTAGCCGAATCAATCGTTAACACGGCAGGTGATGACACTCTACAAAACGAACGTTTAGATGTCTAGATTTCTTAATGGCTAAAAGGTGGATTTTTAATTGCAAATTGTTCTCACTCGCCGTGAAGGCTGGATCGAGAATATTTCGGTTTCTTAACAACGGTTATCACGTAGCCATTCGTGCCGAAACCGCCCAAGAGAGGGAAGTGCTTTCCCTCTCTTGGATCTCTCCCCGCTTTTACAACCAGCGCTACGCTCGCTGGCTATGTTTCAGGTATCTCCGCGACAGGCTGGAAATCTTGCCGCTGCGCGGTGCCTTCTCTCGGTCCTGAAGCCTGAGGTCTTCAGGCCGCTCCGTTCAGCAAGATTTCTGAATCGCCCGCACGATCTCAAATTCAACGGCATACTGTTTTTTATCTTTTAAAAAGGTTGATTGGCGTGCTTAAAATTCAGCTGAACGGAGCGGCTTCGAGACCTGTGGCTCGAAGACCGAGAGAAGGCAGTGCGAAGCACCTGGATTTGCGCCACTCACTATTGCACCAGAACATGTCCGTCGTGCCTGCGAAAGCGCGCAGTTAAGAGCCCGGGGGGTCTTGGGGGGTGGCGGCGACAGGCCGCCCCCCAAGTCGGTGTGGGCCGACGCCCACGGTCTTGATCTTAAGGCCTGTGTGGGCAGCCACCCCACAGTGTTGCCCCCGCCTGTAATATTTATTTACAGCAGTAAACCCAATGCGTATTATTCTCATTCGCTTTATTAACCATGCTCATTTTATCTTCTCCAGCCCTTGTTACGGGGGATCCTGGCGGGGTTTGCTCATGCTGATAAAGCCGTATTCATAAAAAAATGCAGTGGCTTAAAAAATAAGAAAATAACCGTGTGGAGAATACTTATGTCAAATTTTACAGGGAATTACGCCGTCAGGAGTGTTAAGGAAAATCCTCAAAACAATTCAGGAAAGAAACTTTCACTTTCCATCATTGCCCTGCTGGTTTCATCTTCATTGCATAGTGCTTATGCAGCAGAAGCCAGCGCAAAAAAAACCGCTGAAGACACGGTTGTCGTCACCGGTCAGAACGACACCAGCGCGGCAGATACCTCAGCGACCGATTACAGTGTGCCGGTTACCACTGCGGGCACCAAAATGGCGCTGACTGCACGCGATATCCCGCAGTCCGTCAGCATTATCAGCACACAACGTATGCAGGATCAGCAGCTTCAGTCGCTGGGTGATGTGCTGCGAAACACCACCGGGATCCAGGAAAGTGTCTCTGACCTTGACCGCCGTACCTACTACGCGCGCGGTTTTCTGATCGACAACTATATGGTTGATAACATCCCGACCACCTTTGACCCACGCTGGGACATTGGTGATTCCCAGTCCGACACGGCCATTTATGATCGTATCGAAGTTGTCCGTGGCGCGACCGGCCTGATGACCGGTCCGGGGAATCCGTCAGCGTCCGTCAACCAGGTGCGCAAACATGCCGACAGTAAAGAGTTCACCGGCAACGTTTCCGCCAGTTACGGCAGCTGGAACAAACAACGCTATGTGGCGGATTTATCAACCCCGCTGAATGAATCCGGCAGCGTGCGCGGCCGTCTTGTCACCGGTTATCAGGATAAAAACAGCTACGTTGAACGTTACGGCGCGACCAAAAAATTCGTATATGCCACCGTGGATGCTGACCTGACCGATTCCACCCTGCTTTCGGCGGGCTACGAATTCCAGCAAACCAACACCGACAGCCCGACCTGGGGCGGCATGCCGCGCTGGTATCTGGACGGCAGCAAAACAGACTATCGCCGTGGTTTTAACTCGGCACCGGACTGGGCTTACAGCGATAAAGAAACCACCAAACTGTTCACCACCCTGAAACAGTCTTTCGACAACGGCTGGCAGGCGACCCTGAACGGCACGCATACCGAATCGCACATCGACTCTAAGATGATGTATATCGACGGGACATTCGATAAAACCACCGGCGTCGGTGAATCTGCCTATGCCGGGTATCCGGTCGTTGCGGGTACCGGCTATAACACCGGTAAGCGTAAAGTCGATGGCGTCGATGCCTTTGCCAGTGGCCCGTATCAGCTGTTTGGCCGTCAGCATGAGCTGATGACCGGCGTGAGTTACAGCAAACAGCAGAACACCTATTACAGCTCCTTTGCCAATATTTCCACCGAAGAGCTGGGCAACTTTAATGATTTCAACGGACAGTTCCCTGAGACCGACTGGAACCCGCGTTCTCTGGCCGAAGACGACACTATCCGTCAAAAGTCCGCGTATGTTGCAACACGTCTATCACTGGCAGATCCGCTGCACCTGATCGTCGGGGCGCGATACACCAACTGGAACTCGCATACGCTGACCGACCAGATCGAGAAGAACAACATCACGCCGTATGCCGGTCTGGTGTTTGACATCAACGATACCTGGTCGACCTACGCGAGCTACACCTCGGTGTTCCAGCCACAGACTTACCGTGATATCAACGGCGCGTATCTTTCCCCGGTCATCGGTAAAAACTACGAAGCGGGTGTGAAATCTGACTGGTTTAACAGCCGCCTGACAGCGTCCGTTTCCATCTTCCGTGCAGAACTGGACAACGTTGCGCAGAGTACCGGCCGTACAATCCCGGGCTCGACCGATACGGCCTATGAAGGGAAAGACGGTACCGTCAGCCGTGGCGTGGAATTTGAAGTGAACGGCGCACTGACCGATAACTGGCAGATGACGTTCGGCGGCACCCGTTACATTGCAGAAGATGAAAACGGTGATGCGGTTAACCCGCAACTGCCGCGCACCCAGCTGAAACTGTTCTCCAGCTACCGTCTGCCGATGTTGCAGGATCTGACCGTCGGCGGTGGCGTGAACTGGCAGACTCACGTCTGGCAGGACGTCCCTGGACCGAGCGGCAACGGCACCCGTTATGCAGAGCAAGGCAGCTACGCGCTGGTCAATCTGTTCAGCCGGTATCAGGTTACGAAACAGCTGGCGGTGCAGGGCAACATCAACAACCTGTTCGACAAGGAATATGACACCAGCGTGAACCAGTATGTGGTTTACGGTGAACCGAGGAATGTGTCGGTGACGGCGAGCTATAGTTTCTGATTTGCTGAGGCCGCAGCAATTGCGGCTTATCACTTGCAGTGAGGGCAAAACGAGTATATTTCGGTTTCTCACTCGCCGTGAGGGCTGGATCGAGAATATTTCGGTTTCTCAAGTGCTGCGGTCACACGACGCGTTGCGCCGAAACCGACCAGAGGGGAAAGGCTTTTCCCCTCTGAACTCCCCTCGCTTTTTCAATACGCGCTACGCTCGCTGGCTATGTTTCAGGTATCTCCGCGACAGGCTGGAAATCTTGCCGCTGCGCGGTACCTTCTCTCGGTCCTGAAGCCTGAGGTCTTCAGGCCGCTCCGTTCAGCAAGATTTCTGAATCGCCCCCACGATCTTAAATTCAACGGCATACTGTTTTTCATCTTTTAAAAAGGTTGATTGGCGTGATCAAAATTCAGCTGAACG
>NZ_JBOCUM010000009.1:0-391160 GCF_050606005.1 Rahnella sp. PAMC25617
CTGATAAATTGTTAAAGAGCAGTGAGTTACGCGCTTTCGCTTGCTAACTCGAGGTGGCATATATTACGCTTTCCTCATTCAGTGTCAACCGTTTATTTCATCCGGTTGTCGCTGTTTTTAATCTTTCCGACCCGGTTACTTCGTGATGTTGTTCACGTTGTTCCCTGTCGATGGAGCGGCATTATAGGGAGTTCTCAGCAGGCCGCAAGGGCTAATTTCACTTTTCTCACCAACCGCCCATAAATTCATCAAATGAATTAATAATGAACAAAAAATGCATAAAAAACGGGCTCCGGATTGCTCCGGAGCCCGTTTTAGCTTCCTTATTACCTAATTACTGTCTTGCGATGATGTGATCATTTTCCACATCGACAGTAATTGGCTTACCTGGTATCAGCTTGCCAGACAAAATTTGCTGAGCCAGCGGGTTTTCAATCTCCTGCTGGATGGCACGTTTCAACGGACGCGCGCCATAAACCGGGTCAAATCCAGTATTGCCCAGCAACTCGAGCGCCGCCTCGGTGAGCGTTGCCGTATAGCCGTGTTCTTCTAAACGTTTATACAAACGTTCCAGCTGAATCTTAGCGATGTTTTTAATATGCGCATGACCCAGCGGATGGAACACGACAACTTCATCTATACGGTTGATGAATTCCGGACGGAAGCTGTGTGTGACCACTTCCATGACCGATTCTTTCATCTGCGCATAGCTGGCCTCGCCAAAGTGTTGCTGAATAATGTCTGAACCCAGGTTAGAGGTCATGATGACCACCGTATTACGGAAGTCGACCGTTCTGCCCTGCCCGTCCGTTAAGCGACCGTCATCCAGCACCTGTAATAAGATGTTGAAGACATCAGGGTGCGCCTTCTCTACTTCATCTAATAAGATGACAGAGTAAGGACGACGACGAACCGCTTCGGTCAGGTAACCCCCTTCCTCATAACCGACATAACCCGGAGGCGCACCGACCAGACGTGAAACGGAGTGTTTTTCCATAAACTCTGACATATCGATGCGAACCATCGCGTCATCGCTGTTAAACAGGAATGTCGCCAGCGCCTTACACAGCTCTGTTTTACCCACACCGGTCGGACCGAGGAACAGGAATGACCCGATCGGGCGGTTTGGATCCGACAACCCTGCACGACTACGACGAATCGCATTCGATACCGCTTCAACCGCTTCGTTCTGACCAATCACACGATTGTGCAACTCTTCTTCCATACGCAGCAGTTTTTCACGTTCGCTTTCCAGCATGCGTGCCACCGGAATACCGGTCCAGCGCGCCAGCACGTCGGCAATTTCCACATCTGTCACGCGGTTGCGTAACAACTTCATGGTTTTACCTTCCGCCTGAGTGGCTGCTGCCAGCTGTTTTTCCAGTTCCGGTATTTTCCCGTACTGCAATTCTGACATACGTCCCAGGTCACCCACGCGGCGAGCCTGTTCAAGCGTGATCTTCGCCTGCTCCAGTTCCGCTTTAATATTCTGCGTGCCAGTCAGGGAAGCTTTTTCGGCTTTCCACTCTTCTTCCAGCTCAGAATATTCGCGCTCTTTCTGTTTCAGTTCGGTTTCCAGCATCTCCAGACGTTTCACACTGGCGTCATCAGACTCTTTCTTCAACGCCTGCTGTTCCAGTTTCAGCTGGATAATACGGCGATCGAGACGGTCCAGAGACTCCGGTTTAGAGTCCATCTGCATACGAATGCTGGATGCCGCTTCATCTATAAGGTCGATCGCTTTATCCGGTAACTGACGATCCGAGATGTAACGGTGGGACAACGTCGCCGCCGCAACGATAGCCGGGTCAGTAATCTGGACATGGTGATGCAGCTCGTAGCGTTCTTTCAGGCCACGCAAGATAGCGATGGTGTCTTCAACAGAAGGCTCGGCAACAAACACTTTCTGGAAACGACGCTCTAACGCCGCATCCTTCTCTATAAACTGACGATATTCATTTAATGTCGTCGCACCTACGCAGTGAAGTTCACCACGCGCCAGAGCCGGTTTCAGCATATTGCCGGCATCCATCGCGCCATCGGCTTTACCCGCGCCAACCATGGTATGCAATTCGTCGATAAACAGAATGACGTTGCCTTCCTGTTTAGCCAGATCACTCAGCACGCCTTTCAGACGTTCTTCAAATTCACCGCGATATTTTGCGCCAGCCACCAGTGCGCCCATATCTAATGAAAGCACTCGTTTATTTTTCAGGCCTTCCGGCACTTCACCATTAATGATGCGTTGTGCCAGCCCCTCCGCAATCGCGGTTTTACCGACACCAGGCTCACCAATAAGAACCGGGTTATTTTTGGTACGCCGTTGCAGAACCTGAATGGTTCGGCGAATTTCTTCATCACGACCGATGACCGGATCCAGTTTGCCCTGCTCGGCACGTTCGGTCAGATCGATAGTGAATTTTTTCAATGCCTGACGTTGGTCTTCGGCATTCTGGTCATCCACTTTCTCACCTCCACGCATTTGATCGATAGCCGCAGTAATTTTCTCGGCAGTTGCGCCGCAGGCTTTTAACACATCCGTTAAAGAGCCGCGGTCTTTCATCACAGCCAGAACAAACAGTTCTGAAGAAATAAAGGTATCAGCACGCTGCTGTGCCAATTTGTCACAAAGATTTAAAACACGTACCAGTTCATTGGATGGTTGAACATCCCCACCGGTACCTTCAACTTGCGGCAAACGCCCCAAAGCCTGATCAACGTCCGTGCGCAGTTTCTGGGTATCTACCCCAGCCGCAGTTAATAAAGGACGAACGGTCCCACCTTCCTGAGTAAGCAAAGCGCTCATCAGGTGAACAGGTTCGATAAATTGATTGTCGCGCCCGAGCGCGAGTGACTGAGCATCCGCGAGGGCAAGCTGGAATTTGCTGGTAAGACGATCCAGACGCATAACACCTCCAATACTGAACAAAATTGCTACTGGAGATTAGATGAGGTCAACCCTCACGTTTTCAAGGTTATCTTGGCAGTATATTAGGAGGACTGCTGCTATGCGCGATGGATCGTCTTGATTCGATAGGTTATATCAGCCAAATTAAACTTGCCAGCCGTCCGGTAATTCCGTCGCGCCGGTAAGAGTAAAATGTGGTGCTGTCGGTCACAGTGCAATACTCGCCGCCATAAATAGCGGTGAGACCAGCGGCCTGTAAACGCAATCTGGCTAAGAGGTAAATGTCGGCCATAAATTTGGTGCCCGCTGGGGTAAAAGCAACGGATGCATTACTGTTCTCCGCCAAAAAGGCGTCACGCACTTCTCCGCCGACTTCAAAATGCGCAGGACCAATTGCCGGTCCCATCCACGCCATGATTTCTGCAGGAGCAGCCTCAAAGCAGGCAACCGTATTTTCCAACACGCCTGCACACAAACCACGCCAGCCCGCATGTGCTGCAGCCACTTCATCGCCGTTTTTACTGCAAAACAGAACCGGTAAACAATCGGCTGTCATTGCTGCACAGACAACGCCTGGCTCGCGGGTATAGGCCGCATCGGCAATCTGTGTCGGAATAAGGGGAGTTTGCGATGATAAACGAAGCACGTCGGTGCCATGAACCTGCTCAAGCCAGTGTGGCGAATCAGGCAGACCGCCAAGTTCAATCAACCGCTGGCGGTTCAGCGCAACATGCTCAGGAGAATCCCCGACATGACTGCCGAGGTTAAGCGAACCGTAAGGAGGCAGACTGACGCCTCCTTTGCGGGTTGTCGCACATGACCGCACCGATGCCGGTTGCGGCCACTGAGGCTGGATAAGCAGGCTCATTACCAGTTCATCTGGTCCTTGAACTCTTCGGTATCCGCTTTAAGCGCATTGATCAGGTCAACCATATCCTGCGGAAGTGGCGCATGCCATTCCATCTGAATACCGGTTACCGGATGATAAAGACGCAGCATGGTCGCATGAAGAGCCTGACGATCAAAGCTACGCAGCATATTGATAAATGCTTCGGAAGCACCTTTTGGCAGACGCGGACGGCCACCATAAAGCTGATCACCCAACAGAGGATGGTTAATATGTGCCATATGTACGCGGATCTGATGCGTACGGCCGGATTCCAGACGCAGACGCAGACGCGTATGAGCACGGAAATGCTCCATAATGCGATAGTGTGTGGTCGCCGGTTTGCCGGTCGGATGAACCGCCATGTGCGTACGCTTGGTGGAATGGCGCGCAATCGGCTCATTCACTGTGCCGCCTGCCGTCATTGTACCAATAGCGACTGCTTCATATTCGCGGGTGATTTCACGCGCCTGAAGTGCAGTGACCAGATGCGTTTGCGCAGGAACTGATTTCGCGACGACCATCAGACCCGTGGTGTCTTTATCGAGACGGTGAACAATGCCGCAGCGCGGAACATCAATGATTGCCGGGTAATAATGCAGCAATGCATTAAGTACCGTGCCATCAGGATTCCCTGCACCCGGATGAACAACCAGATCGCGGGGTTTATTGATGACTAAAATATCGTTATCTTCATACACGATATCTAAAGCGATATCTTGTGGCAGCCAACGCGCTTCTTCTTCAATTTGCGCATCGATTGCGATAGCCTCGCCACCCAACACTTTTTCTTTTGGTTTGGTCACTTTTTTGCCATTGACCGTGACCCTGTCTTCAAGGATCCAATCTTTTATGCGAGATCTTGAATAATCAGGGAACAATTCGGCCAAAGCCTGATCTAACCGTTGACCGAGTTGAGATTCGGCCACCGTTGCGGTGAGTTGTACTTGTTGTGCCATATGCAGCTTCTTGGTTAACGTTGGGTTTTCACGGCGATGCCGTTTAAAATAATGTGCTATTGTAGCTGGTCTTTGTCGGGAGCTTAACGGACAGTCTCCCAGAATAACACCTGAGGATAATCAAAACGTCATGACGCGTGTGAAATATCTGGTGGCAGCAGCCACGTTGAGCCTGGCGCTGGTCGGTTGCTCCAGTTCCAAAGAAACGGTTCCCGATAACCCGCCTAACGTCCTTTATGCCACTGCCCAGCAAAAGCTGCAGGACGGTAACTTTAAAGGCGCGATTGCGCAATTAGAAGCGCTGGATAACCGCTATCCGTTTGGGCCTTACTCGCAGCAAGTTCAGTTAGATCTGATTTATGCCTATTACAAGTCTGCTGACTTGCCAATGGCTCAGGCTTCTATTGATCGCTTTATGCGCCTGAACCCAACCCATCCAAACATCGACTACGTCATGTATATGCGTGGTTTAACGGATATGGCGTTGGATGACAGTGCGCTGCAAGGATTCTTCGGTGTTGATCGTTCAGACCGTGATCCGCAGCATGCGCGTGCAGCATTCCGCGATTTCAGCCAGTTGATCCACACGTATCCAAACAGCCAGTACGCCACTGATGCGACTAAACGTTTGGTATTCCTGAAAGATCGTTTGGCGAAATACGAGCTGTCAGTGGTGCAATACTACACTAAACGCGGTGCTTACGTCGCTGTTGTTAACCGTGTTGAGCAAATGCTGAAAGATTACCCGGATACGAAAGCGACGCATGACGCGCTACCGTTGATGGAAAGTGCCTATCGTGAACTGCAGCTGAACAACCAGGCTGATAAAGTTGCGAAAATTATTGCGGCCAATAACGCAGCATAATTTTAAAATGTCCGTACACACAAACGGTAGCTCAGGCTGCCGTTTTTTTTGGCTTTAATTCGGGAAAAGTCAGAGAAGAGTGAACGTGATGAACGAAAAAACAGGTTAAAAAACGCAGAAGATAATGCACTGATCCTATCAATCATGCCTGCTCCTCAGTGAAGTCTCAAGGCCTTTCCCGCCATTAATTACCCTGGGTCACATAAACGCCAAAGTTGACAAAAAGTGACAAAAAACCGTGGTTTTGGACAGGCATTTCATAAAAAAGGCTGGTATGTTGGATTCATCGGAGACGGAAATAAGAGAGGTAAGTCATATGACAGTCAACATTACCAGTAAACAAATGGACATCACCGCCGCGATTCGTGAACACATCGAAGGCCGTCTGAAAAAACTGGATAAATGGCAAACTCAGCTCATTAACCCGCATATAATCCTGTCGAAAGAACCTCAGGGATTTGTCGCCGATGCGACCATCAGTACACCAAACGGGAAACTGGTTGCCAGTGCTACGCACGATGATATGTACGCTGCGATTAACGACATGACCGCCAAGCTTGAGCGTCAGCTCAACAAAGCGCAGCACAAGGGTGAAGCCCGCCGTGCAGAATCTGGCGTCAAAGAACTCAATCTGGAACCGGTGCAGGAAGAAGAGGAATAACCGGCTTATCGGAAAGGCAGTTCACAGCGCGCTCTCAGGAGCGCGTTTTTTGTGTCCTGAGGAAATCTTATTGACACAGGGAAAAGCCAGCGGTTACTTTAAGACTCTGCTCAAACTTATGGAAACAACGCTCACATGAATACCCGTCTGTTTTTCTTCGCATTCTTTTTTACCTTCCCCTGATTGGGAGGCGTTTCGTCGCGAAAGAATGAATGCGAAGACGAACAACAAAGCCTCCTGAAAAGGGGGCTTTTTTTATGCCTGCGTTTTACACATTTTGCTGAAAGAAAGAACATCAAAAAGGGTAACAACATGACCGAGAACTCATTACTGGCACTGCGCGAACGCATCAGCGCATTAGACCTGAAACTGCTGGCTCTGCTGGCAGAACGACGCACGATGGCGATAGAAGTCGCGCAATCCAAAATGCACTCTCACCGCCCGATCCGCGACAAAGAACGTGAAATTGAACTGATTAACGCACTGATTCAGGAAGGGAAAAAACAGGGGCTGGACGGTCATTACATCACCCGCGTGTATCAGCTGATCATTGAAGATTCCGTTCTGACCCAGCAGGCTCTGCTCCAGCAACATCTGAATAAAACCCCTTCTGATTCCGCCCGTATCGCTTTCCTCGGCCCGAAAGGTTCTTATTCACATCTTGCCGCACGCCAGTTTGCCGCCCGCCATTTCGACCAGTTCATCGAATGTGGCTGCCAGAAATTCCAGGATATCTTCTCTCAGGTAGAAACCGGTCAGGCCGATTACGCCGTATTGCCGATTGAAAATACCAGCTCCGGTTCAATCAATGACGTTTATGACCTGCTGCAACACACCAGCCTGTCGATTGTGGGTGAGCTGACCAATCCTATCAATCATTGCGTACTGGTCGCGACCGACACGGATTTGTCGCAGATCCAGACGGTTTACAGCCATCCTCAGCCTTTCCAGCAATGCAGTCAGTTCATCAACCGCTTCCCTCACTGGAAAATTGAATACTGCGAAAGCACTGCGGCGGCGATGGAAAAAGTGGCCGCGGCCAATTCTCCACACGTGGCAGCGCTCGGCAGCGAAGCCGGTGGTGCGTTATATAAACTGCAGGTGCTTGAACATAATCTGGCGAACCAGCAGGAAAACATTACCCGCTTCATTATCCTGGCACGCAAGGCAATTGAAGTCACAGATCAGGTTCCGGCAAAAACCACGCTGATTATGGCGACCGGCCAGCAGGCAGGTGCGCTGGTGAATGCGCTGCTGGTGCTGCGCGATCAGGGCATCATCATGACCAAACTGGAATCTCGCCCGATTAACGGCAATCCATGGGAAGAGATGTTTTATATCGATGTGCAGGCCAACTTGCGTTCTGAAGAGATGAAAAAGGCGCTGAAGGATCTGGCTCCGATCACCCGTTCGCTGAAAGTGCTCGGCTGTTATCCAAGCGAGAACGTCGTCTCTGTTGATTTATAATTTCACAAACAACCTGTAATTTACCGCAAACAAAAAGGGCGCTGCACACAATGGCAGCGCCCTTTTTTCATTTCAGGACAACTTACTTACGGTTGTCGTTAGCCTGTCTCAGCAGCGCACCACTTTCTTTCAGGAAGCGTGGCGCATAATCGCCAAACCAGTGCTCAACCTTTCTGAATTTGTCGATAAACGCCTGTTTATCGCCGCTTTCAAGCAGAGCAAGCGCATCACCAAAACGCTGATAGTATCGTTTGATCAGCGCCAGATTGCTTTCTGACGACATAATAATGTCAGCATAAAGCTGCGGATCCTGCGCAAACAGTCGCCCGACCATCGCCAGTTCGAGGCGGTAAATCGGTGAAGACAGTGAAAGCAATTGCTCGATCTGCACATTCTCTTCTGACAAATGCAGACCATACGCAAAGGTCGCGAAGTGGCGCAATGCCTGAATAAACGCCATATTCTGATCATGTTCGACGGCGCTGATTTTATGCAACCGTGCGCCCCAGACCTGCAACTGTTCAAGCAGCCACTGATATGCCTGAGGTTCGCGGCCATCGCAATACACCACCACCTGTTTAGCCAGGCTGCTGACATCCGGACCGAACATCGGATGCAGGCCAAGTACCGGGCCTTCATGCACTGCCAGCATTGCCTGCAGCGGACGGTTTTTCACCGACGCCAGATCCACCAGAATACAGTCATCAGGAAGTTTCGGCAGACGTGCAATCACTTCTTCGGTCAGATGGATCGGTACACTGACGATGACCATTCCGGCATCCGCCAGCAATGTTTCTGCCTGCGGCCAGTCTTCCTGCTCCAGCACTTTCACCTGATAACCGGAAAGCTCCAGCAAACGGGTGAACAAACGCCCCATCTGCCCGTTCCCGCCGATAATCACCACCGGACGCAGTGCCGGATGCAGCGTCTTGAAGCCTTTATCGTTTTCGCTTGAGTAGGACTCACGCATCACGCGGCGCAATACATCTTCAATCAGATCCGGCGGAACACCGAGGTTTTGCGCTTCCTGACGACGTGAAGCCAGCATCGCTGCTTCACGTTCAGGCACATAAATCGGCAAACCATAACGGCTTTTGACTTCACCGACTTCCGCCACCAGCGCAAGACGCCGTGATAAGAGATCTAACAACGCTTTATCAACGTCGTCGATCTGATCGCGCAACGCGTTAAGTTCTGCCACCATAAAAACTTACTCTCCTGCGATTCGTGCCGCCAGCGCATCACCCAGTTCCTGATGCATGGTACGCAGCAGGTCTTCAGTCGTTTCCCAGTTGATACAGGCATCAGTAACAGACACACCGTATTTCATGGCTGAACGCGGTTGTTCAGAAGACTGGCTGCCTTCGTTCAGATGACTTTCCAGCATCAGCCCCGTGATAGAGCGGTTACCGGCTTTAATCTGGTCGATGACGGACTGAGCCACAACAGGCTGGCGACGATAGTCTTTGTTTGAGTTACCGTGACTGCAATCTATCATCAAGGAAGGACGGAGTCCCGCGTCGGTCATCTGTTTTTCACAAGCCTGAACGTCCTGCTCGCTGTAATTTGGTGTCTTACCGCCGCGTAAAATCACATGCCCGTCCGGGTTGCCCTGAGTCTGCAACAGGCAAACTTGCCCGGCCTGATTAATGCCCACAAAACGGTGCGCCATCTCAGCTGCACGCATGGCGTTGATCGCCGTGCCCAGGCTGCCGTCGGTGCCGTTCTTGAAGCCAACCGGCATTGACAGACCAGACGCCATTTCACGGTGTGTCTGAGATTCCGTGGTACGCGCACCGATTGCTGACCAGCTGAACAGATCGCCTAAGTATTGCGGACTGTTTGGATCCAGCGCTTCAGTTGCCAGCGGTAAACCCATGCCGACCAGTTGCAGCAGCAAATCACGGGCAATATGCAGCCCTGCTTCCACATCAAACGTACCGTCCATGTGTGGATCGTTAATCAACCCTTTCCAGCCGACAGTGGTACGTGGTTTTTCAAAGTAAACGCGCATCACGATGTACAAACGATCGCTCAGCTCAGCCGCCAGTGTTTTCAGATGGCGTGCGTAATCGAGCGCGGCATCAACGTCATGAATTGAACAAGGGCCACACACCACCAGAAGGCGAGGATCACGTCCATGCACGATATCGGCGATGGTTTTACGTGCTTCGGAAATACTGTTTTCGTCGCTGATGCTTAAAGGAAAACGATTTTTCAACTCTTCAGGAGTGATAAGGATTTGTTCAGCAGTGATGTGAACATTATTCAGGGCGTCTTTTTGCATGATCGTGTTCCGCTATAAGGAAAATGGGCTGCCACAGAGGCATCTGCGGACAACATTAACACAGCACGTAAACTTATCAAGCCTTACTTGTAAACATAAAATTACCAATACAACGTAACCAAGCAAGCAATGGAAAGTTATATTTACATAAGGAGAATCTTAACCCAAAGAGGTGTACCGTAATTGTTACATACGGGTTAACAGGGAAGTCATGGGAATTCAGGACAAGGTAAAGAGAGAATGAGGCAGGGAATGCCCTCAGCAACGGGGATGCTGCTGAGGAAACGAAATTTAAAGGTTACGATCCAGAGTAATAAAGACCTGCCCCAGGGCAGTCACTTCATCCACGCCACACTCGAAATGGCTTTCCTGACGCGTCACGCTGAGTCGGTTACCGGGAATACGGGCCACATCGTAAACATCCAGATCACCATCGATATCCAGCAACCAGCGGCCATTGCCCGGATGGGTACTGCCCAGATCAATAATCCACGAGTGATGGCCTTTCACAACATAAGCCGGTTGAGTCAGCGAGTCATCCAGCAGCGAAGGATCAACAGACCAGACGCCCTCTTCTTCCAGCGCTCCGCCACGCAATCTCAATTTTTTAAGTTGACGGATGTCACCGGACGCTGCTGCGCCTGAAAGCGCTGAATCCTGCATGTTGCCTTTGCCTGTCGCCAGCCAGCGTAATGACACGCCGGTGTCCAGCGCACAGGCCACGACCACATCACCGGGGAAATAATCTCTTCTTACCCAGGTACTTATCGTTCCAGATGATAAACCGTACAGATCCCCCAGCTCCTTTTGCATGCTAAAGCCGTAAGCCTGAAGCATACGCGTCAGAACAGCTTTTCCACCTTCAAGTTCATCTAATTGCATCTGGCGAAAACCCCTGAATCTGTAAATATCATCTTGACAACTCGCAAATGCAAGCTTAGATTGATTATGTAATGTACCGACTGACGACCATGATACCAAATTTACGGCGTCGTGGAGAAATAAGGAGACGCGATGTTTTTAGGAACAGAGCAGCAGCGCCAGACCGGACTGCGCCATATCGCTCATCTGAAAGAAATTTATTTCGCTCAGAGTAAGGATCCGGTTGAGGTTATTTATGATCAGGCCAGTGAAAAATGGAAACTTACCTTATGTTTTCATGCCGGCCTTAAACGTCATCATACCTTACTGACATATTCACAATTAAATGATGAGGAACAAATGAAAATAACACAGGCCTTATTATCACTACGCCATTTCACGGCGATATTTAAAGGAGAACTTTACTGATGGCAGACTGGATAGATGAATCGCAGGAGTATCAGTTAAAAATCCTTCAAGCACAGATTACGCAGGCTACCCGCACGCAGCCTTCGCCGTCTGCCTTCTTCTGCGTGGATTGTGACACTCCCATTGCGGAGCCACGCAGGAAAATCATTCCCGGCGTACAGCGATGTATTGAGTGCCAGGAAATTGAGGAAATTAAAAGAAAGAATTATCGCCCCGTATAAACCCTCAGATTAATGCTATTAATTTTCGTGTCTGCGCTGGAAATAAACTTATTTCCAGAAGGTTTTTTGTATTCTAATTTTCGGAAATAAACATGTCAGATAACAGAGGCAGGGTAATGCCTTCCCCGCCGCCGGCTTTTAACCGGGCAGCGGGGCAATTGTTCGCAGGGAAATGGGAGTGGAATGCCCCGCGACCGGCGCTCAGCAGTCCGCTTGAAAAACCGCTTAACCGTGATTTCTGCCTGCGCCAGCAAACAGCCCTTTCCCGGATGGCAGCATTGCCTCGCTGTCTGCGTACGCCTTTACATCAGCGGTATGCGTTTTTGCTGAAAACAAAGGGAGTCCGCGCGGCGGTCCATTTTCTGATGACAGTATTTACGCAGCGTTTGTGGCCGCGGATTCAGCAGGTGAATGCGCGCAACACCCTGAACCGTCAGATCTCGCAAAAGCTCCTCATGGAAGAAGAAATGTTTAACCGCCTGCCTGATCTTAATGATGACAGCCTGAGAAGGCTGGCCAGCAAGCTGGCAGTGCATATGCAAGATGCTTACGAATATCACTGTGAACGCTGGCTGCAAAATCGACCTGATCAACCCGACGTGTTATTGCAAGACAGCACGCAGCACGAGATTTACGGGCATATCGCCGCGATGGCCCGCTCGTGTCGCGTACAGCCTCTTTACTGGCAGAGATGGCAAAAAGGCCGTATGACCGCACATTCAGCCGTCGCCAGTATTTCCCGTCTGGTCAGTGGTGAATGGTGGGAAAAACAGCTGCGTTCAAAACAACGTTTATGGCGCGAAGCCCTGATGATTGCCTGCGGTTATGTGAGCCGCGCAACATCGCCATATGCGAGTAAAAACGCCATCCGTGATGTGGTGTCACGCCGCTTATCCGCCATTAATTACCTGAAACAATGCCAGCTCGAAAATGTCGAATCAGGGGAAACACTGAGCCTGCTGGAGACCGTATTAGCCAGCATTTCCAACCCTAAACTTCGCCGTATGGAACTGATGACGCTGATCGCCGGTATCGAAGATGTTGCTGACCAGCAGCGGGACTGCGGCCTGTTTATCACGCTGACCACACCTTCAAAATACCATCCGCTGAAAACGACTGGCGCCGGATCATCACCCATTTTTAACCAGAAATGGTATCAGCACGCGTTTACACCCAAAGATGCACAACGTTATCTGGTCGCGGTTTGGGCAAAAATCCGCACCACGTTTAAAGACCGGAACCTGAAAGTGTACGGTGTGCGCGTCGTCGAACCGCATCACGACGGCACCCCGCACTGGCACATGATGCTGTTCACACCAGCGGATCAGCAGCAAAAGGTGACTGAAGTAATGCGCCGTTACGCGCTGGAAGAGGATCCGGATGAGCCAGGCGCTGCGGAGTCACGTTTTAATTGTAAGCCGCTGAACCGCGGCGGTGCGGCGGGTTACATTGCGAAATACGTCTCCAAGAATATTGATGGTTATGCGCTTGATGGCGAAAAGGATTTTGACTCCGGACGCCTGCTTACTGATGTCGCGACTGCGGTCACCTCATGGGCATCGACGTGGCGGATCCCACAATTTCACGCCATTGGCATTCCTGCCGTCGGCGCGTGGCGTGAATGTCGGCGGATCAGACATCAGAGTCTGAGCAGCCGCTTTGATACACGCGTTGAGGACGTCCGCAGCGCCGCCGACCAGGGGGATTTTGCCGGTTATATTCAGGCACAGGGCGGCATACACATTCCGCGAAAAGAGCAAACGGTTCGCGTTGCGCGCCAGCTCAGCGGGGAAACCAATATCTGGGGTGAGCCCCGTCATAAAGTCATCGGCATTTACGCGCCGCATCTTGGTACTTCGCTTATTTACCTGACACATACCGAACAATGGCGGATTGTCCGTCACCGGCCTTGTTCTGTGGAAATGCCGGAGATTCGCTTACCTTGGAGTTCTGTCAATAACTGTGGATCGCCTCCGACGAATATAACCGGCAATCACCACAAAAACCGTGCCAATAAAAATTCATGCTTAAATTCAAGCAATTATAAATTTTAAAATGCCCTGAGTGTTGACGTATTAGATCAATTAAAGAATACTGTATATAAACACAGTATCTGGCGAGGGGAGAAAATGGAAAACCTGACTAAACAACAGCTAACGTTGTCCAGGATACAACTGATCGCAGACATATCGCAGACAGCCCAATGCAATCCAAAAGAATTTCTGGTCATGATGTCGCTGATTTCAGAACTGGCAGGTCAGGCGCTGACTGACGAGAACCAGAACGCAGTCTGCTATAACGGGAGTACTGACGACCCTCACTGATTGCCAGACCCTGCGGCGGTAGTTGTCAACATTGTTGGCGCTTGCCCGACCGGTTTCCCTCCGGACTAAGCGCCCCGCCCTCTCCCTGTGTTATTTATCTGCTTCTCTGTTGTGCCAGTCGTTTCACATCCCTTCCAGATTGCCGCTCCACGCCCTATTCCGCAGACTGATCTCATCAACTGACGATCCTACTCACTCGCGGAGAAAACCCATGAAAGTCTATGCACAACAGGGCGACACCCTCGATTCCCTATGCTGGCGTTATTACAACCGTACGGCTGCGGTCGTCGAAAAAGTCTTTGCCGCCAATAAAGGCATCGCCGATTTAGGCCCGTTATTGCCTCACGGTACGGCCGTTGATTTACCGGACATTGCAGAACAACCGGTTCAGGAGGCGATCAAATTATGGGACTGAGTACTGAGCGCATCAGTTCAGGCTGCGCCTATTTTATTGCCACCTCACTGACCTGGCTCGCCAGCCTGACATCGCAGGACGTCGCCTTTCTGGTCGGCTCTGGTGTCGGGGTCGGTACGTTTCTGATCAACTGGTATTACCGGCGCAAAAGCTATCAGTTGCTGGCACGCAGCGGCCTGCGCAAAGACACCTATGAAAACCTCAACTCTTAAACGCTGTAGTGCTGCCGTCGTGTTAGGGCTGATGGCGGTATTGCCGGGCTATCTGTCACTGCAGGTGTCGGCAGAAGGATTGCGGCTTATCACCGATTTTGAAGGCTGTCAGTTGCAGCCCTACCAGTGCAGTGCCGGTGTATGGACCAGCGGCATCGGCCACACGGCAGGAGTTAAACCGGCACAAACCATTACCGAACATCAGGCCGCTGAAAACCTGCTGGCAGATATTCAGCAGACCGAGCGTGCCATTAAAAAATGTATGCCGGTAACCATGCCACAGCCGGTTTTTGATGCCGTCGTGTCATTCAGTTTTAACGTTGGTACCGGTGCAGCCTGTCAATCCACGCTGGCATTTTTCATCAACCAGCAGCAGTGGCAGAAAGCTTGTGATCAGCTCCTGCGCTGGGTTTTCGTTAATGGTGAACGTAATCGCGGACTGGAACGCAGGCGTAATGCCGAGCGTGCCGTCTGCCTGAAAGGGGTCTGAATGCGCCTGTTACCGGCCCTTCTGGCCGGGATGGTATTGCTGATCGCCATCCTGTTGCTTTCCAACCGTTCATTACAGCACGACCTCAACAACGCCAGTCTGCAACGCGATGCCCTGGCGGCTCAGGTGAAGCAACGGGATCAGCTGATCACCGACCTCAACCAGCAAATGCGCCAGCGCGAGCAGGCTGAGCTGGCGTTACGTGAAGACCTGAGCACGGCCCGGAAAATGATGCAAAGCCGCGAAAAACAAAGGCAGAGGAGCCTCCATGAAAATCTGCAAACCCGTCAGTGGGCTGATACCGGGCTGCCTGCTGATGTTAGCCGGCTGCACCAGCGTCCCGCCTTCAGCTCCGCCATCGATTATTTACGTTGGCTGTCCGGCGGTCAGCTCATGCCCGATCCCGGCCAGCAAACCGGTCACCAATGAAGATCTGAGCGCCGACATTCTCCAGCTGGAATCTGCGCTGATGGATTGCGGCTTACAAATCGAAGCCATCAAAAAGTGTCAGGAGGCACAACATGAAAAAACCGATTCAGTTGCAACAACGGCTGACTGAACAAATCCCTCAGCTTACTGCCGCACCGGAAAAACTGGCCCTGACTACCGGCGCCGGCAACGTGGTAGCCACATCGGCACCTTCGCTGTCTTTTGAATATCGCTATCCGCTGACAGTGACGATTACGGATGAAGCGATCAGCGAAACACTGGTCGATATGGTCGTGGTCACCGTCCTCGACTGGCTGCAGGTTAATCAGCCTGAGATCCTCGGCAACGCGGCGCAACGGCTGAGTGATTTCACTTTCACTCAGCAGGCGAACAGTCTGGTCCTGACGCTGCAACTGACTGAGCGCGTGCAGGTTTCAGATTCAGAGGATGTCCGCACCATCACGCATCTGCCTGAACCCCCATTGCCGGAAAACGTGACGCTGCCGCGTGAGGTTTATCTCAACGGAGAACTGATCAGCAGCTGGACGGTGTGACACGGTAAACCTTGTTGTGTCAGCCGCTGACGAACGGTCACCGGTTGTCGCTCAACCCTCTGAAACGGCATCCTTTATCCCATGAATACGACTCTTCAACTCAACGACATAATGCGGCTGATTGGCAATCTGGTGCGCATCGGCAACGTCTCAGAACTGGATCTGGCCAATGCACGTTGCCGCGTCGCGACGGGCAGCAACGTAACGGCCTGGCTGCCGTGGATGACGCACCGCGCTGGCCGCACGCGCAGCTGGTGGGCGCCTTCCGTCGGCGAGCAGGTTTTGCTGCTCTCGATGGGCGGCGAACTGAATACGGCGTTCGTCTTACCCGCCGTTTTCTCCGATGCCTCACCCGCGCCATCGGCTTCGCCAGATGCCCTTCATCTGGCCTTCCCGGACGGCGCCATTTTTGAATACGAACCGGCACAAAGCGCTTTAAAAGTGACGGGAATTAAAACCGCAGTCATCAACGCATCGCAGAAAGTGGAGGTAACAGCACCCGAAATCCGCTGCACCGCCAGCACCCGCATCACGCTGGACACGCCGGAAGTAGTTTGCACAAGCAAGCTGACCACCGGGTCCCTTGAAGTGAAACAAGGTGGCACGCTGACCGGCAACTTAATCCATAACGGCGGCAGCCTGACATCCAACGGCATCGTTGTGCATACCCATCGCCACAGCGGTGTTCAGACCGGTGGCGGTCAGACAGGAGGCCCGCAATGAAAAATCCGAAATACCTGGGGATGGACAGAAATAACGGTCTGGCTATCGAAGATCTCGACCATATTCGCCAGTCCGTCAGCGATATTTTGAATACGCCGGTGGGCTCAAGAGTAATGCGCCGCAATTACGGCTCGCTGCTTTCGGAGCTGATTGACCAGCCGCAAAACGGCGCCCTGCGGCTACAGATGATGGCCGTGTGTTACACCGCCCTGTTGCAGTGGGAACCCCGCGTTTCACTGACTGCTATCACTTTTGACACCGGCTACGACGGCAAGATGGTGATTGAACTGACCGGAAGCCGTAACGATACGGCGACGGATTTTTCCCTGAATATTCCTGTGAGCTGACACTTATGGCAACGATCGATTTGAGCCAGTTACCGGCCCCCGATGTGGTCGAACAACTGGATTATGAAACCCTGCTTGAAGAACGTAAAACGACGCTGATTTCGCTCTATCCCGCCGACCAGCAGGAAGCCATCAGCCGGACACTGACGCTGGAATCCGAACCGCTGGTCAAGCTGTTGCAGGAGAACGCTTACCGCGAACTGATCCTGCGCCAGCGAGTTAACGAATCCGCCCGCGCGGTTATGGTGGCGTATGCGACAGGCAGCGATCTGGATCAGCTGGCGGCGAACAATGGCGTACAACGACTGGTGCTGACGCCTGCTGATAACACCAAAGTTCCGCCAGTCGCCGCTGTCATGGAAAGTGATGCAGATTTCCGCACCCGAATTCCGCAGGCCTTTGAAGGAATGAGCGTTGCCGGTCCGTCCGGGTCATACGAGTTCCACGGTTTGTCTGCCGATGGCCGGGTGGCGGACATCTCGGTTATCAGCCCGTCTCCAGCGAATGTCACCATTTCTGTACTGTCGCGTGAAGCCGATGGTATCGCTCCGGAAGACCTGTTAACGAAAGTTCGTATCGCACTGAACGACGAAAATGTCCGGCCTGTTGCCGACCGTGTTCTGGTTCAGTCTGCCAGTGTCGTCCCCTATGAGATTGATGCCACGCTCTACCTGTTTCCGGGGCCAGAATCTGAACCTATCATTCTGGCCGCCGAAGAAAAGCTAAAATCTTACATCAGCGATCAGCATCGCCTGGGACGCGATATCCGACTTTCAGCCATCTATGCGGCGCTGCATGTCGAAGGTGTCCAGCGTGTGGAGCTTGCTAAACCCGCCGCTGACATTGTGCTCGACAGCACACAAGCCTCTTACTGCACAAATTACGTGATTACCGTCGGAGGCTCCGATGAGTAACAGGTTGCTGCCCAGTGGTTCTTCCGCGCTGGAACTGGCAGCCGCAGAAGCCTGCGCTGAACTGGCTCGTGTGAATGTTCCGCTAAAAACATTATGGAACCCGCAGACCTGCCCCGCCAAATTTTTACCTTATCTGGCATGGGCACTTTCTGTTGACCGCTGGGACAGCGAATGGCCAACGGCGACAAAACGCAGCGTGATTCAGTCTGCCTGGTTCATTCATCAGCATAAAGGCACCATCAGCGCCATCAAACGCGTGGTCGAGCCTCTCGGTTATGTCATTAACGTCACCGAATGGTGGGAAACCAATGACCCGCCTGGCACGTTCAAACTCGACATCGGTGTTCTCGATTCCGGGATTGACGAAGCCATGTACGAAGAAATGGAGCGCCTGATTGATGATGCGAAACCCGCCAGCCGTCATCTGATCGGACTGACGATTACTCAGGACATTCCCGGCACCGTCTATCTCGCCGCGGCAATGTATGACGCAGAAATACTCACTGTTTATCCGGACTGATAAGGAATCTTATGAGCAAATTTAAATCCGTCGTCACCACGCTTGGGCAGGCGCGCATTGCGTCAGCCATCGAAAGCGGAAAAGACGTCAATATTACCCATCTGGCCGTCGGTGATGGTAATGGCAACGCGACTGAGCCCTCTGTGAGTCAGACGGCACTGGTCCATGAAACCTACCGTCTGAAGCTGAACTCCATCAAAATCGACAATAAAAATGCCAACTGGATTATTGCCGAAGCCATTATCCCGGCAGAAGTCGGCGGTTTCTGGATGCGTGAGATGGGCCTTTATGCTGCAGACGGCACCCTGATTGCGGTCAGTAATATGGCCGATACTTATAAACCCACACTCGATGAAGGTTCTGGCCGGACACAAACCCTGCGCATGATCATCACCGTCACAGATACTGATGCAGTTAGTCTGACCATCGACGACACACTGATTATTGCAACCGAAGAATACGTCAATAATCTGCTGGCTGAGCATGAAGCCTCACGACGTCACCCAGACGGTACGCTAACCGCGAAAGGTTTTGTGCAGCTGAGCAGCGCGGTGGGCAGTACCAGCGAAGTTCTGGCGGCAACGCCAAAAGCGGTGAAAGCTGCGAATGATAATGCAAACGGGCGCTTACCCTCCGGCGGAACAGCTGTTGCAGCGACTAAGCTGGCGACGGCAAGGAAAATAGCAGGAGTGGCGTTTGATGGTACGGCGGATATCGAACTTACAACCTCTAATATCAAAAATATTGTTGGAAGCGAATATCCCGTTGGTGCACCTATTCCCTGGCCATCAGATATTATTCCGGATGGTTTTGCATTAATGATTGGCCAGGCGTTTGATAAAAACGCATATCCAAAACTTGCTCTTGCTTATCCTTCGGGTATTATTCCAGATATGCGAGGGTGGATTATAAAAGGTAAACCAACCAGTAACCGTACAATACTTTCATTCGAACAAGATGGCATTAAGACACATACGCATAGCGCATCTATTTCTAATACTGACCTCGGTACTAAAGCCACATCTACATTTGACTATGGGCGCAGAGATAGCTCAAGTTTCGATTATGGAAACAGAGGCACGGATGCGCAGGGAAATCACCAGCATGGTAATGGTATTCGTATACCTGGCAACCAAGATGGAGCCGTTATTTATGGTACCCGGCCAACTAGCCTGGTTAATGCAGCGTGGGCCAAAGGAGGAACCAATACAGGGGCAGAAGCTGTCACATCATCCGATGGCAATCACGCCCATACTGTTAGTATAGGGGCACATAATCATTATACTGATATTGGTGCACATAATCATACAATGGTTATTGGATCACATAGTCACGGAATAACTGTGAATGCTACAGGGGGCGTAGAAAATACCGTTAAAAACATTGCAATGAATTACATTGTCAGAATGGCATAAAACTAGTGAAGAACTTTATTCAGATGGAATATTAGTTAGCTCATCGTGGATTGAATTAAAAAACAATCCACGAACTTATAAATTACAACCGATTGCCCTTAAGATTTTTTACTGTGATTATTTTATAGAAAATTGGCAAAAAAATGCGTTTGAGACGACTTTTTAATTTAACTTTAAATGGGCGTCTACGCATAATTTTTTGCCAGGCTTGCTGCCGTTCATTTTTAAAAATCTGAGTATCAACATCTTCGACGATTGTTGAAACCAATGCTTCCTCTGCCAGTGTGACCGGAGGTGGGAATACAGCCTGAACTTTAATAAATGAATAATCCTCAAACACTGCCCATTTATCTGCAGTTATCCAAACCGGATATAAATTTTCCAACAAGTTTTTGGCAGCAAAATTATTTATTATATAGCCATGGGAAGTAGTGGCATGATAGACAGGATAGATTTTTGCCCCATAAACGCCTAACGCCATAGGCTTATCGATAAGTCTGTTCACAGGGGTTAGAAGGGTAACCATAGGGCATGATGCATTATTAAGTGAAATCACTGCTTCTATTATAGAGCTAAGATTTGTCGATAATAATGCGTCATCTTCCAGAACCAAGGCAGCACTCAGGTTGTCCGTTACTATTTTCTCATATATGCGAAGATGACTTAAAGCACACCCGATCTCTCCTGGACGATATGCATAGTTGATTTCAGCGGTATGCAACTTTAATTCTTCAGGAGAAAAAATACGTCCATCGACAGCTTCAATCACCTCATAATCTAAACCCAATGCGTCACACTGGGTTGTAATTGCTAACCTTCGTTCAACCGAACGTTTCAGGTTGATAATGTATATTTTCACTTAAAAAACCTTTTATTAACGTTGCATTTCAGTTTTCCGAACATAAATTCCCAGAAGCATCATAGAATTTTATCTCCCTTCAATTTTGAATTTAATTTTCATCAATTACAAGCGTAAAGAAGTAAACACGCGGAATGTAGTTTTCTAACCTCTGTTGTGCCACCGCCCCCACGCCCCTGATGAAATGCGCTTTCTGTTGCAAACCGGCATCCTTGCTTCACCACCCACAACAGAGAGAGTCAACCTGATGGCTGATTATCATCACGGCGTACGTGTTGTTGAAATCAACGACGGCACCCGCGTTATTTCTACCGTTTCCACAGCAATTATCGGCATGGTTTGTACCGCAGAAGATGCGGATGCGACCGTTTTTCCTTTGAATACTCCGGTCCTGATCACTGATGTTCTGGCCGCCAGCGGTAAAGCAGGCACCAGCGGCACGTTGCGCTCAGCGCTTCTGGCGATTGCTGACCAGTGTAAACCGGTCACGGTCGTGGTGCGTGTTGCCACGGGCGAAGATGAGGCTGAGACCACCAGCAATATCATCGGCGGTTCTGATGCCAATGGCCGTTATACCGGCATGAAAGCGCTGCTTTCTGCTCAGGCTGAGCTTGGCGTTAAACCACGTATTCTCGGCGTTCCTGGTCTGGATAATCAGGCAGTCGCAACCGCGCTGGCAGGTGTTTGCCAGCAACTGCGTGCCTTTGGTTATGTCGGCGTCTATGGCGCAAAAACGATTTCCGATGCGATTAAATACCGCGAAAACTTCAGTCAGCGCGAACTGATGCTGATCTGGCCGGACTTTGTTAACTGGAATACCACCACCAGCCAGTCGGATATCGCTTATGCCACCGCTCGCGCTCTGGGCTTACGCGCCAAAATCGACCAGGAAACCGGCTGGCATAAAACGCTGTCAAACGTCGGCGTGAACGGGGTGACCGGCCTTTCAGCCAGCGTCTTCTGGGATTTGCAGGCGACCGGCACTGACGCCGATCTGCTGAACGAAGCCTGTGTCACCACGCTGGTTCGCAAAGACGGCTTCCGTTTCTGGGGCAACCGTACCTGCAGCGATGACACGTTGTTCCTGTTTGAAAACTACACCCGTACCGCGCAAGTGCTGGCCGATACTATGGCAGAAGCGCATATGTGGGCGGTCGATAAACCAATGACGCCCTCACTGGTTCGCGACATGATCGACGGCATCAAAGCCAAAATGCGCGAAATGAAATCAGCGGGTTACATTATTGACGGTGACTGCTGGTACGACGAAACCGCAAACACAGCGGAAACCCTGAAAGCCGGCAAACTGTATATCGATTACGACTACACCCCGGTTCCTCCACTGGAAGATCTGACCCTGCGCCAGCGTATCACCGACTCTTACCTGGTGAACTTTGCCGCGTCCATTAACAGCTAAGGAGACAATGACTCATGGCACTTCCTAAGAAATTGAAATACCTGAACCTGTTTAATGACGGGAACAGCTACCTCGGTCTGGTCTCTTCACTGACGCTGCCGAAACTCACCCGCAAACTGCAAAACTATCGTGGCGGCGGCATGAGCGGTTCGGTCGCGGTGGACTTCGGTCTGGACGACGATGCGCTGACGCTGGAATGGTCCATCGGCGGTCTGGATGAGCTGGTTCTGCAGCAATGGGGCAGCACATCTGATATTCCACTGCGTTTTGCCGGTTCGCTGCAGCGTGACGACACCGGTGATGTTTCCGCGGTCGAAGTGATGATGCGCGGCCGTCACAAAGAGTTTGATTTCGGTGAGTACAAACAGGGTGAAGACACTGAAACCAAAGTCACCACCCAGTGTACGTATTTCAAACTGACCATCGACGGCAAAGAGCTGATTGAGATCGACACCGTCAATATGGTCGAAGTCGTCAACGGCGTTGACCGTCTGGCGGAACACCGTACCGCACTCGGCCTGTAATTCCCTCCTAAAGCCGGCAGTCATTGCCGGCTTCATTTCCCACTCAAGCAGGAAAACACATGAACCCGACTGACATTAATGACAACACCGTGATTCTTGACGTTCCGCTCAAACGCGGCGAAATGGAAATCACCGAAGTTCAGGTCACCAGACCCACTGCGGGCAGCTTACGCGGTATCGGTCTTGCGGCACTGGCGAACGCGGATGTAGACGCGCTGATCACCATTTTACCGCGTATCACCTATCCGAACCTGACCAAAGAAGAGTGCTCGCGCCTGGAGCTGCCGGATCTGATTGCGCTCGCAGGCAAGGTGATTGGTTTTTTATCGCCGAAACCGGTGGCGTAAGTATTGCGCCCCGCCTCACCGTGGATGACCTGATGGCAGATATCGCGGTGATATTTCACTGGCCGCCGTCTGAGATGGACGGCATGTCACTCACCGATCTGCTGAACTGGCGACATAAGGCACTGCAACGCAGCGGAGTAAAAACAGATGAGTAATCTCGAACAGTTACCTCATACGCTGGAAAAAATAAATCAGGATCTGGCCGCCTTCAGGGCCGAAACCGACAAGGTCAGAAACAACCTGCTGACACTGCCCGGGAAGACGTTATTCAGCGTCGTCTCAGAAGATATCACTGACGCTTCCCTTCAGTTTGAAAAGTCGCTTTTCGCCCCGGACAGCGAAACCGAAACGCAGGCATTTTCCGGTCTGAAAAAAGCGGTGGCCAGCCAGCCGGCAGAAAAGCTGCGCCAGCAACGCCCGATGCAAATGGAACAACGAGGGCTGGAAATCGGGCAGCAATATAAAAATCGCGAACTGAAAATTGACCAGTTAAAAAATATCAGCTCGTCTGCCCTTTCCTTTGCACAACCGAAACTGGCGCTGGCTCAAAACTTTCTTAAACCGGGTGCAGCTCTGGAAGCCGGGCTGGCAGAAGTGCAGTCGGTTCTCGGTCTGAAAAATGGCGATCCGCATGTTGCCGCTTTACGGCAGCAAAGTCTGTCGATGGCGGCAGCCGGTCATTCACCGGCGGAGGTGGTCGCTAAACAGCAGACACTCGCTAAAAACGGAATGAATGCCGATCAGGTTCTGGAACAAACACCGGCAGCACTGAATGGCGCAACGCCTGCGGCACAGATGGCGGTGACCGTGAAAGGCGACAACCTTGACGGTGACATTACTAAGCTTTTTGCCACCTGGGACACTATCCGTATCAACCTTTTCGACGGGCAAAGTGCCGCCCTGCGAGAACTGACTCAAACGGCCACCAGCTGGCTGGGCACGATCAATACCTGGCTCACTGATAATCCGGTGCTGGTGAATTCCCTGCTCGGTCTGGCATTAGGCATCACGGGCATTGTCGGCGGAATGGGTGCGCTCGGCATGACCATCGCGCCGGTACTGAGCGGAATCAATATGCTGATGGCAGGTGCAGGACTGCTTGGAACCATTTTTACCGGCACCGGCGGCGTTATTGCCACCGCCTTTGCCGCCATCGGACTTCCGCTGCTGCCCGTGATCGCATTGATCGCCGGTATCGGTATCGCCGTAGTGAAACTTTGGGAGCCGATCAGTGCGTTTGTTGGCGGAGTGATTGAAGGATTTAGCTCGGTAATGGGACCAATAACTGCTGCGTTTACACCTTTCAGAACCGCGCTGGGATGGATTACCGATTTGTTTGAACCGATAAAATTCAGTCAGGATACCCTGAGCGGCTTCACCAATATTGGCAAAGTGGTCGGGGAAGCAATCGCAGAGATTTTCGTCACGCTTAATAAAGCGGTTTCTCAAATCGGTGAAGTCTTCAGCTGGGCGAAAAAAGGTTGGGATGCGATTTTTGGCAATGACGATGCCGAAAGTCAGGGTATTCCGGCAGCGCCGGTGGAGAGCATTTCTCCGACGGGCGGCACGCTGAGCCTGTATCAGCCCGCTAAAACTTCCGTAGCGAACAGCCTGACGGATAACCGGGCGACGACCGTGAACTTAAGCTTCACGGCCACACCGGAGACAGATCATAACCAGATCAGAACCTGGATTGAAGATTCAATAAACCAGCAGAAATGGAACGATACCAACAATCTTCTCAGCCAGTACAACAACGGAGGGATTTACTCATGATGATGTCGCTGGGTTTATTTGTATTTAAATTGAGCACGCTGCCTTATCAGAATACGTCCCGTCAGGTGAATTATGGCTGGGGCACGAACGCGCGTTTCGGACAGCGTCCCGTTTCGCAATTTCTCGGATTGGGTGAGGAAACGATAAAAATTACCGGGCAATTATTGCCTGAAATGACCGGCGGTATGCGCTATTTACAGGTACTCCAGAGCATGGCCGACTCCGGCCGTGCATGGCCGTTGATCGAAGGCAGCGGCACAATTTATGGCATGTATGTCATCAAAAATATTGCCAATGACAATGCTGAGTTTAATTCCAGCGGCCAGGCGCGAAGTATTAATTTTACGCTCAACCTGACCCGCGTCGATGAGTCGCAGGCCGCCATGTTCGGTGATTTGATGACTCAGGCCGAAGGTTTGTATAACAAAGCCAGCTCAACCATCAGCAATTTCGCAAGCGGAGTCTGAACATGCTTACTGATCTTCAGTTACCCGTGGGGGCACGCATCGCGCCGGTGTTCACCCTGGCGATAAAAAATAAGGTGCTGGAAGAAAACATCTCGGATCGGATCATCAGTCTATCCGTCACGGATAACAGCGGTTTTACCGCGGACACCTTGAATTTAACCTTCGACGACAGCGACGGACAATTACAGATGCCTGTTCGCGGTGCCGTTTTGCATCTGCATCTGGGATGGTCGAAACAGGCGCTCTATGACTGCGGCTATTTCACGGTAGATACAGTGGTTTATTCAGGTTCACCAGACAGAATCGTGGTCACTGCTCGCAGCGCAGATTTCCGCGGTTCATTTACCACTAAACTCAGCCAGTCTTATGACGATTACACGCTGGGCGCTATTGTGCGCATCATATCGAGCCGGAATAAATTGGATCTGCCGGTTATCCCTCAGGAACTCGATAGCATTAAGATCCCACATATCGACCAGACAGCTGAGACTGACAGCTACTTCATCACCCGTCTGGCACAAAGCTATGGTGCGCAGGTGACTGTCAAAAACGGCGCAATCTTGTTTTTTAAAGCTGGCACCGGCAGGACTGCTTCCGGGCAGACTATTCCCTGGAAAACAATTGTCCGCAGCGATGGCGATAATCACAACTATCAGATGATGGACAAGAAGGCTTACACAGGCGTGAAGGCACAGTGGCACGATCTCCAAAAAGCGACCAGCAGCAATGTGGCGTTGAAAAACTCAGGAGAAAAGAGTTATACCGCAGGCTCAGGCGATAATATTCTGCAACTGTCTAAAATCTTTCCTGATGAAGAGACCGCAAGGCGCGCAGCAGATGCCGCGTTTTATCAGATTCAGAATGATTCTGCGTCTTTCAGCATCCGGCTGGCATTGGGACGCGCCGATCTCAGCGCACAAACGCCGGTAAATGTGCAGGGATTTAAAGACGTGATCGACAGCCAGAACTGGGTGATTGATTCTGCTGTACACGAGATGAATGAGAAAGGGTTCACGACCACATTAAACCTGAAACCGTATGTTGCAGATATCACTTACCTGTCTTCAATATCATAATCATAACTTGCTTTTGCAAGATTCAGGTTTCATAATGACTCCATTGCTTACCTGTCATGCCGGAGGTTTTTATGATGCATTGCCCGCTTTGTGGAAAAGTAGCCCATACACGTTCAAGCCGTTATCTGAGTGAATCAACGAAAGAACGCTATCATCAGTGTCAGAATATCGAATGCAGCTGCACCTTTGCCACGCACGAATCGGTCGCCCGGGTTATCTCAAAACCTGGTGCCCAGCCATCCGCTGCATAGTTAATTTGCAGGCACTGATGCAAAAAAAGGGGTTAGCCGATGGCTAACCCCTTGTTCTATATTAACTAGTAGATGTCGCGTTAGCGATACCTTAGCCCAGACGTTCTTTGATACGTGCAGACTTACCAGTACGCTCACGCAGGTAGTACAGTTTAGCTTTACGAACGGCACCACGACGTTTAACAGTAATGCTGTCGATTACTGGGGAGTGAGTCTGGAATACACGCTCAACACCTTCGCCGTTAGAAATTTTGCGAACAGTGAATGCAGAGTGCAGACCGCGGTTACGAATAGCGATAACCACGCCCTCGAATGCCTGCAGACGCTTTTTAGAACCTTCAACGACCCATACCTTAATTTCCAGGGAATCACCTGGACGGAAAGCAGGTACGTCTTGCTTCATCTGCTCTTGTTCGATTTGCTTAATGATATTGCTCATAATATGTCTCTTACCCTAGGTAAACTGATATATCGGGACGGCCTCGCGTTACGCTTTGGCGTTCCCTTCATAGTTTTGTTGACTGAGCCGATGTTCCTTTTGGAACTCTCTCAGCAACACCTCTTGCTCGTCAGTCAGAGCTAGGTTTTCCAGAAGTTCAGGTCTTCTAAGCCAGGTTCGACCCAGCGACTGTTTCAGGCGCCAGCGACGTATATCAGCGTGGTTTCCCGACAGTAAAACCGGCGGTACCTCCATGCCTTCCAACACTTCAGGGCGGGTATAGTGGGGGCAATCCAACAATCCGTCAGCGAAAGAATCTTCTTCTGCTGAAGCCTGACGACCCAGAACGCCCGGTATAAAGCGGGATACTGAATCAATCAGAGTCATTGCGGGTAACTCTCCACCGCTGAGAACATAATCGCCAATTGACCATTCTTCATCAATTTCGGTTTTGATTATGCGCTCATCAATCCCTTCATAACGGCCACAAACCAGAATGATTTTCTGATGAGCCGCCAGTTCGCAAACACCGGTTTGATCCAGTTTGCGACCCTGAGGTGAAAGATAAATCACTTTCACACCTTCGCCTGCCGCTGCTTTTGCTGCATGAATCGCTTCCCGCAAGGGTTGCACCATCATCAGCATTCCGGGACCACCGCCGTAAGGGCGCTCATCCACGGTACGATGTCGATCGTATGCGAAGTCACGAGGACTCCAGCAATTTACGCTCAACAGGCCATTCTTAACTGCCCGGCCAGTTACCCCGTAATCCGTAATTGCGCGGAACATTTCAGGAAACAGGCTAATTATACCGATCCACATAGCCTACCCCTTCCAAATGTTTGACCGCTCAACCAGACCTTGTTTACGTGTATAAACACTACGGAGGTCAAAAACCAGGATCCCAATCTACTTCAACAGTGCGAGTAGCGAGATCGACTTTCTTGATAACCTGCCCATCGAGGAACGGAATCAACCGCTCCTTGAGTCCGAAGGCATCTTTCAGGTTGGCTTTAACTACCATCACATCGTTAGAACCGGTTTCCATCATATCGATGATTTTGCCCAGTTCGTAACCGGAAGTTGTCACTACCTGGCAACCAAAAAGGTCTTTCCAGTAGTAGTCACCGTCTTCCAGTGGAGGCAGTTGCTTTGAATCGACGACAATTTCGCAATTGGTCAGAAGATTCGCTGCATCCCGGTCATCAACGCCTTTGACTTTGATGATCAGGTCCTGAGTGTGGCGTTTCCAGCCTTCCAGCTCGACAACTTGCCACTTACCGGCACGCTGGATAAACCACGGCTGGTAATCGAAGATGCTTTCAGCGTCTTCGGTGGATGAAAACACTCTGAGCCAACCACGAATGCCGTATGTTGAACCCATTTTGCCGAGTACTAACGGCTCAGCGGGTACCACTGGATTGGATTGCTTGCTCATTGCCACCACCGCGACAGATTAAGCTGCTTTCTTAGCGTCTTTGATCAGCGCAGAAACGCGATCAGAAACGGTTGCACCCAGATCTACCCAATGGGCAACACGATCCAGATCCAGACGCAGAGCTTCAGCCTGGCCAGAAGCCAATGGGTTGAAGAAACCTACGCGTTCGATGAAACGACCGTCACGAGCGTTGCGGCTGTCGGTCACTACTACTTGATAAAACGGACGCTTTTTTGCGCCGCCACGTGCTAAACGAATTGTTACCATAACATCCTCTTTAGTTAATAAAACAACCAGACCCCATCGGGGAACGGGGTCTGGTTGCAATATAAAAAGCCCGAAAATTTTACTCATTTTGGCGCAAAAAGCAATCTAAAGCGTAGATAGCCTAGCCCGCAATTTGCATGAGCCGCCTATGTGGCTGATATATAGACAGTGATGTCGATTAACGGCCTGGGAAACCTGGTGGCATCATACCCTTCATGCCACGCATCATTTTCGCCATGCCGCCATTCTTCATTTTCTTCATCATGCGCTGCATATCGTCGAACTGCTTCAGTAAGCGGTTGACGTCCTGCACCTGCATGCCGGAACCCACCGCGATGCGGCGTTTACGGGAACCTTTAATAATTTCTGGCTTAGCGCGCTCTTTGTGCGTCATCGAGTTGATGATCGCTTCCATGCGCACCAGCACTTTGTCATCCATCTGGGATTTGACGTTATCCGGCAACTGACCGACACCCGGCAGTTTGCTCATCATACTCGCCATGCCGCCCATATTCCGCATTTGCTTGAGCTGCTCGAGGAAATCGGTCAGGTCAAAGCCGTCGCCTTTCTTGAGTTTACTGGCCAGCTTTTCAGCCTGCGCACGGTCAACTTTGCTCTCAATGTCTTCGATAAGAGAGAGAACGTCGCCCATACCCAGAATACGCGAAGCGATACGATCCGGATGGAACGGCTCCAGAGCATCGGTTTTTTCACCCATACCCAGGAATTTGATCGGTTTGCCGGTGATGTGACGAATCGACAGTGCAGCACCGCCACGCGCATCACCGTCGACTTTGGTCAGGATAACACCGGTGAGCGGCAGCGCTTCATTAAACGCTTTCGCGGTATTCGCGGCATCCTGACCGGTCATGGCATCGACAACAAACAGCGTTTCAACCGGATTAATCGCGGCGTGAACCTGTTTGATTTCGTCCATCATCGCTTCGTCGACGTGTAAACGGCCGGCGGTATCGACAATCAGAACGTCGTAGAATTTCAGTTTGGCCTGTTGCAGGGCGCGGGTGACGATATCAACCGGCTTTTCCTGCGCATCAGACGCAAAGAAATCCACTTCAACTTGTTGTGCCAGGGTTTCCAGCTGTTTGATCGCCGCAGGGCGATAAACGTCGGCAGACACCACCAGTACTTTTTTCTTTTTCTTCTCTTTCAGGAATTTCGCCAGTTTACCGACGCTGGTGGTTTTACCGGCACCTTGTAAACCCGCCATCAGAACCACAGCCGGTGGCTGCGCCGCTAAGTTGAGCTCGGTGTTCGCCTCGCCCATCGCGGTTTCCAGTTCTTTCTGGACAATTTTGACGAATTCCTGACCCGGTGTGAGGCTCTTATTGACCTCAACGCCAACGGCGCTCTCTTTCACCCGGTTGATGAAGTCGCGAACCACCGGCAGCGCAACGTCCGCTTCCAGTAATGCCATACGTACTTCACGTAATGTTTCTTTAATATTTTCTTCGGTCAGCCGCCCGCGGCCGCTGATATTGCGCAGTGTGCGCGACAATCGATCGCTTAAATTCTCAAACATCGTCTCTTGCTCAACGTTATGACAGGCCGCTTTCGCGACGTAATTGCGGGATTATAACACGAAGCGCGGACGATCTCTGCTTTGGCATCTCAGATAGGTTGGAGCGTGACGCCGGTAACGTTATACTGCGGTTCTCATTCACTTTTCGATGCTACTGAAACGCTATGTCAGTTTTTGCTCTCGTCGCCATGTTGGCCTATCTGCTCAGCCTTGCACTGATCATTCCGAGCATCATCCGGAAGAACAGCGCATACCGGCGTTTAGCACTGATTTCTGTTGTGGTAGCGCTTGTCTGCCACGCGGTGGCATTGCAGCAGCGTATTTTCGATGTCAGCACCGGCCAGAATCTCAGCCTGGTGAACATCGGCTCTGTGGTCAGCTTAATCATCGGCACGGTGATGACCATCGTGGCATCACGCAACCGCGGATGGTTTGTGTTACCGATTGTTTACAGCTTCTCGCTGATCAATCTGGCATTCGTCACCTTTCTTCCGGGCGAATTCATCACGCATCTGGAAGAAAGCAAAGGCTTACTGGTACACATCGGCCTGGCGCTGTTCTCTTATGCTACGTTGATGATCGCGGCACTTTACGCGTTGCAACTGGCGTGGCTGGATTACCAGCTGAAGAACAAACGCCTGACGTTTACAGCCGACATGCCGCCGCTGATGAGCATCGAGCGTAAGCTGTTTCACATCACCCAGATTGGCGTGATCTTACTGACGCTGACGCTGTGCACCGGATTGCTGTACCTGAACAACCTGTTCAGCCCGGAAAATATCGACAAGGCCGTCTTATCGATACTGGCATGGTTCGTTTATATCGTCCTGTTATGGGGCCATTATCACGAAGGCTGGCGTGGCCGCCGCGTGGTATGGTTCAGCATGGCAGGCGCCATCCTGCTTACTCTTGCCTATTTCGGCAGCCGCCTGATCCAGCAAATCATGGTTCATTAATTAAAAGGAATACCCGTTGGAGCACGTCTCGACAACAACCCTGATCATCACATTGATCATCATGGTGGTGGTTTCGGCTTATTTTTCAGCCTCCGAAACCGGTATGATGACACTCAACCGTTACCGGTTACGTCACCTGGCCAAACAGGGTAACCGCGGGGCACGCCGCGTCGAAAAGCTGTTAAAGCGCCCGGATCAGCTGATAAGCCTCGTGCTCATCGGCAACAACCTGGTCAACATCCTTGCTTCCGCTCTGGCAACAATTGTGGGCATTCGTCTTTACGGTGATGCCGGTGTGGCGATTGCCACCGGTGTGCTGACGTTTGTCGTCCTTCTGTTTGCTGAAGTGCTGCCAAAAACATTTGCCGCGCTGAATCCTGAACGCATCGCGTTCCCGAGCAGCATTTTGTTGCGTCCGCTGCAAAAAATCATGATGCCACTGGTGTGGATCCTCAACAGCCTCTCGCGTTTGCTGATGAGAATGTGCGGCATCAAAACCACCACCAGCCTCAGCGATGCGGTGAGTAAAGAAGAGCTGCGAACCATCGTTAACGAATCACGCTCGAACATCTCCCGCCGTAATCAGGACATGCTGCTTTCCGTGCTGGATCTGGAAAAAGTGACGGTGGACGACATCATGGTGCCGCGCAATGAAATCGTCGGTATTGATATCAACGACGACTGGAAGTCGATCATCCGCCAGCTGACGCACTCGCCGCATGGCCGCATCGTGCTTTATCGTGATTCGCTCGACGATGCGATTGGTATGCTGCGCCTGCGTGAAGCCTATCGTCTGATGACCGAGAAAAAAGAGTTCACCAAAGAAAACCTGCTGCGTGCCGCCGACGAAATTTATTACATCCCGGAAGGCACGCCGCTGAACATTCAGTTAGTGAAATTCCAGCGAAACAAAAAGAAAGTGGGCATCGTGGTGGATGAATACGGTGATATTCAGGGGCTGGTCACCGTCGAAGATATCCTCGAAGAGATCGTCGGTGACTTCACCACGTCTATGTCACCAACACTTGCCGAAGAAGTCACGCCGCAAAGCGATGGTTCTGTATTGATTGAAGGCAGTGCGAACGTCCGTGAGCTGAACAAAGCCTTTAACTGGCATCTGCCGGAAGACGGTGCGCGCACCATTAACGGCATGCTGCTGGAAGTGCTGGAAGAAATTCCTAATATTGGTACCAGTTTGCGCATTGAAGACTATGAGGTTGAGGTTCTTGATGTGCAGGACAATATGATCAAGCAGGTGCAGGTTCGTCCGTTACAGCCGCTCAAAAACACCGTAAATCAGCACTAATCCGCTGAATCTAGGCATAAAAAAAGACGCGAACATCGCGTCTTTTTTGTCTTTGGAACACATCAAAACTAGATGTGCAGCTCGGACAGTTTTTCTTTCGGCAGAGCCAGTTCGTCGTTATGGTTTACCACAACGTCATGGTCGAGAATGTGCTGCGCGATTTCCTGTGCTTCTTTCAGGGAATGCATCTCGAAAGTACCGCACTGATATTCATTCAGCTCAGGGATCTGACGCTGTTCTTTTACCTTCAGAACATCCGCCATCGCCGCTTTCCAGGCATCCGCCACACGTTGCTCTTCTGGCACACCAATCAGGCTCATGTAGAAACCTGTGCGGCACCCCATCGGAGAAATATCGATGATCTCAACACCGCTACCGTTCAGGTGGTTACGCATGAACCCTGCAAACAGGTGCTCAAGAGTATGAATACCACGCTCTGGCATTACTTCAAGGTTCGGGCGGCAGAAGCGCAGATCGAACACAGTAATGGTATCGCCGTGCGGGGTATGCATGGTTTTTGCGACGCGAACAGCAGGTGCTGCCATACGGGTATGGTCTACGGTAAAGCTATCCAACAGTGGCATATCGTCACCTCTCCTAAATAAATTAATTTTTTTTACGAACTCAGGAAACCTTTTCCCAGCATGCGGGTCTTAATTAGTGAAAGACGCGCATTTGTTATCATCATCCCTGTAAACAGAGATGTTTATTTGGCCACATTGATTGTGGCCTTTTTCTTTTCTACTCAACGCTACTGCCTGCATTCGCAGCCAGGTATTCTTCAAAGCTTAGCTTATCCGCCGCTTCCAGTGCGCGCTGACGCTGCCATGAACCGTCCTGCTCAGCCATTAATGCGCTGGCATCTAATACTTCCAGCGGCTCACTGACCAGCATCTGGCGATACTTCTCCGCCAGTTCCAGCCCGAGATTACCGACGCCCTGCTGTTTCAGCTCTTTCATGATACGTGCTGAGTAAGTCAGCTCAGGATCATCAAACGCCGCAACCAGCTCTTTGCAGACGCCCTGATAAAGGGTATCGCCGTTCTGGTTATCCATGACCTGAGCCACACGGTTCAAATCAGCAAATAACTCATTACCTACTTTAGCTAACGGCTGGCGTTCATCGTGACACCCCATACCGATCGTCTGACCCGGTTTGCGCCCTTCCAGGATCACCCGGTTCCAGTTCTTACGCGTACAGAGCAACTCTTCGCTGTTCATTTCCGGGGCATCGGCTAACGCACACCATACCAAAAACAGATCCAGGAAACGCGCCTGAGTGGCATCAATACCCACCGGAGAGAACGGATTGACATCCAGCGAACGGACCTCAATGTATTCGATCCCGCTGCGCATCAGGGCATCAGAAGGTGTTTCACCGGATTTGGTGACACGCTTAGGACGAATTGGCGCATAAAGTTCGTTCTCAATCTGTAACACATTGGTGTTCAGTTGCAGATATTTCCCGTCCTTCTGCACACCCATTTCCGCATATTCAGCAGATGGGGTACGAATCGCTTTCTTCACACCCTGAACGTAGGTAGTCAGGTCATTGAAGGTAATGCCCAGATTGCTTTGTGATTTATTGGTGTAACCCAAATCACTCAGACGCAACGATGTCGCATACGGCAGATAGCACAATCCCGCTTCGGTATATTCAAACGGCAAATCTGTTTCACGCCCTTTCAGGAATGAAGAACAGATCGCAGGCGAGGCACCGAACAGATAAGGGATCACCCAGCCAAAACGGTAATAGTTGCGGATGAGTTTGAAATAACCCGCAGAAATTGCTTCTTTACCGCTTTCAGCATCAGACACGCCCAGCTTTTCCTGCCAGAAACTCAGCGGCAGCGAGAAGTTGTAATGGATGCCGGAAATTACCTGCATCAGCGCGCCATAACGGTTTTTCAGGCCTTCACGATAAAGCGTTTTAAAGCGCCCGGCGTTAGATGAACCGTACTGCGCCAGCTCGATATCCTGTCCGGACTCGATAAAGCACGGCATGCTGAATGGCCACATGCGCTCGTCGCCGAGCTCACGGGCTACGTGACGATGAATGTCACGCAGGAACGCCATCAGATGTTCGATGTTGTCATCGACGGGCGTAATAAATTCTAATAAGGCTTCAGCAAAGTCGGTGGTTATCCAGCGATGCGTCAGTGCCGCACCTAAAGATTCCGGGTGGCCGGTTGTCGCTAATGAACCATCGGGATTGACCCGCAACGTTTCACGCTCAATACCGCGACGAATACCTTTTAATGCCTGAGGGTGGGCTTCCAGCCAGGAAAGCGCCTGAGATACATCCGGGATCAAATTGACCTCCCGCTCGGTGAAACCATTAATTTGCAAGCATACTGAGTCTGCATAGATGTGACCATAATTGATAGCTGATGCCAATCTAACCGAACCATGAGAGCCCCTGCAGCGTCACAACCGTCAAAAGGATGTAACGCACCGCTTTTCCAATAAGCATGAAAAAAACCACAGCCCCCCACGGCATTCGCAGCCAACCTGCTAACACGCATAACACATCACCTATCACCGGTAACCAGCTCAGCAATAAAGCTGCCGGTCCAAAGCGCTTTAACCAACCCTGTGCAACGTGGAGCCCACGCTGAGGTTTAAGCTGTGGCAGAAAGCGTCCGATGATGACGTTGGTTATGCCACCTAAGGTATTGCCAACAGTTGCAGACAAAACCAGTGCCGCTGGCATTGCGCTGCCAGCTGACAATAAAGCCACTAATAAAACTTCTGAATTTCCAGGCAAAAGTGTGGCACTTAAAAAGCTGCTGCCGAATAAGGAAGCCAGCGCCACGGCGCTGCTCACAGCGTGCGCACGTCCACAAAAGCCATATTGGCGCGTTTCGCCGCCTCAATACCGAAATCTGCATCTTCAAACACAACGCATTTTTCGGGAGGTACGCCGATTAACTCAGCGCAACGCAAAAAAGTGTCAGGCGCAGGTTTGTGGTTCTGCACGTCATTGGCGCCCACAATCGCATCGAAGCAATCACGCAGGCCTAAATGTCGCAACAGAGCATCGGCCATCCAGTGCTCACTGCCCGTCCCTACCGCCATTGGCCGGCGACCATGATAGGCCTTCACGACATCAATCAGTGGCAAAGGACGTACGGCATCAAGCAACATTTCCTGAACCGCAGCCGTTTTCTCAGCCGCCAGAAGATGGGGATCCATCTCAACGTTATTACTGTCGATCACAAACTTCGCGATGCGCCAGGTCGGAGAACCGTTCAGAGCAACCATGGATTCGACATCATACTGCATGCTGTATTTGGTCAATACCTGATGCCATGCCTTACGGTGCGTCGGTTCGGTATCCAATATGGTGCCATCCATATCAAATATTAGCCCTTCGTATCGATCGTACATCGAAAGCTCCATGATCACGAAAAAACAGGAAAACTACTTTATCGCAAAGTCTTTCGAAAGTCGCATTTTGTGCACACCTACAGCACATCCGAACACGTAGGAAAGGTCAGGGAAATGAAAAGGAAGAGATGAAATAAAGAGGTGATAACCGGAAAGCAAAAAACCCGCCGAAGCGGGTTTCTCTAATATGGTGCACCCAGGAAGATTACTCGGCGGGGCCTCGCCCTGCGGGCCGTTGCTAAAGCAACGTTATCTTCCTTCGTGCTGCCTTCATGCCGGAGGACTCTATATGAAAGCCATCGCTGCAACATGTCTGGAATATGGTGCACCCAGGAAGATTCGAACTTCCGACCGCTCGGTTCGTAGCCGAGTACTCTATCCAGCTGAGCTATGGGTGCATTGGGGGTCGTGCTGAGTTTTTTCGGAAAATACTAAGAGAAAGAATGGTGCACCCAGGAAGATTCGAACTTCCGACCGCTCGGTTCGTAGCCGAGTACTCTATCCAGCTGAGCTATGGGTGCATTTTGATTCTTACTGCAGATTTACCTGACCATTTTTCCGCACTACATCGGCTTTCGCCTTTGCCCGTCACGCTAATTTGATTGCAAATCAACATACGTTCAGGAAAGTATGGTGCACCCAGGAAGATTCGAACTTCCGACCGCTCGGTTCGTAGCCGAGTACTCTATCCAGCTGAGCTATGGGTGCATTTTAAATGGCGGTGAGGCGGGGATTCGAACCCCGGATGCAGCTTTTGACCGCATACTCCCTTAGCAGGGGAGCGCCTTCAGCCTCTCGGCCACCTCACCATACGCCTCTTGCGAGTGTGCTGACTAACTTTGTTTAAGCTCATCGGCACTGCGTGGCGCACATATTACTTTCTGGCCCTTATAAGTCAAACCCTTTTTTCCTAACAATCACCCGTTTGGACATTTCACGCGCAACCTGCGCAGTTTGAAGACAAAAACAGGGTGTGAATAGCGAAAAAACGGCTTCTTTTTTAGAAAAGACGAGTCAGGGGATGTGGCACTGACAGAAATTAAAAATGAAAAATGCAGGAAATTAAGGGGAAAGGAAATCGAAAAAGCGGACAAAAGAGGTTCAGCGCCTCGCCATTAGCGAGACGCCTCGTAAATCAGTAACTCGTCTGCTGCGACTTTTCAGCCTGAATGCGCTGATAAATCTCTTCACGGTGAACAGAGACCTCTTTTGGTGCATTCACACCAATGCGCACCTGATTACCTTTAACACCTAAAACGGTAACAGTAACCTCATCGCCAATCATGAGGGTTTCACCAACTCGGCGAGTTAGAATAAGCATTCTTTGCTCCTTGAATAATTAAAAGAGTCGGGTCTCTCAGTTTCCCGGCCATTATCGATCATAAGCGGGTAAAACGTAAGCCATGACCCCTACATTAAATGTAAGCAGCCTGCAACTTCAGCCATGAGTACTTTAAGTTTAGCCGATATCGTCATTGTCGCGACTTTAATCGCGAAGCTCACACCGCCATTAAGACTGAAAACGCCATACAGCACAATAGATTATGGCGTTTTCAGGGTTAGCTATTTATTTCTTCTTACAGCTTAGCTTCAACCCAGGCTTCAACAGTCGCCAGAGCAGCAGGCAGTGCCTGCACGTCGCTGCCACCTGCCTGCGCCATATCAGGACGACCACCGCCCTTGCCACCGACCTGCTGTGCTACAGAAGCAATCAGCTCACCGGCTTTAACACGATCAGTCAGATCTTTCGTGACACCGGCAATCAGACTGACTTTATCGTCAGCGATGGTTGCCAGAACAATAATCACAGAACCCAGCTGATTTTTCAGGTCATCAACCATTGTACGCAAAATTTTAGGCTCTACGTTATCCAGCTGACGAACCAGCAGCTTAACGCCTTTCACTTCTTTGGTCTGGCTGGAAAGTGATGCACTTTCCTGCGCAGCTTGCTGACCTTTCACCTGCTGAAGCTCTTTTTCCAGCACACGTGAACGCTCAATCAGGGTACGGATTTTATCGGTAATACTGTTCACATCACCTTTTACCAGATGCGCGACATCCTGCAGCAAATCGCTTTGCTGATGCAGGGCAGTAATCGCGTTTTCGCCGGTGATCCCTTCGATACGACGGATACCTGCCGCTGTGCCCGATTCACTCTGAATGCGGAACAGACCGATATCGCCGGTACGGCTGGCGTGAGTACCACCACACAGTTCGGTGGAGAAATCGCCCATGGTCAGAACACGAACGCTGTCTTCGTATTTCTCACCAAACAGCGCCATTGCACCTTTTTCTTTCGCCTCTTCCAGATCCATGATGGTGGTCTGGATTGGCAGGTTACGACGGATCTGAGCATTCACCAGATCTTCGACCTGACGGATCTCTTCTGGTTTCATCGCTTCAAAATGCGAGAAGTCAAAACGCAGATAGTTATCGTTGACCAGAGAACCTTTCTGAGCAACGTGCTTGCCCAGCACCTGACGCAGCGCAGCGTGCAGCAAGTGCGTTGCCGAGTGGTTCAGACGGATACGGTCACGGCGTGCAATATCAACTTCAGCTTCAACGCTGTCGCCAACGCTCAGCTTACCGCTATTCAGGGAACCCTGATGACCAATCGCTTTGCCGTATTTCTGGGTATCAGACACAGAGAACACGCCTGCTGCCGTTTTCAGGATGCCTTTATCGCCAACCTGACCACCGGATTCACCGTAGAACGGTGTGTCATCCAGAACGACAATTGCATTAACGCCCGCCTGGATCTCATTCACTGGCTGACCTTCAACAAACAGCGCCACCACTTTTGAATGGCGTTGCAGATGTTCGTAGCCGGAGAACTGCGTCACGCCATCAACACGAACCATGCTGTTGTAATCGGCGCTGAAACCGCTGGACTCACGCGCACGACGACGCTGAACTTCCATCGCTTTCTCAAAACCAGCTTCGTCCACTTTCAGATTGCGTTCACGGCAAACGTCAGCGGTCAGATCCAGCGGGAAACCAAAGGTGTCATACAGACGAAAAGCAATTTCGCCGTCCAGAGTGTCGCCTTTCAGAGCGGACAATTCTTCGTCCAGCAATGCCAGGCCGCGTTCCAGAGTACGGGCAAACTGCTCTTCTTCGGTTTTCAGCAGTTGCTCAACCATCGCCTGCTGTTCTTTCAGTTCTGTCGCAGCCGGGCCCATCACTTCAATCAGCGGAGCAACCAGTTTGTAGAAGAAGGTGTCTTTCGCGCCCAGCATGTTGCCGTGGCGGATCGCGCGACGAATGATGCGGCGCAGCACATAGCCACGGTTTTCATTCGATGGGATCACGCCGTCTGCAATCAGGAATGCGCAGGAACGGATATGGTCGGCGATAACACGCAGGGATTTGTTGGTCAGATCGGTCGCACCCGTGACTTCAGCCACCGCAGCGATCAGTTTCTGGAACAGGTCGATGTCGTAGTTGGAGTTCACATGCTGCATCACCGCAGTGATACGCTCCAGTCCCATCCCGGTATCTACGGACGGTTTTGGCAATGGCAGCATGGTACCGTCAGCCTGACGGTTGAACTGCATGAACACCAGGTTCCAGATTTCGATGTAACGATCGCCATCTTCTTCAGCAGAACCCGGAGGGCCGCCCCAGATGTGATCGCCATGATCGTAGAAAATCTCAGTACAAGGGCCACAAGGACCGGTATCGCCCATCTGCCAGAAGTTGTCAGAAGCGAATGCACCGCCTTTATTATCGCCAATGCGGATAATACGTTCTTTCGGAACGCCGACTTCTTTTTCCCAGATATCAAACGCTTCGTCATCCGTCTCATAGACAGTGACCCACAGCTTTTCTTTCGGCAGATTGAACCAGTTTTCGCCGGTCAGTAATTCCCAGGCGTAGCTGATGGCTTCATGCTTGAAGTAATCACCGAAGCTGAAGTTGCCCAGCATTTCGAAGAAGGTGTGATGGCGTGCGGTGTAACCGACGTTTTCGAGGTCATTGTGTTTACCGCCTGCGCGGACACAACGCTGGGACGTGGTGGCACGGTTGTAATCGCGCTTATCCAGACCGAGGAAAACGTCTTTAAATTGGTTCATCCCGGCATTGGTAAACAACAGTGTCGGATCGTTTGTCGGGACAAGCGAACTGCTTGAAACAATGTTGTGTCCCTTACTATGGAAGAAATCGAGAAACGCTTGACGGATCTCAGCGGTGCTCTTGCTCATAAATATCCCGGAATCATGCTGGAAGAACGGCTCTTGAGCCGGATAACGCTGCATATGGCAGCAATCTGTACAGCTCACGAACGAAAAAGTGCGGATAAGATAAAATTTCTGCGCGGGGAAGTAAAATACCGTATGCGGTCAATCGTCAAAATCGCGATAAATAGACTGTATTTCTTCCTGAAAGAAGCCCCGATAGAGCAAATAACGCAGAACTTTTGATTTTTCTTTCCAGTCAGTCGGTAAATTTTCGCCAAATTTTCTGACCGCCAAATCTCGCGCCAGCGCGCACCAGTCCACGTCTGTGTTTTCCAGTGCGACTGTGATGATTTCTTTATCGACACCTTTTTGCAGTAATTCCGAACGGATGCGCTGCGCACCGTAACCTTTATGACTGCGACCCGAAATATAGCGGCTGGCAAATTTGGCATCATCGAGCCACTGATGTTGATAACAGTAGTCGATCACCGCCTGTACATGTTCTTCCGGAATCGCTTCCGGCACCGGCCGCGGCTCAGGTTTGGCTCTCACCACCTCTTCTTCGGCGAACTCATTTTGCGCTGGCTTTTTACGTGAAGCCCAGCTGCTTTTCTTATTTTGAGGCTTAACAAAAGGCATCGGAGGAATGAGTAACTTGCGGCGTAATTCTGTTTCGCCATGGTCGCGCTGAGCAAGCAGACGCATTGCGCGGTTTATCAGTGTATTGATTTTCGCTGCATCGCCATCTTTTTTGGGCGGCTCAAACAGTGTTGACTCGCTATTTTGTGCCACCTCTTCCAGCAGTTTTTTCAGGTCGATGACGTTCTCATTCACGATTTTTTTATCAGGTATGTTTTCATCGGACATAAGGTTTTCCCCTTATATGCAAAATGCCAGTCTGGAAACCAGACTGGCATTTTAGCGACGTTTGAAAGTTACGGACAAAGTCCCCTGCCCTTCAAATGTCTTTGTCAGACAACCGCGAAATTAAAACTCTTCGCTGGTTTCCATGTTGTCGTCAGCGACTTCAGCTGTCGTTGCTGCGCTCAGTTCACCCGTGCCGCTCAGCAGCATGTCACGCAGTTTTTTATCCAGCTCAGCAGCCACTTTCGGATTTTCTTTCAGGTAGTTGCAGGAGTTCGCTTTACCCTGACCAATCTTCTCGCCGTTGTAGCTGTACCATGCACCGGCTTTCTCGATCAGTTTGTGCTTAACGCCCAGGTCGATCAGTTCGCCGTTGATGTTGATACCTTCGCCATACATGATCTGGAATTCGGCTTGTTTAAATGGCGCAGCGATTTTGTTCTTCACCACTTTCACACGTGTTTCGCTACCGACAACCACATCACCTTCTTTAATCGCGCCGATACGACGGATATCCAGACGCACAGAGGCGTAGAATTTCAGCGCGTTACCGCCGGTGGTGGTTTCCGGGTTACCGAACATCACACCAATTTTCATACGGATCTGGTTGATGAAGATAAGCAGTGTGTTGGCGTTTTTCAGGTTACCGGCCAGCTTACGCATCGCCTGGCTCATCATACGTGCCGCGAGGCCCATGTGAGAGTCACCAATTTCGCCTTCGATTTCTGCTTTCGGTGTCAGTGCAGCCACGGAGTCGACGATGATCACGTCAACAGCGCCTGAACGGGTCAGCGCGTCACAGATTTCCAGAGCCTGTTCACCAGTATCTGGCTGAGAACACAGCAGGTTATCGATATCTACGCCCAGTTTTTTAGCGTAGATCGGGTCCAGTGCGTGCTCTGCATCAATGAACGCACAGGTTTTGCCTTCGCGCTGTGCTGCTGCGATAACTTGCAAAGTCAGCGTGGTTTTACCGGAAGATTCTGGTCCGTAAATTTCAACGATACGGCCCATTGGTAAACCGCCGGCACCTAACGCGATATCCAGAGACAAAGAGCCGGTAGAGATCGTTTCTACGTCCATGGAGCGATCTTCACCCAGACGCATGATGGAGCCTTTACCGAATTGCTTTTCAATCTGGCCCAGTGCTGCAGCTAACGCTTTTTGCTTGTTCTCATCAATAGCCATTTTTACTCCTCGTCTGATGCAGGGGAACATCCCGCCCGCATCACTGAATATAATTTATGTACAGGTAATTGGCAGTAATTATACTGTATGCTCATACAGTATCAAGCCTAATTTTTAATAAACTCACGCAATGCAGTTTGTAGCGAAAAAACAGCAGCTTGCAAACGCACCGCTTCGCGATCGCCGGAAAACTGCTGTTTAGCCGTCAGAACGCGCCCGTCTTTTCCGGCAAATCCGAACCAGACCGTGCCGACAGGTTTTTCTGCAGAACCGCCATCAGGTCCGGCAATACCGCTGACCGAAACGGCCACATCCGCGCCCGCGGCGTGCAATACGCCCTGCGCCATTTCATGCACCACCTGCTCACTCACTGCGCCATATTGCTCCAGCGTGCTTTCAGACACGCCCAGCAATTCATGTTTGGCCGCATTACTGTAAGTGACAAATCCGCGATCAAACCAGGCGGAGCTTCCGGCGATGTCAGTAATCGCCTTGGCAATCAGGCCGCCGGTGCAGGACTCCGCACAAGTGACCCACCATCCCCTGGCTTTCAGCGCCGCCCCGACTTCCACACTCAGTTCATGTAAACGTTTTTCGTCCATATCCCCTCCCGGCGGGACATCTGAAACTACCCCGATGTTAGCATTTCTCTTCCGGTCTGCGAGTCCCGTTGAAGTGATTTGCGCGATGTATTCAGAACTGGAGTAAAAAGAAAAAAGAAGGGCCACGATCTGCGGCCCTCATGAGAGTTGAACGATCCGGGGTTAGCGCGCGGCTTTCACCGCCTCACCCAACTGCCATACCGCCATCGCATAATGCACGCTGTGGTTGTAACGGGTGATGGTGTAGAAGTTCGGCAGCCCGTACCAGTACTGGTAATTGGTGCCCATATCAAGGCGCAGCAGGCTCGCTTCCTGATAGTTGCCAAGCGATCCTAACGGGCTCAGTCCGGCGGCTTTCAATGTATACAGCGGATATTTGGTTTTAAAGCCGTTCTCCAGCAGAGGTGCCTGCCCGGCTGCCGGCACCGCAATTGGCGCGCCTTTGGTCCAGCCGTGGGCTTTGAAGTAATTGGCGACACTGCCGATAGCATCAATCGGATCCCACAGGTTGGCATGACCGTCGCCGTTAAAGTCGACGGCGTAGTCTTTATAAGATGACGGCATAAACTGGCCATAGCCCATTGCACCGGCGAAGGAACCGCGCAGACTCAGCGGATCATCCCCTTCCCGACGGGACATCAGCAGGAACGTTTCCAGTTCACCGGAGAAATACGCTGCACGGCGCGGATAGGCAAAGGATAAGGTCGCCAGCGCATCGATAATGCGGGTTTTACCCATTACGCGTCCCCAGCGGGTTTCCACGCCGATAATGCCGACAATGATTTCCGGCGGCACGCCATAGATCTGCTCCGCACGCTGCAACGCATCCTGATATTGATTCCAGAACACCACACCATTTTGCACGTTATCCGGCGTGATGAATTTGCTGCGATAGCGGTTCCACGCGCCGTTTGGCACGGTCGATGGCGGACCGGAAGGTGCCTGCTGATCCATCAGTCGTAATACAAATCCCAGACGTTTGGTTTGCGACAACACATCATGCAGCTGCTGACGGTCAAAACCGTGCTCGCGCACCATTTTGTCAACAAACTGATTCATGGCCGGATCATAGGCAAAATCGCCGGTCTGCACCGCGCCGGTATGCTCAGGCTGGAGCAGAAAACCGCCGTCGGGCACCGCACTGGCGCTGGCATTTCTTCCATCGGAGAAAGGATTACGCGGCCCTTCAGGCTGAGGCGCGGGTTTATTACTGCTACAGGCAGAAAGTGTAAGAACCAGGGGAAGAATGATTGCCAGGTGGCGCATCGGATATCCGTAACCATGCAATAAAAGAGGTACAGATATGGTAGAGCATTATCAGAGCCGAAAAAACTGAAAATCACCGTCTTTACAAGCTTGTTAACCAGATTACTGCGCCATGATTAATGGAGAGGAGTGAGGTGATGTGGCGGCGGCATTTTTAATCAGTCCGGCAATTTTATTCTGTATGCTTTCTTCCAGACCAGGATAAAGCGGCAAACAGATGACTTTTTCCGCGAGCTGGTGCGCAACAGGCAGATTTTCCCTGCTGGCACTTTCAGCAAATTTATACATAAAGAAACTGCTGATTAAGGGATAAAAGTAGCGTCGCGCCATGATGTGATTGTCTTTCAGCAATTCGTACAGCTCGTCACGCGTAAGAGCAAAATCTTCATTAACCATGATCGGGTAGTACGCATAATTCCAGGTCACATCCTCAGGGATCGACATCAGTGAAATCCCCGGAATATCCGCAAGCAGCATATTGTAATGGCGATAGAGTCTGCCACGATCATCAAGAGCTTTATCAATGTGTTGCAACTGAAGGAGCCCGTACGCGGCTTGTAATTCATTCATCTTGCCGTTAATACCCGCCGCAACAACGGTGGTCTCATTAACGAAACCAAAATTTTTCAGATAATCGATGCGCTGCTTCATTTTGGCGTCGTGACAGATAATGGCACCGCCCTCAATCGTATTGAACACTTTAGTGGCGTGAAAACTCAGAATAGACAGGTCGCCCTGACGCAGGACGCTGACGCCATTTTGTTTAACACCAAAAGCGTGGGCTGCATCGTAGATGACCTTCAGCCCGTACGCATCCGCCAGCTCTTCGATTTTGCGGGTGTTACAGGGGATACCATAACAATGGACGGGCAGGATTGCCGTTGTAGCCGGAGTAATCGCCTGCTCAAGCTTGTCTGCATCAAGATTGAACGTATCAGGATCGGTATCGACAAAAACCGGCGTGAGGCCATTCCAGAGCAGTGAATGTGCCGTAGCGACAAAAGAATAAGGCGTCGTGATCACCTCACCGGTGATCCCCAGCACCTGAAAAGCGGTCAGTAAGGCCAGCGTACCATTTGAAAACAAACACAAATGTTCCACACCCAGATACTCAGCCAGTTCTTTTTCCAGCTGTTGATGATACGGGCCAGCGTTTGTCAGGTGCTGACTTTCCCAGATATTTTCCAGATAAGGAATGAACTCCTCAAGCGGAGGTAATAAAGGACGAGTGACAAATATGTTTTTTTCCATGATGGCTGTAATCCTGAGAAAGTTAGAACAAGCGATATTCTGATAATAAGTCCCGAACCGTTTCTACAGAGCAGTTCATCAGCACATCAATAATAGAAAGATTAGGATGAAACTCCTCACAACCTTGCGGATAGCGGATGTCATTCATTTTTATAAACTTCAAAACCAGCTTTGATTTTAAAAACTGTTCGCGGTCATATAAATCAACACCACCTGCACTGTTAATATAAACATCTGCACCAAGTGAATGGCATATAGCAATAATTTTGTCGCTGGCACTGCCCGTCTGAGCATAATTAATCTGGCTGGAAAGCATCACAACCTTTTCCATACCCAGATAATCAAAGAAACAGCGCATCATCTTCTGGCACATCAGGGCAATACTTCGCTGTTCAGACTGCAACACCTGCTCAATAATGGGGAAAACTGCGCCAAAAAAAGGCCTGTTCTGATAGGCCTGCCGTATTTGTTTGATGACTTTCCCCACGTCCTGACTGAACTCAAGTTCCTTAATAGGTTTGAATGAGGACGCTCCGGGGACAGGAATAACAAAACGCTGAATCTGACCGGCACTGAGAATACAATTCCTGTTTATATACCCCTGCTTGATATAGTTAACATTGTCATACAGCACAAAAATATCGCCTGAAGCAGCCAGCTGGAAATAGCCTAAATAAGGAAAAATGTAAGGCTGCATGATAGCAACGCGTTTTAATTCACTCATCAGTAAGACTTTCAGGAACAAAATAAAATACGGTCTCTAAAAGCCCCTCGGAATAATGGCGTAAATAAATTTTATAGTCCGGATTGTAGCTGAGAACCCGCTGAGGAATTGTCCACAGATCATCAGGCTTATGGTAACAACAAATAGCCAGCAGGGGCTTTTGAGTTTTAATAATATTCTGCGCACCGGCTAATGCAGGCAATTCGTAGCCCTCAATATCCATTTTTAAGCAGCTGACATCTCCTTTAAGCAATCCATCCAGCGTAACAACCTCAATGGTGACGTCGCCTGAATCACAAATCTTCGATGCACTGCCGGCCCGTGAAAACCGCAGTGTTTCTGACTGGTCCGAAACACCATAAGGGTAGACTCTCACACCCGGAAGAGCGTTCAGCGTTTGCGCGATAAGCTGGCACTGGCTGATGTCGGGTTCAAAAACCTGAATACTTTTATAATCCGGAAACAGTCTCGCAAATTCCAGGCTGGTTGCGCCATCAAAACCGCCACAATCTACAAAGTGACGGGCATAATCTTTGACAAACGGCAGATCAAAATACTGCTCATTCGTCCGGCAGGTAAAACCTTCAAGTGCCGCTAAGCGGTTTGTCAGCCTGAAATTAATAATTTTGTCGAACGTTTCTGCTGAGAGGGCATCCGCCAGCTGATGACGTACGTTTTCATAGCGGCTTTTATTCTGGCGGTAATCATCGACAAAAGCCTGACCATGGTAAAAAGCGACAGGGTTTAAAAAAGTCGTGAAATACCGATAGAAGGAAAAGAAATCTAAACAGTCACAATGTTTATGTTCCATTATCTTCTGGGCAGTCAGGGGACGACCATCTGCTATACCGGACACCACCATGGCATCCGCCGGCACTTCTGACCATGAAACGACAGGCAGACCGTCAACCGACGTAGCATCAGTAAACTCATCGATAAATCCGGTTACCGCAAATTTTTTGGCGATATCTTTTGAATGAGTCGTCACCCCAAAAGCAAACCGTGGTCGGGTAGTTTTTGCAAACTCCTCGCAAAATATAACAGCATCTTTATAAATCATAATAATTTCCGTATCCGGTTAACGTAGCAAAAACTCAACAGCATCCACATCCATCACTGCGACATTTTTCAGCTTCGCGACATCCTGACGTTCAATAAAATAGTTATCGATAAAAAGACTCTTCTCAGGAATATAAAATGACTTCTTATCTGTACTTTCCGTTAAATGAATAACCTGATCGAATAAAGACTCAGCAATTGCAGACTGACGCAGGGTATCAACAGGATCACTGATATGCCGGGTAATCAGGTGAAGTGATTTCCCCTGTGCTTTGCATTGATAAAGTAATGCCATCACAGCCGGAACGGCATAACCGTTAATGATTAGCGTATCGTCGAGATCAATAAAAACATGTTCAACAGGAATATCGATACGACTGACGGTTTTAATGGATCTGTCAACCAGAGTGATATGTTCACTGGCGAGCGGCGTTATACTGCGCTCCAGAAAATCATGCAGCGTCATCAGAGGTAAATTAATTCCACGCGCGCGCTGGAAAACCATTGTGCCTGCAATACGGCAAGATATTTCCAGCAACTTCCATTTGCCATATTTATCTTTTTTTAACTGAACAAACCACGGACCACGAAACACCAGGCGGGAATTTATCGTGGTAATGATGTCCATGATTTCATCATCCGGGTTCTGTTTTTGCGAACGCATACTGATACCGGCACGTACACGTTCCCGGCTGCGCGGCCCTGCCCAGATGAGTTGCCTTTTTCGATCGGTGAAACAATCGACCGTGATTTCTTCACCGGGCAGAAACTCCACCACCAGTGGCTGAGGAACGTTTTTAATGGCCTGAAGTAACTGAGCCGCATCATCGACCCTCTGAACATCCTTTCCCCCCTGCCCGCAATCCGGTTTAATCAGCACCGGCCATTCTGCCACGGGATATTCCGGGTGATAACAGGCGGGCACCCAGCGACAATCCTGGAAAAGCGCATAGGTTTCACTTTTATAGCGGGTAATTTGTGCAGTGGTGGCATTGCCATTCACCAGATAAAACCCCTGCCGCTGCGCCAGTAGCGCGAGTTTTACGGCCACACTGTCATGGGTAGCAAAAACAATATCCGTCTGGCACTCTTCTAACAGGGCCAGAAAAGCATCGTCAAAACTTTCGTCATCAATCAGCGGCAAATCGCCCCGGTAATTTTCGAACCTGAATTCACCATGATCGCTGACGCCTGACGCCCCCACTAACTGATTAACATGCACGGAATACCGGAGTGCCTGATATATTTCACCCGCATTTTCCGAGCCGCAGGGGAATACTAAAACGTTTAATTTTTTCATTTAAGTTTTTAATTTAACCCCCCGCAGACGGGTTAAGAAAATCAGCGACTTTTTCAACAATGAATTCCATTTCCGCAATGCCATATCTTTGATCGACAGGTAAAGGGATCAGATGATGAATAAAATCGCTCTCAATGCCTGATGGCCTGACTCTGCAGCCTGCATCATGCCAGTACGAAGGCGTGTAAATACGTTCATTAGTTAAGAACTGACGCAGACCGGATGTTCTGTTCAAAAAGGGATAGCAAAGAGCCCCGTCAGCAGTAACGTTATCAAATGCAGCCTCGTTAAAGCGTCCGAGGTGCTGATGCAGGAACTGAAAATTTTCGTTCCTCGCCTTTCGGCATTGCTGATAATCAATCGTTTTTAACAGTGTTTCCGTCAGCTGAGACATGGCAGACGGCGCCTGTGTAAACGTCTCTTCTGCCTGCTGATAGGCCGCAAAACCAGACTCCGCGTTCTCTGCCAGTCGCCGCAACAAATGCGCCGAGCGGTTCAGGGAAACCAGCGGGTCAGTTTGCGGCACATCCACAGGTAATGACGTTGCCAGCAGGCCACCGTCAGGGACTCCGAAGAATTTTCTCGGTGAATACAGCGTTGCCAGACAATCGCCGGGCGGGGAATAAAAGGCCTGGGAATGATCAAGGATGAGCTGACGGGGATTAAACCGGGCGAGCATTTTTTGCTCCTGAACATCACATAACCCGAAATAGTTGACCCACAATACCCATTCATTCTCCGCTGGCACCACCTCTGAGTCCGGCATCAACTGGCTATCCAGCGAATAATATTTCACCGGGATCTGCAATGTTTCCAGGGGTGAAAGCATCGCATCACAGATATAACGCGGCACCCACACTGCATCGGGTTTGCCTGACACCAGCAATGCGTAAAAAGCGCCACGGGCAGACGAAAATAACGCTAAATTCGGATAAAAATGCGCCTGCAAGCGGGGAAGCTCAAGGGGGAAATATCCCCCGATAGCATCTGAGAATTTAGTCATCGGCAAGAACTATGGCTTGTGCGGGCAACCCTTGCTGGTGCAAGCTCCAGGCCTGTTCGAGGACTTTTTCAAAATAGAATGCGCGATGGCTGACTCTTTTTTCTCTTTCCAAAATACGGTCACGAAGAGACAAGCGCACACTGTTCAGATGCTCAAACTGTCCGTTGAGCGCGACAGCTTTCGCCACGTATTCATCGGTTGAACTCGCGACAAACTCCTCAAGACCCAGGAATTTCATCGCCGCGCCGGCCTGACGTGACACGACACTGTCGCCCGCCAGTGTCAGCGACGGGACGCCCATCCAGCTGGCATGGTTGGTGGTTGTACCGCCGGTATAAGGGAAGGTATCGAGGATAATATCCACGTCATTATGCATTTGCAGATAAGGCCCAAAACCGCACTTAAGACGGGCAATAATTTGCTCCCTGCGGACTCCACGACTTTCAAACTCCAGCATGTATTTTTCGATCATTTCCTCATCGCTCATTGACGCGAAAAGTAATCTGGCATCAGGAAGCTGAGTTAATATTCTTGCCCATGCATCGAGCACAGCGGCGGTAATTTTTTGCGGGCGGTTAAACGTGGCAAACGTGATATACCCATTTTTGAGCGCAGGAAGAGCATTAACATCTATATTGTAATCAGCAGGTTCGAATTGCTTAGCCGCAGGTAAATAAGCCAGTTTCTCAGTAAAGTGACTGTCTAATACCCCCGGCGCGGCAAAATTGCTGTCAATAAGATAGTAATCCATCTCTTTTACGCCGGTAGTCCCCGGATATCCTATCCACGACATCTGAACCGGCACCGGTTTCAGACCAAAAACAGGTAAGCGGTTGAATGCCGTATGGCCCGATAAGTCGATCAGGATATCAATCCCATCCGCTGCAATTTTCTCTGCCAGCTCAATATGACTCAGACTTTTAACGTCATTCCATTCTGAAGATAATGCCGCATAAAGCTGTGTATGGCGGTCATTAGACGGAGAAACATTGTAGCCAATGACGTCAAAGCGGGTTTTATCGATTGAACTGAGCACAGGATAGATGAAGTTACTCACCGGATGGTCCCTGAAGTCACCCGATACAAAACCAACCCGCAGGCGGGGATTGTCATTCACTAAAACCGGGCGTTCAACCGTCTTATTTTTCGCCCACGCGCTCAGCTTTTGACCGTACTTCTGATGCTCGGCAAGGATTTCTTCTGGCGAACATTGATGATCGTGAAGAATGACAAACAACATATTGCTGTAATTAGCAAAATATCCGAGTGAAGACTCTGACAATCTCACGCCTTTTTCCAGATACTCTCTGGCTTCACGCATCTGATTACGTTCGCTCAGCACATTGCCTAATTTGAGCAGGTATGTTGCGTTATTACTGTTCATGTCTGCGGCTTTACGTGCGCAATATTCATATTTCAGGCTGTTACGCAGATCGTTATAAACTTTACCCAGTAAATCCCACGCTTCAGCATTTTTCGGATAATTTCTCAGCAAATGCTGTGCAACTTTTTTGGGATAATGACGATCATTAAGTTTTGAAAGGCACAATACAATACCGCTGTAAAATTCAAACAACCCCGAATTGATCGACAACCCTTTGGTAAGGCATCTTAATGCCTCGTCGACATTATTGGCCTGATGATAAATAGAGGATATATCGCTTAACAACGTGACACTGTCCGGGTATCTGGTTCTCAGTTCTTCCATGATTTCAAAAGATTCCTGAACATGCCCGGATAAATACAGCCCTTTCACTTTACTCAATGCTTTCTGGTCTACATCATTTTCTGTTTTTTTACTGAGGCTTTTATGACCGGCATGTTCCTGACGGAATCCCCCTTCCTTTGTGCTTGCGGAAAACAGCATTAAGCTTGAAATCCGGCGTCGGGCAATATCCACATCTTGCAATGCCATTACCTGCTGATATAAGCGCAACCAGGCAATGTCTGAACCGGTTAGCAACCCTTTGCTCACCAGATCCATCGCCAGCATATAACTTTCCTCATCTGAAAGACGTAAACCAGACTGAACAAACCCGGCTTCACTTTTCTTCAGAACAGCCTTCTCCCCCCACAGATTCTCTGACTCGATGTATCCGCATTCGGGCCAGATAATATTGTCAGTCGGATAAATCAGCTTAAGATTACCAAAGCGTGAGAGGTTATAAGGCGAAGGCGTTAAAGACGCATAAATACCTGAAACGTTTTCAATATATAATGCCTGCAGTGTTTTAATCACATTGCCGGCATGCTGTTCAGGTTCTTCTGGCAAATACGTATTCTTTATAATCTGCTGCGTACTGACACTCAGCGGCCAGCTGTTTCCCATTACATCCAGGATCCGCCCCAGCAAATCATTATCTGAAGTCAGGGATTCTCCCTGGCGATTATAGAAAGTTTTTGCATCCGCTTGTCTTTGATAATTTCCTGCCCAGTGCAAATTTTCAATTTCGCTGAATTGCATCTGTTCATGAATCACTGATTGATTATTTTTTGAAATCAATAGACTAAAGCGAACCTGCCGGTCGACGGCAAAGTCCAGATATTGCTGCGCGGTGATTTTATCGAGTCGTTCTGTGGCCGTTGTGTGTACAGTGGCGACCTCTTTCCCGTAGTGCTGCGCTATTTCATACTGAGGCGTCACATCCCCGACGTAGTTAACATTTGATTTTATAATGTCGTGAGTGAAATTAACAAAATAGCGTGCATCATTTTTACTGTAAATATAACGTACAGCCAGCTCTGTATCCGATAAAGATAATGCTTCAGTGATACGGTCTTTCAGGGCACCGTCAGGATGAGCAATATTCATAAATCCCAGCATCGCTCTTGCTGATGAGATTTTCTCTTCATCGCTGACTGAATTTTGGGTGTGCAGTGCAATGACCTCACGCAATGTGTCAGTGACCTGTGCGCCCGGTAACGTATTCCACTTTACCGCGATAATTCCCTGTTCTGTTAAATGTTGCTCACAGAAACTCAGCAATGAATAACGGGTTTCCTCATCCAGCAGGCTGAAGAATTGCTGAATAATAATGTAATCGAACTTACCCGGATCAATGGAAAACAAATCCTGTAAACCGAGGCAATATAAATGGGTATTTTCAATTCCAAAGGCGGAAACCTTCTGTTGCCCTTCTCTGACAGAATCAGGGTCAACATCTATTCCTGCTGACGAACTTAAAGGATTCGCAACGGCAAAGCGAATGAGATCTTCGCCCTCGCCACAACCGATCTGGAGAACGTTCGCCGTTTTCGGATCAGCGCCTTTTACGCCATACATTGCCGCTGAGGTATAAATTCCGGCAGGAGAAAAGTGATGAGATGAATACAAATCTTTCAAAATATAAATCCTGTTATCTCAAATTTGTTTTAGTTATCTGTAAGCAAAGCTACCGCACGACTCGCGCAATGCAGCCTTATTTTTTACACAGTAATAATATAGGGGTATTTTATCATCAGAACCCAAGAGTCCATTGTTTGAAAAGATGACAACTTAACGACCAAATAGAGTTATCAGGTAAAAAAAAACGGAAGAGACATATCTGCCTCTTCCGGTAATAACGTGAGTCATCAAATTATTTAAAATTCGGTCCAGGCACCTTCCGTTGTGCTGACGTCTTTTTTAAATGCAGGTTCTTTCACCTGAGTGTTTTTCTTAATCCGGCCCGTCTGACGGACAGGTTCTCCGTGAACAGACTCCTCCATCACAGGCTGTGTTGCATTATCGGTTTTTTCCACACGGAAGAAGGAGACGATATCAAACAGGTGCCGAGCATTATTATTTAGGTTTTGAGTTATCACGGATGACTCTTCCACCATTGCCGCATTCTGCTGAGTGGCTAAATCCATTTCATTCACCGCCATCGCTATCTGGGAAACCCCGGTACTTTGTTCTTCAGAAGCCTGGGTTATTTCCTGCATGATATTGCTGACGTGGGTGACGGACGTGACAATCTCATGCATCGTTTTACCTGCATCTTCTATCAGGCGCGCACCGTCATCGACGTTTTTAACAGACTCATTAATCAGCAGGTTAATTTCTTTTGCCGCATCGGCACTGCGGGCTGCAAGATTGCGAACTTCACTGGCGACAACGGAGAAACCTCGTCCCTGCTCACCGGCACGCGCAGCTTCAACCGCGGCATTCAGTGCCAGAATATTCGTCTGATTGGCAATGCCATCAATCACGCCATTGATTTCAGAAATTTTGCGCGCACTTTTGGAAATTTTATCCATTGTGGAAACCACATTGGCCATCACAGAAGATCCGTTATCCGCAGTGGTACGTGCCTGCTGAGACAACAGGTTTGCCTGACGTGCATTTTCGGCATTGTTAGACACGGTGGTTTTAATTTCTTCCATGCTCGCGGCGGTCTGTTGCAGTGCGCTGGCTTGTTCTTCGGTTCGGGAAGCCAGATCGTGGTTACCGGTATCGATTTCCGAAGCATCGGTTCTGATGTTACCCGATGTAAGACGGACGGAAGTAATAATCCCGCTCAGTGATCCTTTCATGTTCTGCAGCGATTCCAGCATCACACCAATTTCGTTGCGAGCCCCTGTTTCAAACTCATGGAACAACTCGCCGGAGCTGATTTTATCCAGCATGGATGACGCTGTTTGCAGACGATTGAACACAAATCGTTTGATAAGAATAAATGACAGACATGAGATACAGACAGTCAATGCCAGAAGGATCCCTGAGGTGATCAGGAATGCAAGACGATCTGCAGAAAACTTGTCAGTAATATTACTCTCAACCTTAACGCTATAATCTGCGTATTCCTGTACTGCGTCATCCAGCGCATTTTCCAGCTTGCCGTTATCGAAGCCGGTATTGTTGTAAGCTTCGAGAGAACGCATATTATTGGTGTAGTTTTCAATTAATGCGTTAAATTTATTATAAACATTGGTCGAAAAAACTTTGCCCTCTTCACTGTTTTCAGCAGCGCGCTGAAAATTACTGGCATGACGCTGTGCATTTTTAATTCCTTCAGAAATTACTGCTGCTTTTTCTGCCAGTACCTCATGAGAAGCCGTCGGGTCATTGTACACATAGTTAATATCCCCGCGAACAGAGCCAAGAAATGTACTCATGCGGCGTAACTCTCTGAGATTTTGAGTCAGCGTTTTCATTTCATTGAAAGAATCACTGGCTTGTGACATGGATTTAAATGAAAAAGCCGAGATGATCACCAGGATAAAGCAAAGCAGGAATAAAATAGTTTTGATCAGGGTCGATATTTTGAAGGATGCCATTAAAGCCTCTGCAATTATCTACTATATAAAAAAGTCAGGTCAACAGAAGGATTATTTTTGTCAGTTGCTCAAAAATATCTTCCATCATATTTTCAAAAAACGGCGCAAGGGTGTACATGATCATCGACATCGCTATCATGCCAATACTCAGCGTCAGCGGAAAACCGACGACAAAGATGGAAAGCTGAGGCGTCAGGCGGTTAAGCAGTCCCAGCGTCAAATTCAGTGTCAGAAGCAGAGTGATAATGGGTAGCCCCAGCATCAACCCGCATTTAAAGACCATTCCGGCGGTGTAAGTAATCGCTAACAAACCATCTGCGTTGATCGGCGTTGCACTGACTGGCAGTAATATAAAACTGTCCGCCAGAGTATTAAGCATCCATAAATGACCATTAAAGGTCAGAAACAGCAACGTCACGAGCAGGTTCAGGATGCGGGAAATCACCGGCATATTTCCCCCCGCCGCCGGGTCAAAAAATGTGGCAAAGGATAATCCCATTTGCAGACCGATAATCTCCCCGGCATTACGCACGGCCACGAAAATAAACTGCACCGTCAGCCCGATGGCAGCACCGATAATGAACTGTTGCGCGCCTACCCATAATCCGGCGAAAGAAAAAATTTCAATGTGCGTGTTGGGCTGATGTTGTCCTATCAGTAATGAAATCACGATCGCCAACCCTATCTTGGCTTTCTTCCCGATGCCCTGCTCATTAAAAATTGGCGCGGTCGTGAATAAAGCCAGCACCCGCAGCATTGGCCAGAAATACTGGTTCATGACGGCATATAAGCTGGCAACGGACAACGTAAGCATAACTATCCGATGACGTACGGCAAATTAGTAAAGAGCGTGCGCATATAATCCAGAAAAAGATTTAGCATCCACGGCCCCATCAGAATACCGACAGTCACGATCATCAGTATTTTTGGAATAAATGATAATGTCATTTCATTAATTTGCGTGGATGCCTGGAATATGCTGACCAGCAATCCGGTGAACAATGCGGCGAATAACAAAGGTGCCGCAATCATTAACCCGACTTTCATGGCCTGAAACCCCATCGCCATTACACTTTCCGGTGTCATTTTTCGTCCTGTTTAACTGTTTAACTGTTTAACTTTTTAACTATTCACTGCTTACTGTTCACGGCTTAACTAAAGAAACTTTGTGCCAGTGAGCCCATCAGTAATTGCCAGCCATCCACCAGAACAAACAGCATCAGTTTGAAAGGCAGCGAAATGGTCGCAGGGGGAACCATCATCATGCCCAGCGCCATCAGTACGCTGGCGACTACCAGATCGATAATCAGGAAAGGAATGAAAACAGTGAAGCCAATCTGGAAACCTGTTTTCAATTCACTGGTCACGAACGCGGGCAGTAAAATGCGCAGAGGCACTTCTTCCTTACTTTGGAAGTTTTCTTCTTTAGCCATGCGCGTATACAGCGCCAGATCGGTTTCGCGGGTTTGTTCGAGCATAAATCTGCGCAGTGGCTGAACGCCTCGTTCCAGCGCGGTTTCCATGCTGATTTTATCTTCCGATAAAGGCTGCCAGGCGTCTTTGTAGATCTGATTAAAGACCGGAGACATAACATAAAACGTCAGGAACAGCGCCAGCCCCAGTAAGACCTGATTGGGCGGTGTAGAGGGCGTACCGAGTGCATTGCGCAATAGCCCTAACACGATGATCACTCGGGTAAAACCGGTCATCATCAGCAGTATGGCGGGCAGGAAAGTGAGTGAGGTCAGCAGAACCAGTGTCTGCACCGGCAGTGACCAGCTTTCCCCATCGGCTGAACGGGTCAGCATCACATCACCGTTGGCAGCAAAAACATCACGGGCAGGTAACATCAGCCCGACAATCATTAAAAGAAACAGTCCCGAAGGCAGCCACCGGCGGGAATTATGACGTGAAAATAAACTCATTCCGCTGGCTCCGTCTTACGTTTTTTCAGCAGATTCATCAGCGTGGACTGGAAATCGACAGACGCTGATACAATCTGTGTTGCACCTTCATCAGGGGGCTTATCAAAGGTGGCGAGACAACTGATCTGGCCCGGCGTGACGCCAAGCAAAACTCTTTTATCATTCATATCAATGACGACTACACGCTCGCGCTGCCCCAGAGAATGACTGGCCACCACAGAAAGTATCTGGTTGCTTTTAGGGTGATTGCGGGCAAACCCTGTGCGACGTGCAAGCCAGGCGAATACGGCAATGATCATCAGTATCAGCACCAGCGCACCGCCGACGTTCACCAGGATTGAACCGGGCATGGCCGTATCGACAGTCGAAGGAAGGGTCTGAGTGTGGGGCTGCGGGGTAGTCTGCATCATCATTACCTGCTCAGGCGATACATCCGCTCTGAAGGTGTAATAATATCGGTAATGCGTACGCCGAATTTATCGGAAACCACCACCACTTCACCCTGAGCAATCAGATAACCATTAATCAGAATATCCAGGGGTTCACCCGCCAGACCTTCCAGAGAAACAACCGATCCCTGGCTCAGACGTAATAATTCCTTGATCGTCATTTTTGTCCGGCCTAATTCCACCGTCATTTTGACCGGAATATCGAGGATCAGATTGAGATCCTCTGAAAAGTTTGTCACCTGTGCCTCTTTTGTGGAGGAGTTATCCGCGGCTTGTTGTTCACTCATCGCATCACCCCAAAGATCATCGATGGATTCTTTATCAGAACCGCCCGAAGTTGTAGTGTCAGTCATTGGGGAATTACTCCTTTTTTAAAGATAATAAAGCGGGATTCATCATTTGCTCTACTTTCAGAGCATATTGGTTATTGACACAACCATATTTTCCCGAGAATACAGGAACGCCATCAACACGAGCTTCAATGCTCTCTTTTTTATCAATGGGAATAATATCCCCTTTCTGCATATTCATAACTTGCGAAAGGCGGGTGGAAATGTCGGAGAAATTCGCCACCAGCTCAAGTTCAGTATCTCTGACCTGAGAAGCAAGCGTACTCCGCCATTGCCGGTCTTCCTGTTTGGAATTTTCCATTGGCGGATTCGTCAGTAATTCGCGCAAAGGCTCGATAATGCTAAACGGGATACAAATATCAAACTCGCCCCGGTGCGGGCCAATTTCGACATAAAAAGGTGTGGTCACCACAATATCGTTAGGTGACGACGTAATATTGGTGAATTTCACCTGTATTTCTGCACGGACATATTCCGTTTTCAGTTTAAAGATGGAACTCCAGGCGAAATCGTACGCCTCCAGCGCCATCGTCAGCATCCGGTTTATCACGCGCTGTTCGGTCGGCGTGAATTCACGGCCGTCCGCTTTGGTAGGAAAACGTCCGTCTCCGCCAAATAAATTATCCACCGCCATGAACACCAGATTGGGCGAGAAGACAAATAACGCCGTCCCGCGCAACGGGTTCATATGCACCAGATTAAGGTTGGTCGGCACCGGAAGATTACGGGCAAACTCATGATACGGTTGAATTTTAATGCTTCCGGCAGTGATATCCGGGCTTCGACGCAGAAGATTAAACAGTCCCATACGAAACTGTCGTGCAAAACGTTCGTTAATGATCTCAAGTGAATGCAACCGTTCACGAACGACGCGACGCTGAGTATTCGGATCATAGGGTTTGATCCCGTCATCCTGCACTGCATTGTTAGCAGTGGTCTCGCTTTCTGCGTTGCTGCCGCCATTTAAAAGGCGGTCAATTTCAGCCTGAGATAATATACTGTCAGACATAGAAATTACCGTAAGATGAATGCGTTAAATAATACATCAGTCACTACCGCACTGTGATTCGGTGCGAGAGGTTTGCTGACGGTCTCTTTTATTTTCTCTGTTAATCCGGTCTTACCTTCATCAGAAGAGATATCTGTCGCCGTCTGATGTGCTAAAAGAATTAATAAACGACTCCGGACTTCCGGCATATATTCTTCCAGCAGGGACTTCGATTCCGCGTCTTTTACCCTCAGCGTGAGACCAATATAAAGCACGCGGTCTGAATCATTCGCTTCCGGTTTCAGACTGACGGTGAAGGTGTCCATCTGCACATATACCGGCACCGCTGGCGCCGCATTTTTTACCTTCGCCGGAGCATCACCCGTTGCTCCGGCTTTCATATTCTTCATTTCGTAAAATGTATAGCCAGCAAAAGCACATGCTCCCACAGCAATAAGCATCATTAATAACATAGCCAGGGAACTTTTTTTCCCACCCCCGCTGGCCTTCTGGTTCTTCTTGGACATTATCTGGAAAACCCTGTTGTAAAAATAAGCCGGCGAACAGGCCGTAATAGATGCTCTGATAAGCCGTGCATTCTATTACAGTCGGACACCAGAACAATTCACGAAAGAAATGAAATTAGTGTTGCCAATTCGCTCTATAAATTTTTATGTCAAACAAATGTATTAATACCGTTGGAATAATGGAGAGTTTTGTTACTTATTTCCGGCTTCTCATCGGCCAGATGCGCATTCTCCTGTCCGTCATCTTCTGTGGAGCCCCGGCCGGATGATCCGTCGGACTGCGCGGAGGCACTCCACGACGAAGAAGAGTCAGCGCCGACACTGCTTTGTCCCAGATGGATCCCCGACTCCGCCAGTGATGTACGCAAATGCGGCATCGCCGCTTCCAGCGCGGCACGCACCTGATGGTTCTCGGTGACAAAATGCAGCTGCGCCTGATCGTTATTCAACCGGAGGCTGATTTGCAGCGCCCCTAACTCTTCCGGATGAAGGCGTAACTCCGCATTGTGAATGCCGTTACGGGAAAAATAAGCCAGCTGCTGCCCTACGGCCTGTTGCCACGCCGGTGTGCCCAGCGCCTGATTAATCACCGCCGGAGACGTCGTGACGCCCGTTGCCGGAGCAGCCGTCAGCTCGCTGACTGGCGTAACGTGCGGTCGCAGGCCGGTTTCCGGTGTCAGCAATACGGAGCTTTCCTGTCTCACCGGCAGTGCCGGATTCAGTTCAAATCTGGCCGGTGCGGCGGCAGGTTCTTTTGGCGCAGCGTCGGTTTTCGTCATCACAGACAGAAAATCCTTATGCTGATCGGCGCTGGTCTTATCGGTTCCCTGCTTGCCTTCCAGCGAAGCCTGTGCGGCCAGTGCAGCCTGTGAGACGGCTTTCGGCTTCATGCTTTCCGGCATCATAAACGCACTGCCCGGACGTTCCTGGCTAAGCGCAGCCTGAACTTCAGCTACCGGATCTACCTGAGCTGGCATCACCGGTGCGTCAGCCGTGGGTGCCGGTTGCACAGGCACGGCAGCATTCTGCGTAACGATTTGCTGCAAAGCCAAAAGTTGCGGATCAACAAAAGGCGTCTCAGGCGTCTGCACTTCGGGTGCCGGTTGCGGCATATCCGTGATCAGATCCACCGGCGGTAACTCAGCGGGCAGTACGGGCACGGGAACAGGCACCGGCAGCGGTTCAGCTTCTGCACGGGCATTATCGGGCTCTGCCGTATCAGGTTGCGTCGCCTTCGTGTCCTTCGCGGGCAAGGCCGGTTTGGTCGGATAGGCTTTTTCGAGAGAGGTCGCGAAATTCACCTCACCGGTTTCAGGCGTGGTGCCTTTTTCCGGCATTTTAGTTGGGGTTACACCGCTGACGACAGAGCTGGCCTGGACAATCATAAAAGTTCTCTTCCCATGCAGGCACGCTGCGCAAATTCATCCATGAGCTTTTGCTCCTGTCGGTTCTCTTTCAGCATCCGTACGTCGTCTGCCCGGCTTTTCAGCGTTTCAAACGCATTGAGACGCTGCTTATCGTTTCGCCAGTTCAGCAGTGTTTCATTGACCGTGTTCTGGCATTTCTGCACCTGATTCGCCTGTTGCTTGACGACATTTCCCAGCGAATCAATGAAAGACTGGCGGTTGAGCAAATCAGCCACCGGGATCCCTTTACCGGACACCGTCGCCCGAAGCTGTTGCTGATATTCCAGCTCGAAACTTTCCAGCTGACCGAGTTGTGTCGCCGCCAGCGTATAAGCCTGCTGAACTTTGCCCAGCTCAGCGGTGGTATCTGTCAGTGTTTGCTCTGCAAGTTCACGCAGAAAATCCATCGGATTGGTGATAGCCATAATTAATTAGTCACCTCAGGCTTTGGGTTGGTCTGAAAAAATGGCATCAAGCTTGTCGCCCGCTTCCTGATAACCGCTGCTCTCGTAGATCGCCTGCTGTAAATAGGCTTCCATCTGCGGATACAGGCGAATGGCTTTATCCAGCAGCGGATCGCTGCCCGCCGCGTACGCCCCGACGCTGACCAGGTCACGGTTACGCTGATACGAGGAAAGCAACTGCTTGAAGTTTTGGACTTTTTTGTAATGTACCGGCTCGATAAGCTCGGTCATCGCACGGCTGATGGAGGCTTCAATATCAATGGCCGGATAATGGCCGGATTCAGCCAGACGACGCGACAGCACAATGTGTCCGTCGAGGATCGCACGGGCGGAGTCGGCGATCGGATCCTGCTGATCGTCGCCTTCCGTCAGAACGGTGTAAAACGCGGTGATCGACCCCCCTTCTTTCACGCCATTCCCCGCACGTTCAACCAGTGCCGGTAATTTCGCAAACACAGAAGGCGGATACCCTTTGGTCGCCGGAGGTTCGCCGATGGCCAGCGCGATCTCACGCTGCGCCATCGCATAGCGAGTCAGGGAATCCATGATCAGCAGGACATCCAGCCCGTTGTCGCGAAAATCTTCAGCGATACGCGTGGCATACACCGCGCCCTGCATACGCAGGATCGGTGAAACGTCCGCCGGGGCGGCAATCACAACAGAACGCTTGCGCCCTTCTTCGCCGAGAATATTTTCGATGAAGTCTTTCACTTCGCGGCCACGTTCACCAATCAGGCCGACGACAATCACATCGGCTTTGGTGTAGCGGGCCATCATGCCCAGCAGCACACTTTTCCCGACGCCGGAACCGGCAAACAGCCCCATACGCTGACCACGACCGACGGTCAGCAGGCCGTTAATCGCACGGACGCCGACGTCCAGCACATTTTTAATCGGGTCACGTAACAGCGGATTCACCGGTGGCGTAAACAGCGGGCCGTGTTGTGCCGTGACCGGCGGCGGCAGGCCATCGAGCGGACGGGCGCTGGCATCCAGCACGCGCCCCAGCAGTTCTCTCCCCAGCGGCAATTGCTTGCCTTTGCTGGCTCCTTCCCCGCTTTCAAGCGCATAAACCCGTGCGCCCGGTAAAATGCCATCGACATTTTCCAGCGGCATCAGATACAAAATCTGGCCGTTAAAGCCGACCACTTCGCTTTCGACTTTATCCACGCCTTCGCGGGAATGACGTTCCACGATGCACAATGTGCCGATGGGCAGTTTCAGCCCGACGGCTTCCATCACCAGTCCGGTGGCGCGGGTTAATTTGCCGTACTGGCGAAAAGGCGGCAGCGAGGTCATCAGCTTCTCTTTTCTGTCGATAGCCTCCAGCCATTTTGCGAGACGCATCGTCATGCCAGATAATCCTCACGACTCAGCTCGCACAGTTCCTGCCAGCGGGTATTCATGGTCGCATCGAACTCGCCTTCTTCCGACGTGATCCGGCATCCGCCCGGCAAGATTTGCGCGTCGCCACGGATATCCCAGCCCATCGACGCCAGTGATTTACCGACGTTATCCTGAACCAGCGCCAGATCATCAGGATTGACCCACAGAATCGCGGTGCCCTTGAACAGCGTTTCCTGCTGTAACAGCTGCTGAATTTTCTCCAGCAAGACGTCGTTATCGCAGGTGATATTTTTGCCCAGAATGGAGCGTGCCGCCGTCAGCGACAACTGCACCAGACGCGACGGGATCACGCTGTCGAGGTTGCTGAGGGCAATTTTGAACTCTTCCAGCAGCCGGGCAAAATGCTCGCCGGTTACACGCTGCTGCGCGCCGGCCTCAGCCAGACCCTGTTCAAAACCTTCTTTGTGCCCCTGAGCAAATCCCGCCTCGTGCCCCTGTTTTTTACCTTCTTCCACACCACGAGCCTGCCCTTGAGCAAAGCCTTTTTGTTCGGCCTGCTGGCGGATGCGGGATAACTCGGCCTGCAATAATTCATCAGACTGATAGGTTCCCGGCGTATCAATAATGTCATGTTCAGGCTGGCTGAAATCGTCCAGCAGGTTCTGCGGCTTCCAGACCTGCCAGTCAGGCTGCGTTTCGCGATCAGACGTAGGCATCTTCGCTTCCTCCAATCACCACTTCGCCGGTTTCTGCCAGACGGCGGACAATCAGCAAAATGCTCTTCTGCTCGGCTTCCACCTGAGACATACGGATCGGACCGCGTGAACCCAGATCCTCTTTCATGATGTCAGCCTGGCGACGGGACATATTGCGGAAGAACTTCTCACGCAGCGGCCCTTCGGCACCTTTGAGGGCAACGATAAGTGATTCGTTTTCGATTTCCTGCAGGATGCGCTGAATGCTGCGGTCTTCGATTTCCACCAAATTTTCGAACAGGAACATCTCGTCGATAATCTTCTGCGCCAGTTCCTGATCGAACTCGCGAACGGCTTCGATAGCCGCCTCTTCCTGCTGAGATTTCATCAGGTTGAGAATTTCTGCCGCAGGACGCACACCGCCCATTTTGCTGCGCTTGAGATTCTGACCGTGCAACAGACCGTTGAGCACTTCGGTCAGTTCCTGCAAGGCCGCAGGCTGAACGCCGCCGAAGGTGGCAATACGCAACATGATGTCGTTACGTTCGCGGTCATCGAATTTACTCAGCACATCCGCAGCCTGACCGCGTTTGAGGTGAACCAGAATGGTGGCAATAATCTGCGGGTGTTCGTCGCGGATCAGGTCGAAGACGGTCTGCGGCTCCATAAAGTTGAGCGTCTCGATACCGTTGGTGCCCTGCTGGCTATCCAGCAAGTCCTCGAGCAGGCTTGAGGCACGCTCTTCGCCCAGCGCCTTCACCAGCACACTGCGCAGATACTCATTGGTATTCACGCTCAGTGCCGCGTATTCACTGGAATCCCGCTGGAATTCCTTCAGAACTTCGGCCAGTTGCTCATGAGTGAAGCCGCCCATATTGACCATTGAACTACTGATCAGTTTGACTTCATGGGTGTTGAGGTGTTTGAACACCTCGGCCGCCAGCCCGTCACCGAGCGTCAGCATGACGATCGCACTTTTATCTGAGGCATTCATCAGGACTTCATCTCCTTATTCATCCACTGGCGAATGACCAGTGCAATAACCCGTGGCTCCTGCTGTGCCAGTTCGCGCAGGCTCTGGGTATTAAGTTCCGTTTCAACGCGCTGCTCGGCCTTGGCTCTCGCGCCGCTTTCTGCACGGCGTGCGCTGGCATCCAGTTCTTCCTGACGTGCCTGTTTCTCAAGCTCCAGCCGTTGCAACACCAGTTCCTGATTACGCAGCCAGGCAGGCTGCACGGCTTTACGCCACAGGAACCAGGCCACGAGGGCAATCAGCAGATAACGGGCGGCAGACATCAGCAGGTTGATGAAGCCTTCCTGTTTCCAGAACGGCGGTGCCGGTTCTTCTTCCACCGGGGTAAATGGCGAGTTCACAATGTTGATGGTGTCGCCACGTGCGGCGGAATAACCCATCGTCTCTTTCACCAGCGCATTCACCTGCTCCAGTTGCTCCGGCGTTAACGCCACCGGCGTGCCGTCTTTACCCGGCAGATAGTTGACGACCACGGCAACAGAAAGCCGTTCGATGCTGCCGGTACTGCGCTTGATGTGCGTCAGCGTACGGTCGAGCTCATAGTTAGTGGTGTTGTCTTTGCGGTTGTTAAACGGCATCGGCGTAGCCACTGTCGTTTCAGCCGTGCCTGCCGCCTGAGTGGCGTTGTTGTTTGCCGCATTGGCCCCCTGCGCAGGTTGATTCGCTACCGGCGGCTGGGTAATGGGCGCGGTCGCCGGCACAGGTGGCTGATTGCTCAGCGCCCCCGGCACACCACCGACGCCATTTTTGCTGCCCTGTTCGGCATCACTGGTCTGGCGGCTGCGGATCGCCATTTTGTCCGGCGATGAATTGGGCTGGTATTGCTCGGCGGTTTGTTCGTGCTGAGTGAAATCAATCTGTGCAGTCACCTGCGCCTTAACGTTATTGCGCCCGACAATCGTGGCGAGGATCGTCTGGATACGCTGCTGGTAATCCGCTTCCACTTCGCTGGTGTATTTGAGCTGCGTCGTCTGCATCGCCTGACCGCCACTTTGGGTCAGCAGGCGTCCGCTCTGATCGACGATGGTGACGTTATCAGCATTCAGCCCCGGCACTGCGCTGGAAATCAGATACGTGATCGCATTCACCTGCCCGGAATCCAGCGTGCGTCCGTTGCTCAGCGTCACGGTGACCGCCGCAGAAGGTGGCTTCTGTTCGCGGACAAACATAGAAGGTTTTGGCATAGCCAGATGCACGCGGGCATTCTGAACTGTACCGAGCGTTTCGATGGTGCGGGCAAGTTCGCCCTCCAGCGCGCGCTGGAAGTTAACCTGCTCACTGAACTGGCTGATGCCAAATTTTTCCTGATCGAGCAATTCGAAACCTACGGCGCCGCCCTTCGGCAAACCGAGCTGGGCGAGAGTCAGCCGTGCTTCGTGAACTTTATCCTCAGGTACCATGATCGCCCCGCCGCGTTCCTGAAAGCGGTAAGGCACATTCATTTGCGTTAATTGCGCCACGATAGCGCCGCCGTCCTGATCGCTGATATTGCTGTACAGGACGCGATAATCTGGCGATTTCGCCCAGAAGATCAGGGCAATAATGATTGAAATAGCCGCAGACGCGCTGATGAGCAATATAATTTTAGGACTCGAACGTAAACGTTCTAATGCTGCCATCAGATTAGCTGTACTTTTGTTTTTAATACCGTTTGTTGTGGCATTCATGCCGTAGTCCTGTAAAAAAATAAATGACGCAATGCAGGCGTATTGTTGCGAATCAGCACTCCGGATACGGATAAGAGAAAGCGAAGCAGTAAATACACAGACAGATTTCCAGTCGCGTATTATCTTCTAATTGCGTTTTTTTTAAACATCAATAAGCTGAAACTTCTGTCAGCTATTCGCATTATTTTATTTACATGACCTTATGTTAGGCTGCAGTTATTAAAAACCCACAGAGAGAATAACGGCGAGCTTATTAAGCCGATATAAAGGAATTTCTGATGTCTATTCAATCGATGAAAGGCGTTCTGGATCAAATTAGCTTCCAGGCACAGCAAACGTCGGCCACACAAAAAACACCGTTCATTTCTGATAATAAAAATGTTGAGAAAAAATTACAATTTTCAGACATTTTATTCGACAGTATTAACAATATCAGCCAGGTGCAGAACACCGCCAAGACACAGGCGCAGGACTACATGACCGGTGCGACCGACATCGGGCTGAACGATGTCATGGTTTCTATGCAGAAATCGTCTGTGGCACTTAATCTGGGTATCCAGGTGCGAAATAAAATGGTCAGTGCTTATCAGGAAGTCATGAGTATGTCTGTTTAAAAGACGTGTTATCTGATGACATAACAGTATCGGAAAAAAACCTCTTTTAAGAAATATGTTCAATATGGCCGGCTGGTCATTTTTTATTTCTTCGCTGTCAATATCTGCCGTACCAACCTACAGGAGATCATCACCTTCCTTATCAATTGGGGAATATGCAGGCAGATATGTCAGTTATTATCCCTTTGGGAATTAAATTCCATCAGTAACAGTTGAACAATTGAAATATGCGACTTCAGGAAGAACTCTCCGATAAAGATTTGCAAAAGATTGCAGAGCTTATCTATCAACGCGCAGGGATTGTATTAAATAGCCAGAAGCGAGACATGGTCTATAACCGTTTGTCCCGCAGGCTACGTGAACTGAAATTAACCCGTTTTGCTGATTATGTGAGTCGCCTGGAATCCAATCAGAACAGCCCGGAATGGCAGCTATTTATTAATGCGCTGACCACCAACCTGACGTCATTTTTCAGGGAGTCTTATCACTTCCCTATTCTGGCAGAACATGCGCGCAACCGGCCAAATTACACCGTGTGGTGTACCGCAGCATCGACCGGTGAAGAGCCTTGTTCCATCGCCATGACGCTGGATGAAACGTTGGGGCGTCCTGTGGCAGGACCGCGAGTCTGGGCAACGGATATCGACACAGAAGTATTACAGAAAGCCACGAATGCGGTGTATCGCCTGTCCGATCTCGACAGTTTAACCGCTGAACAGAAGCGAAATTATTTCCTGCGCGGCACCGGCGATCAGGAAAATCTGGTGAAAGTCAGAAAAGAATTACTGGCCAGTATCCGCTACCAGCACCTTAATTTGCTGAGCCCGAACTGGGATGTTCCGGCGCCGTTTGACGCCATCTTCTGCCGTAACGTGATGATCTATTTTGATCAGAAAACGCAGGAGCAACTGATGAAACGCTTCGCCACCATGCTCAAACCGGGAGGCATTTTGTTCGCCGGCCATTCTGAACATTTTAACAGTAAGAATGGTCCTTTCCGCCTGCGTGGTCAGTCAGTGTATTCCCTGGCACGGGAGAAATAATGAAAAAGATACGAGTACTTTGTGTTGATGATTCGGCACTCATTCGCACCATTATGAGTGACATTGTGAATCATCAGTCTGATATGGAAATGGTGGCCACAGCACCGGATCCCATCATTGCCCGGGATTTGATCAAGCGATTTAATCCGGACGTTCTGACGCTGGACGTGGAAATGCCACGGATGGACGGTCTGGACTTTCTGGAACGCCTGATGCGTCTGCGCCCTATGCCGGTGATCATGGTGTCCTCGCTGACCAGCCGGGGATCGGAAATAACACTGAGTGCTCTGGAACTGGGGGCTCTGGATTTTGTCACCAAGCCTGAGATGGGGCTGAAAGACGGCATGATGCAGTATGCGGAAATTATTGCAGAAAAAATCCGCATGGCTTCCCGGGTGCTGGTCTGCCGCCGGGACCGTCATCCCAACGTCACTGCGGTGATTTCCAGTCCGCTGGTCGGCAGTGAAAAAATCATTGCGATTGGTTCCTCCACCGGCGGTACCGAAGCCCTGCGTCAGGTGTTACTTCCGATGCCGATGACCAGTCCGGGCATCGTGATTGCTCAGCATATGCCGCCCGGCTTCACGCGTTCTTTTGCAGAACGCCTCGACAACTTGTGCCAGATTTCGGTGAAAGAAGGTGAGGACGGCGACCGCGTTCTGCCGGGTCATGCCTATATTGCGCCCGGCGACCGGCACATGGAACTGATCCGCAGCGGCGCGAATTACCACATCAGACTGAATCAGGCTCCGGCGGTTAACCGCCACCGCCCTTCCGTCGATGTGCTTTTCCGGTCAGTCGCCAAATCTGCCGGCAAAAATGCAGTGGGCGCAATCCTGACCGGCATGGGCAGTGACGGTGCTCACGGATTACTGGAGATGCGCAACTCCGGCGCGCATACCCTGGCACAAAGCGAGAAAACCTGCGTGGTCTTTGGTATGCCGCGCGAGGCAATCGGGCTGGGCGCGGCGTGTGAGGTGACTGATTTACATGACATGACGCAGCACATCCTCAACGGGGTGGTGGGTCAGGCCCGGCGAATTTAACACCTGTTATGGCACCTGCTATCGGGTGTCTTTTGTTTTTCTACCGTTTTGTATTTTCACAATTTTCACCCTTTAAGGACGAGTAAATGGCAGATAAAAATTTGCGCTTTTTGGTTATCGATGATTTCGCCACCATGCGCCGCATTGTCCGCAACCTGCTTCAGGATTTGGGATTCAAGAATGTTGAAGAGGCCGAAGACGGTCAGGATGCGCTGACTAAACTGCGCGCCTCGACCTTCGACTTCGTCATCAGTGACTGGAATATGCCAAACCTGGACGGCCTGCAACTGCTTTCGGAAATGCGTAAAGACGATGCACTGAAAGCGATTCCGGTGCTGATGGTGACCGCTGAAGCGAAAAAGGAAAATATCATTGCGGCGGCACAGGCTGGCGCGAACGGGTATGTGGTGAAGCCTTTCACCGCGGCAACGCTGGAAGAGAAACTCAATAAAATCTTCGAAAAACTGGGATGGTAATCAGAGGATGAATACAACAACAAACCAGGCGTCAGCAAAAAACTTCAAAGACATTTTTTCCCGCATTGGTCAGCTCACCCGTCTCCTGCGCGACAGTGTGGCCAATCTGGGTCTGGATCGCGCCATTATGGATGTGGCGGAAGCGATCCCCGATACCCGGGAACGTCTGAATTATGTCGTGGGGAAAACCTCGCAGGCAGCCGACCGCGCATTAACCTGCGTGGAAATTGCGCGCCCGCTTCAGGATTCCCTGAGCGAACAATCCTCCGGCCTGAAACAACGCTGGGATACCTGGTTTGAAAATCCGGTTGAGCTGTCAATGGCGCGGGAACTGGTCGCAGACACACGCGCCTTTCTCGATGAAACGCCGGTGATTGCCCGCCAGACCAATGAACAGCTCATGCAAATCATGATGGCTCAGGACTTTCAGGATCTGACCGGTCAGGTGATCCAGAACATGATGAAGCTTATCGAAAACGTGGAGCAGGAGCTGATTCAGGTTCTGGTAGAAAACATGCCGGGCATGATGCCAGCGTCCACCAGCGAGCCGGAAGACAGCCTCAAAAACGGGCCGCAGATCAATCAGTCCGTGGCAGGCATTGTCGCCTCGCAAGATCAGGTCGATGACCTGCTCGATTCGCTGGGATTCTAAACATCATGCGGTTCTGTTTCCTCCTCTCTTCTTCTCTGCATTCCGCCCTGCGCGGTCACTTCACGGGCTGCTCTTATGTCTGAAGAAAGTGATGTAGAAAAAACAGAGGAACCCACACCCACCAGGATATCGAAAGCCCGCGAAGAGGGGCAGGTTCCGCGGTCGAAAGAGCTGACATCTTTACTGATGCTGCTGGTGGGCTGGATGCTGATCATGCTCGGTGGCTCGCATCTGGCCGGAAAGCTCAGCTTGCTGTTGCACAACGGGCTGACCTTTGACCGTCTGGTGATGCTCGATTCCAGACTGATGCTTCTGCGCGCCGGTGAGTTATTCAGCATGGCGGTATTTTCCGTGCTGCCCATTTTAGTCGGGCTGTTTTTCACCGGGCTGGCCTCGCCGCTGTTACTGGGCGGTCTGAATATCAGCGGAAAATCATTAAAAATGGATCTCAAGCGTTTGAATCCTTTATCAGGACTCAAACGCATGTTTTCCACACAGGTGGTGTCGGAATTACTGAAAAGCCTTCTGAAAGTCACCCTGGTGGGATGTGCAGCCGGGGTTTACCTGATGAGCGCAAAATCCCACATGATCCAGCTGATTTATGAACCGGTCGCGATCGGGCTGAAGGATATGCGATCGCTGGTGTCCGGCTGTCTGCTGGTGGTGATCCTGGCCCTGATCCCGCTGGTGGGTTATGACGTATTCCATCAGATCATGAGTAATCTGAAAAAGTTACGCATGAGCCGTCAGGAAATACGTGATGAATTTAAACAGCAGGAAGGCGATCCGCACGTTAAAGGGCGTATCAAACAGCTGCAACGCGCCGCTGCCCGTCAGCGAATGATGGAAGACATTCCTCAGGCTGACGTGATTGTGAATAACCCGACCCACTATTCCATTGCCCTCAGCTACAAAGAGGACGGAACAGGCGCGCCAATGATGCTCGCCAAGGGCGCGGGCGATATTGCATTACGCATCCGTGAAGAAGCGGCTAAGCACAATATTCCGATGCTGGAAGCCCCGCCGCTGGCGCGTGCGCTTTACCGGCATTGCGAAATTGGCGAACAAATCCCGACCGAATTATACGGTGCCGTCGCAGAGGTCCTGGCCTGGGTATACGGCCTGAGACGCTGGAAAAAAGGCACCGGCGCCCTTCCTAAAAAACCTGAGAACCTTCCGGTGCCTGCTGCACTGGATTTTGCACAAGAGAGTCATGAGTGATGGCCAATTTAGCCACCAAATTACGTTTACCGGATTTTAAACAGACGCAATGGCAAATACTGGCAGGTCCGGTATTAATCATGACCATTCTGGCCATGATGATTTTGCCGCTGCCGGCTTTCATTCTGGATTTGCTGTTTACCTTCAATATCGTGCTGTCGCTGATGATTTTGCTGGTGGCGATGTTTACGCAGAACACCCTGGAATTCTCCGCGTTTCCGACGGTGCTGTTGTTTTCCACGCTGTTGCGGCTGGCGCTGAACATTGCGTCGACCCGTATCATCCTGATGTATGGGCATACCGGTGAAGGGGCGGCCGGTCAGGTGATCGACGCATTCGGACACTTTCTGGTGGGCGGTAATTTTGCCATCGGTATCATCGTGTTCGTCATTCTGGTGATCATCAACTTCATGGTTATCACCAAAGGTGCCGGGCGTATCGCCGAAGTTGGCGCACGTTTTGTCCTCGACGGGATGCCGGGCAAACAGATGGCGATCGATGCGGATCTGAATGCCGGGATCATCGGCGAGGAAGAAGCCAAAAAGCGCCGCAGCGATGTGACGCAGGAAGCCGACTTCTACGGTTCCATGGACGGTGCCAGTAAATTCGTGCGCGGTGATGCCATCGCTGGGTTGCTGATCATGGCCATTAACGTGATTGGCGGACTGATGATCGGCACGATGCAGCACGATATGTCTTTCGCCGAAGCCGGTGCAACTTACACCCTGCTGACCATCGGTGATGGTCTGGTGGCGCAGATCCCCGGACTGGTGATCTCTACCGCCGCCGGTGTGATCGTGACCCGCGTGGCGACCGATCAGGACGTCGGCGAGCAGATGGTGGGTCAGCTGTTTAATAATCCACGCGTCATGGTGCTGGCCGCCGGTGTGATCGGCTTGCTGGGGCTGGTGCCGGGGATGCCTAACTTTGTCTTCCTGCTGTTTACCGGCGGCTTACTGGCCCTGGCCTGGTGGATGCGCGGACGTCAGACCGACAATCCGTCAGCCCGCAAACGCCCGATGAGCAAAGACGCTCAGGCGGCGGCGAAAGCCGAAGCTGACGCGGCGCAGGTCACCGAAGCCTCCTGGGCAGACGTGCAGCATGAAGATGTTCTGGGGCTGGAGGTCGGATACCGCCTGATCCCGATGGTAGACAGTGAACAGAAAGGTCAGCTGCTGACCCGTATTCGCGGGATCCGTAAGAAATTTGCTCAGGAAATGGGATTCCTGCCACCGCCGGTTCACATCCGCGACAACTTAGATCTGGCCCCGACGGATTACCGGATCCTGCTGAAAGGCGTTGAAATCGGACGCGGGGAAACTCAGCCTGAACGCTGGATGGCGATCGATCCGGGTTGTGCTGAAGGTGAATTGCCGGGTGTACCTTGTCAGGATCCGGCCTTTGGTTTACCTGCGGTGTGGATCGACGAAGTCATGCGCGAACGGGCTCAGGCGCTGGGTTACACCGTGGTTGATCCGAGTTCGGTGATCGCCACACACCTTAATCACCTGATTTCCCTGCACACGGATGAGCTGTTTGGCCGCCAGGAAACGCAGCAACTGCTGGATCGCCTGACGAAAGACATGCCGAAACTGGTTGAGGATCTGATCCCCGGCGTGATTTCGCTGACCACGTTCCACAAAGTGCTGCAAAATCTGCTGTCGGAGCGGATCTCCATTCGCGACGTGCGGACGATTATTGATACGCTGGCGGAATTCGCTGGCACGATTGCCGATCCTGACGATCTGACGGCGCACGTTCGCATCAGGTTAGGTCGCGCCATTACTCAGAAATGGTTCCCCGGCAATGGCGAAATGCAGGTGATCGGACTGGATCTGAATCTCGAACGGTTGCTGACCCAGGCGACACAAAGTGGCAGCGCCATCGAACCGGGCATTGCAGAAAATATTATGCTGCAGACGGAAAAAGCCATTGCCCAGCAGGAAGCCAGCGGAGCGCCGCTGGTATTGCTGGTGAATCAGCCTCTTCGCTTCATGTTGTCCCGCTTCCTGCGCCGCGTCTATCCGCAGCTGACCGTGTTGTCGAATCAGGAAATCAGCAATAACCGTAACGTCCGAATGTCTTACATCATCGGGGGCAAAGAATGAAAATTCGTGCCCTGACCACCGGGCTTACGCTGTTATTCCCGCTGGCGGCTGCGGCTGCCAGTGGTTCATGGAGCGGAGATTCTGCCGGCGGGAAAGTCAGCGTGGGCAATCAGACGTTAACCAGTCGCCCGCTAAACACGACCCTCCCGCCAGCGGCGACCCTTAGCCGGATTTCGTGGCGTATCAGCCTGCTCTCTGCGCCGCCTCCGGGTTTGCAGATTAAATTATGCAGTCAGGAAAAGTGCATCAGGCTGGATTCATTATCGGGGCAGAAAAGTGTGGGTTCATCGCTGACGGCGCGCGGACCCTTTTATTTTGTCTATACGGTGGAAAGTCAGGGACAGCTATTGCCGCCCCTGAATGTGGTGAAGAATCAGCTTACGATTAATTATTATTAACAAGTCACTGTGGCTAATTGAATTACCTGTTAAGAATAATCAGTATTCAATTTTGCCGAAGAGTAGCAAGCAAGGTGAGAGGGGTGCTCAATGCTATGCTAAGGCTATATTTGGTTAACCAAAATAGCCTCTCCGGGGATTAATGGAACGCGGAGGTAAATTGAGATGAATACGCCTCGCTGTACTTCTTCCCGCGATGTAAAGATGACATCTCCTTTTTTAGTACATCCAGTCTGCTTTTCAGCGTTTTTTCAATTTCGTCTTCACTTTCGATCAGGCTTTTCAGAATAAAGCTCAGTGACGTCTTCTCATCTGGCAATATATCTTCCGGCTGATTACTGATCACATCATTCAGTTTAGTAATATACACTTCGGCAAGCTGGATAAACTCTTCCCACTTGCCCTGCTTTACCATTTCCAGCAGATGTAAGTTCAACTGATAAATCTCTTCATACTCTTCGCATACCGTGTTACCCATAATTTTCCAGCCTTTTTTTAGGTTCAATTTCCTTCCATGTCGTGGCAAGGTTTGTCAGTATTTCACTCACACTCGTGAGTCCGTCCGGAGAGTTTTGCCGGTTAGCATCCAGCAAGGTTCGTGACATATAGTCATATAACCTCTCCAAATCTTCCGCGATGTGTTGTCCCTTTTCATGATCCAGAGACGTTCGCAATCCGTTATCAATAATATTGATAGCCCGGGAGATCATTTCTCCCCGCCTGGCAATATTTCCCATCTCAAAATAGATTTTGGCGCGCAGTACGGCGTTATTCGCGCCTTCATACAACATGGTAATCAGCTCATGTGGCGATGCGCCAGCCAGCTGACTTTCCAGATCAACCTGCGCGTAAGCCTTACTTCCCGATTTTGAATACATGGTGGTTCCGCTTTCTCCCGGCAGGAGGGCAAGCCTCCTGCAAGGTCATTATTCGTTAAAATTAAACCATCAGAGTGACGATAAAAGGCCGTTCATCTGATTTTGCAGGCTGTTCAGCTGTGACATGGTGCTGTCCAGCGCCGAGAACTGAACCCGGTAACGTTCGACCTGTGCGTCGATCAGTTTCTGGGTTTTATCCAGCTGGGTCTGCATGATTTTGACCTGTTCATCCAGGCTGTCAGTGGACGTTTTAATCAAACCGTCAGTTTTGGTGTCCGGATCACCCACATATTTGGTGATGATGGTGCCGAGTTTGACGGCCATCCCTTCGTTAGTGCCGCGTCCCATGAACATATCGGCAATACCGTCTGGATTATCAGCAATGGCGGCATCAATTTTGCTTTCATCCAGCGTCATCTGGCCGGTGGCCGCATCAATTTTGATGCCGATATCCGCCAGTGAGGTGATGTCGGCATCCGAAGAACCGTAGGTGCCGTTCACCGCAGTACGCAGCTCACTGACCATGCCGCGCAGGGTGGAATCCCCCATCAGTGCGCCGCTTTCACCATTTTGCGTGGCGACCTGATCGTCTTTCAGACCTGACGTATCATTCTGGACATATTTGCTGGCTGCGGTGGTCATTTTCAGCAACGCGTTGTACTTCTCAACGAAGTCTTTCACGCTGGTTTTGATGGCCCCGGTATCACGGGTCATCGTCAGCTGTTCTGATTTATTATCTTCCGACACTGCTTTGAGCTGCAGGGTGACGCCGCTGATAATATCGCTGATGTTGTTGGAAGAACGGGTATATGAGCTGCCATCAACTTTGAGCTTTGCATCTTGCGCTTCGGTCACTAAATACATGCCGTCGCCGTTATCGGGGCCATTAACTGGCCGGCCGCCGGCCGAGGTATTCAGCATATCGCCGAGTTTGTCATCGCCCTCGACCTTAACGCTGATTTTACCGTCGCTGCCGGTGCTTTTTGAACTCAGTACCAGCTGATAACCGTCGTTGGTGCGCTGCACGCTGGCGCTGACACCACCGTCTTGTTTATTGATGGCCTTGGCAATCTGGTTCAGTGAGGTTTCATCATCCTTCAGCTCAACCGTGGTGGTTTTCGCTGAATCACCGGAGCCGGTCGTAATGGTGACCGTGCGGATACCGTTATTCGCCTCGCCTTGCGCATCGTCGGCACTGTCCACGCCTTCGGTTTTGATTTTGTGCGCCATCGCCAGCTGTTCAACCGTGACTTCATGGCTGTCGGCATTGGCGCCGGTAGTGGCTGTCGCGCTAAACGCTTTATTGGAGCTGACCGTTAAGGTGTTAAAGGCATCGTTAGACAGACTTTTTACGCTGGTTTGCAGCGCTGACATAGAACTGGAAATCTGACCCCACGCGGAAATCTTCGATTTATAGCTCGTTTGCAGCAAGGTATAAGGCTTCAGACGCGTCTGTTCCCCTGCCTTGATCTGCTCAAGCATGGTTGCTGTGTCAAGACCGGATCCGATACCCAATGATGAGAAGGAAGCCATTATATTCTCCTGTATAGAATGTATTTTATTTCAAAGTAACTTCACTATTAGATATCGGTTCAGACAATATAAAGTTTAATTCTTTGTCATTTACCCATCAACCATAACGCCCGATAAAAACATTCCCTGCTTCTTTTCACCCAATAGATTTCAGAAATCAGCGGTTATTTCACTTATTCCGATCCGCAAACTTCACAATTAGCGACAAAAGTGCGTTCTTTTATGGTGATTATGATGTAAATAAAAAAATCCCTCTGCTAAAAACGTTATTAACATTCTCACCTTCAATTTTAACAAAAGTATAATTTCTGACCGCCCAGCAAATTAATTTAAAAAAAGACTTTAGAGATTTTCCGGCACTCCGATGATTTAAGTATGCGAACGAAATAACGCATCACTCAATTTAAATACAGTTGCAGTGTTACATTATAAATACTCGAGGAAATCTCAATGGCACAAGTTATTAATACCAACTCCCTGAGCCTGGTAGCACAGAACAACCTGAATAAATCTCAGTCTTCACTGGGTACCGCTATTCAGCGTTTATCTTCCGGCGTGCGTATTAACAGCGCGAAAGACGATGCTGCGGGTCAGGCGATCAGCAACCGTTTCACCTCTAACATCAACGGTCTGACGCAGGCTTCCCGTAACGCCAACGACGGTATCTCCATTGCGCAGACCACTGAAGGCGCACTGAACGAAGTCAACGACAACCTGCAGAACATCCGTCGTCTGGCTGTGCAGTCTCAGAACGGCACCAACTCAGAATCTGACCGCAAGTCCATCCAGGACGAAATCGACGCGCGTCTGGCTGAAATCAACCGTATCTCTGAACAGACTGAGTTCAACGGCGTGAAAGTCCTGAGCTCAGACCAGACCCTGAACATTCAGGTCGGTTCTAACGACGGTCAGACCATCGAAATCAACCTGAGCAAAATGAACTCCACCACCTTAGGCATGGATGGTTTCGACGCCACTAAAGTCGCCACCAAACTGAGCGTCGGTTCTAAAGTCAGCGGTGATGCTTCCGGTACTGCAGCCAATGCGGTTCTGAGCCAGACTGATATGGATAACATGAAAACTGAAGCCTTTGGCTCAGGCGGCACCGGCGAAATCTACTCCACCAAAGACGGCAGCGGCAACACTGTTTACGTCGCTGTGGGTAAAGACTCTACCGGCGCGGATGTGGCTATCACCATGGACGCAACCTTCAGCGCAGGGTCCGGCGGCGCGGCTGATACGGTGACCTTCTCTGCAGGCACCACCGCGACTGCCGATCAAATGGCAGGCGTTGGTCAGCTGAAAGCGATTGACGATGCACTGGCACAGGTTGATGAACTGCGCTCCGGTCTGGGTGCGGTACAGAACCGTTTCGATTCTGTTATCAGCAACCTGAACAGCACCGTGAACAACCTGTCTGAATCCCGTTCACGTATTCTCGATGCTGACTTCGCGTCTGAAGTGTCTAACATGAGCCGTGCGAACATCCTGCAGTCCGCAGGCGTGACCGTACTGGCACAGGCTAACCAGGTTCCGCAGAACGTTCTGTCTCTGCTGCGCTAAGTGAGCTCGTAATACGCTACCAGACGTTATCCTTAATACCCCTGCCCTCACCGGCGGGGGTATTTTTTTAATAAAAGAAATTTTGTAATAAAGAGCTTTTGTAATAAGAGAGCTTTTGTAATAAGAGAGTTTTCTGTAATAAGAAAAACCACCGCCATCCGCTGAACTGACGCCACAATTGCACGCATTTCATCAAATACGCTACCGAAATAAAAATAACACAAAAACCTGTTTAGTCATTTTTCCTTCCACCGATATTTATTATATGCGAACGGAATGACGCATCACTCAATTTAAATACAGTTGCAGTGTTACATTATAAATACCCGAGGAAATCTCAATGGCACAAGTTATTAATACCAACTCCCTGAGCCTGGTAGCACAGAACAACCTGAATAAATCACAGTCTTCACTGGGTACCGCTATTCAGCGTTTATCTTCCGGCGTGCGTATTAACAGCGCGAAAGACGATGCCGCAGGTCAGGCGATCAGCAACCGTTTCACTTCTAACATCAACGGTCTGACGCAGGCTTCCCGTAACGCCAACGACGGTATCTCCATTGCGCAGACTACCGAAGGCGCACTGAACGAAGTCAACGACAACCTGCAGAACATCCGTCGTCTGGCTGTGCAGTCTCAGAACGGCACCAACTCAGAATCTGACCGCAAGTCCATCCAGGACGAAATCAACGCGCGTCTGGCTGAAATCAACCGTATCTCTGAACAGACTGAGTTCAACGGCGTGAAAGTCCTGAGCTCAGATCAGACCCTGAACATTCAGGTCGGTTCTAATGACGGTCAGACCATCGAAATCAACCTGAGCAAAATGAACTCCACCACCTTAGGGATGGACGGTTTCGATGCTACTAAAGTCGCGACCAAACTGAGTGTCGGTTCTAAACTCAGCGGTGATGCTTCCGGTACTGCAGCCAATGTGGTTCTGGATCAGACTCAGCTGGATGCAATGAAAGATGCAGCATTCAGTGCAGGCGGCTCCGGCGATATCTACTCCACCAAAGACGGCAGCGGCAACACTGTTTACATCGCAGTAGGTAAAGACGCGTCTGGCGCAGATGTGGCGGTTACCATGACTCCAACCTTCAGCGCAGGGTCCGGCGGCGCGGCTGATACGGTGACCTTCGCGAAAGGTGCTGATGCGACTGCCGATCAAATGGCAGGCGTTGGTCAGCTGAAAGCGATTGACGATGCACTGGCACAGGTTGATGAACTGCGCTCCGGTCTGGGTGCGGTACAGAACCGTTTCGATTCTGTTATCAGCAACCTGAACAGCACCGTGAACAACCTGTCTGAATCCCGTTCACGTATCCTCGATGCTGACTTCGCGTCTGAAGTCTCTAACATGAGCCGTGCGAACATCCTGCAGTCTGCAGGCGTGACCGTACTGGCACAGGCTAACCAGGTTCCGCAGAACGTACTGTCTCTGCTGCGCTAAGTCAGTTTGTAATACGCTAGTCAGTCATAGTGTAGTCAGTATCAAATCCCCCCGGTCTTCACGGACCGGGGGGATTTTTTATTGCCGGTAAGATTACAACAGTAAATAAGCTTAATAAAAAACATCAGCAATAAAAAAGGGCGACAGAATACTCTGCCGCCCTTTAATAATATTTCTCACTGTTTACAGACGTTCTTTAATTAACGTTCCGTGTTCAGGCTTCGTGACGTTCTGTTTCAGTATGGAAAACCGACACCATACTTTCCAGCTCACCGGTGCGTTCATCCATCATCACCGTTATCGCCGCTGATTCTTCAACTAACGCCGCATTTTGCTGGGTCACCACATCCATCTGGTTAATGGCCACTGCCACCTGCTGAATCCCCATGTTCTGTTCTTCAGAAGCCTGAGTGATATCCTGCATGATGTTGCTGACTTTACTGACAATTTCAACAATATCGCCAATCGTATCTTTGGCCGTATCGACGCGTTTACTGCCCGCTTCGGTATCCTGAACTGAATGTTCAATCAGCCCGCGGATTTCTTTGGCGGCATCGGCGCTGCGCTGGGCCAGATTACGCACTTCGGTTGCCACGACAGCAAATCCACGCCCCTGCTCACCGGCACGTGCGGCTTCCACCGCCGCGTTCAGGGCAAGAATGTTGGTCTGGCTGGCAATGCCGTCGATCACCTTGATAATGTTCGAAATCTGCGTGGCATGGCTGGCAATCGTGCCCATTGAGCGGACCACATCGACCATGATTTGTGAACCGCTGTCGGCCATCTGTTTTGCTTCGTTAGCAAGATGATTGGCCTCACGGGCATGTGCCGTATTGTTTTCGACCGTGGTTTTGATCTCTTCCATACTGGCCGCAGTCTGTTGCAGGGCGCTGGCCTGTTCTTCGGTTCGCGAAGACAAATCCTGGTTGCCATGGGCAATTTCAACGGCATTATGGCGCAGATTGACTGCCACCCCCTTCACGCCGGAAATGATATTCACCAGCGAAGCGCGCATTTCTTCAATGCTGCTGAACAGTTTACCCATTTCGTTACGGCCATAATCCGGCACCTGACTCGCCAGTTCTCCCTGACTGATTGCCGAAAAGATCGCGGAAGCTTCGGACAAACGGCTGATCACCATGCGGGTGATATAGCGCGAAAGTGAGACATACAAAATCACAAACAACACCACGACAATGGCGATTGTTATCCATAACAGGTCATGTAAAAAATCGGCTCTCTCTTTGTACTGCGTAGTGAGCTTATCGGCTACGGTGTAATAACTGCCGGTGACGGTTTCAAGCTCGGTGATCAAATCATCGGTCTTATCAATCACCGCGGCACTGCCATGAATATCTTTGAAGAACGTCATGTAGGTATCGGTGATCTGCATAAACAGCGCGCCTGCCTTGTCAGATAACTCCTGCGTGTAGGCGTCAGCCTTTTTCTCTTTTACCCACTGATCAATGCTGCGACGGATATTACTGTTATGGGCATTAATGGCGGTAGCCCACTCATCTGATACCTGTTCATTCGACAAAGACGCGGCCTTAAGAAAAAGAACATTACCGCGCATCAGCATTAACTTATACATGGCCTGATCTAATAACTTCACCCGGCTGTTTAAGTTGGTAATATCCTGAAAATTACTGCGAGAAATATCCGATATTTTTAAACTTAATCCCGCAAGAAGGATAAATGAAAAGGCAATAACATAGAGATGGCCCTGGACCATTTTTCTAATACTGATTAATGATAACAAAATAAAGTTCCTGTTAAGTTTCATAACATGAATGTAATAAGCGGTTATGCTTGCTGGCATAATAAACACAGAAAGCCTGACTTTTTAAGAAAGGCTCTCTTGATATAAATAATGATTTTTGGGTTCGCAGCAGCTACTGGCAGACGGTTATTAGTTTGTGATTAAGAACCTGTCATTCAGAACCGGGCATTATTCGTAGGTGGCGTCCGCCATTTTTTCGACAATTTCCATTTCGTCACTGTTCAGCAGTTTTTCGATATCGACCAGGATCAGCATACGGTCATCGAGCGACCCGAGGCCCAGCAGATACTCTGTGGACAGCGTGACGGTGAAGTCCGGTGCGGGTTTGATCTGATCCGCTTTCAGGGAAAGCACGTCAGACACGCCATCAACGACAATGCCCACCACGCGGTTACACAGATTCAACACAATGGTGACGGTATTATCGTTAATTTCCGCAGACTCAAGCTGGAATTTCACCCGCAGATCAATGATCGGCACAATAACGCCGCGAAGATTAGTGATCCCGACAATAAAATCAGGTGAGTTGGCAATACGTGTCGCACGATCGCAACCGCGGATCTCCTGAACTTTGAGGATCTCGATCCCGTATTCTTCATTACCTAATGTGAAGACCAGATATTCCTGATCCACATTCTTTTCGCTAAATTGTTTTTCTGTTCCGGAAAAATGCATGAAATTACCTTACGCAGTAGGGACAAGTTGATTTTTTTTGGCGGCGATCTTTTTATTTTTACTCAGCGTTAAAAGAGCAACCACGTCGAGGATCAATGCGACGCTGCCATCGCCTAATATAGTGGCGGCGGAAATACCCGGCACTTTACGGTAATTAAGCTCAAGGTTTTTCACCACTACCTGATGCTGACCAATAAGCTGATCAACCAGCAAGGCATAGCGGCAACCCGCACTTTCCAGAATGACCGCAATACCGTCGCTGGCCTGGCGGATTTCACTTTCAATATTAAAGACCTGATGCAGCTCAATCAGCGGCAGATATTCGCCGCGCACTAACAGCATCTGTTCATCACCGGCCATATTGTAAAGCGCGCTTTCAGACGGTTTCAGGGATTCCATCACCGTGCCGAGCGGCAGGACATAGATTTCCTCACCCACCCGGACAGACATGCCGTCGAGGATCGCCAGCGTCAGCGGCAGAATGATGCGGATAGTGGTGCCTTTATCCTGCTCAGAATGGATTTCGACATGACCGCCCATTGCCAGAATATTCCGGCGCACCACGTCCATCCCGACGCCACGACCTGAAACATCGGTGACTTTTTCTGCGGTAGAGAACCCGGCCGCAAAAATAAGCATCCAGATTTCTTTGTCGCTCCAGTTTTCACTGACCGCCAGCCCCTGCGAGTGCGCGCGTGCGAGGATCTTCTCGCGGTTCAGCCCCGCGCCATCATCGATCACTTCAATCACAATACTGCCGCCGTGGTGTTCAGCGGACAGGATCAGATTACCTTTTGCCGGTTTGCCTTTCTCCAGCCGCACCTGCGCAGGTTCAATGCCGTGATCCAGACTGTTGCGCACCAGATGCGTCAGCGGATCAATAATGCGTTCGATCAGGCTTTTATCCAGCTCTGCCGATCCGCCGCGCAGCGTCAGTTCGATGTCTTTGTTCAGTTTGCTGCCCAGATCATGAACCAGACGCGGGAAGCGGCTGAACACATATTCCATCGGCATCATGCGGATCGACATCACCGATTCCTGCAAATCACGCGCATTGCGTTCCATTTGCCCGATGCTGCTGATGAGGGTGTCGTGAAGGGTCGGATCCAGCACACCGGAAAGCTGTGACAACATGGCCTGCGTGATGATCAGCTCGCCGACCTGATTAATGATTTGATCTACCTTTTCTACTGCCACACGCAGACTGTTGGACTCGGCAGGCTGTGCGCGTGGTGTGGCTTTAGGCTTTGTCGCGGGAGCCGGCGGCGCGGCGACTGCTTTTTCTGCCAGCGGTTTTTCTTCCGGCTGCGTGTCTTTCTGAGGCATTTCCTGCGCGGGAACGTCTTGCACAGGCGCCACGGAGGTTGCCGGTTTTGCGTTGCCTGCGGTAATCGTAATTTGTCCGGGTTCCAGCACAAAACAGAGTACCGCGAGAATATCGTCGGCACAGACGCCGGTCTGCAACGCAACCTCGAGCGAGTCTTCCCCCTGCTGATGACTCAGCACGTCGCCCAGATTAGCCAGTTCTTCCAGAAGCACGGTTTTATCTGACGCTGAAATCCCGCTCAGTCTGACGTTCAGCATCTCACCGCGGGTTTCAGCACTGACCGGAACCGGCTGCGCTGCCGGTTGTTCAGCTGTTTGTTCAGCAGGTGCTTCTGCGGCAGACGCTGCTGACGTGGCGGACTGTTTATCTTCCAGTGCAATTTGGCGGAGCGCTTCACAGATATAGCGGAAACTTTCCTGGTCAGGCTCTTGCGAGGATTTATACGCATCAAGCTGATCTTGCATAATATCTTTGCTCTCCAGAAACAGATTTATGATGGCGTCAGTGAGCGTCAGCTCTCCCCGTCTGGCGTCATCCAGTAAGTTTTCCATGATGTGCGTCGTTTCCTGCAGAACCGTAAATCCAAAGGTTCCTGCTCCTCCTTTTATCGAGTGAGCGGCACGAAAGATGGCATTCAGCATTTCCTTGTCGGGCGACATGAAATCCAGCTCCAGAAGGTGCCTTTCCATATCGGCCAGGAGCTCATCTGCCTCATCAAAGAAGGTTTGGTAAAAATCGCTGATATCCATTTTTAATGACCTTGTCCCTGAGAAGATTGCTGTAAAGGATTGACGACAACCGAACCGGCAGGCTCAGTCTCAACGCCGCCTGACATTTTTTTCAGTTCAGCTTTAATTTTCTCACTGCCCTGGTTGTCGGTGACCTGCTGCAAAACCGTATCCTCTTCCAGAATCGATTTTTCTTTATTCATGCTGAGAACCAGAATACTGATACGGCGGTTTACCGGATCATCGGGACGCAGATTTTCCAGGCTCATCCTGTCGGCAGTACCAATGACGCGCAGGAATTTATTATCGGCCAGGCCACCGGAGACTAAGGCACGGCGAGAGGCATTGGCACGATCGGAGGAAAGCTCCCAGTTGCCATAACCGGCTTCGCCGTTGGCATAAGGCAGTGAATCCGTATGCCCGGTCAGGCTGATACGGTTGGGCAGTTCATTGAGCACCGGCACCAGCGCCTGAAGAATGCCGCGCATATAAGGCTCAGGCGTTTTACTGCCGACTTTGAACATAGGCCGTTCCTGCGTGTCGATGATCTGGATAAGCAATCCGTCATCGGTCAGGGAAAGGCGCAGGTTAGACTGGAAATCGCTCAGACGAGGATCGTTGTGGATCAGGCTTTCCAGTTTTTCATGGGCGCGTCGTAAATTTTGCGCATTCTTTTGCCTGTCGAGCCGGGTGAGCGTTTGTTTGAATACCTCGCCGTCCTGCTTCATGAAATCATCCCCGCCGCCGGGTATCACGCTGCTGCTCAGACTGGCTTTATCCCCTTTGCCCATCGCCATTTTCAGCGGCATCTTGAAGTAATCCGCGATTTGTTCACGTTGCAAAGGAGTTGAGGATGACAGCAGCCACATGACCAAAAAGAAGGCCATCATGGCCGTCATAAAGTCTGCGTACGCAATTTTCCACGAGCCACCGTGATGGCCGTGTTTATGCTTTTTGCGCTTACGGACAATGATTACCGGACCGGGACTTTTGTTCATGATGGCGTGCTTTCCGAGCTGGCCGAGGACTTCGCTTCGCGCACATGTTCTTCAAGCTCAATAAAGGTTGGACGCTCACTGGAGAACAGCGTTTTACGCCCAAATTCCACCGCAATCTGCGGCGCGTAACCATTCATGCTGGAGAGCAATGTCACCTTGATGCATTGCAGCATTTTGATTTGCTCGGCGCTCTTTTGACGCAGCACAGAGGCCAGCGGCAAGACAAATCCATACGCCAGTAAAATACCGAGGAATGTCCCCACCATCGCGTGAGCGATAAGCTCACCCAGCTCGGCCGCCGGACGGTCAGCGGCTGCCAGCGCATTCACCACGCCCATCACCGCGGCGACGATCCCAAAAGCCGGGAATGCATCACCAATCACGTTCAGGCTGTTAGCCGGGACTTCATGTTCGTGTTCACAGGTTTCGATTTCCTCATCCATCAGCGCTTCGATTTCATACGAATTCATGCTGCCGCTTATCATCAGGCGCAGATAATCGACAACGAAGTTCATCAGTGAGGCATCAGCCAGCAAACGGGGATAAGCGGAAAAAATGGGGCTGTTCTGTGGATCTTCAATATCGCTTTCCAGGTTCATCATGCCGTTCTGTCTGGCTTTGGTCAGCAGCAGAAACATCATGGCCATCAGGTCCATATAAAGCGCTTTGGTGTAACGTGAACTTTGTAATAAATGAGGAAAGGCTTTCAGCGTGGCTTTAATGGATTTGCCGTTATTCCCGACAATAAATGCCCCCACACCTGCCCCCCCGATAATTAACAGTTCAGCCGGCTGATAGAGTGCGCCGAGCTGTCCGCCGGTTATCACGAACCCGCCAAAAACAGTGAGAATAACAACCACGTATCCAATAATGACTAGCACATGTGCTCCTTAAATAATTCAATATCCAGATCTTACCCATGTGTTCAGTAGCCATAAAATTGACATACGGGGAGGCCGTATCACATCGTGGCGACACCAGGTTTCAACAACATTTTTAACGGCTTATTTTAATTTGCCGCAGAACTGGCCGCGTGATCCGTTGAGGAATCGGCCACTTTGCACTTTTTAATGGCGCGCGAAGGCGGACTGCATAAGCTACAGGTAAAAGGATTCTTCGAGTGTTCACTCGTGACAACGAAACCGCCACCGCAAATACAACATTCTGTATGCTCTATAATTCCACAATCGATAAACCGTAATAACGTCCATGCGCGTGTTAAACCCAGTACAGGCTTTTCACCCGGAGGCGTCGGACATTGTTCCAGATATAAGCGATAGGCTTTCACCGTGGCTTCAATCGGGCGACAAGGTTCGGTTTTCTGTATATAAAGATGGATGTTATAGAACATAGATGAATGAATATTTTGCTCCCACGCCATAAACCAGTCTTCGGAAAACGGTAACATGCCTTTCGGGGGCGGACATCCTCTTAACTCTTTGTAAAGACGTAATAATCTTCTGCGACTTAAACTGGTTTCACTCTCCAGCATCTGCATACGGGCACCAAAGGAAATCAGCTGCATGGCAATCTGGACTTCTTTGATTTCTTGTAAAATACTTTTTTCGCTCATAACCACATTCTCCATTAATCCATTAATCCGTTAACCTGGTGTAGGGCTGTTCTCCGAGAGTGAGTTAAGCAGATTGGTGGATAAAATGATCCCTGTATGAATTTGCTGTAAGGCTTCGATACGTGAATCTTTCGTCAGGTTATCGATCACAATTTCGTTATCTACGCGCAGGCGACAAATTAACTGGTTGGTGGAGGCCAGTTTTATCAGTTGCGGCAGAGAAAGTTCTTTCAGTGCATCTATCGTTGCTTCAGTCAGCCCGAGGCGAAATCCTGCAGCAAACTTATCTTCTCTGATCAATTGCTGAGCCAGCAGCAGGTAAGAAAGGTTAATGTCATGAATTCTTTGAAGCTGTTCGTCAACGTTGTCTATATTCATTTTTTCGTTACTCGATCCTTTACGGATTGTCGGTGAAAGGACGTTAATTAATTCGTTGAAAATAAATAATTGAAGCTATAGGTTCAGCAATAACTACCACAAAAGAAGTAGTAAACTATTGATTATTTTTGTCATTACGACGGCTTTGTCATGATGACAAATAATGACATTTCCCCGGTCAGACTCCGCATTCAACCGGCAACATAAGTGTTGTCGCTGACAAATAGGGACTCCCCATCTTACCTCATATTTCAAAGTAAAAATGGCGCTGGAAATCATTATTTGAATAATAACGGTAATGACCTAAAAGCTCAACGCTTCAGAGCGAAAACCTCACTAAGAATTACTTTATCCTTGATATAAACCCCTATTTAATCGCTATACTATAAAAATTTACAAACGTCCTACATAATATTTAAACCGAGTAGGAAAATTCCTACACACTTTATTTAAGCGCATCCATTCTGGCGCGAATTCGTTTGATCGCCTGGCTGTGTAACTGGCTAACCCTTGTTTCCGTGACACCCAAAATAATGCCCACTTCCTTCATGTTCAGTTCCTGCTGATAATACAAATTCAACAACACCTGCTCACGTTCCGGAAGTTCTTTAATCAGCTGGCTCACTTGTTTCGCCAGCTTGCCTTTCATTAATTCATGTAATGGATTGAGCATCTCATGCTGTGCGCCCGGCTGCTCAACATCACTGACGGATTCTTCCTGTAACTCTTCCAGGGAATAGAACTGGCTGCTGTTAGTATCCACTAACATCTGCTGGTATTCTTCCAGCGAAATCCCCATAAAGGCAGCCACTTCCGCCTCTGAAGCGATACCGCCGGTCTGCTGCTCAATCTCCCGAATGGCGGCAGAAATTTCTCTGGCATTAGTGCGGACCCGCCGGGGAACCCAGTCGCGATCGCGTAATTCATCTATCATCGCCCAGCGCACACGTTGAGTGACATAGGTACTCATGCCGATCCCTTTCTTGGGGTCGAACTGGTCAATGGCCGTCAGCATCCCAATTGCACCAGCCTGAATGAGGTCATCCAGCTCTACGCATGCGGGTAATCTGGCCTGTAACCGTAGTGCTTCGTGACGAACTAAATAACGGTATTTCAACCACAACTCGTCCTTTTGCACCACTCCATCATGGGTGTAAATACCATTCACAATTACGATATCCGGCGTATAAAAGGGATAACAATTATTAAGGAATAATCTGAAATCATATAGCCTGATAAGACCGAATTATATTGCGCAATCCGGCTGTTAAATTTCGATCATCCGCCCGAAATCATCACGCTCTGAATTATCACTACCGATATTTGTAAATTAATTAAAATTATAATCGCTGAGATTGATTTAAAACGTCTCCCATTCTTCTCCCTGTAACGCCGGGATAATTTTGGGTATCACTTTGTTACCGGTGGTACTGGCCGTATAAGAGGCTGTCTTTATTTTTTGTTCTCCGTCAGCGGTAACGTCCTTCTCATTGAGAGAAAATTTCCCGACGATTTTTTCCAGAGATTCAGTTTGTGCTTCCAGATTACTGGATGCCAGCGCGGCTTCTTCTACCATCGACGCGTTCTGCTGCGTGACATGATCCATTTCATTGACGGCCTGGGCAATCTGATTAATCCCGGCACTTTGCTCATCAGAGGCTGACGCTATTTCACCCATAATATCGGTGACCTGGGTGACGGAATTAACAATCTCCTTCATTACCCTTCCGGCCTGCTCCACCTGCTGAGAACCGGTGCTCATATTATTGACACAGGTAGTGATCAGCTGGCTGATCTCTTTTGCCGCATCCGCACTGCGTTTTGCCAGATTGCGCACTTCACTGGCCACAACGGCAAAACCACGCCCCTGCTCTCCGGCTCTGGCCGCCTCAACCGCGGCATTCAGCGCCAGTATATTGGTCTGGCTGGCAATGCTGTCGATGACATGGTTGATGTCAGCAATCTGCCGGGAGCTTTTGGTGATCTCCTGCATGATCCCATCAAGGTCAGACACCACATTGCCACCTTTGTGCGCGTTACTGCTCGCGCCTTCGGCCAGCTGACGCGCGGTATGTGCATTGTCGGCATTATGACGCACGGTGGTTTTCAGCTCTTCCATGCTGGCCGCCGTTTCCTGCAACGCCGACGCCTGTTCCTCAGTGCGGGCAGAGAGATTGTTATTACCCTGCGCAATTTCCTGAGCATTCAGGTAAATCTGTTTAACGCCCTGCTGCACGCCGGACACGGTTTCCGTCAGGGAAAGACGCATACTTTCCAGTTCTGCCAGCATCAGCCCCAGTTCATTCGGATTACCGGTTTCAATTTTCTGACGCAGATCACCGCTGGAAATCATCCTGATCGAACGGGAAGTTTGTTCCATCCGCAGCACCAGCGCGTGGCGCACCCAGATACGGTTGGTCACCGTCACGGCAACTGATATCAGCAGGACAATGACAGCCATGATGATCATGTTGTGATAATCGCGATCCGCCTGATCGATATATCCCTGATTCTGCCGGGCTGAAATCGCGGCATAAGTGTCGATTTTATCCCGCAGCGACATGCGCTCATTCCATTCCTGATCCAGCGCGTCAGGTAGCTGAGCCGGGTCAGCGATGTAACGGAGTTTGTCCCGCGACAGGCTGAGCACTTTTTCAAATTGTTTGCTCAGATCACCGGCAGCCTGTTTTTCCTCTTCCGAATTAAACGGCGTCGCCATAAAAGCTTTAATATTGGTTTCCGCCTGCGCGAAAATCCCCTGAACGGTAGTGACTGCCTCAGGATTTACCTGACGATGCAGACTGGTTTCCAGCATCAGGGCGTTCACATGCGCCAGGCCGCCGTTGAGATTAAAGACGGCATGTTGCATCTCAGTGGTGTTGTCCACAGAGGTGGCCATGCGGGCGAAGTTGCTTTTCGCTGACATCGCATTCATCAGACTCAGTCCGGCAATCACCACGATAAATAACGCCAGCGTCGCGATAATGCCGGTAATGCCTGTCGAGATCTTTAATCCTTTAAACATACTGCCCCTCATACGACATCGTAATAACGCAGTGATCGCGCGGATGCTGCCGTTCTCAGTCATGCACGGATTTACATGTTAAAAATATTCATCTTCTGCATGGTCTGGAAAACCATCATTGAGGCATTCAGGCTAAATTCGGCCATTTTTGACTGACTCACCAGCGTGATAAACGTGGAATAATCAGACCCGACAGTCTCTTGCAGGCTGCTTTCCACGTTGATTTGCTGAACCATTGACGTGGCGTTCAGGGCGTCAATTTGCTGAAGATTGGTCCCGACTTCTGCCTGAATCCGCCCTAAATTATCGATGCCTTTTTTGATGGACACGTTCACGCCATCCAGCGTCTTTTGCAGGGCTTCGCGTCCCGCGTCATCGGTAATCGGGGTATTGAGTGCAGCAATGGCGCTGTCGAGCTGGGCAAGCAGGTCGTCCGGCGTTCCGCTCATGAACACGTCACTGCCGGTGTGTCCGACCTGCATTTCCGTGCTGTCAGCCACAATCTGCGTCATGGCCGTATTGCCGCCAATGTAGGTGCCGTCTTTTTCGAACGGCGCGGTTCCGGTGTTATAACCGGCGAAAACGTAGCGGCCATTGCTGTTTTTGGCATTGCCCAGATCCAGCATGTTGTCGCGGATCCCCTGCAGTTCCGTCGCCACCGCCTGACGGTCAGCATCAGACATCGTACCTTTGCCTGCCGCTACGATTTTTTCACTCAGGTTCTTGGTCAGAATATTACCCAGCGAGTTGAGGGTATTATCTTCAAAGTTCAGAGCGTCTTTCGCAAAACCACGGGCCGAATCAAACTGCTTCATATTCGCCAGAGAGTTCTGGTACATGATGGCCTGCGCCGCACCTGACGGGTCATCAGAAGGGTTCAGCAACCGCTGACCTGCGGATAAACGCATACTGATACCGTTAGCGGTATTCATCGAACTGGAGAGGCTGTTGATATTGTTTTGAAACATATACTGAGTGCTAAGGCGCATCACAATCATCCTTAATAGCGTGCCACGCTGCCCGTGACACATTCACGGGTTAGCGGAGACTCAACAGAGTGTCAAAAAGTGTGTTCGCGGCCTGCAACACTTGTGCATTGGCCTGATAATACTGGGTGTACATCTGGATCTTGACCGACTCTTCCATCAGATCCACGCCGGAAACCGACTGCTTTTCCAATTCGATAGCGGCGGTGGCTTTGGACGTTGTTTCGTTATCTGCCTTAAGCGCGGTCATGGAAGAACCGACGGAGCTGACCAGACTGGAATAGGCTTCGGTGAGCGTGCCATTGCCAATCAACGTTTCGGTCTTGATCGCCAGCATATCCTTGATGTTTTCGTTATTGCTCTCTTCGCCGCTTTTACTCGATGCTGCGATCTGGTCGCCTTTGGTAATAGCCACGCTGAGCTTTCCGGCCGCGCCCGCTGTCGGGTTCATCACGAAACTGTCACCCGGCTGAGGCGTTCCCTGCGGTTTGATGGATACCCCTTCAAACTCCAGTTCGCCGTTAGTGCCGACAGTCGGGTTGATGGTTCTGCCATCTGCCGTGGTCACTTCCCAGTCAGTATCGTTCGGGCCTTTGAAGGTTAAGGTGTAATCCTCTGACTTCACTTTGCTGATATCGGAGAAGGACACGTCCAGCGAGCTGTCGCCGGTATTTCCACGGTTTGCCAGTGCGGTCGGGTCAGCAATATTGAAGATGTTACCGCCCGGATTGCCGTCGAGATCGAACCCTGCGGCATTGACCTCGTTGAAGCGGTTAGCCATTTGCAAAGCCAGCTGGTTCAGCTGGTTACGGGCTTCGACCAGATCTTCATTGCGGAATTTAAATAATCCGCCCAGCTTGCCGCCGCTCATTTTGTCTTCATCAAGCAGCATTTTGTTGCCTGAGGCATCGACGTAAGCCACAACCGTTTTGGAAGGATCTTCAGCGGAAACCGACGCTTCAAGCGCATAAGAGCGGTTGCCGTTCACCAGCGGCATACCGTTGGACAGCGTCACGTCCACACGACCCGTGGTGGTGTTTTCGTTGACCTTGATGCCCACCTGCGTGCTCAGGCGTTCTAACAATGCATCGCGCTGATCGAGCAGATCAGCCGGAAGATCGCCGGTGCGTCCGTGGATCTTGGCGATTTCGTCATTGAGTTTTGCGAGCTGTTTGGCATCGGCGTTGATGTCAGAAACACTCTGAGAAATTTGGGTGTTGGTGCTTTTTTCCAGCCCGTTGAGGGTATTGCTCTTGGTATTGAACTGGTAAGAAATCGCCTTGAACTGGGATAAAGCTCCCTGACGCGCAGCCTGACTGACCGGATCGGCGCTCATTTCCTCAAGCGATTTAAAGATGCTGTTCAGCGAGGTGGAGATGTTGCTGGTGTTATCACCCAGCATATTATCAATCTGGGTCAGCTGCTGATAACGCCCGACCTGGCTTGATGATTCTGTGTACGCGCCGCGCAGCTGGTTATTCACAAATCCGTTATAAGCGCGCTGAACGCCATTCACCTGAACCCCGTAACCGAAGTAGCCGGAACCGGTGGTTCTGCCGCCCGCTTCGCCCAGAATAATACTCTGTCGGCTGTAGCCTGACGTTAAGGCATTGTTCATATTGTTGCCCACGACATTCATCGCTGCCTGTGCTGAGCTGAGCCCGCTCTGAGCCAGATTAAAAAGATTCATAAATCACCAACATTGTGTTCTTGGCTAAAGTTGTTAGCGCCTTTGTCCAGAATTATTCTCTAGGAAAATTCGCACCTGTTTAATCTATCGGTACTTCGAAAATAAACTAAAACGCCGAAAGCTAAAAAATTGAAGAAAGATCGGTTTTATAGGCATTCACGCCCTGACTGATATTTCCTTTCACCTGATTAATGATGTTGATCAATTTTTTCGCATACGCCGGATCGGTGGCATATCCGCCTGACTGCAGGGCGTGCGCCGCCCTTTCCGGTGAGCCGGAACGCGCAACATTTTGATAACGTGGATTATTCGTCAGAAGAGACGTGTAATCGGCCAGCGCTTCAGAATAAGACGGATATACGCGAAACGCGGCTTTGACCTTTTGCGCCGTGCCGTTGACAAACTCGGTGGTGGTTATTTCTGTCGATTCACCTTTCCAGTCCGGCGTGGCTTTTATTCCGAATAAGTTATGACTTGGTTTACCATTTGTTGTGGTAATTTCTTTATTTCCCCAGCCTGACTCCAGCGCCGCCTGGGCAATAATCAGCTGATGCGGAATACCACTTTTCTTTGCCGCCGCTATTGCCGGTTCAAGCATCCGGGAAATAAAGTGGCTGTTTTTCTCTGTTCCCCGGGAATATTGCGCCGCGCTCAGGCTTTCAGATGTCATCTGCTCAGACCGGCTCAGCGGGACGCGGGACGCATACCCGCCGCCGTTGAGCACATAAGGTGCCGGAGCAACACCGGGTGTATTCGTCACCGGCGTCACTTCTCCCCCCATTTGTCTGACCATCAGGTCGGCAAACCCCATTTTGCTTTGCGAGGCAATGTCCTGAGAGATCTGCTGGTCATACATGGAGGTGAACATATCCGACTGCTGGCTGTTCAGCAGGCCATCCTTAAAAGAGGCGTCGCGCATACTTTTAAGCATCATCTGGATAAACATGCCTTCCATCTGCTTAGCCGCCGCTTTGATCCCTTCCTGCGAATTACTTTTAACTTCGCGCTTCAGGGCATCAAGGCCGCGGACATCAAACGCCGCACCGGAAGTCAGCGGTGAGCTGCTCATCAGTTGGTCTCCAGTTTGGCGCGCAGACAACCGGCACTTTTCATCGACTGCAAAATCGACATCAGATCATTCGGCGTCGCGCCCAGGCTGTTCAGCGCACGGACTACATTATTGAGATCAGCACTGGTATTCACCCGTTGCAGCGAACCATTTTGCTCACGTACGGAGATCTGCGTATTCGGTGTCACCACCGTCTGACCGCCGCCGAAAGGTGTATCCGGCTGACTGACCTGATTGCTGCGCGAGACTTCGACGGTCAGATCACCCTGCGCCACCGCACAAGCGTCCAGCGTCACATGGCGGTTCATCACCACCGAACCGGTGCGGGAGTTGACGATCACTTTGGCATCCATAATGCCGATACGGATCGGGATGTTCTGCACATCGGCCAGGAAGCGCACTTTGGCGGCACTGCCGGACGGGGCAAACAACTTCACGGTGCGCGAGTCTTCCGCTACGGCGGTTGAACCCCCGAAGCGGCGGTTAATCTCATCACTGATCTGCTGGGCGACGGTGAAATCATCATCGTTAAGTTGCAGGCGCAGCGTATTTTCCTGAGCAAAACTGGCCGGCACTTCACGTTCTACCGTGGCGCCGCCGCTGATGCGCGCGCCGTTAAGCTGATTGGTCTGCACACGGCTGCCGCCGCTTTGCGCCCCCGCACCGGAGACCAGTAAATTCCCCTGCGCCAGCGCATAAATTTGGTTATCCACACCCTTGAGTGGCGTCATTAATAATGTGCCGCCACGCAGGCTTTTCGCGTTACCCAGCGAAGACACCACCACGTCGATTTTCTCGCCCGGACGTGCGAAAGGAGGCAAATCAGTGGTCACCATGACCGCCGCCACATTTTTCAGCTGCATGTTGGTGCCTGCGGGCACGGTGATCCCCAGCTGGGACAACATATTGCTCAGGCTTTGGGTAGTGAAAGGCGTTTGCATGGTCTGGTCGCCGGTGCCGTCAAGGCCGACCACCAGCCCGTAACCCATCAGGGAATTGCTGCGAATACCCTGAATCGACGTTAAATCGCGAATACGCTCTGCCTGTACATTCTGCGGCATGATGAAAATCAGGCCACAGAACAGCGTCAGGCACAGCGAGAGAAATGAAGTTTTCATAACTGTCGTCTGTTAACCATTAATAAGGAGATAAATTCAGGAACAGACGCTGTAACCAGCCCATCTGTTGCGCTTCGTTGATGTAGCCGTTACCGACGTATTCGATGCGGGCGTCCGCCACCTGAGTGGAGATAACCGTGTTACTGCTGCTGATGGTCCGCGGGTTAACCACACCGGAGAAACGGATGAACTCCGTTCCCTGATTGATGGCGATTTGCTTCTCGCCCACGACTTTCAGGTTGCCGTTTTCCAGCAGTTGCTGAACGGTGACGGTGATCGTGCCGCTGAAGGTGTTTTTCGCCGCAGCGCCGCCTTTGCCGGAGAAATCATTTTTGCCACTGATCGAGGTCGCTGCGCGGTCACCGCCCAGTAAACCGGCCAGCATACCGGGCACCGCATCAACAGAAAGGTCGGTGGATCCGCCACGGTTGGCATTGGCCGAAGAACTTTTGCTCGCGCTGACATTTTCCTGCAGCACAATGGTCAGCGTGTCGCCCACGTTGCGGGGTCTGCGGTCTTCAAACATCGGCTGATAGCCGTAGCTCATCGCCTGCCCGGTTTGAAATACAGACCCGTTAGCGGTAGTGGTGGCTGCCGCCGCCGGACTGGCTGTCGTGACGCCATCGACTAAAGGTTTGTGAGGAAGATAAGCGCATCCCGTCAGAAGCAACGTCAGCGCACCGGCCGCGATCAGCTGGCTGGCGGCACGTGTGCGGTTCGGCAACAGGACGGGATACAGAGAAGAAAGCTGGTTTTTCATTTCATCCACTACAGGCTTAAGCAGCCATAAAGCGGCCCCCGTCTGCAGGACAGAGGCCGGGCGTATGGGTGCTTTGAGGCTTCTAAATACGATTAAGGTTTAAAAACGATTCGGGCTTAAACAGGAGTCAGGTTTAAACAGGATTCAGGTTTAAACAGAATTAAAGTTTAAACAGAATTAAAGTTGTGTGAGGCGTTGCAACATCTGGTCGGACGTTGAAACGGCTTTACTGTTAATTTCGTAGGCTCGCTGAGTCTGGATCATGTTGACCAGCTCTTCCGCCACGTTAACGTTTGAGGTTTCGACATAGCCCTGTTTCAGGGTGCCGCCCCCGTTCAGACCGGGCGTTGTTTCGTTCGGCGCGCCGGAAGCCTGGGTTTCGCGGTAAAGGTTTTCACCGATACTTTCCAGACCGGAATCATTGATGAACGTGCTTAACGTCAGCTGCCCGACCTGTTGCGGCGCCGTCTGTCCCGGTACGGTGACGCTCACGATGCCGTCGTTGCCGACGGTCAGGGTGTCAGCATCTTGCGGAATGGTGATCGCAGGCTGAACCTGATACCCGCTGGCGGTGACCAGCTGACCGTTCTGATCAAACTGGAATGACCCGTCGCGGCTGTAACCGGTGGTGCCATCGGGCAGCAACACCTGGAAGAACCCGTGACCTTCGATCGCCAGATCCTTACTGTTATTGGTTTGCGTCAGGCTACCCTGGCTGTGAATACGCTCGGTTGCCACGGGACGAACACCGGTACCCAGCTGCAAACCGGAAGGAATGGTGGTCTGCTCGGAAGACTGAGCACCGGGCTGGCGCAGGGTCTGATAAAGCAAATCTTCAAACACCGCACGCTGGCGTTTGAAACCGTTGGTGCTCACGTTTGCCAGGTTATTGGAGATGACATCCATGTTGGTCTGTTGTGCTTCAAGACCTGTTTTGGCAATCCATAAAGAACGGATCATGCTGAATTTCCTCTTAGCCCATGCTCAGTAGCTGGTTAGCTTTCTTTTCGTTGTCATCCACTGCACTGATGACTTTCATGTTCATATCAAAGCCGCGTGCGGTCGCAATCATGTCCACCATCGATTTAGCGGGATTGACGTTGCTGCTTTCCAGCGCGCCCGGGATCAGCTGTAAATCAGGATCCGCAGGAAGCTGAGCCAGCCCGGCGTTTGGCGATTGTGGAGAGATATGGAACAACCCGTCATCGCCGTGCGTCAGATCCTGAAGGGGTGAATTCACCATCTTCAGTCTGCCCACCTGCGCCAGTGCGGTCGGTTCATCACCGGCACCGAGTGCGGTGATCGTCCCGTCCGGCGCAATGGTCAGTTCAGACTGCGGTGGCACGTTAATCTGGCCACCGTCGCCGAGAACCGGCATTCCTCTGATGCTCAGCAGACCTTCGCTGTCGACGGCAATATTGCCCGCGCGGGTGTAAGCCTCAGTACCGTCCGGCAAGGCGACCGCCAGCCAGCCATTTTGTGGCAGGGCAACGTCGAGATTGCGTCCGGTCTGGTTGATGGCGCCCATCGAATCGTCGTGGTAAGGCGTGGATTCCGTCACCAGCGTACGGGTGGCGACGGACGGACCATTGACCGGCACGGCGCGGAAAGCCGCGAGCTGTGCCCGAAATCCGGTCGTGGTGGCATTCGCCAGGTTATTTGACGTGACGGCCTGACGGTTGAGGGCGGCATTTGCCGCGCCCATGGCGGTATATATTGCGCGATCCATAGCAGCAGCCTTTAGCCCAGATTAGCCAGGATCTGAAGGAGTTCAGACTGGGTTTTGATGGTCTGCGAGTTGGACTGATAGTTGCGCTGATAGACGATCATGTTGACCATCTCTTTGCTCAGATCCACGTTGGAAGACTCAAGCTTGTTGCCCAGCAGGTTCCCCAGATTCCCGGTGCCGGCCACGCCGGTAGAAGGCTGACCAGATTCCGGCGTTTCTGCCCAGGTGTTGTCACCTTTGGACGTCAGACCGCCCGGGTTGGTGAAGTTTGACAGCACCACCTGACCGATCAGCTGTGACTGACCGTTGCTGTAGCTTGCAATCACCTGACCGTTATCACCAACCATATAGCCGTTCATCATACCCGGCGCGTAACCGGTGGTGGTCGGGCTGCCCATGTCCGTATCCGACGCCTGCTGGGTCATTCCGTCCATATCCAGATCGAAATTCAGCGGTGCGCCGCCGTTATAACCAGCACCCTGAATGCTTAATTTCGCCGGATTGGTGGTCAGCTGACCTGCGGTATCGAAAGATAAACCGAGTTCCTGATAGACCGGCTCACCCTGATCATTCAGATTTGGCGAGGTGGTATCACTGGAATAGGCTTTCCATTCGTTGTCACCGGTTTTGACGTAATACACGTTAATGGTGTGCTTGTTACCGAGGCTGTCGTAGGCGTCCAGCTGAGTCACAGAGTTGTAGCTTTTATTATCCGCAGGATCGAACGGGTTCGCGGTCTGATCGATGACCTTGCTGCCCGAATCCAGGTTGCCTTTCAGGGTACCGGCGTCAGAAGCGCGCGCGGGCATCTGACCATTTGGGATCTGAATCGGGCCGACAGCCGCACCCGGCTGAATGGCTGGCGGGTTTCCGGTGGCCTGATAACCGGTCAGGAACATGCCCTGGTTGTTGACGATATAACCGTTTTCGTCCTGTTTGAACTGTCCGTTACGGCTGTAGAAAATGCTGCCGGATTCACTGGCCAGACGGAAGAAACCGTTGCCCTGGATACCCATATCCAGATCACTGTTACCCATCCCGAGTACGCCATCGCTGAAGTTCTGGTTTACTGAGGAAACCTGTACACCCATCCCGATTTGAGAACCGGCAAAGACATCAGCAAACGCAATGGAGCCGGATTTGAAGCCCACAGTCTGGGAGTTCGCAATGTTATTACCGACCACATCGAGGGCCTGAGAAGCTGCGGTTAACCCGCTGAGACCTTGTGAAAAACTCATTGTTATTCTTCCTGAACACTAATAAATGAAATATGAAGACCTGATCACTCAATCAAATACACTTTGCCAATCGGCGCGGTTCCGTCCAGCCCCAGCTGGAGCTGAGCGCCGCCATTGGTGAAGGACACGCTTTCAACGGTGCCTTTTTTCAGTGACGTGACTTTTGGCACACTGCCGTTTTCGTTGGAGGCGGTGAAAGTCACCTTAAAGATGCTGGTCTCATCAACGGTCGGATCGGAGGGCTTAAAGTTCTCCAGATCGTCCAGTGAATATTTATTGGGACCGGCTTTTGCCCCTTTCACATCCGCGGTATAGGCGTTGCCCTGCTCATCCGTCAGGGTGACGGTCACCTTGTCGGCATCCGAATCGAGGCTGAAGCCGAAATCTTTATTCCCGCCTTCTTTGTTGGAAACGGTGGAATCGCCTTCGATATACACGGTGCGTCCGACCCATTGCGCGGCGTTCATCTGCTGCATGCTGTTGACGATCAGACCCACGTCACCCAGGGTGCTGTTAAGCTTCTCGACGCCCGCGGCGGTGTTAAATTGCGCCAGCTGAGAGGTCAGCTGGTTGTTATCCATCGGATTAGTGGGATCCTGGTTCTGCATCTGCGCGACCAGAAGTTCCATGAAACTCTGCGACAGGTCAGCCGCGCTGCTGCCCGTGCCTGTCGACGTCGGGGAAGATGAACCATTATTCATTACCGGTGAAACAGCCATGGCGTTGTCCCTTATTGACCCAGCGTTAATGTTTTCAACATCATCGATTTGGCCGTGTTCATCACTTCAACGTTGGCCTGATAACTGCGGGAGGCTGAAATCGTGTTCACCATTTCGTTCACCACATTCACATTGGGCATACGGACATAACCCTTAGCATCTGCCAGCGGATTTGACGGCTCATACACCAGACGATCCGGCTCATTACTTTCCACCACATCGCTGACGCGAACGCCGCCAATTTCCTGACCCGGCGCACTGTTCACCTGAAATACCACCTGACGGGCGCGGTAAGGCTGACCATCCGGCCCGACAACGCTGTCGGCGTTGGCCATATTGCTGGCGCTGACGTTCAGACGTTTAGACTGGGCCGCCATGGCGGAACCTGAAATATCAAAAATACTCATCGTAGACATGACAATAATTAACCCTGGCCAATGACACTCATCATGCCTTTAATTTGCCCACCCAAAACGGTCAGGCTGGTCTGATATTTCATGTTGTTATCAGCAAAACTGATACGCTCACGATCCATATCAACAGTATTTCCATCAGCACTTGGCTGATCGGGAATACGATAAAGCAGCTGTCCGTTATCTATTGCCGGTGCCACAGCGGGAATATGCGATCCTGACGTTAATGACAAGGTCAGAGGACCCTGTACTGGCGTATTTCTTTCCACCGCACTTTTTAACTGTTCAGAGAAATCAATATCCCGGGCTAAATATCCCGGCGTATCGGCATTAGCAATGTTTGAAGCCAATATATTCTGACGTTGAGTCAGTAAGCCCAGCGCTTCCTGCTGGAAACGTAGCGCATTATCGAGTTTATCAAGCATGAAGAAACAACCCTCTGCCTTATGAAAATTAACTCATACATTCTATTGGCGAATGATTCAATTTTATACTGTGATGATATGACAAAAATAAGCGCATTTAGCGGGATGGATTTTTCGTGCTTATTTTCACAAAGCAATCCATTAAATTGGCATCACAAATTCGCGCATTTAACACGTTAATAAACGCAATTTCTGGCTTATACTTTGAGCCGTCAAAAGTTGTTGGAAAAGGGATCCGCCCTGCGTTATATAATATAAGGTCAGTACACATCATGTTTTTTCCCCGCCCTCTTTATACTGCGGCAATTTCATTATTAAGCCTTATATTTTATTTACCCGCTTTTGATGCCATTGCCGCTACGCCGTCTGTTGAGACGCTTAAAACACACATTACTGCGCTCGTGAATAGCCATAATGAAAGACCGTCGGACAGCGCCATTACCCGCACCATAAAGATTCTGACGCCCGCTGAACAACTGTCATCCCTTTGCGCTACGCCGGAATTATCCGTAGCAGGCAACAACCGGCGTCTGACCGGGAATAAAAGCATCATTGCGCAGTGCGGAAACAAACGTAAATTTATTCAGATTTCAGTGCAGGCGCAGGGAACCTGGTGGACGGCTCGTCACGGGATTAAACCCGGCAGCGTGATTGATGCGAATGATATTGAGCCGCGCAGCGGATCGCTGGACAGACTCCCCGCCGGGCTGATTTTCGACCGGGAGAGCATTGTCGGCCAGACCGCCACGCGCACTATCAATAAAGGCCAGCCGGTGGTGGAAAATCAGCTCCGCAAAGGCTGGTCTGTGGTTTCCGGCCAGGAAGTGGACGTGTTAGCCACCGGTGAAGGGTTTCAGATCCGCATAAAAGCCAAGGCGCTGGACAGTGCCGCAGCAGGCCAGCCGGTGAGACTGAGCACACGTTCAGGGCAAATTGTGACCGGTACGGTGACCCCGGACGGAAAAGTGCATATTAATTTAAAAGAATAGCTTTAGTTATTTTGGCAGCCACCGATATTTTAGATATACCGTGAGGTCACCAGAACAACGAATGTAGAGGAACACCATGAGCATCGACCGGACAATTCAACCTCTTTCAGTACCCGCTGTGAATGTGCAACAGCAGGATTTAAAAATGCGTCCGAAAGCCGCGGATATCAGCGCGGCACCGGTTGCAGCCAGCGAAACCTCAGGTACGCAAATTAAGCTGAGTAAAGTGACGCAGGCTATTCAGACAGACAGCTCACAGGATGTTGACTACGACCGTCTTGCAAAAATTCGCGCAGCCATGGATGCCGGTGAATTACAACTTGATACTGACCAGATTGCCAATGCGCTGGTCGAAGACATCTTTCAACTCTCATAAGTTCTGATAAGTCATTAATGAAAATGGAAAACTTACGTTCGGTTCTGCTAAAAATTCAAGATTCTCTGGGTGAACTGGAGGCTATTCTTGTCGAAGAAGCAAACCAATTAAGGCGGACGCAGATTAATCCTGTTTCCCTGCAAATTGTATCTGACAGCAAAAGTCAGTTGCTGGCGACGATCAGTCATTATGATGACCTGCGTAAGCAAATTGAAAAGCCGTTACATCTTTCTGCGCCTTATCATCAGAACGCAAGATTTGCATTGCTGTGGAAAAGTATCACCAGGAAAGTCACTACCTCTAACGAGCTCAATAAAAAGATTTATGACTTGCTTGAAATGCATATTCAGAAAACTGAAAGCATTAAAAAACTGGTGAATGACGCTGGCACGCCAACCTCACTTTATGGTCAGGAAGGTCAGTCTGCGACGCCTGTATCAGGAAAGGTTTATAATATCAGCGTGTAACGGGATTATTAATAGCATTAACAAACTAACAACTTATGTCCCCTAAATAAAAAATCTAAAAAAACCACTCTGTTGTCTATTTTAGCTTCCTGTCGCGGGAAGCTTTTTTTTGTATTTTCCATCTCCTTAATAAGCGTCACTTCTGTTCGTTCTTCGGCCAATCTGTTTATCATTATTTCATCCCGAAAGCCGTTAAAATAGCCAGCGTAAAAATATGCGGAATTTTAAACAGGGTGTGAAGTGGCAAATCTAATACTGCGCAGTGGATATCTGGACGATTACAATGCGCTCGGTGAAAACGGCCAGACAATATTTGAAAGCGCGATACAAATTCGCGAAACATTACGTCTGCGTAAACAACAGATCCTCCTCGATTGCCTGGCGATCCCCCAGCACAATGAAGCCGAAGACAAAGTGGACTGGTACGCGCCGCACGAAGGCACCGTCACTCAGTGGGCTTACGCCAGCGATAAGCAACGCGAACAGGCCCTGCGGTATCTGGAAAATTGCCTGACCAGCGCCAGTGCGCTGAGCAAAAGCTGCCTGCTGGCTGAAAAAACCGCCGTCCGGTTATTTGGCTCACTGCTGGCCCGGGTGGTGCAGTTTCCCGCCAGTCAGCATGTCTATCTGGTCAATGATAAACCGGTGATCACTTTCTGGGGATTTACCCGTCTCAACCACCCGCAACAGGATGATCCCCTCGATTGCCTGCGTGAAATCGCGCCACCTGTGGTGGCAGAAATCGCCACGGAACACGAACCGGTTGTTGCGCCGGTGGCTGAAAAACAGGACGCTGAAAAGCCTGAAATCAGTACCTCTGTGATCAATAAGCCGCTGGTTATTGAGGCTTCCGATCCGCTGCCTGAGCCTGAGCCTGAAGAAGAAAAATTTGCTGATCCGCAGCCGGTCGTCGTCACGCTCTCATCGCCTTCTGCACCGCCGTCAGAGCCTGCTGCCACCGTGCAGGCTGAGCCCGCCGCACTGCCCCAAAAAACCAGACCGCTGTGGCGCAGACTGATGCTGAAAATTGCCTTTGTGGGCATCCTGTTTATCGGCCTGCCAGTCGCCTGGCCGTACATCGCCGCCATGATGCCGTCGCTGGTGGTGACGCCTTACCGCGCCGGATCCACGGAAAACAACGTGCCTGCAACTATCGCCGAAACAGCGCCAGAACCGATGGCCGAAACGCCAAAAATCCTGCTGTCTGCTCACCTTCCGGTTCAGCCTGCCGTCGTGGTTGCGCCGCCTGCGCCAGCGGTGAAAGAAGAGTCAGTGAAAGAGCCTGTCGTGGAAAAAGTAGAGGAACCGGTCATCGATAAAAATGCACTGGTGCTGCCCGCTGATGAGGTTAAAGCGGGATCCACAGCCTTTATGAATGGTCGCTGGAAGGCGAGCATCAACGTCAATAATCCGCTGACCAGCACCCCGCCGGGTCTGCGTTATCAGATCAAAAATAGTGAAGGCACCATCAGCATTACCCGCAACAACAATATCGTCTGTAAAGCCGACGTTTATCTCGGGCTGATGCAGTCAGGCAATTTGCTGATTAAGAGCCGCACCAAAGCGAAATGCAGCGATGACACCCGTTATCAGGTGCCGGAAATCACCTGCAGACAACCGCTCAGCGGCGCGGCCCAATGTACCGGCCGCTATGAAGACAACACCGTCGTTCCGATGACGCTTTTGAGAGTGGGTAAATAATTCATGCTGGCAACTCTTATCGACTTCAAACCGGCCGTTACGCTCATCCAGAACAGCAGCGTGCAGTTTCTGGATTTCGGTCTGAATCCGGTGGGCGCAAGCCCGCACGCGGGTCGCTTTGTGCGCCACAGCGTCAATGGCCCGCTGCTGCGTCTCAGCTACGATACGCTGTCTGAGCGATTCACCCTGCCCGCTGAAAACGGCGGCGAGCCGGAACTTGTCCGCCCGGAGATGACGGTTTCTCTGGAACATTCTTTGGAGGTGATGGACAACGTCTGGCTGCCGCTGCCTTTTATGCGTTTTAGTCCGCCGCGCGTATTCACTAACAGCCCTGCGAACTGGGCGCGCGTGCAGATTAAACGCCTGCCCGCGCCGGATGAAGCCGGTAACACCCTGCGTTTGTGTATTGCGTTCGACACCAAAGTTCACGCCGATGACAGCGCCACCGCAAAGCTGGCTCTCACCACCCGTGATGTACGCGACGGCAGCCGCTTTGCACTGGCGTGGCACAATCATGAAATCAGTGAGTTTCTGGATGAAACCTGGGTCGATGGCTGGTTGCGTGAAGTGTTTGTTCACTATGCCACCAATCAGGAAAAGCGCAGCGCGGGCGATATCAGTAACGCCATGAAAGCCTTCGAGTATCAGGCACACTTCCTCAATATTCTTGAAATGCTCGGTACTCAGCTTGAGATCCCGGAAGTTCAGATCGTCACGGAAACCCTGAGCAATGCGCCGGTTCCGGTGGACTTGATCCTTGATGTGGGTAACACGCATACCTGCGGCGTGATCCTTGAAGATCATGGCCCGAAAAATGCCGGATTACAGCAAAGCGCCGAGCTGCAAATCCGCTCACTGACGGAGCCGCAGCTCATCAGCGAACCGCTGTTTACCAGCCGTCTGGAATTCAACGAAGCTAAATTTGGCAAACACCATTTTTCAATGGAAAGTGGCCGCGATGAGGCGTTCGTCTGGCCGTCTTTTGCCCGCGTGGGCGATGAAGCGCGCCTGCTGGCAACGCGCCGTCTGGGAACCGAAGGTGCCAGCGGGATTTCCAGCCCGCGCCGTTATCTGTGGGATGATGCCCCCTCGGATCAGGCGTGGCGCTTCAGTCAGCTGACGGGTAAAACGCCGCGTGAGCCTCGTGCCATCGCGTTACCGCTGATGAATCTGATGAATGATGACGGGCAGCCCTTGTACAGCCTGCCACCGGATGAACGTCTGCCGGTGTTTTCGCCCAACTACAGCCGCAGTTCGCTGATGACGATCATGCTGTGTGAGCTGCTGGCTCAGGCACTGGCGCAAATCAACAGCGTCGGCCACCGTCAGAGCATGGGGCTGACTCACGCCCCGCGCCAGCTGCGCGATATCGTCCTGACGCTGCCTTCCGCCATGCCCAAACAGGAGCGGGAGATTTTCCGCCAGCGGGTGCAGGAAGCGGTAAAACTGGTCTGGAAATCCCTCGGCTGGCAGCCCAAAGATGACGATTTGCTGCCCGGTTCCGGCAGCCGCGCCACCGTGGTTCCTTTACCAAAAGTACAAATGGAATGGGACGAAGCCACCTGCGGCCAGCTGGTCTGGTTGTATAACGAAGTCATCAATAATTATGCTGGTCAGGCGGAGGTGTTTTTCCAAAGCCTTGCGCGCCCTGACCGGCAGCTTGCCAGTGATGAACCGCAGGGACGCACCCTGCGCGTGGCGTCTGTGGATATCGGCGGCGGCACCACGGATATGGCGATCACCCAGTATCAGCTCGACGACGGCGCGGGAAGCAATGTCAAAATCACGCCAAATCTGCTGTTCCGTGAAGGGTTCAAAATTGCCGGGGACGACATTCTGCTGGACGTGATCCGCCACTGTATTCTTCCGGCACTGGAAAATACCCTGCAAAAAGCCGGAGTGACTGATGCCGCGCGCGTCATGAATAAGCTGTTCGGCGATGCCGCCCTCGACGGAAGTCGCGCCACGCTGCGCCAGCAGGTGACATTGCAGCTGTTTATTCCTCTCGGTCACGCCATTCTCGCCAGCTGGGAAAACAGCGATCCGCATGATAACGGCGCGCTGTTTGAAGGCCGGTTCGGTGAGCTGATCCCCCGGCAGCCGACGCAGAACGTCATCAACTATATCCATCAGACCATCCAGCCGCTGCTGCCCGCAGATGCGCAGCCTTTCGATGTGCTGGACATCCCGCTGCTGGTGGAACTGGCATCGCTCAAAGAAGCCCTGCTCACCGGGCGCTTCAGCCTGACGGCGCCGCTTCAGTCGTTGTGCGAAGTGATTAACCATTACTGCTGTGATGTCCTGCTGGTTACCGGTCGCCCTTCCTGTTTTCCGGGTGTTCAGGCGTTACTGCGTTATCAGCAGCCGGTGCCGGTCAACCGTATTGTCTGGCTGGACAGTTATCAGATCCACGAACGTTTCCCTTTCGGCCAGCAGGGACGGGTGGTGAATCCCAAATCCACCGCGGCGCTGGGTGCGATGCTTTGCAGTCTGGCGATGGATTTACGCCTGCCGGGTTTCAACTTTAAAACCGCCGATATACAGGCTTATTCCACCATCCGCTATCTGGGCGTGTTAGAGGGTAATCAGACCCTGAATGCAGAAAACGTCTGGTATGCGCAGGTGGATCTTGACTGCCCGACAGCCCGGCTGGATGACAACCTGACTTTCCCGGTGCGTGGCGATATTTGTCTGGGGTTCCGCCAGCTGGCTGATACACGCTGGCCGGCGACACCGCTGTATCAGCTGAAAATCAACACGCCGGCGCTGGCAAAACGTATTGCGGGAGACGGCATTTTGCAGGTGCAGCTGCAATACGATCAGCAAAACGGTGGCTTCTCTCTGGCGCACGCCACAATGCAGGACGGCAGTCCGCTGCCGGAAGGGGCGGTAAGCCTGAAACTGAACACGCTCGCCAGCAGTTATAACGGCGACAATCACTATTGGATCGACAGCGGGAACGTATACCTAAAATGAGCCAGTCAGACGCCATGCTTAATCAACTCACTGAATGGGTAAACGACACCCGCGCGCATTCCCCGCGTCTGGATCGGGAAGCGGACGGCCTGCTGGCGCGGTTAATGCAATTGCAGCAGCGCCAGCAACAAATCGTTTCTCTGAACGATGCACCGCTGACGCTGGGGTTTTACGGCAGCTCCGTTGCCGGTAAACACCACATGCTAAAAATGATTGCCGCCGGAGGGAGTGACGAGGTTTATGTGCAGCTGGGTGAAAACACGCTCGATTATCTGCGCCATATTAATCCCGATAATCTCCCGCCTTCGATGGCCGTTCGTTTCACCGATGGCGTGACATCCGGAGTGGAAAACTTTCCGCTGCTGCTGACGCTGTTTTGCGAAAGCGAACTGGCAAAGCGGCTGATACGTCAGTATCAGGCTTCCCGCCAGCCGCGCATTCTGTCCCGCAGCGCCATCACTGCCAGACTGAATGAGCTGAAACTGCGCCGCCAGCCGCGTGAAATTCCGGGCATGACCTGCGGACAATTTTCATCGGTCGTCCGCTGTTATCATCAGTCGGTTCGAAGCACGTATCATCTGGATGATGCGCTGGTCTGGCAGATGGCTGAACTGGTTCCCTGGCTGGATCTGGCCGACCGGGCAATATTGCTTTCCACCCTGTGGGGAGAACACCCGGCACTGAGTTCGCAGTGGCAGCAGCAGGCGCGCAGGTTGCAGAATCTGGGCGGAGTGACACAGGTTCTGGCCCCGCTCAGTCTGGTCGTCGATAACATGCTGTTGCCAAACCCCGGTTTCCTGGTTCCCGCAGCGGAAAATACCGCAGAGCTGAATAACGACGTGATTGTCTGTCCGCTGCGTGATGAAAACACGCTGACACGGCTGAGCATTCCGCAGCAGGATTTGGTCAGCCTGTGTGCCGAAATCACTTTCACGCTGAGCCAGCCCTCTTCACTGACCGGCGTCGATATTCTGGACATCCCCGCCGGGCAGCTCCCCCGCTATCAGGAATGCCTGCAACCCGATACGGTGCTTATCTGCAACGCCGTCGCCGAAAGCCAGAGTCTGCGCCCGGTGGCACGTATGCTGGAAAGTTGGGTGGAGGAGACTCAGCCACAGACACAGAGCACGCTTCCGCGTCTGGTCTGGGCGATCACGCCTTTTGACCTGCGCTTTACCCGTGGCAATCACACCGACGCCGCCGTGCAGCGTTACATCACGCAATCGGGAAAACGCTGGGGCACATTACAGGCACTCGATCAGCGCGATATCGCTTGTCTGATCGAATGGCTGTCGGCGGCAGTCAACGGCGTATCAAGAGAGGACCGGCTTCGCGCCTTGCAGGGGGATCTGCATCAGCGGATTGCCGCGCAGTTCCGCCGCTTTATCTCACCAGAAAATGAACAACCGGGTCAGCGTACTGAAATGATGATCCGCGCCCTGCAATCTCAGGCGGCAAAACAAGGTGATCTGATTGACCGGCTGATGTTGCCACGCGACGCGCTTTATCAGTGCTGGCAGCAACAGCAGCAGAAAAATACCGGGCAGCCTTCTGCGCTGATGATGAGTGTCGATTTGTTTGACGACGCTGATACCGCTCCCGATACAGTGCATCAGCAGGACAGCTTTGCGGCAGACGTTTTCGCCCTGTGGGTGAATCATGTGACTCAGCTTGGCCATAATCAGGCCACTGCCGGTGCCGCCGGGCTGGACGCCGCTCAGCTTCAGATGCTATGCGACACGCTGATCACCACGGCTTATCGCCTCGGACTGGCTGATACACTGGAAACGACGCTGGCACAGCAACATGGCGATGCCGCACTGGCTGTCACTCAGGCGGGGAATGTCGTCAATGATTTTGTCAGCTGGCTGGGTTACGACCTGGCGGATGCCGGGCAGCGTCCGCAGAGCCGCATTAACAAGGGCGCACCGATTTTTGCGCCTGCCCCGCAGGCCAGTGCCGGAATGCGTCCGGATAGCCTCGGCGATGACGTGATACAGGGTAATGCCCGCTACATTTTCGACTGGCTGGTCGCCCTGCTGACCCGCGCAGCAGAAAACACGCAGTGGGAAATGGCTGACGGGCTGGATGAAAAACACAGAAGTTCACTGCGCCGGTTGCTGACGGCATAAATCCGCAGCCGCCGTTTTAACTCATGTGCCTTTTCAGTCTGGCAGACAAGGTTTCAAGGGCGGCGAGCAACTCACTGACGGCATCGTCGCCGTTTTCCTCATTCTCACTCACAATTTCCAACGTATCGCAGGCATCAATGACGGCCTGCGCGTTGATCATCTCAGCACCACCGCGGATGCGGTGAGCAATGGCCGCCAGCGCCTGACTATCGCCGGAGGCCGACGCGGTCTGAAGTTGCTGTGTGTCCTGATGAATACCGGAAATAAACGTCTGTAAAAGAGGATGAAGTTTACCGGGATCGTTATTTGTCAGCGCGACCAGCCCGCTTAAATCCACCTCATTTTCATCATCAGACGGTACGTCTTCCGGTTCAATTTGAGTCTCAAAAAGCGCGGCCAGCATCGCCAGTGTCACGGGTTTAAACAGACACTTATCCATACCGGCATCGAGGCATTTCTGCCGTTCGTCATTGACGGCGTTTGCCGTTAACCCGATTATTTTTACCGGCAATCTATTCTGTGTGCTTTCTTCCCGGCGGATCTGGCGGGTCAGTTCATAGCCATCCATCACCGGCATACTGCAATCGGTGATCACGAAGTCGAAATCTGCGCGCCGCCACGCCGCCAGCCCTTCGCTGCCGTCAGCGGCTGCCGTCACGTGATGCCCTAGTGAGTTCAGCTGGAACGTCAGCACTTCCCGGTTGGCCGCGTAATCATCGACAATCAGCACCCGCCGCAATGCCTGAATTTCTGTGGCGGTCGCTGGCAGGCTTTCTGATTGTGGCAGCGAACTGCGCTGTAATGGCAATATCACAACCGCAGAAGTGCCCTGCCCTGGCTGGCTTTCCAGCGTCAGCGTACCGCCCATCATTTCGCTCAACGTTTTGCAAATCAGCAAACCCAGCCCCGAGCTTTGCTGAGACGACAGTTTATTATTGGATGCACGTGAGAAGCGGGAGAACAGTTTCGTGCAGTCTTCTTTTGAAACGCCGATACCGGTGTCGGTAATCGTTATCGTCAGTTGCAGGCGCTCTGCGCTTTCCACATGGGCTGCCGCACGGACGGTGATTTTGCCCTGTTCGGTGAATTTCAGCGCATTGCTGAGCAGGTTGGAGATGATCTGTTTAAATCTCAGAGGATCTATCAGTACGCCATAATCCAGCGTTCCCGCGATGTCTGTACTGAATTCCAGTCCCTTACGTCGCGCCAGCGCTTCGAATAACCGGCACAGGGAGGAGATGAGCTGACCGATATTTTCCGGTTGCAGGTTCAGCGAAAGGTAGCCGCTTTCGGCACGTTCAATATCGAGAACATCCCCGATCAGCGCCAGTAAACCCTGCGCTTCACCCGACGCAATATTCAGAGAGTATTTATCAACAATGCCTGCATCGGCTTTTTTCACCGCCAGTTCCAGCATCCCGATAATGACGTTCATCGGCGTGCGGATTTCGTGGCTCATGGTGGTCAGGAAGGTTGATTTTGCTTCGCTGGCCTGCACGGCCTGATCTTTATCAGTCTGCAAACGCTCCATACGTTTCTGACGTTCGCTGATGTCATACCAGCCGCCGATGACGCCAATAATCTCACCCTTTCCGGTCCGGTAGGGCATGATCCAGTGGTGAATAATACGATAGTCATTTTGGGCGAGCCGCAGGATCCGGTCACTGATAATGCTTTCTCCCGTTTCAATCACCTGCAGATACGTTTCTTCGAGTTCCTCGGCCCATCCTCCGTTCATATCCTGCAAATTCTGCATATCAAAGACCGTTTTACCCAGCACGGTATTCTCTGGAATATTCAGTTGCTGATAGTAACTGGTATTGCACAAGAGCAATTTACCGTTGCAGTCACGCACATAGATAGGCAATGGCGTTCCATCAATCAGGTCCCGCATGAACCTCAGCTGATCGTTAAGCTTTGATTCGGCCTTATCCCGCTGCTTTATCAGATTACGCAGCCAGTAAACCCAACCCAGCAGGATGATGAGGAAAACAACCAGGAGCAGGAGTCCGTACAGAAGTTGCTGGCGTTCTTTGTTCCAGAAGTTTCGCTCGATGACCGTCTGCCCGCGCCAGTGATTACCCAGTTCGCTCATTCTTGCCGGCGGGATAGAGGACAGTGCCTTAGTGATAATTGCCAGCAATTCTGGCCGGTTATCAGCCATGGCAATGCTCAGGCGCAGTGACTGATTGGTAAACACGGAGTCGATTTTGAACCGGTTTTTGTAGAAGTTATCAATCATGAACACCGACTCCGCCAGTGAAACCACCACGATGTCGACCTTTTTCGCCCTGAGCATACGAAAAGCGGCTATGGCGTCTTCACTGATCACCGGCATCATTTGCGGATACTCATTTTTAATCACGTTCAGGATGGGATCTTTGTCTACTACCGCGACCCGTAAAGGTTTATCCCCGATGTCGTCAATATTGATATTGCTGTCTAAGCGGCTGGAAACAACGTAGCTGTCACGATAAAAAGTGGGGGAATAACGGATGCCCGGCGGCGGCGGTTGCAGGTTATCGGTGACCGTCACCGCAAGATCGACATCACCGTGCTCCAGTAATTCTCTTGCCTGAGCACCGTTCCCGACCTTATGCCAGACCAGCCGGAACCCGCTGATTTTCGCCACTTCTTTCAGTACATCCGCATTGATTCCATAGGGTTCGCCGCCTGCGGCAAAAAATGAGTAAGGCTCATTGGTATCTTCAAGGGCGACCCGTAAAACCCGATGTTTATCGCGCCACGCCAGCTCTTTATCATCGAAAAGAACCGTATTGTCTTTATCAATCATCTGCGGCTTAACCCCCCAGTGATTAAAGATCTTCTGCCGCTGTTCGGCAGTGACGGCCTGAATGACCGCATTCAATAGCGATAAAAGAGTTTTATTCTCGTGGTTTAGCGCAAAAGCGAACTGGGTCTTTGGCAGGGTGGCCCTGCGTTCAATGGTGATGTTATTGAACACACGTCGCCCCGAAAGAAATTCAGCACTGATGTTATCGCCAAGAAAGAGATCGTTTTGCCCGAAGGAGACTGACCCCATCGCACTGAAGTTGGAGGGATACATTTTCAGCTTAATATCGGGATAGGCTTCAAGTATCCACTGAGAAGGCAAATAGTTGTACACCATCGCCACTGAGACGCCGTTCAGATTTTCACTGTGCCGGACAGAAATGTCAGAACGTCTGGCGAAGACCGGATTGTCTTCAGCATAAGCCTCAGATAACACGAGGTTTTTGTCTATCTGATCGAAGCCATTCGAGGTGCCGAGAAAGTCGAGTTCATTGCGCGCCAGCGCCGCCATCGCCTCCTGACGTGAGCCAAAAACTTTCACCGTCACCGGGATGTGCAGCGCGGTGGAGATCAGTGAAGCATAGTCGGCGGTGATACCAATATAATCATTTTCAAAATTGATGATATCGAAAGGCGGGTAGCCCGGTTCGGTAATCCCCATCGTGAGCTGCCCTTTCTGCTGCAACCACTTCTGCTGTGCGCTGCTGAGTGAAACAACCGGGGCAGGGCCTTTATATTGCCCGTGGAGCGTGGCGGTATAAACTGCGGCAGCCATTGCCTGTGTGCAGAGCAATACGCTTAAGATTAACCAGCCCAAAAGGCGCATTTACGTATTCTCATAATGGCTGGCGATGTCAGCCAGTTCGAGTAAATTGCTGACATTTAACTTGGTGTATAACCGGGTTTTATAGGTGCTGATGGTCTTCTCGCTCAGTGACAATGTTTCAGCAATTTCTTTGTTGCTCAGGCCGTTGATGAGGTATCTCATCACCAGCATTTCGCGGTGCGACAGACGGGCCAGTTTCTCAGTCCCCGCTGCCGTCGTTTCGCCGGTGGCGGCAGAGACTTGCGGAAATAATGAATACCCCGACATCACGGCATTGATGACGTCCGTCAGCATCGAAAGGTTATCGTTCTTCGACACATAACCGGACGCTCCCGCCTGGATGCAGGGCAAGGTGAACTGCTCGCTGTTTTGGGAGGTCAGCACGACGATTTTGCAGGCATTTTTACGCTCGCGTAAATGGCGGATCACCTCCAGTCCGCCCAGTCCGGGAATGCCTAAATCCAGCACCAGCAAATCAGGTTGCAGTGACTCGCATTGCTGTAAGGCCTCAATACCGTTGTCACACTCAGCGACAACCTCAAATCCGGCATTGATGACCAGCATCCTGACCGTTGCCAGAATGAAAGGATGGTCATCAACAATAATTGCTTTACGCACTTGGTAGCCTCGCCAACGGGTTTGGAAAATGATCAACACGGCAAAATCCCAAAGGATCAGAGAGATTACTCATTGAATTTTAGCAGGGCTTTTCATGTCAGGAAGGAGGCGGATCCGGGGAAAAAGAAAACAGCGGAAGTACCTGTAAACTCATCAAATCTCAACCCTTCATTCCGAAACCGAAAACGGGAACCACTGAAGAGTTACTGCTGCCAATGCACACCTTTAATCCGATAAAAAACCCGTGCAGCCGCGTCATTTTACGCTTCGGGGAGGATTCTGTGTACATTTCTGTTCATGTAGCTTAACGGCTTAGTTACATTTTCACTCGGTGCAATATTCCGAAGGATTAACGGTGACAGCGGATGGCCCGCAGGCGCTGGCTTTGTGGTAAAAAAAAACCGGTTCAACAGCAAAAAACTGTCACCGGTACCGGAAGTGGCGGGCCCGCTGTACCGGACCCGCCCGCGTTAAAAGTACTGCGTGGTTACTTCACCGTCGGCGTTTTGGAACGCCACTGGCTGCCTGATTTCAGCGCACTGCTTTCCTCAAATTTCACCGGATTATCACGATAGGCTTTCAGTTTGTTGCGCATCCAGCTGCTGGCATCGCCCACACCGCTGATCACACCGGTCGTCGCACCGCCACCTAAGTGGACATGGAAAATACCGCGTGACGGGAAATCCAGATACTTCGGCGTGGACAGATCCCATGAATGACGTGAGAACAGTTCACGGGTGTCGTTACCCATCATTGATGCATAAGCCGCATCGAATTTCAGCGCCAGCAGGCGTTCATGGATCGCATCCACCGAGGTCCCGATTTCAGAATGCCCCATCAGGTAGCTGCCGCCGCTGCCCCAGTTCTGGGTGTTGAAATCGGCATTAACATCATCAGCAGACGTCGGCAGATGGCTGGCCGGAACCTGCCATGGCAGAACCGGTTGACGCAGGTGACGGCTTAATGAAGCGCAGAAATCAAAAGTGCGTTCCCATTCGTATGGAGAATAACAATAACCATTGGCATACGAACGGATAGTGAAGTCATCGGCTTCGTAACGGTCTGCCGCCATAAAATCAGCGCCCTTCGCCACATCAGGCGAACCGTCGGCACGGATATACTCGATGTCATCAAACACGCCGACCAGTAAGGCATATTGCGCCGTCAGTCTGCCCGCAGTGAACGGATCAACCGTCATTTTTTTATGTTGCAGGTCAGCGGCATCAAACACATCGTCATAGACGAAATCTTTGTAAACCCACTGCGAACCCGCCACGCCCCACAGGTTAACCTGCCAGCCGAGTACAACGTCTGGCGCAACCACGCGCGTCAGCCAGTTCACCGCACGGATATAACCTTTCAGGGTATTAGTAATGCCCGCAGGAACCTGCACATTGACGTTGTGATGGGCCAGTGCTTCGGTCAGAGGCTGACGCACCGGAATTTCATACGTCGGCAGGAAACCGTATTTCTGGCATTCGCCGAGATAATCCGGATTGACAATATATCCGGCTGGCACCGGATGTTCGGCATCCTTCTGGGACTGCGACATTTGCAGCGACTGAATAAAGTTGGCGAAACTGAATTTATGGCGAACCGGATCGGCAATAATATTCGTGACATCGCCCAGTGATAAGTTACAGGTATAAGACACCATCAGCGGCAGCACGGGTTCATTCAGTTTGGCGGAGACGTCCCGCGCCATTTTAATAATTTGCAGCGTCGGTTCTTTAGACGGCGACAGATAATCGCCCGCATCGCCCATACCGTCATCACCGGAATATTTGAAAATTGAAGAGACGCGCGCCGCGGCAAAATCATCCACGTTAGTCGGTACCATATTGGCGCAGGCACCAAAGGTGAGGTACTCAGGGAAACCTTTCACGCGCAGATTCGCCCCTTTCACTACCGCCACATACAGCTGTGCCGGTGCATTTGCGCTGACCAGTAAAGGCTGAGGGCTGACATCCACGTAATGCACGACGCCATCGAGAATAAATGTGTCGGAAACCACGGTATAAGCACCCGGCGCAACCAGAACCGCCTGCTCAATGTTGCCATTTTGCGCAGCAATCGCATCAAAGCGATACTGACGTGGCGGAACGGAATTGTCCGTCAGTCGCAGGGTCAGGGATTTACTGACCGCAGCATCTGCCTTCACACTGACCGTCAGCTTCGCCGCATTGGACTGTGAATCGCCACGCTGGCTGACCTGTGCCTGGGTGTAATTAATGCTGTGATACTGACCGTCGAACTGACCGTCGTAATCATCAAACAGATAATGAACATTGTTCAGACGTAAATCGGCGAGGCGGATTTCAAACCGGCCAGAAACAGGTAAATGTTCCAGACGATATTGCTGGCCGGAACGTACCGGCAGGCTCAGTTTATCCGTGCCATTCTCGCTGCAAATCAGCGTCAGTTCTTCATCGCGTAAACCGGCAAGACCTGAGAAATTCAGGGCAACATCAATGGTCGTACTGCGGTCCACTGCGCCGAAGGTGATGGCCAGCGACGTGGTGCGGCCTTTATCAATGGTGATTTCTGCCTGACCAATATTAACAGGAACGCGGATCGTGCCGTCATCCGTGCTTAAATCTGTCGCAATGACAGTGTAATTCCCGGCGTTGACGGAGAAAGTAGACACGTGACCAAACCCCGGCAAAACACGCAGAGTCTTGTCGCCGCGTACCAGACGCAGTTCGACTGCGGTATTTTTTAATCCGGCGGGCAGCGGCGGGCAACTGACTGACAGCTCACCGGTCACACCCGGCTCTTCGTCTGCGGCCAGCGCAAAGGTTTCACGGAAATCAGACCAGGCAGGCGAATCGGCAGAAGAGACGTTCAGCCCCATATGGATTTTCTGAATAGCGTCGCCGACAGGCTGACCGTCAGTCGGTTCGACGATCACTTTGACATCGAAAATTCCGCCGCCGACGTCTGTTGATTCCACCTTAATACCGAGTGGTTTCCACGGATTAGTTTCGACGTTAATATCACCGGCAGTGATTTTTCCCGGTGCTGAAAATACGATCACTAACTTTTCTTTAATATCAACCGCGCTGCCTGACGTTGATTTAATTTCATTCAAATCGAGAGTGGGATACCACGCATCGTTGGTCATATTTAATTTGAATTGCAATTGCATAATACTTCTCCGCAAAGATGGGTAAACAGTGAAAAAAAATCCCGTATTAATAAGGTCATCCGGGAACAGCCATCACCCTAGCAGAGCAGTAAAACATTCATCGAAACACTTAATTCATTTTATGCAGTTGTTATTATTAATATCACCTGACAACAATCGCATTAATATAACGGCACAATTTTATGATTATCATGCCTGTTATTATTATTCTCATAAAAAATAAAAAAGGTATTAATACGCCATATCGACATGCTCAAATTCACAAAACGCTACGCTCTGCAAATGAGGGGCATGTTACATGTCAGCTTTGCGCGATGCTTTCCAGTTTTAGTTGTGACAGCTTCTTGCCCGCTGGGCTAAGATACGCAACAGAAAAAATCCTTAAACCCATCGCGTCGAAAAATGGATTAAAAAGATTAAGTCTATGACAAATAATGTAAACCTGGATGCCCACACGCCGATGATGCAGCAGTATCTGCGTCTCAAAGCAGAGAACCCGGAGGTTCTGCTGTTCTATCGCATGGGCGACTTCTACGAACTGTTTTATGACGATGCGAAACGCGCATCGCAGCTGATGGACATCTCCCTGACCAAACGCGGTGCTTCTGCCGGTGAGCCGATCCCTATGGCGGGCGTGCCTTATCATGCGGTGGAAGGTTATCTGGCGAAACTGGTGCAGCTCGGTGAATCCGTCGCGATCGCCGAACAGATTGGCGACCCGGCGCTGAGTAAAGGGCCGGTTGAGCGTAAAGTCGTGCGTATTGTCACGCCCGGCACCGTCAGCGATGAAGCGTTGCTGAGCGAGCGCCATGACAACCTGCTGGCGGCTATCTGGCAGGACGGCCGTGGATTTGGGTATGCGACGCTGGATATCAGCTCCGGCCGTTTCCGTGTGGCTCAGCCCGACGATCTGGAAACCATGGCGGCGGAATTGCAGCGTACCAATCCGGCGGAATTGCTGTATCCGGAAAGCTTTGAAGCCATGCAGCTTATCTCTTCCCGTCGCGGATTGCGTCGCCGTCCGATGTGGGAATTTGAGCTGGAAACCGCGAAGCAGCAGCTCAATCTGCAATTTGGTACCCGCGATTTAAGCGGCTTTGGCGTTGAGCAGGCGGCTCAGGCGCTGCGTGCTGCCGGTTGTCTGCTGCAATACGTGAAAGATACCCAGCGCACTGCCCTGCCGCATATCCGTGGTGTCACCATGGAACGCCAGCAGGATGGCATTATTATGGATGCGGCCACCCGCCGTAATCTGGAGCTGACGCAAAATCTGGCCGGTGGCGTCGAAAACACGCTGGCCGCGGTGCTTGATCAGGCGGTGACGCCGATGGGCAGCCGTATGCTCAAACGCTGGATCCACATGCCGAGCCGCGATATCAAACTGCTGACGCATCGTCAGCAGGCGATTGGTGCGTTGCAGGATATCACCGCCGATTTACAGCCAGTGCTGCGTCAGGTCGGCGACCTCGAGCGTATTCTGGCACGTCTGGCACTGCGCAGCGCACGTCCGCGTGATCTGGCCCGAATGCGTCATGCCATGCAGCAACTGCCGGAAATCCGCGAGATCTTGCAGGGAACCGAAGCCGCTCATGTGAAAACGCTGGTGGAGCAAACCGGTGACTTTACCGAACTGGTGGAACTGCTCGAACGCGCCGTGATCGAAAGCCCGCCGGTTCTGGTGCGTGACGGTGGCGTAATCGCACCGGGTTACAACGCTGAGCTGGATGAATGGCGTGCGCTGGCAGACGGCGCGACGGATTATCTCGATCGTCTGGAGATCCGCGAACGTGAAAAGCTGGGGCTGGATACGCTGAAAGTCGGTTTCAACGGCGTTCACGGTTATTACATTCAGGTCAGCCGGGGTCAGAGCCATCTGGTGCCGATTCATTACGTCCGTCGCCAGACGCTGAAAAATGCCGAGCGCTACATCATTCCTGAGCTGAAAGAATACGAAGACAAAGTACTGACCTCCAAAGGCAAGGCGCTGTCTCTGGAAAAAGCGCTGTATGAAGAGCTGTTCGACCTGCTGATGCCGCATCTGTCTGCGTTGCAGCAAAGCGCCAGCGCGCTGGCCGAGCTGGATGTGCTGAGCAATCTGGCGGAACGTGCTTACACGCTCAATTACGCTTGCCCGACCATGAGTGAAAAGCCGGGTATTAATATTACCGGCGGTCGCCATCCGGTGGTTGAGCAGGTGCTGAGCGAACCCTTTATCTCCAACCCGCTGAACATGTCTCCGGCGCGACGGATGCTGATCATCACCGGTCCTAACATGGGCGGTAAAAGTACCTATATGCGTCAGGCGGCACTGATTGTTTTGATGGCGCATATCGGCAGCTATGTTCCCGCTGAGACTGCCGTCATCGGGCCGGTGGATCGCATCTTCACCCGCGTCGGTGCAGCGGACGATCTGGCTTCCGGGCGTTCGACCTTTATGGTGGAAATGACAGAGACGGCGAATATCCTGCACAACGCGACCGAAAACAGTCTGGTGCTGATGGATGAAATCGGACGCGGGACGTCAACCTACGATGGTCTGTCACTGGCCTGGGCGTGTGCGGAAAACCTCGCCAGTCGTATTAAAGCCATGACGTTGTTCGCCACCCATTATTTCGAGCTGACCACCCTGCCGGAAAAAATGGAAGGCACGGTCAACGTGCATCTGGATGCTATCGAACACGGCGACACCATTGCCTTTATGCACAGCGTGCAGGACGGCGCGGCCAGCAAAAGCTACGGTCTGGCTGTGGCTGCACTGGCCGGTGTTCCGCGTGATGTGATTAAGCGTGCGCGCCAGAAACTGAAAGAGCTGGAAACGTTGTCGAACAACGCCGCTGCCAGCAAAGTTGATGGTCCGCAGCTGGCATTACTGACCGAAGAAGTGTCTCCGGCGGTGGAAGCCCTGGAGGCTCTCGATGCGGATTCATTGTCGCCACGTCAGGCGCTGGAGTGGATCTATCGTCTGAAAGATATGGTGTAAGCGTCTGCTGGCCCGATCAGCGTGCATAAAAAAACGGTGGGGATTAACCCACCGTTTTTATTTTTCGTTCTTGCAGATACTGCATGATGCAGTCACTGTCTGACGCGTTGTTTATTCGCGGAACAATGCTTCAATGCTCAGGCCTTGCCCCTGCAGGATTTCACGCAGGCGACGCAAACCTTCTACCTGAATCTGACGAACACGTTCACGTGTCAGGCCAATTTCGCGGCCCACATCTTCCAGCGTTGCCGCTTCATAGCCCAACAGGCCGAAACGACGCGCCAGTACTTCACGCTGTTTTGCATTCAACTCGAATAACCACTTAACGATACTCTGTTTCATATCGTCGTCTTGTGTGGTGTCTTCCGGGCCGTTGTCTTTTTCATCCGCCAGAATATCTAACAACGCTTTCTCTGAGTCACCACCTAACGGGGTGTCTACAGAAGTGATGCGTTCATTCAGGCGCAACATACGGCTGACGTCATGTACCGGCTTGTCGAGTTGCTCAGCAATCTCTTCAGCGCTCGGTTCATGGTCCAGTTTATGTGCAAGTTCACGTGCAGTACGCAGGTAAACGTTCAGTTCTTTAACGATGTGAATCGGCAGACGAATAGTACGGGTTTGATTCATGATCGCCCGTTCGATTGTCTGACGGATCCACCATGTTGCATAGGTAGAGAAACGGAAACCGCGCTCAGGGTCGAATTTTTCAACCGCACGGATCAGACCCAGGTTGCCTTCCTCGATCAAATCCAGCAGTGCCAGACCGCGATTACTGTAGCGGCGGGCAATCTTAACCACCAAACGCAGGTTACTTTCAATCATACGGCGGCGGGAAGGAACATCTCCCCGCAGCGCGCGTCGTGCGAAATAAACTTCCTCTTCTGCGGTAAGCAGAGGGGAATAACCGATTTCACCGAGGTACAGTTGAGTGGCGTCCAGCACTCTCTGGCTTACAGCCTGCGACAACAATTCTTCTTCAGCATCGTTGTCGGCAGTCTCTTCGACTAATGCTTTCTCGTCAAAGGCTTCAGCGCTGTTCTCATCGAAATCTACATCATCATGTAACTCGTTAACTTTCAGCGTATTCTGACTCATAAGCTGCTCCTACCCGTGGTCCCGAGGGCAGAATCAATGCTCTGCCCCGATTTATCGCTGCGGAAGATAACGCAGCGGGTTTACGGATTTCCCCTTGTAACGAATTTCAAAATGCAATCTTACTGAACTGGTTCCGGTGCTACCCATAGTCGCTATTTTTTGTCCCGCCTGCACTTCTTGTTGTTCCCGGACCAGCATTGTATCGTTATGTGCATAGGCGCTCAGGTAATCATCATTGTGTTTAATGATGATCAGATTACCGTAACCGCGAAGAGCATTACCCGCGTAAACCACACGCCCCGAGGCGGTTGCTACGACGGATTGTCCACGCGAACCAGCAATATCGATCCCCTTATTTCCCCCTTCAGAAGCTGAGAAATTATCGATAATTTTCCCGTCAGTCGGCCATTTCCAGGAGGAAACCGGACCGCCATTATTTGTTGTCGTGGCGACGGGAGTGCTGGCTACAGCAACAGGTGTTGTGGTGGTAGTAACTGCACCTGATGAAGGCAACATCTTACCTACATTCTGTTTACCAGAAGAATCAGAATACGTGGTAGTTGGTTGAGATGCAACCACAGAACCTGCAAGCATTCCTCCGGTTGGTACTTTCGGAACACCGCCATTTGTGGCATCGGTAACCACTGGCGCGCTGCTGGTACTGGCCGCAGAAGAGACGTTATTTATCTGGACTGTCTGCCCGACTTCGAGGCTGTATGGCGCAGGGATATTGTTGCGCGCGGCCAGGTCACGGAAGTCATTGCCGGTGATCCACGCAATGTAGAACAGGGTGTCGCCACGCTTCACCTGATAGGTGCTGCCGCTGTAACTTCCTTTAGGGATGGAGTTGTAGCTGCGGTTGTACACAATGTGTCCGCCAGGCCCCACGGCGGGTGCCATTTGCGGATTGGAATTCAGAGTATTCTGACTACTGTTGCCACTGTTTCCGCCGCCATTAACGCTGCTGATAGGTGCAGATGTCGTTGAATTGTTCGAACATCCCGCCATCCAGGCACTGATAAAAGTACACACTGCAATGCGGCTTAGTGTTTTTATTGGGCTTCCCGTGCTCATATTTCCCCCGTTACGGCAATCTCAGAATATCTCTTTAACCGCGCACACCGCGCCAGCTGGCGCTTTTCGTGTCACCTGACACGGTGCGGGCAGGCAACATGCGCATTCAGGACGTTGCCCGAATGCCGCTGTGCCATAAAAAACTGTAGTGGATGCTATCAACATCGCCAGTACAGCACCATATAACAGTTGTATTTAAATTTTAAGGGGTTAGTCCTGAAGGCACCTGCACAGCGCCGGTTTCAGGCAAGTTCGCCTTTCACCAGCGGAACAAAACGAACGGCTTCGATGTTTTCGGCGACAAACTCATCACCACGACGGGTGACCCGTTGCAGTGTCTGATTTTCTTCGCCCACGGGCAGAATTAAAACGCCGCCATCATCGAGTTGTTGCAGTAAATCTTGAGGTATTTCAGGGGGTGCGGCGGTGACAATAATGGCGTCAAACGGACCGCGCGAAGGCCAGCCCTGCCAGCCGTCACCATGACGGGTGGAGACGTTATGCAAATCGAGTTGCTTGAGGCGTCTTTTCGCCTGCCACTGCAATCCCTTGATGCGCTCGACCGAGAAAACATGCTCCACCAGATGCGCCAAAATCGCGGTCTGATAGCCCGAACCGGTGCCAATTTCCAGCACACGTGAAGACGGCTCAAGGCGCAGCAGCTCAGTCATTCTCGCCACCGTATAGGGCTGAGAAATGGTCTGGCCGGAGCCAATCGGCAACGCAGTGTTTTCGTAGGCTTTATGCTGAAATGCCTCATCGACGAACCGCTCTCGCGGCACGGATTCAATGGCATGCAGCAGTTTTTCATCATGAATGCCCTGCTGGCGCAGCTGTTCCAGCAGGTTGTACATCGGCTTATTCACCATTCGCGCTCACCCCGGCCTTTTCCAACCATGAGACCACGACATCCTGAGCCGCATAGGCAGTTAAATCCACCTGAAGTGGCGTCACTGAAACATAACCTTGCGCGACAGCGGCAAAATCAGTGTCAGGTGCGACATCAAATTTATCGCCCGGCGGACCAATCCAGTACAAGTCCTGACCACGCGGATCCTGCTGACAAAATACCTGCTCAGCCGGATGACGGCTACCGCAACGCGTCACTTTGATCCCTTTAATCTGCGAAAGCGGCAGATCCGGGACGTTAATATTCAGAATTTTGCCAGTACGCAAAGGCTCACGCGCCAGCGCCCTGAGAATACGACAAGTGATGATCGCCGCCGTGTCGTAATGCTGATGACCGTCCAGCGAGACCGCCAGCGCAGGAAAGCCCAGATGACGGCCTTCCATGGCGGCAGCAACGGTGCCGGAGTAAATCACGTCGTCGCCCAGATTCGGTCCGGCGTTAATGCCGGAGACCACGATATCCGGCTTCGGACGCATCAGCGTATTGACGCCAAGATACACACAGTCGGTCGGCGTGCCATTAATCACGGCAGTATCGCCGTTGGGGTAAGACTGAATACGCAACGGGCCGTCCAGCGTCAGCGCGTTTGATGCGCCGCTGCGGTTACGGTCAGGGGCCACCAGCTTCACGTCGGCAAACTCACGCAGCGCTGACGCCAGCGCCTGAATGCCCGGAGCCAGTACGCCGTCGTCGTTACTCAGTAATATCCGCATCAGTTTCATCCAGATTCATCAGTTCACGCACCACGCTGGTGGCATAACTGCCGGCCGGTAACCAGAATTTGAGTTCCAGAGTGACGTCATCCCAGCGCTGCCATTGCATCTGCAAAGGTTGCAGCATAATGGCACGACGCGCAGGTTCCACCCGTTCACGTTTGAGCAGTGACAGCAAATCTGTCTGATCACTGAGACAGGTTTGCTCGAACGCTTCGGCGTCTTCCAGCGTGCCAAGCGGGCCGTCACCGGGTAAAGGTGCCGTCACCAGCAGTTCACCGCTTTCAACACGAGGTTGCAGCGATTCAAACTCTTCGGCTTTTGCCACAAACCAGCTGCCGCGTCCGCTCAGTTGCAGGGCATCGCCAAGCATCGGCTGACGCACGGTGCCATCGGCCAGTCGCTGGCTGGCGACGATATTGAACATCGCGCTGCGGCTGGCGGAAAGATAGAAGCTGCGCTTGGCGCGTTCTTTCGGACGGGCTTCGTTGGTTGCCCAGCGTTTCGCCTGCACCAGATTATTGCCGCCACGACCAAAGCGCTGGGTGCCGAAATAGTTCGGTACGCCCTGTTGGGTGATTTTTTCCAGACGTGCTTCAACATCCGCGATATCGCTTATCTGGCGCAGCACCAGCGTAAACGCATTACCTTTCAGCGTGCCGATACGCATTTTTTTGCGATGACGTGAGGCGCGGACCACTTCGCAGCCTTCGAGGTCAAACTGGCTTAAATCTGGATCAGCCTTGCCCGGCAGATGCAGGCAAAACCATTGTTCGGTGACTGCATGACGGTCTTTCAGACCGGCATAACTGACGTCGCGCGGATGCACTTTGGCAAACCGCGCCAGCTGCTCGGCAACAAATTGGGTGTTGCAGCCATTTTTGCGGATCCGCACCAACAGATGTTCACCTTCTCCGTCCGGCTCAAAGCCCAGATCCTCTTCGACGATAAAGTCTTCCGGATTGGCTTTCAGCTGGCCGGTGGCAACAGGTTCGCCCAGTAACCAGGTGAGACGTGACATATCTATCATGCGGTAATCTTCCACAACATCATTCCTTAATCAGCAGGGCAACGGCTTCGCAGGCGATACCTTCGCCGCGACCGGTGAAGCCCAGCTGTTCAGTGGTAGTGGCTTTTACGTTGACGTCATCCATATGGCACTGCAAATCTTCGGCCAGAAACACGCGCATCTGCGGGATGTGCGGCGCCATTTTCGGTGCCTGTGCAATGATGGTGATATCCAGATTGCCCAGCTTGTAGCCCTTCGCACGGATACGGCGATAAGCTTCACGCAGCAGTTCACGGCTGTCAGCGCCTTTGAATGCCGGATCGGTATCCGGGAACAATTTGCCGATGTCACCCAGCGCAGCAGCACCGAGCAGTGCGTCAGTGGCCGCGTGCAGCGCGACATCGCCGTCAGAATGCGCCAGTAAACCCTGCGGATAAGGGATACGCACACCACCGATCACCAGCGGACCTTCGCCGCCAAACTTATGTACATCAAAACCGTGACCGATACGCATTATGCGTTCTCCTCCTGGGATAAGCGGGTTAAATAGAATTCTGCCAGCGCCAGATCTTCGGGCCGGGTGACTTTAATATTATCGGCCCGTGCCGGGATCAGCATAGGATGAAACCCGCAATATTCCATTGCAGAAGCTTCATCTGTGACCACTGCACCTTCATTAAGGGCACGGCGCAGGCAGGTTTTCAGTAATTCGAGCGGGAAAAATTGTGGCGTCAGCGCGTGCCAGAGATCCTGACGATCGACAGTATGCGCAATTGCCGCGACACCGGGTTCGCCGCGTTTCATGGTGTCACGCACCGGGGCGGCGAGGATCCCGCCGACTTTGCTGGTGGCGGAAATCGCCAGCAAATTACTGAGGTCGTCGGGATGCAAACACGGGCGTGCGGCGTCATGCACCAGCACCCAGCCACGGTCACCGGCGACGTCCAGTCCGGCCATAACCGATTCAGCGCGTTCAGCCCCGCCGGCCACCACGCGGATCCGCGGATCACGGGCAATGGGAAGTTCGGCGAACTGCGTGTCGTGCGGGCTTAACGCCACGATAACCTGGCTGACTCTGCCGCTTTGCAGCAAAGCGCGAATGGAATGTTCTATCAGCGTTTTACCGCCAACAGAAAGATATTGCTTGGGGCATTCTGCCTGCATACGGCTGCCAATTCCGGCAGCCGGTAACACGGCAATGACCTCTGGAAGGGAAACTGCGGTAAGACTCATGGCTATTGATTCAGGTTGTTTTGCGAAACGGTGCTGCCCGGCGCACGTTTGTTGTCAGGCACCAGACGATAGAAAGTCTCGCCGGGTTTAATCATGCCCAGTTCGTTGCGTGCGCGTTCTTCGATCGCTTCCTGACCGCCGTTTAAATCGTCGATTTCTGCGAAAAGTTGATCATTACGTGATTTCAGTTTGCCGTTATTACCTTGCTGCACCTGAACGTCATCGTTTACACGAACATAATCGTGAATACCATTCTTACCCAGCCACAGCGAATACTGTAGCCAGCCAAGTAAAATCAGTAAAAGCAGTGTTAGTTTGCCCATCCCCGCCCCCTAAAAAAGCCGGACAATCATCCCACAACTTTCCCTCTGACTCCACTGTGGCAGGGTAAATGCCGGTGAGAATCAGACTTACGCACGCAATTACGGGTTAGAATGACACAATGGGTTACATCGTGAAGGGAATTTGCAGGGAAAACCGCCAGGAAAAGTCACCAGCCAGACAGGAAAGAGAAGACTGTCCAGAACATGCCGATAACGCAGACCGCGCTGGCCAGAGAGGCTTTAAACCAGCCACCGCCAAAGAACGTGCTGAACGCAATGCCTATCAGGACGGAAACCGGCATCAGCGCCAGAAAGAACGGCCAGGTGTAGAGCAGGAAAAACAGGGTGTTGGAACCATAAACCAGAAAAGGGATCGCAAACGCCAGCCAGTAGAAGACAAACCCGATGAATCCGCCCTGCATGGAGTAGGAAGGATCTTCGTTGTCTGAGCTGTCGGTTACCGGCACCAGCACGCGTGTCCGGGGGCTGATTTCCCCGGTACGATCTTCGCGGATCCGGCTGACAAGTCTGCTAAGTAAAGCCTGCATAGGTGATCCCTGTATTTCAGTGTAAACCGGCACGCTCTGTGGCGTTTGGCCGGCAACATTCAGGGATTGATAATAGCGCGCTGGCGCATCACATCTAATAATTGAGGGACCAAATGTGTTACCAATTGTTCACCATCAAGATGCACATCCGGGGTCTGTGGCGGCTGATATTCGGAGTCAATACCGGTGAAGTTTTTCAGTTCACCCGCCCGGGCTTTCTTGTACAAACCTTTCGGATCCCGCGCCTCACAGATAGCCAGCGGCGTATCTACAAACACTTCGATAAACTGACCGTCTTCCAGCAAATCACGCACCATGTCACGCTCGGCGCGGTGCGGCGAGATAAACGCAGTCAGCACGACCTGTCCGGCATCCACCATCAGTTTTGCCACTTCACCCACGCGACGGATGTTTTCACGACGGTCATCGTCAGTGAAGCCCAGATCACGGCACAACCCGTGGCGGACGTTATCGCCATCGAGCAGATACGTGCTGACGCCCTGCGCATGCAGCGCCTGCTCCAGCGCGCCAGCGACGGTGGATTTCCCCGAGCCCGAAAGCCCGGTGAACCACAATACGGCACCGCGATGGCCATGCTGTTTCTCGCGATCTGCACGCGTAACCGCGTGCGGATGCCAGACAACATTCTCATCTTTTAACAAAGTGCTGTCTTGTGACGCCATCTTATTTGCCACCCAGCAGGTCGCGCGCGCCCCAGTGCGGGAAGTGACGACGCACCAGACTGTTCAGTTCCAGCTCAAACGCGCTGTATTTATCGGATTCCTGATAAACCTGTTCAACCGCTTCGCGCACCAGACCGGCACCGACGGTGACGTTAGTCAGGCGATCAATAAAGATCATGCCACCGGTGACCGCATTACTCTGGTAGTTATCCAGCACCAGCGGCTCGTCAAAGGCCAGTTCGACCAGGCCGATGCCGTTGAGCGGCAGGTTTTCCACCACACGCTGCGTCAGCGAGTTGATTTCCACCTGATATTCGATGTTTTCCACCCGCGCACGGGCTTTCTTGCCGCCGACTTTGATGTCGTAACTCTGGCCGACACTCAGTGGCTGCTCCGCCATCCACACCACGTCAACTTTGGCGTTCTGCACCGGCTTAACGGTTTCTTGTGCATCCACCAGCGTGTCGCCACGGCTGATATCGCGTTCATCGGCCAGCACCAGCGTAATCGCCTCGCCAGCCCAGGCTTCCTGCAAATCGCCATCGAAAGTCACAATGCGCGCCACGGTGGATTCCACACCTGAAGGCAGCACTTTAATTTTCTGACCGACACGCACGGAGCCGGACGCCAGCGTACCGGCATAACCGCGAAAATCGAGGTTCGGACGGTTCACATATTGCACCGGGAAACGCATCGGCTGCTGTTCACGGATGTTGATGATATTGACCGTTTCCAGCACGTCGAGCAGCGTCGGGCCGGTGTACCAGCTCATGTTCTCGCCTGGCGTGGCGACGTTATCGCCTTCCAGCGCAGAAAGCGGCACAAATTTGATGTCCAGATCGGTCGGCAGTTGCTGAGCGAAATCCAGATAATCCTGTTTAAACTGCTCGTAAACTGTTTCGCTGTAATCCACCAGATCCATTTTGTTGACGGCCACTACCAGATGGCGGATCCCGAGCAATGTCGCAATGAAGCTGTGGCGGCGGGTTTGATCCAGCACGCCTTTACGGGCGTCGATCAGTAAGATCGCCAGATCACAGGTCGATGCACCGGTCGCCATATTACGGGTGTACTGTTCATGCCCCGGCGTGTCGGCGATAATAAACTTACGTTTCTCGGTGGAGAAATAACGGTAAGCCACGTCGATGGTAATGCCCTGCTCGCGTTCAGCCTGCAGCCCGTCCACCAGCAAAGCCAGATCCAGTTTCTCGCCCTGCGTGCCGTGGCGCTTGCTGTCGTTGTGCAAAGAAGACAGCTGATCTTCGTAGATCTGACGGGTGTCATGCAGCAGACGTCCGATCAAGGTACTTTTACCGTCATCGACGCTGCCACAAGTCAGAAAGCGCAGCAGGCTTTTGTGTTGCTGAGCGTGCAGGTAAGCTTCGACGCCGCCCTGCTCCGCGATTTGTTGTGCAATTGCGTTATTCATTAGCTGCGGCTCCTCAGAAGTACCCTTGACGCTTTTTCAGTTCCATCGAACCGGCCTGATCACGGTCGATCGCGCGTCCCTGACGTTCACTGGTGGTCGACACCAGCATTTCTTCGATGATCTCCGGCAGCGATTGCGCTTCGGATTCAACGGCACCGGTCAGCGGCCAGCAACCTAATGTGCGGAAACGCACCATTTTCTTCTCGATCACTTCGCCCGGTTGCAGATCAATACGATCGTCATCCACCATCAGCAGCATACCGTCGCGCTCCAGCACCGGACGCGGCGCGGCCAGATACAGCGGAACGATCTCGATGTTTTCCAGATAGATGTACTGCCAGATATCCAGCTCAGTCCAGTTGGAGAGCGGGAACACGCGGATGCTTTCGCCTTTGTTGATCTGGCCGTTGTAGTTGTGCCACAGCTCAGGGCGCTGGTTTTTTGGATCCCAGCGGTGGAAGCGGTCGCGGAAGGAATAAATACGCTCTTTGGCGCGGGATTTTTCTTCGTCACGACGAGCACCGCCGAAAGCCGCATCAAAACCGTGTTTGCTCAGCGCCTGCTTCAGCCCTTCGGTTTTCATGATATCGGTGTGTTTGGCGCTGCCGTGAACGAACGGGTTAATGCCCATCGCCACGCCTTCCGGGTTCTTATGCACAATCAGCTCGAAACCGTAGTTCTTCGCCGTGCGGTCACGGAATTCGTACATTTCACGGAATTTCCAGCCGGTATCCACGTGCAGCAGCGGGAACGGCAAGGTGCCCGGGAAAAAGGCTTTGCGTGCCAGATGCAGCATCACCGAGGAGTCTTTCCCGATGGAATACATCATCACCGGGTTGGCGAATTCAGCAGCCACTTCACGGATGATATGGATACTCTCCGCCTCCAGTTGCCGCAAATGAGTCAGTCGTTTTTCGTCCATAACAGATCCTTTAAGCCAAATTCACAACCGACGGGCGTTGGGTGCCGTCAGTCTCAGGATGATGCCCAAACCAGGCCAGTTGCTGATGAAGCGAAACCACTTCACCAATCACCAGTAACGCCGGCGCCGGCGCCTGTTGAGCCAGATGTTCAAGATTATCGAGTGTTCCGGTCAGCACCTGCTGGTCAGAACGCGTTCCCCGTCCGATAACGGCAACGGGCGTATTCGCTGCGCGACCATGAGCGATCAGTTGCTGGCTGATTTCAGCCGCTTTGAGCGTGCCCATGTAAATCGCCAATGTTTGCTGGCCTTTCGCCAGAGTCTCCCACTGCACGCCGTTGTTTTCCGGGCGGCAATGTCCTGTGACAAATATGACGCTCTGCGCGTGGTCGCGGTGCGTCAGCGGGATCCCGGCGTAAGCCGTTGCACCCGCCGCTGCGGTCACGCCCGGCACCACCTGGAAAGGAATGCCAGCGGCCTGCACCGCCTGTAATTCTTCGCCGCCGCGACCGAAAATAAACGGGTCACCGCCTTTAAGGCGGACGACTTTTTTCCCCTGCAGCGCCAGTTCGACCAGCAGACGGTTAGTTTCTTCCTGCGCGACAGAATGGCTGCCCGCACGTTTACCGACACAAATCTTGTCCGCATCACGACGCACCAGATCCAGCACTTCTTCGCTGACCAGATAGTCGTAAAGCACCACATCGGCCTGCTGCATCACCTGCAACCCGCGTAAGGTGAGCAATCCTGCATCACCCGGCCCGGCACCGACCAGCGTGACATTGCCGTTATGCGAGATGTCTTCCGCGTTTTCTAACTGTTGTTGCAGCGCCTGTTCAGCTTCTGCGAGCTTTCCCGCAGACGCGAGGCTGGCGAAACGTCCGGCGAACGCATGTTCCCAGAAACGGCGACGCGCGCGCATCGAACTGAACTGCGCTTTCACGTTTTCACGCCAGCGTCCGGCGATATCGGCCATTTGCCCGAGGCTGTTCGGCAGCAACGTTTCCAGCTTTTCACGCAGCATTCTGGCGAGCACCGGCGCTTTACCGCTGGAAGAAATCGCCACGACAATCGGCGAACGGTCGACAATCGAAGGAAAAATGAAAGAGCACTTCGGCTGGTCGTCAACCACGTTAGCCAGCACATGGCGCAGGTTCGCCTGCTCAAACACTTCAGCATTCAGCGCAGCGTCATCAGTGGCGGCAATCACCAGAAACACGTCGTCGAGTTGTTCCGGCAAAAACGCCTGTGCTGACCAGCTGACTTCAGCGGCCTGTCTGCGTTGTTCCAGCTCGGGAGAAAGTGCCTGTGCGACTATCCGTACTTGCGCACCCGCCCGCAGGAGAAGATCGATTTTGCGAGCAGCGACTTCGCCACCACCCACAACCAGCACAGGGCGTTGTTTGAGGTCGGCAAATATTGGTAGATAGTCCACAAAAGCCTTAAATGATTATCAGAATTAATAAACAAACTATACGTGCAGGGAATAATTGATCTGAAATGACGAAAAGGAATGAATAGTTACTAAATGGAATATAGCCCGACAAAAAGAGCGGTTTGGGATAACGGGAAATTGTCTAATCGCCCAGAGAATCGCATACTGTATGCCCCAGAAAGACCGCCATACGCGGCCTGTTGTTTGATTGCCTTCCGGTCGTCTTGACCAGTAAATAAGGATTTTTGGCTATGTTTTCTTTTTCACGCATGACGCGGACACTGCTGGCGCTGAGCCTGAGCTGTGCCGGTTTGGGTCATGCGCTGGCGGCTTCCGCCCCGCTTCCGGCAATGGGCTTCATCGCCAGTCAGCAAATCCGCCATATCGCGACCTATTTCCCGGGGCGCATGGCCGGCAGCCCGGCAGAACTTATCGCCGCGGAATATCTGAATCAGCAGTTCACCAAATTAGGGTATAAGAGCGATTTACGCGGATTCGATACCCGTTATCTTTACACCAGTAGCGCGGGCAAAAAGGACTGGCGGAACATTCACGCCACGTCAGTGATTGCCGCACGTGCTGGTGAAGTCCCGCAGCAAATCATCGTGATGGCGCATTTCGATACTTATGTGCCGCAAAGCGACAGCGATACCAATCACAATCTCGGCGGTTTGACCTTGCAGGGTGTCGATGACAACGCTTCAGGCGTCGGTGTGATGCTTGAGCTGGCCGAACGCATGCAGGCCATCCCGACGCATTACAGTCTGCGTTTCGTGGCGCTCAGCGCGGAAGAAACCGGCACAAAAGGTGCGGAAGATTTCGTGAACCGGATGAGTGCTGAGGAGAAGAAAAATACCCTGCTGGTCATTAACCTGAGTTCGCTTATCACCGGCGACCGGTTGTATTTCAACAGCGGCACTAACACGTCGGTGGCGGTGGCGAAACTCACCCGCGTGCGGGCGCTGAATATTGCGCGCAGTCTGGGCATTCCGGCAGAAAGTCATGAAGGCGCACATTGCTGCGATGGCATCAAAGCGCTGGATGACGCGCGTCTGCCGCTGCTGAATGTCACCGCGACCAACTTTGCGCTCGGTAAGAAAGACGGCGTGCAACAACGTGCGATCACCAGCCACTTCCCGCTGGGCACCACGCGTTATCAGAGCCAGTTCGACAATCTGCAATATCTGGATAAAGCGCTGCCGGGACGCATTGAAAAACGCTCACGGGATACGGTGAAAGTGTTATTCCCGCTGCTGAAGGATCTGGCGAAACCGGCAAAACATGCCTGATTAAGAGGACAATTTAAGGGATTCTTATCTGGAATCCCTTAAATAATTCGGATTGCAGGAAGGCGGCAAGTAAACGCATCCCCGGGAGCATAGATTACTATGTGACCGGGGTAAGAGCGCGCAGCCAACGCATCTGCAACCCGAAGTATGACGGGGATTTATTCGTGCAGGCCGCACTCGCGTTTAAGCCCAAAGAAGCGCGTGTCTTCTTCTTTCATCCCTTCTTCCCACTTCTTCGTGGTGTGCGTGTCACCGACGGAAAGGTAGCCCTGATCCCATAACGGGTGATAGCTCAGGCCGTGTTCTTTCAGATACTGGAAGATCTGACGGTTATCCCAGTCGATGATCGGCAGGATTTTAAACACACCGCGTTGCACCGCCAGCACCGGCAGATGCGCACGGCTGCCGGATTGCTCGCGCCGCAGACCGGCGAACCAGGTCTGCACGCCGAGCGTCTGAATCGCACGATTCATCGGCTCGACTTTGTTGATGTGATTGTACTTCTCGATACCCTCGACACCCTGCTCCCACAGTTTGCCATAGCGCGCTTCCTGCCACGCCGCAGAATGTTCCGCGCGGAATACCTGTAAATTCAGGTTCAGCTGTTCGGTTAACGTATCGATGAACTGGTAGGTTTCCGGGAACAGATAGCCGGTATCGGTCAGGATCACCGGAATGTCCGGTTTCTGCTGAGTGACTAAGTGCAGACAGACCGCCGCCTGGATGCCGAAGCTGGAAGACAGCGCGAATTCGCCGGGCATATTTTCCAGCGCCCATTGCACACGCTCCTGCGCGGACAGTTTTTCCAGGCTGACGTTAATTTCCGCCAGCGCCATAGATTGTCCGGACTTCGGCAGTTCGTTCAGTTCAGCCAGAGTAAGATTCAGCAAACTCATATTGCCTCCAGGCGGTTATCGCGCTTAGTCATAAAAGTCGCGTGCTGGATCCAGCACCGGCTTAATGATCCCGGCGCGGATCACGAAGTCACCAAAGCCTTCACCGGTTTCGCGCTCTTTCGACCAGCGTCCGACCAGTTCGTCAATGATGCTCAGGATCTCAGCATCAGAAATGTTTTCACGGTACATGCGCGGAATACGTGTTCCGGCGCGGTTACCGCCGAGGTGCAGGTTGTAGCGGTTCATCGCTTTACCCACCAGGCCAATTTCAGCCAGCAGCGCGCGTCCACAGCCGTTCGGGCAGCCTGTGACACGCAGAACAATGTGTTCATCGCCCACGCCGTGACCGTGCATGATGCCTTCTACTTTGGTCACAAACTCAGGCAGGAAACGTTCCGCTTCCGCCATCGCCAGCGGGCAGGTCGGATACGACACGCAGGCCATCGAATTTTTACGCTGCTCAGTGACGCCTTCGTCAATCAGGCCGTGATTACGCGCCAGGGTTTCGATCGCGTCTTTGTCTTTTTCAGCGACACCGGCCACGATCAGGTTCTGGTTAGCAGTAAGCCTGAAGTCGCCTTTATGGATCTTAGCAATTTCTGCCAGTCCGGTTTTTAGCGGTTTGCCCGGATAATCGAGAATACGGCCATTTTCGATAAACAGCGTCAGGTGCCATTGTTTGTCGATGCCCTTTACCCAGCCGATGCGATCGCCGCGACCGGTAAATTCGTAAGGACGAACATCGCCAAACTGAATGCCTGCGCGTTTTTCAACTTCGGCTTTGAAAACCGGCACGCCGACGCGTTCCAGCGTGTATTTAGTTTTGGCGTTTTTACGGTTGGTGCGGTTACCCCAGTCACGCTGCGTGGTCACCACCGCTTCGGCAACAGCCAGCGTGTTCTCCAGCGGAATAAAGCCCAGTTCGCTGGCAGTACGCGCATACGTAGCTTTATCACCGTGTGCGATAGAAAGCCCGCCGCCGACCAGCACGTTGAAGCCGACCAGTTTGCCGTTATCAGCAATCGCCACGAAGTTCAGGTCGTTGGCGTGCAGGTCCACATCATTCTGCGGAGGAATAACCACCGTCGTTTTGAATTTACGTGGCAGATAGGTCGCGCCCAGGATCGGCTCTTCGTCGGTGGTTTCGACTTTTTCCTGATCCAGCCAGACTTCGGCGTAAGCGCGGGTGCGCGGCAGCAAGTGTTCGGAGATTTTCTTCGCCCACTGATACGCTTCCTGATGCAGTTCAGACTCCACCGGATTCGAGGTACACAACACGTTACGGTTAACGTCGTTGGCGGTCGCCAGTGCATCCAGACCGAGTTTATTCAGTAACTGATGCACCGGTTTTACGTTCGGTTTCAGAATGCCGTGGAACTGGAAAGTCTGACGGTTAGTAATACGAATGCTGCCGTACAGCGTGCTGTCTTCAGCAAATTTATCGATGCCCAGCCACTGCGCTGGCGTCATCACGCCGCCCGGCAAACGGCAACGCAACATCATGGCATGACGCGGTTCCAGCTTCTGCTCAGCGCGTTCCGCACGGATATCACGGTCATCCTGCTGATACATGCCGTGGAAGCGGATCAACAGGAAGTTGTCTCCGTTGAAGCCACCGGTCAGACCGTCTTTTAAATCCTCAGTGATAGTCCCGCGCAGGAAATTACTTTCCTTCTTCAGGCGTTCGGCGTCAGCCAGCGGGGCATCGACGATCAACGGGCCCGGACCGGGATTGAGTTCACTCCACAACTTGTTGCTCATAATTTTTTCACTCATAACTTTATGCCCAAAATCATTCGAGTTGCAGGCAGGCGGCAACTGAAGGAATCCCGATGAGCTGACTCAAGTCAGTGATTCGGGTGACTGAAGGAAGCCAACGCCCCTGCAATTAGAAGGATGCAGGGCATTAGTAGACGTCGCGCTGGTAACGGCGATCAAGGCGCAATTCACTGAGATATTCGTCAGCAGTTTCCAGATCCATCACACCGTATTCGGCGATGATTTCCAGTAACGCCTGCTCTACGTCTTTCGCCATACGGTTGGCATCGCCGCAGACATACACATGCGCGCCTTCCTGCAACCACTGCCAGACTTCCGCACCCTGCTCACGCAGTTTGTCCTGTACGTACACTTTTTCTGCCTGATCGCGTGACCATGCCAGAGAGATATGGGTCAGCAGGCCGTCTTTCACGTAACGCTGCCACTCGACCTGATACAGGAAATCATCGGTAAAGTGCGGGTTGCCGAAGAACAGCCAGTTTTTGCCGGTGGCGCCGTCGTTATCACGCTGCTGAATAAAGGCGCGGAATGGCGCAATGCCGGTGCCGGGTCCTATCATAATGACCGGTGTTTCCGGACTGGCCGGCAGGCGGAAGTTGTCGTTATGTTCAATAAAGACTTTCACTTCGCCGTCTTCTTCCAGACGGTCGGCCAGATAGCCGGAAGCACCGCCGGTGCGTGCACGCCCGTCGATGTCGTAACGCACCACGCCCACCGTAATGTGTACTTCAGATTCAGTTTCCGCCTGCGAAGAGGCAATCGAATACAGACGCGGCGTCAGCGGACGCAGTAAATCCACCAGTTGCTGGGCATCCAGCTCAGTCGGCGCACGGCGTACCATGTCGGCGAACGGCACGGTCTGCGCGTATTGCTGCAACGCAGGTTTATCCGCCAGCAGACCGGTCAGATGTTCGTCGCGGCAAAGCGCGGCGTATTTCTCGATAATCGGCGTGGTGTTCTGAGTCAGCTCGATGTGATGTTGCAGCGCCTCTGAAAGTGGCAGTTTTTTATCGTTCACTTCAACGATTTCATCACCTTTCAGCCACAGCAACTCGACGATTTCCTGCACCAGTTGCGGATCGTTTTCAAACCAGATCCCCAGTGCATCGCCCGGCTGGTAACGCAGGCCGGAATCACCGAGTTCGATTTCCAGATGACGCACATCTTTGTCAGAATCACGGCCGGTAATTTTCTGATTAACAGACAGCGTCGCCGTCAGCGGCGCTTCTTTGGTGTAAGGGCTGCTGTCGACCTGATTAACACTGCCCGCCAGCGTCGGCGCGGGTTGTGCGCCAGAATCAGCCGGAACGCGCTGTTTCAGTACATCGACAATGCGCTTACGCCAGTTTTCAGCGGCTTCTTTATATTCCACATCGGCATCAACGCGATCTAACAGACGTTCTGCGCCGAGCTCACCCAGACGGGTATCAAAGTCTTTACCCGCCTGACAGAAGAATTCGTAGGACGTGTCGCCCAGTGCAAACACCGCAAAAGCGGTGTCTTTCATTTGCGGGGCTTTTTTGGATTGCAGGAATTTATGCAACGCGACCGCTTCTTCAGCCTGTTCGCCTTCGCCCTGCGTGGAGGCCACGATCAGCAACAGCTTTTCCTGACCAATTTGTTTGAATTTATAGTCACCGGCATTCACCAGGTTGACGTTAATTTTCGCAGCCTTCAGATCATCGCGTAACTGTTCCGCGACACGACGGGCGTTACCGGTTTGTGAAGCAGAAATCAGGGTGACCGACGCAGAAACCTGCACCGGTGCCGGAGCGGCCACTGCGCCCGGTTGCTGATTGACCATTCCCCAGAAATAGCCGGACAACCAGGCCATCTGAGTCGGCGAATAATCACCTATCGCCGATTGAAGGCGAGCCATTTGCTCGGGGGTCAGCGGGAGCAGTGAAATTGGAGGTGCCTGAGTCGTCATCGCGGTACGAATTCCCTTATGCAGAAGCAAGTCATCAATCCGGCCTCCGGCGGCTTATTCTGTGTGAGTTCGCGCGGGAAAGACCTTTTAGAAGATGTAGGTTAACGAGCCGGATAATAACAATTAAAGAAGTGATGGAAATAATAAATAACCAAAATGACTAAGAGGATTTAGAGGTAAGTTCTATCTGAAAAAGTGGTAAGCGAAGATTTTTATCGTACTGAAATCGCTAAAAAAAATATCATCAGTTTGTTTGTTCATCGCCAAGTCGCGGGCGCATAAAGAAAAACCCCGCCGGAGCGGGGTGATGATTTTTTTTCAGGCAGGCGTTCGCACAGACGTTTTCAGAGATGGAAAGCGTTGTGCTGCTCAAACCAGGCAAACTGCCCTGCGGCAAACACCGACATTTTACTGCCGCTGTGGCCGACATCTGACAAGTCCATAAAGTGCCAGTTAAACGGCGTGTTGTTCTGTTCGGCGCGTTGCTGCGACGTGGTGAAATAGCTTTCGGCGCGCTCCAGACGGTTGGTGCCCTGCGCCATCGCCTGTTTGGATTTACGCAGCAGGCGGTTTTCCGGATCATCATCTTCTGCACCCACGGCAATCAGCACCGGTTTGGCGAAGTAATCATTCAGTTGCTGCTGACTGACCGCGACCGGCGCTTCACGCAGACCGTAAGGCCAGCGCTGATCGGTATCCGGCAATGTCCACCAGCCTGCCGCCGCACAGACCGCCGCTTTGACATTCGGCTCCGGCAACAACGTCAGCATACGATGGACAAACTGGCAGCCCGCGCTGTTGCCAAACAGATAATATTGCTTCTGCTGAGTGATGCCCTGCTTTTGCAGCGAGGTAAACACGTTATCGACAATGCTGAACGCCCACTGAGATTTCGGCAAACGATGATGGGTTTTGCTGTCGGTCAGATTACCCAGGTTATAGCCCGCAGCGCCGGGGAAATCCTGCTCGCTGAAATGCGGCACGACCACGCGTAAATGATACTGATCGGCAACGGTCATCCAGTCATTCCGGTAGGTGGCAGCGTTACGATCCACACCCGTCATCACCATCACCACCGGCGTGGTTTCATCGGCACCGACCGGCTGATAGGTGAAAACTTCCAGCGGCTTTTTACCCCCCGCCAGAGGAATATGCATCACGCCCGACCCCTGCGGGAAAACCAGAGGGGTTTTGCCTGCCGGCGCTTTGGCGACCGGGGCTTTCGCCGCAGCCGGCGCAGCATCCTGAGCGGGTGCCGTAGTTTCAGCCTGCACGCTGGCAGAGAACAACAGCGCCAGAACAGCGCAACGAAGCACAGTAATCATTCACTATCTCAACAGGTTAGTTTCTACCGGCTCACTGTATGCCAGCAATGCGGGCGGAGTAAAGAGAGTAAAAGTCAGGATTTGGTGAAGAAAAGCGCAGTTAAGTCATGGCACGTAAGCCGGTATTCCGGTACTATGCCGCGTTTTTTCGAGCAACGAGACTGCCTCATGACCACCACATTATTTAAAGATTTTCAGTTCGAAGCCGCCCACCATTTACCGCATGTGCCTGCCGGGCATAAATGCGGACGGTTGCATGGCCACTCTTTCACCGTTCGTTTAGAAATCACCGGTGAAGTGGATCCGCATACCGGCTGGGTGATGGATTTCGCCGATCTGAAAGCCGCGTTTAATCCGACTCTGGATCGTCTCGATCACTATAATCTGAACGACATTCCGGGCTTAGAAAACCCGACCAGCGAAGTGCTGGCCGCGTGGATCTGGAACGAGATGAAACCTAAGCTGCCACTGCTCAGCGCCGTGCGCGTCAAAGAAACCTGCACAGCGGGTTGCGTATATAAAGGCTAACTCAGCATATCTCTTATGCGATGTTCAGATACTTATGTGTCTGCATTGAAAGCCGCCAGTTCCTTGCAATGCAGGTCGCAATGCACAGTCTGGTGGCTTCTTCTTTTTGACTGATTGGCTGCAGGGCAATTATCCGCGCTTTGCTGTCAGTCAGCGTTTCCAGCAGGGCATCCAGAGCGTCGATATCACGCTGACGCGCCACCGGATGCTTCACTTCATCAGCACGTTTCAGCGCCTGCGGCAAAATGTCGTAACCGCCACGCATATTCACTTTCGGGGAAACGGTCACCCAGGTATTCACCGAGCAACGGACTTCATGCGTGCCGCTGGTTTCAATCTGGCAGCTGAATCCGTTCTTTTCCAGCAATGACGTCAGTTCAGTCAGATCATAAATGCACGGCTCGCCGCCGGTGATCACCACGTGACGCGCGGTGTAGCCTTGCTGCGCGATCACCTCGAGCAGTTGTTCGGACGTGGCATTGCCCCAGGCATCACTCTCTTCAGTTTTGACCAGAATGCGCTGCATATCGACTTCCCGATCGGCAATTTTATCCCAGGTGTGTTTGGTATCGCACCAGCTGCAACCCACAGGACAGCCTTGCAGGCGAACGAAAATCGCCGGCACGCCGGTAAAATAGCCTTCCCCTTGCAGGGTTTCGAACATCTCATTAATCGGGTACTGCATCAGTTTCTCAGTCATCTCTAAAAAAATCAGCGCGCATTATCGCAGACAACAGCCGCTGCGCCAAATACAGGCCGCAACGGGAGTGTGTGCAAAAATGTTTATGAGCGCAAAGAGCGGATGGCGTCAGTAAAGCGTTGCGTGATCTGCTGCGGGCGGGTAATTGCCCCGCCGACCACAACAGCATGCGCCCCGAGCGCTAAACATCGCGCCGCCATTTCTGGTGTATCCACGTTTCCCTCGGCAATGACAGGCGTCGTGCACTGCGCCAGCACCTGTCGCAGGAAGGCGAAATCGTCATGCCAGAGTTTGCTGCCCTGCGTTTCATGAGTATAGCCGTGCAATGTTGTACCGATACAATCAAAGCCTAAAGCCTGTGCGTTTTGTGCTTCTTCTAAGGTCGCGATATCCGCCATCAGCAACAGGGACGGAAACTCTTTACGAATGTGTTGCACCAGCGCCGCAAGTTGCAATTCCCCCGGACGCTGATGGAACGTGGCATCCATCGCGATCATCTCTGGCGCGACGGCCATCAGCTCGCGCACTTCCTTCAGGGTCGCGGTGATATAAACATCGCTTGCCGGATAATCCCGCTTGATGATGCCGATAACCGGCAGCGGAATGGTAGCGCGAATGGCTTTCACATCAGCAACACTGTTCGCGCGGATCCCCGCTGCGCCGCCCTGCAAAGCAGCAAGCGCCATGCGGCTCATAATAAAATCGCTGTGCAGCGGTTCGTCATCCAGCGCCTGACAGGACACGATCAACTGTCCCCTGACGGTCGTTAACATTGACTGGTTCATACTCCCAACATCTCCTCAATTTCATTTTTAATAATCGTCACGTGCGGTCCGTAAATGACCTGAATGCCGTTTCCGCGTATCAGCACGGCACGCGCCCCGCTCGATTTCAGCTTGTTTTCATCGATTCCGGCGGCCTGATAGACGCTGATACGCAAACGCGTTGCACAGCAATCAAGCTCCGCGATATTGGCAAAGACGATCGAACCTGCACTGGCCATGACGGTGAATATCGCCTGCAAGACCGGGATATTTAAAAACGGATACGCCGCCAGCGTATTAGGGTTAGAAAACGCCCCGCCAATTCCCAGCAGCAATCCGGCTGCAGGCAAAATAGCGATGGGCAACATGAATGACTTGCCAAACTTCTGGGCTCTTTCGAACCATGCCCCGCCCCCTGAACCATTAAATATCGACATGAGATGACTCCGCGTTGTGTTGTTGTGATAATTATTTTCACCACACTATATAATTAAAATAATAATTACCATCAAATGCACGGCGTTATCCATACGGAATTCTTCTGGCGTTAACTGCGTCACATCAGCCAAACTAGTCAGGTCAATTATTCTGAGGAGAGCCGAGTGAGTCAGACCAAGGAAACAGGCACGCTGTTACTGCGAATGCGTCAGGGGCTGGAGAATTACAGTCCGACTCTGCATAAACTGGGCAGCTATGTACTCGAGCAGCCACAGCGCGTGCTTTACCTGACCATCACTGAGCTGGCGCGTGAGAGTGATACCAGTGAAGCCAGCGTCACGCGGCTTTGTCGCCAGCTGGGTTGCAAAGGGTTTACCGAATTTAAGATGGGCCTGGCGCTGGAGACGCGGCAAAATCCGTCGTCACCAGCGGCACAAGGAAATGACGACGTTCAGACGCTGATTGAAGACAGCATCACCGCGCTGCGTGATACCGGAAAACTGCTCGACCGTCAGGTGCTGGCGGACGCGGCATCGCACATTCATCACGCGCGCTCCGTTCAGGTGTATGGTGTCGCGGCCAGCGCGATCGTCGCGGACTATCTGGGCTATAAATTGCTGCGTCTGGGCAAAACGTCGCAGTGTTTCGCCGATATGCACCGCGCAGCGATGAATGCCGTGAGTCTGGACGACCGGGATATTGTGGTGGTGATTTCCAGCTCAGGTTCAACGAAAGATGTGCTGCACGCTGCCGCACTGGCGAAGCGTCAGGGCACCACCGTTATCGGCATCAGTAATACGCTGCGCAGTCCGCTTTCCTCGCTGGCCGATATTTTACTGGTGGCTGCCAAACCCGAAGGTCCGCTGACGGCGGGATTACTGACGTCAAAAGTTGGCGGGATGTTACTGGTGGAATTACTGATCAATCAGCTGTTAACGCACTCCCCGGATTATCTGCAGGCCAGCGAACACAGTGCGAGCGCCACGCTTTCTTTATTGCTGTAAGCCGATGACATCCGCATCTTTCCCTGAATTGCGGACATAAAAAAACCCGCCGGAGCGGGTTTTTTAAGAAAGCGTTACGGGGCAGTAATTACTGACCTTTAACTTCTTTCAGACCGTTGAACGGAGCAGGAGTACCCGCAGCCGCCAGCGCTTCTTCGATACGGATCAGCTGGTTGTATTTAGCAACACGATCAGAACGGCTCATTGAACCGGTTTTGATCTGGCCAGCAGCAGTACCTACAGCCAGGTCAGCGATGGTCGCATCTTCAGTTTCGCCTGAACGGTGAGAGATAACGGCAGTGTAGCCAGCGTCTTTCGCCATTTTGATCGCAGCCAGAGTTTCGGTCAGAGAACCGATCTGGTTGAATTTGATCAGGATGGAGTTAACGATGCCTTTGTCGATACCTTCTTTCAGGATTTTGGTGTTGGTAACGAACAGATCGTCACCTACCAGCTGGATTTTGTCGCCCAGAACTTTAGTCTGGTAAGCAAAGCCAGTCCAGTCAGACTCGTCCAGACCGTCTTCGATAGACACGATTGGGTACTGTTTAGTCAGGTCTTCCAGGAAGTGAGTGAACTCTTCAGAAGTGAACGCTTTGTTGCCTTCGCCAGCCAGAACGTATTTGCCATCTTTGTAGAACTCAGATGCCGCACAGTCCATCGCCAGAGTGATGTCTTTACCCAGTTCATAGCCAGCAGCTTTAACCGCTTCAGCGATAACAGCCAGAGCTTCTGCGTTAGAACCCAGGTTTGGCGCGTAGCCACCTTCGTCACCAACAGCAGTACCCATGCCTTTAGATTTCAGAACTTTAGCCAGGGTATGGAACACTTCAGAACCCATACGGATGGCTTCTTTCAGCGTTTTAGCGCCAACAGGCTGGATCATGAACTCTTGAATATCAACGTTGTTATCAGCGTGTTCGCCGCCGTTAATGATGTTCATCATAGGCAGTGGCATAGAGTATTTGCCTGGGGTGCCGTTCAGTTCTGCGATGTGAGCGTACAGTGGCAGACCTTTAGAAGCAGCAGCCGCTTTAGCAGCAGCCAGGGAAACAGCCAGAATCGCGTTAGCACCGAAGTTAGATTTGTTTTCAGTACCGTCCAGGTCGATCATGATTTTATCGATGTTAGCCTGGTCTTTCGCGTCTTTACCGGTTACAGCCTGAGCAATAGGACCGTTAACCGCAGCAACGGCTTTCAGTACGCCTTTGCCCAGGAAACGGGATTTGTCACCGTCACGCAGTTCCAGCGCTTCGCGGGAACCGGTAGAAGCACCAGATGGCGCAGCAGCCAGACCAACAAAACCACCTTCCAGATGAACTTCAGCTTCTACGGTCGGGTTACCACGGGAGTCGATGATTTCACGGCCGATAACTTTAACGATTTTAGACATTAAGATTTCCTCAGTACAAGTTAACTAAAGCTTCAGACAAGAGATGCGCCAGTGGCGCATCTCTTCCCCGGTATTTTATTTTACCTGACGCTTCTGATACTCACCGGCAGCCTTCACAAAGCCTGCAAACAACGGATGACCATCACGCGGCGTTGACGTAAATTCTGGATGGAACTGGCAAGCCACAAACCACGGATGGTTAGGCAGCTCGATGATTTCCACCAGTTGCTTATCGCCAGAGCGACCGGCTACGCGTAAACCTGCGGCTTCGATTTGTTTGAGCAGCATATTGTTCACTTCGTAACGGTGACGATGGCGTTCAACTATTGTCGGCTCGCCGTACATCTCACGAACCAGGCTACCGTCGTTCAGGTGGCATTGCTGCCCGCCTACACGCATGGTACCGCCTAAATCACTGTCTTCGGAACGTACTTCGACGTTACCTTCTTCATCACGCCATTCGGTGATAAGTGCAACCACCGGGAACTTACAGTCTGGCACAAATTCGGTGGAGTTGGCGTTCTCCATACCCGCAACGTTACGGGCGAACTCAATCAGTGCAACCTGCATACCCAGACAAATGCCCAGATAAGGGATGTTGTTTTCACGTGCATAGCGCGCCGTCGCTACTTTCCCTTCTACACCACGGTAGCCGAAGCCGCCCGGGATAAGGATCGCGTCCAGGCCTTTCAGCACTTCGACACCACGGGTTTCGACATCCTGAGAGTCGATAAGTTTAATGTTCACGGTCAGACGATTTTTCAGGCCGCCGTGTTTGAGCGCTTCAATCACAGATTTATAGGCATCTGGCAGCTCAATGTACTTACCAACCATACCGATGGTGACTTCGCCGCCCGGATTGGCTTCTTCGTAAACAACCTGTTCCCATTCGGACAAGTTAGCTTCCGGCGCGTTGATGCTGAAACGTTTACAAATATAGTCGTCGAGACCCTGAGATTTCAATAGGGCCGGGATTTTATAAATAGAATCAACATCTTTAAGAGAAATAACTGCTTTTTCCGGCACGTTACAGAACAGTGCGATTTTCGCACGTTCGTTGGCTGGCACTGCGCGGTCTGAACGGCAGATCAGTACGTCTGGCTGGATACCGATAGACAGCAGTTCTTTTACAGAGTGCTGGGTCGGTTTGGTTTTCACTTCACCGGCAGCAGCCATGTAAGGCACCAGCGTCAGGTGCATGTACAGCGTGTGCTCGCGGCCCACTTCCACTGCCATCTGACGAATTGCTTCCAGGAACGGCAGGGATTCGATATCACCGACAGTACCGCCAATTTCAACCAGCACGACATCGTGGCCTTCGCCGCCTTCAATGATGCGTTCTTTGATGTTGTTGGTGATGTGCGGGATAACCTGAATAGTTGCACCGAGATAATCGCCACGGCGCTCTTTGCGCAGCACGTCGGAATAAATACGGCCCGTGGTGAAGTTGTTGCGGCGGGTCATCTTGGTGCGGATGAAACGCTCGTAGTGACCCAGATCGAGATCGGTTTCAGCGCCATCTTCGGTAACGAAGACTTCGCCGTGTTGAGTTGGGCTCATCGTACCCGGATCCACGTTGATATACGGGTCCAGTTTCATGATGGTCACGTTGAGGCCACGGGCTTCGAGAATAGCCGCCAGGGAGGCTGCGGCAATGCCTTTACCCAGAGAGGATACGACCCCGCCGGTCACAAAAATATAATTAGTTGTCATGCTGAACCTGAGAGGTTAGGTTTAAAGATGATGGAGTAACCAAGACGGGAAAACAGTATACCGGAACCTTGTGTGCGCCACAAATAAACGTTTTGCTGTCCATCATCGTTTTCCTTAGCGTCAGTTCAGAAGGGTTAACCCTGCCAGCCCTTTTCTTTCATTCTTTCAAAAACAATCAGTTAACTTCAGAAAAGTGCTGAGTTGCTCGCATGAACCACTAAAACATCTTAGATATCAATTTGTTGAACTTTACTGCTCTCAGATCAGCCGGTTAAGCACTGAATGACACTGAGCTTAACCGTTTCAGCAGATCCAGATCTTGTTTCCGATCAAAGTCGGAGAGCTAACTCAGGCTTCCGATTTTTTCACCTGCTGCCAGGCGTCTTCCATCTGCTCAAGTGTAGCTTCTTCCATGTTTAAGCCTTTCCCGCGGATAATCTCTTCAACATGCCGGAAACGACGCTCAAACTTGCGGTTGGCGGCCTGCAGCGCATCTTCGGCTTTATGGCCCAAATGACGGGAAAGATTCACCGTCGCGAACAGCAGATCACCGATTTCCTCACCGAGCTTTTCTTCGTCGATAACTGCCTGACGCGCTTCAAACATCACTTCGTCGATTTCTTCATACACTTTGTCGAGCACCGGCCCGAGCGTGGTCCAGTCAAAACCAACATTCGAACAGCGTTTCTGAATTTTGTGCGCTTTCATCAGGGCAGGCAGTGCGGAAGGAATGTCATCCAGCGCCGAATGCAGGGATTTCTCCGCCCGCTCCTGCGCCTTACGCGCTTCCCATTTCACCAGCACATCTTTGCTGCTGGCGTCGTTCGACCACGCCGCTTCAGTGCCAAAAATTTGCGGATGGCGGCGCTCTAATTTGTCTGAAATGGCATTGCAGATGTCGTCAAACTCAAACAGACCCTGCTCGCTGCCCATTTGCGCGTAGAACACCACCTGAAACAGCAGATCACCCAGTTCGTCGCGCACATCGTCGTAATCTTTACGGGCGATGGCGTCCAGCACTTCGTAGGTTTCTTCCAGCGTGTACGGGGCAATGGTGTCAAAAGTTTGCTCTTTATCCCACGGGCAACCGGCTTGCGGATCACGCAGGGTTTTCATAATGGTGAGCAGGCGTTGCAAAGAAGAATCGGTCATGGGATCTGTCCGTTTTAAAATAGAGGAGTCAACAACATAAAAGAAAAGGCCCGACTGGCGGGCCTTATAAGCGTTTGATCAACTGCCGTGAAGTCGCTTGGCTTCAATCACATCCGGCAACTGGTTCAGTTTGGCGATCACGCGTCCCAGCACCTGCGGGTTGTAGATTTCGATATCCATATCGATAGTCGCCAGTTGCTGACGTGTATCGCTGCGGCTGGCAACGCCAAGCACGTTCACTTTTTCGTTAGCCAGAATGGTGGTGATATCACGCAGCAGGCCGCTGCGGTCGTTGGCCACCACGCGCACTACCAGCGAATAACCGCTGGAGTAGCTTTCGCCCCACACGGCGTCTACCACGCGTTCCGGCGCATTCGAGCGTAAATCTTCCAGCTGATCACAGTCGGCACGATGGATTGAAATCCCGCGACCCTGAGTGATGTAACCGACGATCTCATCGCCAGGAATCGGCTGGCAGCAACGCGCAATGTGGTGCATCAGATTACCGACGCCTTCGACGACGACGCGACCATTGTCTTTGGTACGGGTCGGTGGCGGCGTGGTTTTCTGCGTCAGCTGGCGCAGCGCTTCTTTATCCAGTTCTTCCGCACTCGGCTTTTTCAACTGAGATTGCAGGAAGTTGACCATCTGATTGATGCGGATATCGCCGTTACCGATGGCCGCCAGCACTTCATCCAGCGAGTTGACGTTGTAGCGTGGCAACAGCAGTTTCTCGGCATCTTTGATGCTGATATCCAGTCTGTCCAGCTCGTCATCGAGGATTTGTTTACCGGCAATAATGTTCTTATCGCGATCTTGTTTACGGAACCAGTTTTGGATTTTCGAACGCCCGCGGCTGGTCGTGACGTAACCAAGGCTCGGGTTCAGCCAGTCGCGGCTTGGGTTCGCATGCTTCTGGGTGATGATTTCAATCTGATCGCCCATCTGCAACTGGTAGGTAAACGGCACGATACGCCCGCCAATTTTCGCCCCGATACACCGGTGACCGACATCGCTGTGGATGTGGTACGCGAAGTCGAGCGGCGTGGAGCCCATCGGCAGATCGATAACGTCGCCTTTTGGCGTAAACACGTACACGCGGTCGTCGAAGACCTGGCTGCGCACTTCGTCGAGCATTTCGCCCGAATCGGCCATTTCTTCCTGCCACGCGATAAGTTTACGCAGCCAGGCAATGCGCCCTTCGTAGCCACCGCTGCGGCCACCGGCCACGGCAGTACCTTCTTTGTATTTCCAGTGCGCGGCGACGCCCAGTTCGGCATCTTCATGCATCTGGCGGGTACGGATCTGCACTTCCAGCGTTTTACCGCGCGGCCCTAACACCACGGTGTGAATCGACTGATAACCGTTCGGTTTCGGGTTGGCGACGTAATCGTCAAACTCATCCGGCAGATGGCGGAAATGGGTATGCACAATCCCTAAGGCGGCGTAGCAATCCTGCAAACGTTCCACCACGATACGCACGGCGCGCACGTCGAAGAGTTCGTCGAAGGACAGAGATTTTTTCTGCATCTTGCGCCAGATGCTGTAGATATGTTTCGGGCGGCCATAGACATCAACTTTGATGCCCTCTTCCGCCATCGCATTTTTAACCGTCGAGACAAAATCGTCGATGTACTGCTCACGGTCGATACGACGTTCGTGCAGCAGTTTGGCGATGCGTTTGTATTCGTCAGGATGCAGATAACGGAAGCAGAAATCTTCCAGCTCCCATTTCAGCTGGCCGATACCCAGACGGTTGGCCAGCGGTGCGTAGATGTTGGTACATTCTTTCGCCGCCAGAACGCGTTCTTCTTCCGGCGCATCTTTTACTTCGCGCAGGTGCGCGATACGTTCGGCAAGTTTCAGCACCACGCAGCGGAAATCTTCCACCATCGCCAGCAGCATTCGGCGGACGTTGTCCACCTGCTCGGAGGCCATGGAGTCATTTTGCGTGGCTTTCAGCTGGCGGATGGCGTCCATATCGCGCACGCCGTGCACCAGATCGGTGATGCCTTTGCCGAACTGTTGGGTCAGGGTATCTTCATCGATGATGCCGTCATCAACCAGCGGGAACAGCAGCGCCGCGCGCATACTGTCGTTATCCATACTGAGGGTCGAGAGGATTTCAACCATCTCGAGGCCGCGCCACAGCAGCAGCGAGGCGTCAGGATGGCCCTGCGTTTGTTGCTCGCAGTAGCGCCAGGTTTCGGCTAAACGCTCACATGATTGCTGGCTGGACAGTCCTAAACTGTTGATCCAGTCGTCGAGTGCGAACTCGCCAGCTGTGTTCAGATGTGCACTTCTTACCGCAACCATACCCTCTCCCTACGTTTCTGACACAACGCCTGTGTCAGACGGGTTGATAAACAGAGCCATCGATTCAAGGTGCCCGGTGTGCGGAAACATATCCAGCATACGTACCTGAGCCAATCGATAGCCCGCCTCCAACAAAATTTTACTGTCCCGCGCCAATGTTGTGGGGTTGCATGACACATACACCACACGCGCCGGGGCCAGCTTAACGATATGCGCCATCACGCCAGCAGCGCCGCCCCGGGCCGGATCCAGCAAGATTTTATTGAAACCTTGCGCCGCCCAGGGTTGTTTACTGACATCATCTTCCAGATTCTCGTGGAAGAAAGAGGCATTTTCCAAGCCATTATTTCGGGCATTATCTTGCCCATTCGCCACCAGTGTAGCAACACCTTCGACGCCGACAACCTGCTTAGCTCTTTTTGCCAGCGGAAGAGTGAAATTCCCCATCCCGCAGAACAAATCCAGCACGCGATCTTCCGGCGTCAGTTCCAGCCATTGCAAGGCCTGTGCCACCATTTGCTGGTTAACCGCGTCATTCACCTGAATAAAATCGCGCGGACCAAATTTCAGATTCAGACCGTCAATCTGATAATAAGGTGTTTCACCGCATAAACGTTCCAGCGTATCGCTGTCAGGCGCCAGGAAAATCGTCAGCTGATGTTGTGCGGCAAAGGTGGTCAGGCGTGCGCGATCGGCTTCACTGAGCGGTTCAAGGTGGCGCAGTACCAGCAACGGACCGTTATCCGCCAGCACCAGTTCCAGATGCCCGAGACGTTTTGCCGCCGACAACGACGACAGACATTCCTGCACCGGCACCAGCAGTTGCTCCAGTTCAGGCCGCAGAACAGGACATTTAGTGATGGCCACCAGATCGTTTGAGCCTTCCTGACGGAAACCCATCACCAGCGGACCGTTCGCCGTTCCCGCTTTACGCCCCGGTTTAACGCCGGCGATTTGTAATCCCAGACGCGCGCGACGGCGGTAACCGTATTGCGGACCGGCAATCACCGGCTGAGGATCCGCCTGAACGCCGGTTTCCCGCGAAATCAGGCGCAGCAGTGATGCCGATTTGCTGCTCTGTTGCAGTGCCTCACTGGCATGTTGTTGCTGACAACCGCCGCAGACCGAATAGTGCGGACAAACCGGTTTCACACGATCGGCGCTGGTGGTCAGCAAACGTTTCAGCCGCCCTTTGGCGTACTTACTTTTATCTTCTGTTAAAGTGACTTCTGCCTGTTCACCGGGCAGTAAACCACTGACAAACACGGCTTTGCCGTTGTGGCGCGCCACACCCTGCCCGAAAGCATCAAGGTCGGTCGCGGTCACAGTTATCGTTTGCCGGGTCGTCACGCGGCGGTTCGGAGAGTAGAATTGAGCCATTATTGTCGATTACACGCTGGTTTATTAAGCTTAGCTGGAGCTAATTCTCCCACATTGGAACCCCATGACCAAATATAGCCTTCGCGCAAGGATGATGATCCTGATTCTGGCACCGACATTAATGATCGGTTTGCTGCTCAGCACCTTCTTTGTGGTCCATCGCTACAACGAATTGCAGAATCAGCTGACGCAAGCCGGAGCCAGTATTATCGAGCCTCTGGCGGTCGCGAGCGAATATGGCATGACGTTCCGGGAACGCCAACCGGTTCAGCGCCTGATCAGCCGCCTGCACCGCAATCATTCGGATATTGTGCGCAGCATCACCGTGTATGATGGCGACAATAAACTGTTTGCCAGTTCCACAACGCAGCACGACGGCAGTCCGTTGCAGGTCAAACGCGTTGACGATATTCCCCGCGAACTCACCAAGGAACGCTCCGGTGATGTGCTGATTTTACGCACGCCCATTCAGGCTGAAAACCACACGGAAGCCGACGATGATTCTTTCAGCGCGTCACCGAATCATCAGTTAGGTTACATCGCCATTGAGCTGGATTTACGCTCGGTCAAACTGGCGCAATATCAGGAAGCGTTTGTTTCCACTATGTTGCTGCTGTTGTGTCTGGGGATCGCCACCCTGTTCGCCTATCGCCTGATGCGCGATGTCACCGGCCCTATCCGCAATATGGTGAATACCGTTGACCGTATCCGCCGCGGGCAGCTCGACAGCCGCGTGGAAGGCAACATGCCGGGCGAACTGAGCATGTTGAAAAACGGCATTAACTCGATGGCGATGTCGCTGACGGCGTATCACGAAGAAGTGCAGCAGAACATCGATCAGGCGACGTCAGATCTGCGCGAAACCCTCGAGCAGATGGAAATCCAGAACGTCGAGCTGGATCTGGCGAAAAAGCGTGCGCAGGAAGCGGCGCGTATCAAATCAGAATTCCTGGCCAATATGTCCCACGAGCTGCGTACGCCGCTCAACGGCGTGATTGGTTTTACCCGTCAGACGCTGAAAACCCCGCTGTCGCCAACGCAGGCGGATTACCTGCAAACCATTGAACGTTCCGCTAACCATCTGCTGACCATCATTAATGACGTGCTGGATTTCTCAAAACTGGAAGCCGGCAAACTGGTGCTGGAGCATATTCCCTTCTCGCTGCGTGAAATGCTCGATGAAGTGGTGATTTTGCTGGCGCATACCGCCCACGATAAAGGGCTGGAACTGACGCTCAACGTCCACAACAATGTGCCGGAAAACGTGCTGGGCGATCCGATGCGCATGCAGCAAGTGGTAACGAACTTGCTTGGAAATGCGATTAAATTCACCGAAACAGGCAATATTGATATCAACGTGGAACTGCGTTCTCAGAACAATTTGCAGGTTGAACTGGAAGTGCAAATTCACGACACCGGCATCGGGATTTCCGAGCGTCAGCAGTCGCAGTTATTCCAGGCTTTCCGTCAGGCAGACGCCAGCATTTCACGCCGTCACGGCGGCACCGGATTAGGGCTGGTCATCACCCAGCGTCTGGTTAAAGAAATGGGCGGCGATATCAGTTTCTACAGCCAGATCAACCGCGGCTCGACGTTCTGGTTCCACGTCACCCTTGAGCTGAATGAAAACCGCCACATCACGCCGGTTTCCATGAGTCACCTTGAAGGTAAACGTCTGGCGTATGTTGAAGCCAATCCGGCGGCAGCAAAAGCCACGATGGAAATCCTGCAAGCCACGCCGCTGGATGTTACGCACCGCACGACAATTGCAGCGCTTCCGGAAACCCATTACGACATTATGCTGTGCAGTATTCCGGTGAACCCCGATATGACGCTGTCCGATTACGACGGCAAACTGCAAAGAGTGTTCAGCATGACTCAGCATCTGTTGCTGGCACTGCCAAGCCAGTTCCAGGTGGATGCCGAAGAGCTGAAACGGCGCGGCGTCGAGGCTTGTCTGATTAAACCGATGTCGAGCATCCGTTTACTGCCGTTATTGCTCAAAGAGCAGCAGGCGTCGGTGCGGGTGATTAACAATGATGAGAACAAAACGTCGCGTCTGCCGCTGACCGCAATGGCGGTGGATGATAATCCGGCCAACCTCAAACTGATTGGCGCGCTGCTGGAAGAATTAGTGGAAACCACCGTGCTGTGTCACAGCGGTGAAGAAGCGATTGAAGTCGCGCGTCATACGGACCTCGACATCATTTTGATGGATATTCAGATGCCGGATATCGACGGTATCCGCGCCAGTGAAATCATTCATCAGATGGCGCGCCATGCCAAAACGCCGGTCGTGGCGGTCACGGCGCACTCGCTGAGTGGCGAACGCGAGCAATTGCTGAAGCTGGGCATGGACGATTATCTGTCTAAACCGATTGATGAAAGTATGCTGAAAAACGTGCTGTCACGGCATCAGACTCATCAGGCGCAGCTGGATTCTCCGTTGCAGTCCGGAGAATCCCTCGCGCCGATCAGCACGCTCGACTGGCAACTGGCGCTGAGTCAGTCGGCCAATAAAGTGGCGCTGGCGCAGGATTTACTGCAAATGCTGGTGGAATTCCTGCCACAGGTGGCTGAACGCGTGGAGGCGGTAACGCGGGGCGAACCGGACGACGACATTCTGGCGCTTATTCACAAACTGCACGGCAGTTGCAGTTACAGCGGCGTACCGCGTCTGAAACAGCTGTGTTTCTACATTGAACAACAGTTGCGACAGGGCGTCAGCGTGGAAACACTCGAACCTGAATGGTTTGAACTGCTTGATGAAATAGACAACGTGAAGCGCGCTGCGCTGGCCTATTTACCTAAGTAGAAAATAATCCGGTAAGAGAGTAACGCCCGGCATCGTCCGGGCGTTTTCGTCTCATCAGAACCAGGTGGTCACCGCACCGGTCACATCCCACTGTTCATTGACCAGCAGCAGCTGCCGCCATTTGTCGAACGTCAGGCAAGGGTGGCTGATATCAAAGACCAGCATGTCACCGACTTTCAGGTCAGCGTTTTCCGGTATCGACATAAACGCATGCTGATCCATCATCGCGAACACCTTCCAGTCTTCCGGCGCAGGCACCACCGTGGTGTATCCCGCCTGCGTGGCGCTGCGCGGACGGAAATGCCCGGCGGCTTTCGGGTATCCGGCGTCATAACCGGCATCACGCTTACCGAAAGCGATAATCGCCCTGCCCGGCTCCGGCAACGATTGCACCGCCGCCCAGACCTGCAACGCGGGCTGTAAACTGCTGTTCATCTCGCGCGCCACCGGATTGCTGGTTTGCATACGCTCAAGCGCCGCCTGATACGCGCCGACGTCGTGTGTCACGTAACAACCGGAACGCAGGATGATATCGAGGGTATAGCGTTTTTCAGCATCAAGATGCGTGTCTTCGCGGGTCAGTTCTTCTGCCACCACATCGAACCAGGCGGAACCGGCACCGGTTAAAATCACCTGCGGTTCGGCAAATTCTCCGGCCTGTGCCAGCACTTGCGTGCGGGTCATAACGTGGCGCAGAAAACCGCGGATCACCGCCTCGTCATTACTGACACCTTCGTAAAGCTCGACACCGACCAGCGCCAGCGACTGCGGCCAGCGTTTCACCGCCGCCAGCACGTCAGCTTCCTGTTCTTCGGTGCGGATGCCCGTCCGGCCGCCCGCAATGCCGTATTCAAACATCACGCGCAGTGTCAGCTGCTGACTGGCAAAGTAATGCCCGAGCGCGTCGGCGTTGTCCGCTGAATCCACAATGCAGGTGAAATCGAAAGACGGGTCTTCACGCATCAGCCCGGCGATCATCGCCATATTGCCTTTGCCGATCAGCTGATTGGCCATAATCACTTTGCGCACGCCATGCGCGAATGCCGCATTAACCTGCGGCGCAGTCGCCAGCGTAATACCCCACGCACCAAACTCCAGCTGCATCTGATACAGCTCAGGGCTCATGGTAGTTTTGCCGTGCGGTGCCAGTTTCAGCTGATAACGCTGGATGAATTCGCGCATCCAGGAAAGATTATGTTCGACTCTCTCTTCGAGCAGCACCGCCACCGGCAGGCTGACGTCTTCACGCAGAATATTCCAGCCTTGCCCGCGGATATCGCCCTTACGCGCACCGGCGCTCAGCGGCCCCAGCCCTTTGGTCAGGGTGTTTACCGGCTGCTGTGAAAAATCAATCTCTGACATACGTGTTTTCTCATTGGCGAATGTCTTTAAAACCTAACGTAAAACCGCCACAAATAAAATACAAAAACCGGCGCAGGCTGGGCCTGAACACCGGTTTTTTATCCTGACTGCTGTGGGTTAAAGTTTTTGCGATAATTTAATGGTCGCGGCAATATTTCGTGCGGATTTACGCAGGTTGTCCGCCGCGTTTTTCAGGGCGTCATCGAGTGTACAAATGCTGTAAAGCACACTGAAAACGGCGTCCAGCCCGTGGTCATAAACCACATCCACATCTTTTGTCAGGCTGCCCGCAATCCCAATCACCGGTTTGTTATAACGCTTGGCGACCCGCGCCACACCAATCGGCACTTTACCGTTGATGCTCTGGCTGTCGATACGCCCTTCACCGGTGATCACCAGCGTGGCGTCTTTCACCAGCTCATCCAGCCCCAGCGCATCAGTGACTATCTCGATCCCCTGACGTAATTCCGCATGGCAGAATCCGTAAAGTGCCGCCCCCATACCGCCCGCGGCGCCAGCACCGGGAACGTGCTCAACATCAATGCCCAGATCCTTTTTGATCACTTGCGCATAATGATGCAGATAGCCGTCGAGCTGTTCGATCATCTCCGGTGTCGCGCCTTTTTGCGGACCGAAGATAGCAGACGCCCCGTCTTTTCCGGTCAGCGGATTGGTCACGTCACACGCCACTTCAAAGCGACATTTTTTGATCCGCGGATCCAGATCGCTGATATCAATATGATGCAGTTTTTCCAGCTCACCGCCGCCCTGACCAATCGGCTTGCCCTCTCTGGTCAGCAGCTTCGCGCCAAGCGCCTGCATCATTCCCGCGCCGCCATCATTGGTCGCACTGCCGCCAATGCCGATGATGCAGTGTTTCACGCCATGGTCCAGCGCGGAATGGATCAGTTCGCCGGTGCCGTAAGAGGTGGTTTTCAGCGGATTACGTTGCGCAGGTGGAACGCTTTCCAGCCCGCTGGCCGCCGCCATTTCGATGAAAGCGATTTTCTCATCACCTGATAACCCGAAGAACGCCTCGATCGGTTTTCCCAGCGGCCCGGTGACATTCACTTTAACGACGCGGCCTCCGGTGGCAGCCACCATCGCCTCAACAGTGCCTTCGCCGCCATCGGCAACCGGCAGTTTGACGTACTCCGCCTCGGGGAAAATCTCACGAAAACCACTTTCGATGGCTTTTGCCACATCCAAAGCAGACAAACTTTCTTTGTATGAATCCGGTGCGATCACTATTTTCATAAAGTCATTACCTTCATAAACTGCACGCGCCGATGTGGAAAAGCGTCCTGTCAGTTTTGCATCCTGCCTGAAGGGCAACGCGAAACGAGCATTAACTCAGGGTCACGTTGCCGCCGCAGACTAACGGGTAACTTCAACCTTCGCTAAGGTTTCATAATAGCGTGCAATGGCGCTATGGTCAGATTGCCCGTGACCATCCGCTTTCAGTGCCTGCATCATTTCCATGACCAGCGAGGTCAGAGGCAGTTGCGCACCAACGCCGTGTGAGGTGTCCAGTGCATTAGCTAAATCTTTGATGTGCAAATCAATTCGGAATCCCGGCTTGAAGTTGCGATCCATCACCATCGGCGCTTTTGCTTCCAGCACGGTGCTGCCTGCCAGTCCGCCACGAATAGCCTGGAAAACTAAATCAGGATCCACGCCCGCTTTGGTCGCCAGCACCAGCGCTTCAGACATGGCCGCAATATTCAGCGCCACAATCACCTGATTCGCCAGTTTGGTGACGTTGCCTGCACCGATATCACCGGTATGCACCACGGAACCCGCCATGGATTTCATGATTTCATAGCATTTATCGAACACCGCTTTGTCGCCGCCGACCATGACAGACATCGTGCCGTCGATGGCTTTCGGTTCGCCGCCGGAAACCGGCGCATCAAGCATCGCGATTTGCTTAGCAGCCAGCGCTTCACTGATTTCACGGCTCGCCAGCGGAGCGATAGAACTCATGTCGATGAAAATAGTGCCCGGACGTGCGCCTTCAATCAGACCATTTTCGCCCAGCGCCACCTCTTTTACCTGCGGCGAGTTTGGCAGCATGGTGATGATCACATCAGAAACCGACGCCACCGCTTTTGGGGTATCTGCCGCTGTCGCGCCGAGTTTCACAATTTCACCGACGGTATCCTGATTGCGATCCATCACCACCAGCTCGTAACCTGCTTTCAGCAGGTTTTTGCTCATAGGCTTGCCCATGATGCCTAAACCAATAAAGCCAATTTTCATTCGGGTATCCTCTTTATATTGATGTTTGAGAGCGGATCACTTGGTGAAGCGATCACACAGCGCCTGAGTCCCTGCGCGGAAAACGCCTAAATCACTGCCGACCGCCACGAACGTCGCGCCCCATTCCAGATAGCGACGGGCATCTGCTTCAACCGGTGCCAGAATGCCGCTCGGTTTGCCGTGTGCTTTTGCGCGGGCGAAAATGTGACGGATAGCGGCCTGCACGTCAGGGTGTCCGGCGTTGCCGAGATGCCCCATGCCTGCGGCCAGATCGCTCGGGCCGACGAAAATCCCATCGATGCCGTCAACGGCGGCAATCGCATCCAGATTATCGACGCCCTGCTGACTTTCGATTTGCACCATCACCGCAATGTTGTCGTTGATGCTGGTGAAGTAATCCGGCACGGTGCCGAACATGTTGCTGCGATGCGAAACCGATACGCCACGGATGCCTGCTGGCGGATAACGTGTTGATGCCACCGCCAGTTCTGCCTGTTCCTGCGTTTCCACAAACGGGATCAGGAAGTTGTAGAAACCGATATCCAGCAGGCGCTTAATCACCACCGGATCATTAAATTGCGGACGCACCACCGGCGCGCTGCTGCTGCCTTTCAGCGCCATCAGCTGCGGTACAAAAGTGGTGACATCATTCGGCGCGTGTTCACCATCGAGCAACAGCCAGTCAAAACCCGCCACGCCGAGCACTTCGGTAGTGATCGGGCTGCACAGCGCTGACCAGCAACCAATCAGCGTTTTTCCTTGCAGTAAGTCCTGGCGAAAGCGATTTGGAATCATTTGATTACTCATATCTGATATCTGACCTCATCCAGGGGCAGAGCCGGAAAATCCGGCGTGCCCGCATCAAAATTTACTGTTTCTTAAGTTCCAGACGTTTGATCTCGCCGACCACCAGCAGATAGCAAAGCATCGCCATCAGTGCTGAACAGCCCACAAAAATTAATGCCATATTGAAAGAGTGCAGCCCTTTTACCATGTAGCCGATCACCAGCGGCGTCACGATGGAGGCTACGTTTCCGAACACGTTGAAGATGCCGCCGCACAGGCCAATGACTTCTTTCGGGGCGGTATCGGCAATCACCGGCCAGCCCAGCGCACCAAAGCCTTTGCCGAAGAAGGCCAGCGCCATCAGGGTGACAACCAGCGCGTTGTTGTCGGTGTAGTTACACAAGATGATGCTGGTGGCTAACAACATGCCCAGCACGATAGGAATTTTACGTGCCACGGTCAGCGAGAAACCGCGTTTAATCAGGAAATCTGAGAACACGCCACCCAGCACACCGCCGGCAAAACCGCACAATGCCGGAATTGCGGCAATCATCCCCACTTTAAGAATAGACATGCCCTTTTCCTGAACCAGATAAATCGGGAACCAGGTCAGGAAGAACCACGTAATACTGTTAATGAAATACTGCCCGAAGAAGATCCCCAGCATCATGCGGCTGCTCAACATCTGACGAACGTAGCTCCATTTCGGACCATTTTTCGCACTGTCGGTTTTCTTGTGGTCGATATCCACCACCGCGCCGCCGTCTTTCAGAAAATCCAGCTCGCTTTTGGAAATATGCGGATGTTCCGGCGGGTTATGAATAAATTTGATCCACACCAGCGTCAGCACAAAACCAATCACACCCATGACGATAAAGACATGTTCCCAGCCCCAGGCGTAGGTCAGCCAGCCGAGTAACGGAGAGAACAGCGCCAGCGAGAAATATTGTGCGGAGTTAAAAATTGCCGACGCGGTGCCGCGCTCGGTGGTCGGGAACCAGGCCGCGACAATGCGGGCGTTCGCCGGGAAGGAAGGCGCTTCGGAGAAACCCAGCATAAAGCGCAGGATAAACAGCGTCAGTGCGCCATACGCCAGCGGGAACCAGCCAACAAAGCCTTGCAGTAAGGTGAACAGCGACCAGAAAAACAGGCTGTAGGTATAAACTTTCTTGGAACCGAACTTGTCCAGCAACCATCCGCCGGGCAACTGCATAATCAGATATGCCCAGCCGAATGCCGCAAAGATTTGCCCCATATCCGCAGCATCCAGGCCCAGCTCGCGCGCGACCTCGGTGCCTGCAATGGAAAGCGTTGCACGGTCGGCATAGTTCACCGCCGTGATTAAAAAGATAATCAGCAAAATGTAGTAACGAATATGTGTTCGTACCTTACTTTGCGCGATTGTCCGAGACTGAGATTGAATATTCATGGTGACCTTCGTTGTAATATTGAAAAATTCATTCAGGTAATTCACCGCTGCTCAAATAACGCCCGCCATTCCTCTGCGTTATTTACCCTATAGTTTCTTTATAAGAAGCATTTATACGATCTGGCGAATTAATCCTTTATTAATCCTTGTACGAAATTTACCTGTATTACTTAAAACGTCACCTTCAGAGGGCTAATACAGTATAAAAAAGAGGCCCCGAAATAACACTGTGCATTCGCCCAAGAATATAGCAGATAATTGTGACTATTCTTTTGCATACACACATCGATGTGGGAGGAGAATCACAGATTATCTCGCGCTGATAACCGCTCAAATCAAAGGGTGATATCCATCACATTTATTCTGTCACCTGCCCCACAGAATGATGTTAAACCGGTAAAAAGCTGGTCAGTTGCACAATGAGGTTCGTGGAAGTCTGTCTTATAATGAGCGTCATACCCTGTATTACAGAGCATGTTTTGAGAAACGTCGTTAAGCGTCAACTTCAGAGAATTAACCGGAGCCTTTTGTTCCGGGATGTTTAATAAACGCGGAGACAGTTATGTCACGTAATAAAGATAAAGAACATGCAACCGAAGCACTTTTCATTAAGGTTCATGAAAGCGATAACGTTGCTATTATTGTGAACGATAACGGTTTAAAAGCCGGCACCCGATTTTCTAATGGTCTGGAATTAATTGAGCATATTCCACAAGGCCATAAAGTTGCCTTAGAACCGATTACCCAGGGTGGCGATATTATTCGTTATGGTGAAGTCATCGGCTATGCGGTGCGTGATATCGCACAGGGCGGCTGGATTGACGAATCCCTGGTGGAACTGCCGGTCGCGCCGGAGCTTAACAGCCTGCCGCTGGCCACCCGCGTTCCGCCCGCCTTACCGCCGCTGGAAGGCTATACCTTTGAAGGTTACCGCAACGACGACGGCAGCGTAGGCACTAAAAATCTGCTCGGTATAACCACCAGCGTGCATTGTGTGGCGGGCGTGGTGGATTACGTGGTCAAAATCATCGAGCGTGATTTACTGCCGAAATTCCCCAACGTCGATGGCGTCGTGGCGCTGAACCATCTCTACGGTTGCGGCGTGGCAATTAACGCCCCCGCGGCGGTGGTGCCGATCCGCACTATCCACAATCTGGCGCTGAACCCGAACTTTGGCGGCGAAGTGATGGTGGTCGGTCTGGGCTGTGAAAAGCTGCAACCCGAGCGCCTGCTGGAAGGCACGCCGGACGTGCAGGCGATTTCCCTCGACGATACGCATATCGTCCGTTTGCAGGATGAACAGCATGTCGGCTTCCAGTCGATGGTGGACGATATCCTCACCGTTGCACAATTCCATCTCGAGCGCCTGAACCGCCGTCAGCGCGAAACCTGTCCGGCGTCTGATCTGGTCGTGGGCACGCAATGTGGCGGCAGCGATGCTTTCTCCGGCGTGACAGCTAACCCGGCGGTAGGTTACGCCTCGGACCTGCTGGTGCGCTGTGGCGCGACCGTGATGTTCTCAGAAGTGACTGAAGTGCGCGACGCCATCCACTTACTGACGCCGCGCGCTGCGGATGTCGAAGTGGGTAAACGTCTGCTGGAAGAAATGGCCTGGTACGATGATTATCTGTCGATGGGACAAACCGACCGCAGCGCCAACCCGTCTCCGGGTAACAAAAAAGGCGGTCTGGCCAACGTGGTGGAAAAAGCGCTCGGCTCGATTGCAAAATCCGGCACCAGCGCAATTTCAGAAGTATTGTCTCCGGGTCAGCGTCCGACCAAAAAAGGCCTGATCTACGCTGCCACGCCTGCCAGTGATTTTGTCTGCGGAACACAGCAACTGGCATCCGGGATTACCGTGCAGGTCTTTACCACCGGACGCGGTACGCCTTACGGCCTGCTGGCGGTGCCGGTGATTAAAATGGCGACCCGCACCACGCTGGCTAACCGCTGGCACGATCTGATGGACATCAACGCGGGTACTATTGCGACCGGCGACGCGACTATCGAAGATGTGGGCTGGGAACTGTTCCACTTCATTCTCGATATCGCCAGCGGGCGCAAGAAAACCTGGTCAGACACCTGGGGCATCCATAATGCGCTGGCGGTGTTTAACCCGGCGCCGGTGACCTGAGTTTCGGTTTTACAGATAAACGAAAGGCCAGCATCGCTGGCCTTTTTTGTGCGTCTGATCTCGAGGAAAAACTTACTGCGCCGCAGCGGCACCGGTTTGTTCAGCGCCAACCAGTCCGACTTTCAGGTAACCGGCTTTACGCAGGTTATCCATCACTTTCATCAGCGTTTCGTAATCCACTGTCTTATCCGCACGGAAGAAAATCGTGCTCTGCTTATTGCCCTGAGTACGTTGATCCAGCATCGAGGTCAGATTATCGCTGTTGACCGGCGTGTCGCCCAGGAACAGCTGTTTGTCTGCTTTCACCGACAGGAAGATCGGTTTCTCAGGACGCGGCTGCTGTTTCGCCGTAGAGGCGGGTAAATCAACCCGCACATCTACGGTCGCCAGCGGTGCGGCCACCATGAAGATGATCAGCAATACCAGCATGACGTCAATGAAAGGCGTGACGTTGATGTCATGCATTTCACCGCTTTCGTCGATATCGTCGTTTAACCGAATAGCCATAATCTGTTCTTACCCTACGCGTAACTGACCTGTCTGACCGCGTGGCGCATCGCCTTTGCTGGCAGCCAGATCCAAATCACGACCCTGCAACAGAATAATCTGCGCCGCCACATCGCCAACCTGATGACGGTAAGAGGTAATGGTACGGGCGAAAATGTTGTAGATAACCACGGCAGGGATCGCGGCAACCAGACCGACAGCCGTTGCCAGTAAAGCTTCTGCAATGCCCGGCGCTACAACGGCCAGGTTAGTGGTCTGCGTTTGCGCGATACCGATGAAGCTGTTCATGATGCCCCACACAGTACCGAACAGGCCGACGAACGGAGAGATTGCCCCGATAGTCGCCAGAATACCGTTACCACGGCCCATGTAACGGCCGGCTGCGCTGACGCGACGCTCAAGGCGGAAACCGGTACGTTCTTTGATGCCGTTGTTGTCGGTGGAACCTGCTGACAGCTCGAGTTCATTCTGTGCGTCACGGATCATCTGGGCGCTGATGCTGCTGGCGGCGAAGCTTTCGGCTTGCTCAGCGGCTTCGTCCAGCGTACGGACAGAAGACAGCGCATCAAACTCGCGGCGCATACGGCGTTTGCCAGTGAACACTTCAGCACCTTTGCTGAACAGCAACGCCCAGGTGACGACAGAGGCCAGCAGCAGGCCAATCATGACGGTTTTCACCACCGCATCGGCGTGGTGATACATGCCCATAACAGACAAATCGGTAGGAATGACAGGCGTCGCTTCGGACGGAGTCGGTTGCATCACCGGTGCTGGCGTTGCATCACTGTTCGCCGGTGCAGGGGCATCCGCCGCTGCCGGTTGAGTTGTTGCAGAATTGACGGCTTGTCCAGCCGGCGTCGCAGGTGCAGCCATCGCGTTGCCGCTTAAGCCAGCAACCAACATCAACGACATCAGTAATGAGGTCGCCTCTTTCATCTTATTGCGAGCCGTTTTCACGCGTCGCCTCCAGCCAGAATCAGTGTGTAGAAGGAATGAATAACGCCGAATGATATCAAAGAAAAAGGCCTAATTGATAGTCGTTCTCATTATTATTTACATTGTCGCGCCTGCAGGCTGGCGTGTCATTGACAGACGACAAGGTTTTTCGTGTTTGCACAAGGGATGAACAATTTAATCTGCGTCACACTTTCCAAAAGAATTACGCGGTAAATCAATCATCTGAGCTTCAACATCTAAGTCAAAACAATGTTTTAAATATTAAGTAACACCTTTTTACATTTGTTGCGAGTTTGTGATAATGCTCAAATACCGCACAGTAAAAAATAGGATAAGGTGCTTACTCAGGCGAAGACCGCATACCGGCAATGCTTGTATCCCTATAATTTAAAAGCTTATTTACACATTTTTCATAATGAACAGGCCGGACCTTCCGTTGGCTCTGATCAACACTTGCTCTCATTTATCTTTCCCTTACTGAGTACCCTGGAGACAAACTGATGAAAATGCAAAAAGCACTTCTCAGCCTTTGCCTGAGTTCCGCGACCCTCTTATTTACCGCGGGTGTATCCGCACAAACGCTGAAGGCCGCCGATGTGCATCCGCAAGGCTATCCGAACGTCGTCGCCGTTCAGCACATGGGCGAAAAGCTGCAAAAGCAAACGGACGGACGCCTCGAAATCAAAACGTTCCCGGGCGGTGTTCTGGGGGATGAAAAGCAGGAAATTGAACAGGCACAGCTTGGCGCTCTGGATATTATCCGCGTATCGATGACGCCGGTTGCCTCGATTTTACCGGAGATAAACGTCTTCACCCTGCCCTATATATTCCGCGATGAAGACCACATGCACAAAGTGCTCGACGGTCAGATTGGCAAAGAAATCGGCGACAAAATCACCAACAACCCGAACTCCCGTCTGGTGTTCCTCGGCTGGATGGACGGCGGCACGCGTAACCTGATCACCAAAGAGCCGGTGGTGAAACCGGAAGATTTGCACGGCATGAAAATCCGCGTACAAGGCAGTCCGATTGCGCTGGCGACGCTGAAAGCCATGGGCGCAAACCCGGTGGCGATGGGCGTCAGTGAAGTGTTCAGCGGCATGCAGACCGGGGTTATCGACGGCACCGAAAACAACCCGCCGACGTTTGTCGCCCACAACTATCTGCCGGTGGTAAAAAACTACACCTACAGCCGTCACTTCATCATTCCGGAGCTGTTCCTGTATTCAAAAGTGAAATGGGACAAACTGAAACCGGAAGACCAGCAGTTAATCCTCAAGCTGGCGAAAGAAGCACAGGACGAGCAACGCGAACTGTGGAAAGCCTATAACGAGAAAGCGCTGGCAACGATGAAAGCAGGCGGCGTGAAATTCTATGAGATCGACCCTGCGACTTATGTCAAAGCCACGCAATCCGTGCGCGATGAATTCGGCAAAGACCATCAGGAACTGATGCAGCAAATCGCTGACGTTCAGTAAACCCTGACTCCGGCAGCCTGCGGGCTGCCTCTTTATGATCTTTCGCCGGGGGATTTATGGTCTCGAGTTATCACACCCTGATGGACATTCTTTACCGCTGCGCGATGTGGCTCGCCGGTATTGCGTTACTGCTGATGGTCGCGGTGATCCCGGTTGGGATCTTCGCCCGCTACGTGATGAACAGCGCCCTGTCGTGGCCGGAGCCGATCGCGATTATGTGCATGGTGACGTTCACCTTTATCGGTGCCGCCGTCAGTTACCGCGCCGGTTCGCACATTGTGGTGGCGATGGTCACCGACCGTCTGCCGCCTGCGCTGAAAAAATTCTCCGCCCTGCTGGCTGACCTGATGATGCTGGCGATCAGCGTGTTTATTTTCTGGTACAGCCTGCAATTGTGCAGCGAACTCTGGCAACAGCCGGTGGCGGAATTCCCGCTGCTGACCGCCGGACAAACCTATCTGCCGCTGCCCATAGGTTCTGCGCTGACGCTGTTATTCATCATTGAGCAGATCATTGCCGGCCCGCAGCATCAGCGGCCAGTGGTGATGCTGGGCAATTCTGACGCCTGACCGGAGCCTGTTATGGATGCATTAATCTTGTTGTTAACGCTGGCGGTAATGCTGGCGATTGGCGTGCCGGTCGCTTACGCCGTCGGGCTGAGCGCGCTGGCGGGAGCCTGGTGGATTGACCTGCCGTTTGAAGCGCTGATGATCCAGCTGACCAATGGCGTGAATAAGTTCTCTCTGCTGGCGATCCCGTTCTTTATTCTGGCGGGCGCGATCATGGCCGAAGGAGGGATCGCCCGCAGGCTGGTCAGTTTTGCCTACATCTTTGTCGGGTTTATCCGCGGCGGACTGTCGCTGGTGAATATCGTCGCCTCGACCTTTTTCGGCGCGATTTCCGGGTCCTCGGTAGCAGACACGGCGTCGATCGGCTCGGTGATGATCCCTGAAATGGAGAAGAAAGGTTATCCGCGTGACTTTGCGGCAGCGGTGACCGCCAGCGGCTCGGTGCAGGCTATCCTCACACCACCCAGCCATAACTCGGTGATTTATTCACTGGCGACCGGCGGCACGGTGTCGATTGCCGCGCTGTTCATCGCCGGTATTCTGCCCGGTTTACTGCTCAGCCTGACGCTGATGGTGATGTGCGTGGTGTTTGCGCACAAACGCGGTTATCCAAAAGGCGAACGCGTGCCGTTCCGCCAGGCGCTGAAGATTTTCATCGACACGCTGTGGGGGCTGATGACCGTTGTCATCATCATGGGCGGTATTCTCAGCGGAGTATTTACCGCAACAGAATCTGCGGCGATTGCCTGTCTGTGGTCATTCTTCGTCACCATGTTTATCTACCGCGATTACAAGTGGAGCGAGCTGCCGAAACTGATGTACCGCACGGTCAAAACCGTCAGCATCGTCATGATTCTGATCGGCTTTGCCGCCAGCTTTGGCGCAGTGATGACCTACATGCAGTTGCCTATGCGCATCACCGAATTCTTCACTTCGATCTCCGACAACAAGTACGTGATCCTCATGTGGATCAACATCATGCTGTTGCTGATCGGTACGCTGATGGACATGGCGCCGATCATTCTGATCCTGACGCCGGTGCTGTTGCCGGTGGTGTTATCACTCGGCATTGATCCGGTGCATTTCGGCATGATCATGCTGGTGAATCTGGGGATCGGGCTGATCACCCCGCCGGTCGGCTCGGTGCTGTTTGTCGCCAGTGCGGTGAGTAAACAGAGCATTGAGAAAGTGGTGAAAGCCATGATGCCGTTCTACTGCGTGCTGTTCGTGGTGCTGATGCTGGTGACCTATATTCCGACCATTTCGCTATTCCTGCCCAAACTCTTCGGCGTCTATACCGGCTGATGCCCAAAACTCGTTTCTCCCTTGCCCGTCGTCACGACGGGCTTTTTTTCTGTGAAACGGGCGCAGGCTGCTGAAATTTTCTCATCCACCCGCCAAAAGCCTGATCCCTGAAATTCATCATGTTAAGTTAATGACATATCGGCGGATGCTGGTGCATGCCGTGCAACGTAACAGGGTGAAATACGGATTATGACGTCTAAAAAAATTGAAACCGCGCTGGTCAGCGCCGGACGGGACAAGAAGTTCACGCAAGGCTCCGTGAATGCGGTCATTCAGCGCGCGTCATCTTTGGTCTTTGAAACCGTCGCGGATAAAAAACACGCCACCGCCAACCGTGCTAACGGCGAGCTGTTTTACGGACGCCGCGGCACCCTGACGCATTTCTCGCTACAGGAAGCGATGGTTGAGCTGGAAGGCGGCGCGGGGTGCGCGCTGTATCCGTGCGGCGCGGCGGCGGTCAGTAATGCGGTGCTTTCCTTTGTCAGCAGCGGAGACCACATTCTGGTAGCCGGTTCATCTTACGAACCGACGCAGGATTTCTGCGAAAAAGTGCTGAAAAAACTCGGTGTTTCCACCACCTATTTTCCTGCCAATATCGGTGCTGAGTTAGGTTCGCTGATGCAGCCGGATACCAAAGTGGTATTCCTCGAGTCGCCGGGCTCGATCACCATGGAAGTCCCGGATATCCCGGCGATGGTGAAAGCGGTGCGCGCAGTAAATCCGGACGTTGTCATCATGATCGATAACACCTGGGCGGCGGGCATTCTGTTTAAAGCGCTGGAATTTGATATCGATATTTCGATTCAGGCAGGCACCAAATATATCGTCGGTCATTCTGATGCGATGATTGGCACCGCCGTTTCTAATGAACGTTGCTGGGCGCAGTTACGTGAACATTCCTATCTGATGGGGCAAATGGTCGATGCTGATACCGCGTATGTCGCCAGCCGCGGGCTGCGCACCATGGGCGTGCGGCTGAAACAGCATGCAGAAAGCAGTATCCGCATCGCACAGTGGCTGGCGGAGCGTCCGGAAGTGGCAGTGGTCAATCATCCGGCATTGCCCGGCAGCAAAGGCCATGAATTCTGGAAGCGGGATTTCACCGGCAGCTGCGGCCTGTTCTCTTTTGTGCTGAAACAGCGCCTGAGCAAACAACAGCTTTCTGACTATCTCGACCACTTCGAGCATTTCAGCATGGCGTATTCGTGGGGTGGCTTTGAATCGCTGGTTCTGGCCAATCAGCCGGAAGAAATTCAGGCTATCCGCCCGGCGGAAACCGTCGATTTTACCGGTACGCTGGTTAGATTACATATCGGGCTGGAAAACTGTGACGATCTGATTGCCGATCTTTCAACAGCTTTTGAACGGATAACGACTTCCTGAGCCACAGAGATTGCGACATAACGCGCAGATCGGTAAGGTAAGTGGCGGATATTCATTCGCAAAATGATAATAATCTGTAAGCTCTTTAGAGCCCCGGGCGACTGATGCCGGAGCCTTCTGTCTTTTTTACAGTGTCCTCAGATCAACATATCCAACATCGATCCGCGTTACACTGGCAGGCGACAGTTTTTAATGAACAGAAACAGGACAGAATATGGCAGTGCTTTGCGACATTTTTCATGCGCTCTGGCAGCATGATTTCAGTATGCTCGCCGACCCGAATCTTCTCTGGGTCATTTATGCCGTCCTGTTTGCCACGCTGTTTCTGGAAAACGGCTTATTACCTGCCTCTTTCCTGCCCGGTGACAGCCTGCTGCTGCTGACCGGCGCGCTGATTGCTAAAGGCGTCATGAGCTTCGTTCCTACCCTGATTATTCTGGTGACGGCCGCGAGCCTCGGCTGCTGGCTGAGTTATATTCAGGGACGCTGGCTGGGTCACACCAAACTGGTCAAAGGCTGGCTGTTACAGCTTCCGGCGCATTATCACCAGCGAGCGCATCAGATGTTTATTCAGCACGGGCTGATGGCGCTGCTTGTCGGGCGTTTTCTGGCTTTCGTGCGGACACTGTTACCGACAATGGCTGGGATTTCCGGCCTCAACAATGCCCGTTTCCAGTTCTTTAACTGGCTGAGCGCCATATTGTGGGTGGGTGTGGTGATTTCTCTGGGCTTCGCACTGAGCCACATTCCGATTGTTAAACGCCATGAAGATCAGGTCATGGCGGGACTGATGATTTTACCGGTTCTGTTGCTGGTCGTCGGTCTGGCTGGCGCGGTGCTGGTTATCTGGAAAAAACGGAAATGCCGTTTCTGAGCCCTTTCTGAAACCTTTCGCAACAGACCGGTTCAGGCCTTAAATGCCACGTCCGTTAACGCCAGCACACCGGAACTCCCTTCGCGCAGACGCGCCATCTCATCACTCGGCGTGACGCCAAAATAGCGTTTGAACTCCCGGCTGAACTGGGACGCGCTTTCATACCCCACCTGTAATGCCGCCACGCTGGCTTTCACGCCATCATAAATCATCAAGGTACGCGCACGGTGCAGGCGATAGGTTTTCAGATACTGCAGCGGCGACGTGCTGGTTACGGCTTTGAAGTTATGGTGAAACGCCGAAATACTCATGTTCACTTCACTGGCCAGCGTTTCCACGCTGAGATTGTCGGCGTACTGCGCCTCAATACGGCGCAGGGATTTGGCAATCTGGCTGAAATGGGTATGACGATTAACCAGCGCCTGGAGCGCGCCGCCGTTCTCACTGGTCAGAATAAAGAACAGGATTTCGCGTATAATTTTAGGCCCCAGAATGCGGGCGTGCAGTGGCTTATCCATCACATCCAGCAGGCGTTCGGTCGCACAAAGAATATCGCCATCCAGCACGCCGGAGTTGATGCCTGTTGACGATTCTTTCTGACGCGCCATGCTTTCGTCGCCCATATCCATCAGCAGATCCTGCAACATCAGGTTATCAATGCTGATCTGAATACCGGCCAGCGGCTCTTCGGGGCTGCTGAAGGTTTCACATTCGAAAGGCAGCGGAACGGTCAGCATCAGATAATTGTGCGGATCGTAAGAGAAGGTTTTCTTGCCCAGATAACCGACTTTTCGTCCCTGAAAAAGGATCACAATGCCGGGATTGTACAAAACCGGCTGACGCGGATGGTAACGTGTGGTGTACATCAGCGTCACCTGCGGAACCGCCGACGGCACGAGATTTTTATCACCACTGAGCCGGGCGACTCTTGCCGCCATGCGGGCGCACAGGCTGTTCACGTTTTCCATTATTTCGCTCCACATATTCACTAAACTGGCACTGATTCTGCCATAACCTCCTGCGTTCCTACAGAGACAAGCAGAAACAGGCAAGACTCTGGCAGAAATGGGCATCATGCTGCTGCCCATTTTCTCTTACAGTTAATGTCGCCTTCCGCAGGGGGACACACCTGCATAAATGCGATGAACTGCTAGTCTGTATGGACGTACTTTTCATTCGCTGATCGTGAGCGACCTTCGGTCACCGATTCTTTTTTTCTGATAAATCCTTATTTCAATTCATTATTCGTCTAACCGAGAGTTCGGAGGATTGTATGTCTGCACCTGTTGCTGCTGAAAATACCTTTAACGCCTGGGCCGCTGCCGGCCCGAACCAGCCACTCGAAGCGTTTGCTTTCGACGCCGGCCCGATTGGCGACGAAGAAATTGAAGTCGCCATTGATTATTGCGGCGTTTGCCATTCGGATCTGTCGATGCTTAATAATGACTGGGGCATCACGCAGTATCCGTTTGTTCCGGGCCATGAAGTGGTCGGCAAAATCGTCAAAATTGGTAATCATGCGCAGAACAAAGGGCTAAAAGTCGGCCAGATTGTCGGCGTGGGCTGGAACCGTGGCAGCTGTATGCACTGTCATCCTTGTATGTCCGGCGATCAGCACCTTTGTCATGACGTGGAAGCCACCATCATCGGCCATCACGGCGGTTTCGCGGACAAGATCCGCAGCCACTGGGCGTGGGCTATTCCGCTGCCGGAAGGCGTGGATATCACCAGCGCCGGTCCGTTGTTCTGTGGCGGTATTACCGTCTTTAACCCGCTGTTGCAGTTTGGCGTGTTGCCGACCCACCGCGTTGGCGTGATTGGCATCGGCGGTTTAGGCCACATGGCGCTGCGTTTCCTGAATGCCTGGGGCTGCGAAGTCACTGCGTTTACGTCATCGATGGCGAAACGTGACGAAGCGGTTTCACTCGGTGCGCACCGCGTTATTGCTACCCGTGACAGTGATGAACTGAAGAAAATCGCCGGTCAGCTGGACTTCATTATGGTCACCGCCAATGCCTCGCTGGACTGGGACGCCATTATTGGCGCGCTGGCACCGAAAGGCCGTCTGCACTTTGTCGGCGTGGTGCCGGAAGCGGTACCGCTGCATGTGATGGCGCTGATCAGCAAACAGGCTGAGGTTTCCGGTTCACCGACCGGCTCCCCTTCCCGTCTGGCTGACATGCTGGCGTTCTGCGCCCGTCATGACATCACGCCGCAGGTTGAGCACTTCCCGCTGAGCAAAATCAATGATGCCGTGGAGCATCTGCATGAAGGGAAAGCGCGCTATCGCGTGGTGCTGGATATGAACGCCTAGGCATCTTCCGTGTCTGAATATACGTAGCCTGCTCAGCAAGATGCCGTTTCGTTTACTAGACTTAACGTCAATCCCTACACGGTGCCCGTCCTCTGCGGCGGGTACTCTGCCCTGAAAGGAGAAACTCATGGCAACGCAACCCATCATCAAACTTCACGATGGCAATCTGATGCCTCAGTTAGGACTTGGCGTATGGAAAGCCAGTAATCAGGAAGCCACCAGCGCGGTGAAAACGGCGATCGAAACCGGTTATCGTCATATTGATACCGCCGCCATCTACAAAAATGAGGAAGGCGTCGGCGAAGCAATTGCCGCCAATCTGGTGCCTCGCGAAGAGCTGTTTATCACCACCAAACTGTGGAATGACGATCAGCTGAACGCACCACAAGCGCTTGAAACCAGCCTTAAAAAGCTGAAAACTGATTATGTCGATTTATACCTGATCCACTGGCCGCAACCGGCTCAGGGACATTACGTCGATGCCTGGAAAGCGCTGCTGAAACTGAAAGAACAAGGTCTGGCGAAAAGCATCGGCGTGTGTAATTTCCCGCTGCAACATTTGCAGAAGCTGAAAGATGAAACCGGCATTTTCCCTGTCGTGAATCAGATTGAGCTTCACCCGCTGATGCAACAGCGCCAGCTGCATGCCTGGAACGCCACACACACCATCGCCACCGAATCCTGGAGCCCGCTGGCACAGGGCGGCGAAGGCGTGTTTAATCAGCCGCTGATCCAGAAACTGGCGGAAAAATACGACAAGACGCCTGCGCAGATTGTTATCCGCTGGCACTTAGATAACGGGCTGATTGTTATCCCGAAATCGGTAACACCAAAACGCATCCGCGAAAACTTCGACGTGTTTGATTTCAAACTGGAAAAAGAAGAACTGGCGGAAGTCACCAAGCTGGATAAAGAGCAGCGTCTGGGGCCGGATCCGGAAAAAGATCTGTAAGCCGTTTGAGAGTGCAGAAAAACAAAAACCCGCCGAGGCGGGTTTTTTATTGCGCGAATGACGCTTACATCGAAGGCTGTACCAGCATATTGGCCGCTGAGCCGCGGTCGGCCAGTTCCAGCGCGCCACTGCGGTAGACGAACGGGAAGTGCTCATAAGAAGGCTGATTGAAATACACCAGCAGTTCGACATCGCCATCGACCCAAACGGTATCTTTGAATCCGGCATCTTCCACCAGCGGCGCGGCGCCATTGACGCTTTTCACCAGGAAGGACACCCCTTCAACATGGAACGTCTGCGGTAAATCGGCATGCACCGTCCAGCGTTCCCACGTGCCTTGCTGCGCAGTCAGATCGATACGGTTGATATCCCACAGCGCGCCGTTGATCCCCGGTTCACTGTCGCCTAAGCGCAGGTCACGGGTACGGACGACGTTGCCGGTCAGGATCTGATCGGCCAGCAAACGCATCGGCAGATTATCCGTCACCAGCGGCAGCAGGCCGGTCGGTTTCAGGGTCAGCACAATGGTAGAAACCAGAATGCTTGAAGGTTCGAACAGGCCGCGCAGTCTGTCCATCACGCCTGCGGCTTCACCGGCAGTAATCGACACTTCTTCGCCCTGTGACATATCCACCAGCACTTCGCGGCGCTCGCCCGGCCCGAGAGAAAGACGTTTTACCGTCATTGGCGCTGGCAGGAAACCCAGATCGGAACCGACAACGTGGAACGCGCGGTTATCGGTCATGCTCAGTTCATAACGGCGCGCATTCGAGGCATTGAGTAAACGCAGACGCACCCAGCCACGTGAAACTTCTACGAACGGGCTTTGCACACCGTTCACCAGCATGGTATCGCCAAAGAATCCTCCGGAAGCCGGTGTGTCGTATTGCGGCACGCCGAACCCATCCAGACGCTTGTCCTGAATGATGATCGGGAAATCATCCACGCCGTAATGGTTCGGTAACGGCAGATTTTTGCTGACTTCGTCCTCGACAATCCACATCCCCGCTAAACCGTTATAAACGTGCGGTGCCATGCGGTTCGGGGTATTGGCGTGATACCAGCAGGTCGCCGCCGCCTGACGAATAGGCAATACCGGGGACCAGTCAACGCCCGGCTGCATCAGACGCGCGGCGCCACCGGTTAAGGTGCCCGGTTCAAGCAGACCGCTGACGGTCATAGAAACAGCTTCTGCCAGACGGTTGCTGTAAATCAGTTTTACGTCATCACCGCTGTGTACTTTGACCGTCGGGCCAAGGTACATGCCATTGATGCCCCAGACCGGCGCTTTTGCGCCACCCAGGAATGACCAGTGAGCAGCCTGCAAAGTCAGAAACAGGGGTTGTCCGCGACGCGATTCGAGCAACGGCGGAACGGGCAATACAGGTTGCGAACCACTCGCTTCTGCTTTTAATGGCAGAGCACCTGCGGCAAGAGCCACGCCGGAGGCTTGCAGGAACGAGCGACGACTGAGTGACATATCTTCTCCATGAAAACAAGATCAGGAACTGTGTAGAATCCGCCGCCATCAATGGCAGCGGGAAAAATGGCATCAACTGAATTTTATTTTTTTGCGGCGGCTTCGCGCTGGGCGACTTCGGCATCCAGCTCGGCAATTTTGTCCGCCATGATCTGACGACAGTGCTCGGACAATTCACGCAGGCGCTCTTTGGTATAACCGCTGGTGTCGATTGGCGGCAGCATTTCAACAATCACCAGGCCGTTTGACCAGCGATTTAACTTCACCTTGTTACTGGTGTTCGATACGCAGATCGGCACAATCGGCACACCGGCAGCAATGGCAGCATGGAAAGCGCCGGTTTTGAATGGCATCAGGCCACGGCCACGGCTGCGGGTCCCTTCCGGGAACATCCAGATCGACAGATTCTTTTTCTTAATCTGGGTCACGACCTGAGAAATGGTACCGTGCGCTTTGGCGCGATTATCACGGTCAATCAGCAGGTTGCCCGTCAGCCAGTAAAGCTGACCAAAGAACGGGATCCAGGCCAGGCTTTTCTTGCCGACGGTCACCGTTCCTGGCATGACGACGGACGAAGCCGTCACCATGTCATAATTGTTCTGATGGTTGGCAATATAAATACAGTTGCCGTTATTCACTGCTTCTGCAGGAATACGTTGTTCTACACGAAGGCCAAATACGGGTGCCAGACGACCAAACAGCTTACCGAAAGTCGACACATGTTTCGGGTTCCGCGGACTGAAAAGACAATAAATACAACCAAAAACAGAGACCAGAATCGAGTAAACCACCACGATAATCAGACGCAAAATAAATAACATAACATCCTCTTAAAACTACAGCCGAAGCCGGTAAGAAACCTGTGCAGTTTCGCTCCCTGTGAGGTGAACTATTCTCAAGCCTCATTCAGCAGGGCACAACGGTTTTATTGATACAAATGTAAAATCTTTGCACTGCACAACAGTCTCAGGCCGCTGCAACCCTCTCAAACGATTTCAGGGCACAAATGTGCCCTGTCGGTTAAGAAGTTACAGCCATTTTATTCTTCGCTGTCACCACCACCGGTGCGCACAGGCGCATCGACTTCAACCCGATCGATACGTTGCAGTCCGCGTGGCAGCAGGGTTCCCTTGCGGCCACGTTCAGCACGGAATTTTTGCAAATCTTCCGGACGCAGAACCAGCTTACGTTTACCCACATGCAGGGTAACTGATGTTTGCGGTGGCAACACCAGCAGCCATTGTAGTTTATCTTCACCACTTGCTGCCTGCGCAGAAGGGATTGAAACAATTTTGTTACCTTTGCCTTTCGACAACTGCGGTAAATCAGCCACCGGGAACATCAGCATCCGGCCCGCGGCTGTGATTGACAGCAACATATCATCAGCGCCATGAAGCTCCATTGGCGGGAACGCTTTCGCATTTTCCGGCAAGGTGATCATCGCTTTACCGGCACGGTTGCGCGCCACTAAATCATTGAAGGTACAAACGAAACCGTAACCGGCGTCGGAAGCCATCAGTAACTTCTGATCGTCGGCAGCCATCAGCACGTGTTCAATGGTCGCGCCCGGCGGCGGTGTCAGTTTACCGGTCAGTGGTTCACCCTGACCGCGCGCCGATGGCAACGTGGTCGGATCCAGCGCGTAACTGCGCCCGGTGGAATCCATAAACACCACCGGCTGATTGCTCTTGCCTTTCGCTGCAGCACGGAAACTGTCTCCCGCTTTGTAGCTCAGGCCGGAAGCATCAATGTCATGACCTTTAGCACTGCGCACCCAGCCTGATTCGGACAACACAATCGTGACAGGCTCAGACGGGATGAAATCGTGCTCGCTCATCGCCTTAGCTTCTTCGCGTTCAGTGATCGGCGAACGACGATCGTCACCAAAGGCTTCGGCGTCAGCCTGAATTTCTTTGCGGATCAGTGTACTGAGTTTGCGTTCAGAGGCCAGCAGCGCCTGCAGCTGATCGCGCTCTTTCGCCAGTTCATCCTGCTCACCACGGATCTTGGTTTCTTCGAGTTTCGCCAAATGACGTAATTTCAACTCGAGAATCGCTTCTGCCTGAGTATCTGACAGCTCAAAACGCTGCATCAGCACCGGTTTTGGCTCGTCTTCGCTACGGATGATGTGAATGACTTCATCTATATTCAGGAACGCCGTCAGCAAACCTTCGAGGATATGCAGGCGTTTCAGCACTTTATCGAGGCGGTAGTTCAGACGACGGCGTACGGTATCGCGACGATAAACCAGCCATTCGGTCAGAATTTCCAGCAGCCCTTTCACCTGCGGACGGTGATCGAGGCCGATCATATTCATGTTGATGCGGTAGCTGCGTTCCAGATCCGTGGTCGCGAACAGATGATTCATCACCTGATCCAGGTCGATACGGTTAGAGCGCGGAACCACTACCAGACGCGTCGGGTTCTCGTGATCGGATTCGTCACGCAGATCTTCGACCATCGGCAGCTTTTTGGCACGCATCTGGTTGGCAATTTGCTCCAACACTTTCGCACCGGACACCTGATGAGGTAACGCGGTAATCACCGCGCTGCCATCTTCTTTGTGCCAGACCGCACGCATACGCACCGAGCCTTTGCCCGATTCGTACATTTTGCGGATTTCATTGCGTGGCGTAATGATTTCGGCTTCGGTCGGGAAATCTGGCCCCTGAACGAATTCCAGCAAATCTTCCAGCGAGCTGTTCGGTTTTTCCAGCAATGCGACCGCAGCGGCAGCCACTTCACGGATGTTATGCGGCGGAATATCCGTCGCCATCCCGACCGCAATGCCGGTGGTGCCATTGAGCAGAATATTCGGCAGACGCGCAGGCAGCATTTTCGGCTCCTGCATAGTGCCGTCAAAGTTCGGCACGTAATCGACCGTCCCCTGCCCTAATTCACGTAACAGAACGTCGGCATATTTCGACAAACGCGATTCGGTATAACGCATCGCAGCAAATGATTTCGGATCATCCGGCGCACCCCAGTTCCCTTGCCCGTCAACCAGCGGATAACGGTAAGAGAAAGGCTGTGCCATCAGCACCATCGCTTCATAACAGGCGCTGTCGCCGTGCGGATGGTATTTACCCAGCACGTCACCGACGGTACGCGCGGATTTTTTGAATTTGGCGTTATTACTCAGGCCCAGCTCGGACATCGCATAAATAATACGACGCTGTACCGGCTTGAGCCCGTCACCGATAAACGGCAGCGCGCGGTCCATGATGACGTACATGGAATAGTTGAGATAGGCGTTCTCAGTAAACGTGTGCAGGGCTAAACGCTCTGTTCCGTCATGAGTCATTTCGCTCATTGATGTTTAATCCTCAGACCCGTGGCGTTATCGTTTTGGAAATTAAGGAAGCTTGCACCCGCTGGCGCATAATAAGGCGGCGTACACGAGGCAATGATGTCCGCGATAGTACATCATCTGCCGTATGGCTGTCACAGTTGCTGTGTTTATGCCTTCTTTTTAAACAATTATTCCGCAATAAAATGGCTCAATTGCCGTGCTGTTTCTTCCATTATTGCATCTGAGTCAATAGTCTTGTGCGCGATATCACATTTTTCTGCGGGACAGAGTTAAGTACACTACGTGATAACAGCCTGACCACCAGAATTCTATTTAAGGGAACTCCATGAGCAATATCCTGATTATCAATGCCGGCAAAACATTTGCCCATTCCAAAGGCGCACTGAACAACAGCCTGACTGAAGTCGCAACCAGCTTCCTGCGTGATAAAGGCCACGACGTGCGTGTGACCGTGCTGGAAGACGGTTATGACGTGCAAACCGAAATCGAAAGCTATCTGTGGGCAGATGCCATTATTTATCAGCAGCCGGGCTGGTGGATGGGGATGCCATGGACGCTGAAAAAATACATCGATGAAGTGTTCACTGAAGGCCACGGCAAACTGTACGCCAGCGATGGACGTACCCGTTCTGATGAATCGAAAAAATACGGTTCCGGTGGCCTGCTGCATGGCAAGTGCTACATGCTGTCCGTGACCTGGAACGCACCTCTGGAAGCGTTCGAAGATAAAGAACAGTTCTTCCACGGCGTTGGCGTTGACGGCGTTTATCTGGCACAACACAAGGCCAACCAGTTTGTCGGCCTCGATACGCTGCCGACCTTTATGTGTAACGACGTGATTAAACAGCCTGATGTAGAAGGTGATTTTGCGCGCTACCGTGCTCACCTTGAAAATGTATTCGGTCAGGCTTAAGGTTTAGGGTCACCCGGGAAAGAGGTTTTTTATGATCACTGTTATTGCTGAAATCAAAGTAAAACCAGGCCGTCGCGATTCGGTTATGGAAAAAATCATCGCCCTGCTGCCGGAGGTTCAGGCTGAAAAAGGCTGCCATCGTTACGAGCCTTACGTTGATTTCAACGGGCAGATCCCGTGGCGTAAAACCGTACCTGATTCCATCTTTATGCTGGAAGACTGGGAAAGCCTGGCGCATCTCGAAGCGCATCAGCAGGCTGAACATATGGACAAGCACCGCGAAAACATCAAAGCCGACGTGCTGGATGTGGTGATCCATATTATTGAGAAAGCGTAGTCGTAAGACCTGCGCAGTTCAGAAAACAAAAATGCCGGAGCTGTGAAGCGTCCGGCATTTTTTATGGGTGCAGCGAAATGAAAAGGATCAGACGTCCAGTTCGGCAGTGTCGCCTTTTTCCTGCAACCAGTTACGGCGATCTTCTGAACGCTTCTTGGCCAGCAACATATCCATCATGCGCAGTGTCTGATCGATATCCTCTTCATCGATTGTCAGTTGCACCAGACGACGGGTATTCGGATCCAGCGTGGTTTCGCGCAGTTGGAGCGGGTTCATTTCACCCAGACCTTTAAAGCGCTGTACGTTCGGTTTGCCTTTCTTGCGTTTCAGCTGATCCAGCACGCCTTCTTTTTCCTGCTCATCCAGCGCGTAGAACACTTCTTTGCCCAGATCGATACGGTATAAAGGCGGCATCGCGACATACACATGACCGCCGCGCACCAGAGACCGGAAGTGACGGACAAACAATGCGCACAGCAGCGTGGCGATATGTAAGCCGTCGGAGTCCGCATCCGCAAGGATACAGATTTTGCCGTAACGCAGCTGGGTCAGATCTTCGCTGTCCGGATCGATACCGATCGCCACGGAAATGTCATGCACTTCCTGCGAAGCCAGCACTTCATCAGAAGAGACTTCCCAGGTGTTTAAGATCTTACCTTTGAGCGGCATGATCGCCTGATATTCACGATCACGTGCCTGTTTGGCAGAACCGCCCGCGGAATCCCCTTCCACCAGGAAAAGTTCGGTCATGTTCAGATCCTGCGAGGTACAGTCTGCCAGTTTGCCCGGCAGCGCAGGGCCGCTGGTCAGTTTCTTACGCACGACTTTTTTCGCTGCGCGCAGACGACGCTGAGCGCTGGAAATGCACAGTTCAGCCAGCTGTTCTGCCGCCTGAACGTTCTGGTTCAGCCACAGACTGAACGCATCTTTCACCACGCCGGAAACAAACGCTGCGCACTGGCGCGAAGACAGACGTTCTTTGGTCTGACCGGCGAATTGCGGATCCTGCATTTTCACTGACAGCACATAGGCGCAGCGTTCCCAGATATCTTCAGCAGACAGTTTCACGCCGCGCGGCAGGATATTGCGGAACTCGCAGAACTCACGCATGGCGTCGAGCAGCCCCTGACGCAGACCGTTGACGTGCGTACCGCCCTGCATGGTCGGGATCAGGTTGACATAGCTTTCAGTCAGCAGTTCGCCGCCTTCCGGCAGCCACAACAGCGCCCAGTCTACGGCTTCCGTATCACCGGCAAAATTACCGACAAAGGCTTTTTCAGGCAGTGTGATCAGGCCGTTGACGGCTTCCATCAGGTAGTCAGTCAGACCGTCTTCATAACACCAGCGTTGCTCGGTGTTATTCACTTTGTCTTTGAACAGAATTTCTACGCCAGGACACAGTACGGCTTTGGCTTTCAGCAAATGGCTGAGGCGGCTGACCGAAAAACGCGGGCTGTCGAAGAAGCTGCCATCTGGCCAGAAATGTACGCTGGTTCCGGTATTGCGTTTACCGCAGGTGCCGGTCACGTGCAAATCCTGCACTTTATCGCCGTTTTCAAACGCCATTTCATACACTTCGCCGCCGCGTTTTACCGCCACTTCGACGCGTTTAGACAAGGCGTTGACCACCGAGATCCCTACGCCGTGCAGGCCGCCGGAAAACTGGTAGTTTTTATTCGAGAATTTACCGCCTGCGTGCAGACGGCAGAAAATCAGTTCAACTGCCGGGACGCCTTCTTCTGCGTGGATATCCACGGGCATACCACGGCCATCATCGATGACTTCCAGAGACTGGTCTTCGTGAAGGATCACTTCGATGCGTTTCGCGTGACCGGCTAATGCCTCATCCACGCTGTTATCAATAACTTCCTGGCCGAGATGGTTTGGCCGGGTGGTATCGGTATACATGCCCGGACGGCGGCGCACCGGTTCGAGTCCGCTGAGGACCTCTATGGAATCCGCGTTATAAGTTGATTGGCTCATCGTTGATTATTCGTGGCTCATAGGTTTGTGGGCTAACGATACAGTATTTGGGCGGGTATCAGCACTGGCAGCAAGCAGACGCGATTAATCCGGGGATAAAATCACCCTGACGATGTTAGTCTGCGGCCAGCTCAAGGAAATCTACAATCGGCGAAAAATAACGCTCAAAGCCGACAAATGCATGATTTCCTTCGGGTTCGACCGTCTGGCGACAGGTGGTGTAATACGTCACAGCCTGACGGTAATCGAGAATTTCATCGCCCGTTTGCTGCAGCAACCAGAGTAAATCCGGTGACTCCAGCGGTTCGACCTGCATCACTTTCAGATCGTAAACGTGGCGTGACTCTAACACATATTGTTGTCCGGTGTAGGGGTTCTCGTTTTGCCCGAGGAAGTCGATCAGCAGCTCATACGGCTTCACCGCAGGGTTCACCACCACCGCAGGCACGGCAAAACATTGCGACAACCAGGTCGCGTAATACCCGCCCAGCGACGAGCCGACAATCCCCAGTTTTTTACCCGCATTGCTGATCACCAGACTCTCAAGTTGTTCGGCCGCATCGGCCGGATAAGGCGGTAACTGCGGGACAACCATATCAATATGGGGATGATTGACCGCCAGCCAGTTTTTCAACGCCGTCGCTTTCGCCGAGTTGGGAGAACTGTTGAATCCGTGCAGGTAAAGTAAGGTGTTCATTCGTAGCCGTCCGACTCCGTGTCAGGATGAAACTCGCTGGTTTCCAGACGGAAGACTTCAGTCTCCACGCGGCCATCCGGATACAAATCGAGATAGCGCCAGCCCGGCGCAACAGTATCAATCGTGAAATTCGTGCAATGCGGTTTGAACTGTACGCAGGTTGACGGCGTCGCGTAAAGACGACGGCCATACCAGTCGAGATCCAGCTCCTGATGAATATGTCCGCACAAAAGCGTATTCACTTTCGGGTAATTCACCAGCGTGTTCGCCAGCATATGCGCATTGCGCAGGCTGTGCTGATCCAGCCACGTACAGCCGGAAGGCAGCGGATGATGATGGAGCATCAGCAATGTAAAACGATCCGGATAAGCATCCAGGCAGCGCACCAGCCATTCCAGCTGATATTCGCTCAGCTCGCCGTGAGGCACGCCGAAGACCTGTGTATCGAGCAGGACAATCTGCCAGTGTTCACCGAGGAGAACATGCTTGGAAGGGCTAATACCCGCATCCTGCAAGGCATTGACCATCGCCGGCTGGAAATCATGGTTGCCGGGCAGCCAGACGCAAGGCGCCGTCAGTTCACAGATGCCGCGCGCAAACTGATGGTAGGCTTCCACGGACTGATCCTGCGCCAGGTCACCGGTTGCCGCGATAATATCGACGTCGCGCTGCTGGGCTTTGATAGCGTCCAGCACTGCGCGATAGCTGTTAAACGTATTCACGCCTAACAACGTTTCATCTTCACCGGCAAAGAGATGGGTATCAGTAATTTGTAGAATCCTGACTTTGGCCCCATTCACCAAAGGCAGTGTAAACAGGCTTTCCAAATCGTTTCCTTTGTTGTTGAAGTCTGTCTAACAAACCGGAATTGCCATCGCTCCATGCGCAAGGCAATAACGCAGCCAGTCCGCCAGGAACTGGTTAATTTGATGCTTTTCATCACGCTGATGCAACTTTTTATTCGGGTAATCATAGCGTGCTTTGAAACGAAAGATCTGCTGACTTGCACACACTTCAGCCACCATCGCATCGTGATACAGGCGAACAGTGAGCGAAGGCAGACTCCAGTAACTGACAGCCGGCGCCGTCTGTTTGATTTCCACCAGCGAGGTATAACGCGTTGATTCGAGGATCGTCAGGCAATACGTCGCGCTACTCACCTGATATGTCACGGTTTCACCAGGCTCATCGGTGCGTGGCATTAAACGGCGCAATTGTGCAAAATTGGTTTCGCACAATCTCATCATTTCAGGGAAATCAGGGGTATAGCGCTTAATCATTAGTTGGCCCACTCTTTTCTCAGGGATTCATGGTGCAGCTGCAGCCATTGCAGGGCAATCACTGACGCTGCATTGTCTATCGCTCCTTCTTCCACCCAGCGGTAAGCCTGTTCGCGGCTGACCACATGTACCCGGATGTCTTCATTCTCTGCTTCCAGACCGTGAATTCCTTCTGCCGTCGTGGCATCGACTTCACCGACCATAATGGAAAGACGCTCGCTGGTTCCGCCCGGACTTGCCAGGTAATTCAGAGCCGGTTTGCAACGCTTCACCACAATGTTCGCTTCCTCGAGTGCTTCGCGGCGGGCGACATCTTCGACTGTCTCGCCCTCTTCAATGATACCGGCGACCATCTCCAGAAGCCAAGGGGTATCACTTGAATCCAGTGCGGGGATACGGATCTGCTCAATCAGCACCACTTCATCCCGTTGCGGATCATAAGGTAATAGTACGGCGGCATGTCCGCGCTCGAAAACTTCGCGCACAACTTCCCCGCTCATTTCCCCATTAAACAGCCGATGGCGAAACCGATATGCAATAATAGAAAAAAAACCTTTATATCGCGTCTCACGTGCAATAATTTCTACATCATCTTTACCGAAAGTAACCGGTGACCGTTTAAATGAAGACATGGAATGTTTCCTTAATGCCTCTTAAAGGTAATTTATCGCCCTTTGAGGTCAATTTGATGAAAATGCGTTAATAATAATCAAGGTTGTTTGTGATAGATTTAGGCTCATTCAGTCGGGAAGGCACGTTAAGCCAACCGCCCCGCTAGCCTGACTCTGCTAGAATCCGCGTCTATTGATAATTTGACTGCGCCACCATACATAACAACATTGCTGCACAACAAGGAATGCAAATGAAGAAACTGCTCCCCCTTCTCATCGGACTCAGCCTGGGCGGCTTCAGTACGATAAGCCAGGCCGAAAACCTGATGCAGGTCTATCAGCAAGCCAGGACAAGTAACCCGGACCTGCGCAAATCTGCTGCTGACCGGGATGCTGCATTCGAAAAAATCAACGAAAGCCGCAGTCCTTTATTACCGCAACTCGGATTGGGTGCGGATTATGGATATACCAATGGCTACCGTGATGCCAATGGCGTTAACAGCGATGTTGGCAGCGCCAGCCTGCAATTAACGCAGACCATTTTTGATATGTCAAAATGGCGCGCCCTGACTTTGCAGGAAAAAACTGCCGGTATTCAGGATGTGTCATATCAGACTGATCAGCAATCATTGATCCTGAATTCCGCAACGGCTTATTTCAACGTTTTGAGTGCGATCGATTCACTCTCTTATACCGAAGCGCAGAAACAGGCAATTTACCGTCAGTTGGATCAAACCACTCAGCGTTTTAACGTGGGTCTGGTTGCGATTACCGATGTGCAGAATGCCCGTTCACAATACGACACCGTATTGGCTAACGAAGTGACTGCCCGTAATAACCTGGATAACGCACTGGAATCCCTGCGTCAGGTGACCGGTATGTATTATCCGCAACTGTCTTCCCTGAATGTCGACAACTTCAACACTACGCGTCCGCAACCGGTCGCGACGCTGTTGAAAGAAGCAGAAAGCCGCAACCTGAGCTTGCTGTCTGCGCGTCTGTCACAGGATCTGGCACGTGAGCAAATCCGTTATGCGGAAACCGGCCACATGCCAACGGTGGATCTGACTGCCTCTACCGGCATCAGCAACACCAAGTATCACGGCGACAAAACCGGTGGTTCTTCAAGCTACCAGGATGCCGATGCGGGCCAGAACAAAATTGGTCTGAGCTTCTCCCTGCCACTGTACAGCGGCGGTTCTGTGACCTCACAGGTCAAACAAGCTCAGTACAACTTCGTTGGCGCCAGCGAACAGCTGGAAAGCGCGCACCGCAGCGTTGTTCAGACCGTTCGTTCTTCCTTCAACAACATCTCTGCCTCAATCAGCAGCATCAACGCGTATAAACAAGCCGTTGTTTCTGCTCAGAGTTCTTTAGATGCGATGGAAGCCGGTTATCAGGTGGGTACACGTACCATCGTTGATGTGCTGGATGCGACCACCACGTTGTATAACGCCAAACAACAGCTTTCCAGCGCACGTTACACGTACCTGATCAACCAGCTGAACATCAAGTCAGCGCTGGGTACACTGAACGAAAGCGACCTGCTGGCACTGAACGGTGCTCTGGGTAAACCGGTTCCGACAGCGCCTGATCAGGTTGCGCCGGAAACGCCAGACCAGGATGCAGCGGCAGACGGTTACGGTAACAAAACTGCAGCAGCACCTGCACCACGCGCTCAGCAAGCCAGTGCAACGACCTCTGCTAACACCACCAGGAAAAGCGGCAATCCTTTCCAGAACTGATCCTGAAAAGTCCCTCCGCATTTTCCCTAAGGCAGCCTGAAAAGGCTGCTTTTTTTTGCCTGTATCACGCCGCTCTGTAAAGTCTCGTAACAATTGCCTGTCGCTGCTTTAACATTAACCAACTTTCCCCTATTCTTAGGCCCTACTGGGAAAGGGCGAAAAAGCCCTACACATGGGATAAGAACGATGAAACGGACACAACAAGTCAACTTAGCTACCTTCCGTAAATCATGGCGTAGCTCTCGAATCACTCCTGTCGCTCTGGCAGTCAGTGCGGTCTTTATGCTGGCCGGCTGCGAGAAAACCGACGAAACAGTTTCTCTGTATCAGAATGCGGACGACTGCTCGAAAGCCAATCCGTCTGGCAGCGCGCAATGTGTCGCCGCTTACGATGCCGCTAAACAGGAAGCCGCAAAAACCGCGCCAAAATATGCCAGCCGTGAAGACTGTATCGCTGAGTTTGGCGAAGGCCAGTGTACTCAGGCTCCGGCGCAGGCGGGCGTGGCCACGGCTGAAAACCAGAGCAGCGGCGGCAGCATGTGGATGCCACTGATGGCGGGCTACATGATGGGACGCATGATGGGCGGCGGCGGCTACGCGCAACAGCCTCTGTTCAGTTCAAAAAATCCGGCCAGCCCGGCGAACGGCAAATTCGTCGATGCGACCGGTAAAAACTACGGTCCTGCCACTGCGGGCGGACGTACCATGAACGTACCGAAAACAGCGATGGCACCAAAACCTGCCGTCACCAACACCATCACCCGTGGCGGTTTCGGCGACAGCGTAGCCAAACAAACCTCGATGCAGCGCAGCTCTACCGCAGCGACACGCAGCCCTGGCCGCAGCATGGGTGGCTAAGAGAATCAGATGAAACGTTTAGCCATTAATGAGCGTCCGGACTGGCGCGAAAAAGCCACGGAGTTTGGCTTCAACTTTCACACCATGTATGGCGAGCCGTACTGGTGTGAAGATGCGTATTACCAGTTCACACTGGCGCAGATTGAAGAGATCGAAGACGCCACCGCCGACATTCACCAGATGTGCCTGAAAGTGGTTGAGCGCGTGGTGAACGACGACAAACTGATGGCGAAATTCCAGATCCCAAAGCACGTCTGGGACTTTGTCCGCAGTTCATGGCGCACGCAACAACCTTCGCTGTATTCACGTCTGGATCTGGCCTACGACGGTGTCAATCCGCCTAAACTGCTGGAAAATAACGCCGACACGCCGACATCTTTGTACGAAGCGGCCTTCTTCCAGTGGCTGTGGCTGGAAGATCAAATCGCGGCTGGCAACCTGACTCAGGATGCTGACCAGTACAACAGTTTGCAGGAAAAGCTGATCGAGCGTTTTGCTGAGCTGAAAAATCAGCACGGTTTTTCGCTGCTGCACATCGCCTGCTGCCAGGACACTGAAGAAGATCGCGGTACGGTGCAATATTTGCAGGACTGCGCGCTGGAAGCTGAACTGGCCAGTGAATTCCTGTTCATCGAGGAAATCGGTCTGGGCGAACGCGGACAATTCACTGACACGCAGGATCAGGTGATTTCTAACCTGTTCAAGCTATATCCGTGGGAATTCATGTTCCGCGAAGTGTTTGCCACCAAACTGGAAGACGCGGGTGTCCGCTGGCTGGAACCGGCCTGGAAAGCGATTCTGTCGAATAAAGCCCTGCTTCCGTTGCTGTGGGAAATGTTCCCGGATCACCCGAATCTGTTACCGGCTTATTTCGCCGAAGACCCGCATCCGGAGCTGGATCACTACGTTGTGAAACCGCTGTTTTCACGCGAAGGCGCTAACATCAAAGTGATCGAAAAAGGTCAGGAAGTGGCGAGCGTTGAAGGCCCATATGGCGCTGAAGGCATGATTGTGCAGCAGTTCCATCCGTTGCCGGTGTTTGAAGGCAGTTACACGCTGATCGGCAGCTGGCTGGTCAACGATCAGCCTTGTGGGATCGGCATCCGTGAAGATAAAGCGCTGATCACGCAGGATCTGTCACGTTTTTATCCGCATACCATTGTCGGATAAAAAAACTAAAAAAGGATAATGAGATTTTTCATTATCCTTTTTATTTACCGGATTACCCAACCTGAACGGAAAGCATAGAAAGCGATCCCATCACGATCCCGTCCGTTGGCTGTGTGATCGGTTCTGCACCATCCCATGCACCTAAAACATACAGCAATGGCAGATAGTGATCCGGAGACGGATTCGATAACGCGCCGCCCTCATGTTCCATAAACTTCACCAGAGGGTGATCTTTAGCCTCGCCCTTCCAGCTCAGGTTATCTTTCACATATTTCTCAAACGCAATCGCCCACGGATACGGCTCGCCGTTACCATCCCATTTCACCATGCGCAAGTTGTGCACCACGTTTCCGCTGGCGACAATCATCACCCCTTCGTCACGCAGAACAGCCAGTTTCTTGCCTAACTCATAGTGATATTCCGGCGGTTGCGTTCCGTCGATACTCAGCTGAATAACCGGAATATCGGCATCCGGATACATCTTGATCAGCACGCCCCAGGTCCCGTGGTCAAAACCCCACTCGCTGGTGTCGGCCATCACATTCACCGGGCTGAGCAATTCCTGAACCCGTTTCGCCAGAGCCGGTGAACCCGGTGCCGGATAACGTTTATCAAACAACGCCTGCGGGAACCCGCCAAAGTCATGAATAGTGCGCGGATTCTCCATCGCCGTTACCGCCGTGCCGCGGGTGAACCAGTGAGCAGAAACTGCCAGAATCGCTTTTGGCCGTGGTAATGATTCGCCCAGCGCATGCCAGGCACGGGTATAAGTGTTATCTTCCAGCACGTTCATCGGGCTGCCGTGGCCTAAGAAAAGTGCGGGCATACGTTGAGTTGTCATCATAAATTCCTTACCGCAAATAAAAGTGAGCGGGCTGTTAAGCAGCCTCCGCAAGATGTGATTACGGTACTCTTTTTGATTGCGGGTTACAGCCGGATAACCGTGAAGGAGATGTTCAATAAATTTGATGAGACAAATCAAAAGAAGATGATGAAAAATTGCGCTAAAGACAAATTGCAGGATTCAAAAGCAAAAGGCCGCATAAGCGGCCTTTTTGTTACGCACGATCGGTGTTGATTCAGCTTGCCTGACGGGTCTGCGCCTGACGATAAGCCACCAGATCGGCGATGGTCACGACCGGCATATTATGCTGACGGGCAAAGACAATCACTTCAGGCGCGTGCGCCATGGTGCCATCGTCATTGGTCAGTTCACACAACACGCCGAAAGGCTTCAGGCCTGCCAGTGTCGCCAGATCGATAGACGCTTCGGTGTGACCGCCACGGGTCAGCACGCCACCAGCCTGCGCGCGCAGCGGGAAGATATGCCCCGGGCGGTTAAGGTCAGAAGGTTTTGCGCCGTCTTTGATTGCCGCACGGATAGTGGTGATGCGGTCAGCCGCAGAAACACCGGTAGTCACGCCTTCAACCGCTTCGATAGTCACGGTAAACGGCGTCTGGAACGGGCTGGAGTTGTTCTCAACCATCATTGGCAAATCCAGCTTTTTACGGCTGTCTTCATTCATGGTGAGGCACACAATTCCGCTGCCGTGACGAATGGTCAGCGCCATTTGCTCAACGGTCATGTTTTCAGCGGCAAAAATTAAATCGCCTTCGTTTTCACGATCTTCGTCATCCAGTACTAACACACCAACGCCGTTACGCATGGCGTCAAGAGCACGCTCAACACGTTCAGTTGATGTACCGAATTCGGAAAGTAGGGTCTGATTCATGGTAAAAATAACCTCATGTTCTGTATGTGGATTACCAGAATCAGGGCGTCTTGAGGAGGCTAGCTGAAGCAGCCGTATGGCGTGCTACAGTTATAAAAAATAACGCAGCGGGCAATACTGTGCCCGGCTTGAATCGTTACTCTCTCCCATCCGGACTTTAACCGTCGGCCCCGGAATTACACCGGATCTGCTGACCTCTAACCCCGAAGGATTGAGCGCTCGCGGGCTTCCACATGGAAGGGATTATGGTCCTTCCGATATTCCGTGGTTTACCGCCGGTGGGGACTTTCACCCCGCCCTGAGAATAAGCAAAACAACTATAGCGCCAATAAATGTACAGGGCAATCCTGCGGATTGGCCAATTAGTGCCCCTGAAGGTTTATAGAAACGGCGTCAGCGATTACACTAAGGAAAAGCACCTCCTTCGAGAAAAGGAATAATCATGATTGACCCGAAAAAAATTGAACAAATTGCCCGCCAGGTTCACGAATCTATGCCTAAAGGGATCCGTGAGTTTGGTGAAGATGCCGAAAAGAAAATCCGCCAGGTATTACAGGCGCAGTTCAGCCGTATGGATTTAGTCAATCGCGAAGAGTTTGACGTGCAGACGCAAGTTTTACTGCGCACCCGCGAAAAGCTGGCCGTACTGGAACAACGTCTCGCAGCGCTGGAAGGCAAACAAGCTGAAGCGGAAAAACCGCAAGATCCGGCCTGATTTGCACGAGTTACGCGGATTGCTGAAGTAGAAACAGAAAAGGCCTGCTAAGCAGGCCTTTTTGCTGTGTACGTACGGCTTATTGTGTATTGAGTACCGTTTTAGCGCGGGGCAATAACAGCGAAAGCGCAGCAAATACCACCACGGCATACAATGCTTTCCAGCCGACCATCGCCAGTAATCCGCAGCACAACACGGCACCCAGCATCGCCATCCATTTTGAACGCCCTTTCAAAAGTCGCGTCCCCGCCAGCATACAGAGCAGGTATATCAGGATGAAAATCCCGTTCGCATAAGTGATCAGCGCGCCCAATGGCAGATGCAGCCAGTAAATCAGCAGGGTAAACAGCATACAACTGCCGACCACCAGATTGAGCGCCGCGACCGGCACCTGCTGAGAAGAAAGCTGCGCCAGCTTACTTTGCGGCTTGAGCTGAGCCTGCGACCACACCAGCCGGGCAAAGCTTTGGGTATAAATATTCACGCTGGCAAAACACGCCAGATAGCCAATGATGCAGGCCACCCACAGCGCTTTTTGCCCGAACAGTTGCACGACGATGCCGGGGAGAGAAGCCCCCGCTTCCCGCCCTTCTCCCCAGGCATGGAATTTCAGCACAGCGACCGTACAACCCCAGTACACGGCGCCCGCCACCAGCATGCCAATCAGCAGCGCACGCGGAAAATCCCGTTCCGGATTGCGGAACTCTGTCGCCAGATGGGCAAACGCTTCAAGCCCGACAAAGCACCAGAACATTACTGCCAGTGCATCGAACAGGTTTGCGGGTGAAACGTCACGTATCGCAGGCAATGGGATTTCAGGCAGGGAAATTCCCCCTTTCCACCAGATAGCAATCACCAGCGCGATGACCAGCAAAGCGATCAGCGTCTGGATATTGGCGCTCGAACCGGCACTGCGTGTACCGAGAAACCAGATAACCAGCAACGTACCGAGCTGAACCAGCAGAAGATTTTCGCTGCTCCAGCCGAATGCCGCCTGCCAGAATCCGGCCGCGATATGCAGCGCGGCGGGTAAGCCGACCGGGATCACGGACAGGAATAACCAGCCGGTGACTCGCGCCATGTGGGGGCCAAAAGCTTTGCCGACAAAATGCGCCGCCCCGCCTGCGCTGGGGAAATGGCGTCCGAGTGCGGCAAAACCGATGGCAATAGGAAACACCAGCAGGATAAGCACCGGCCACGCCCACAGGCTGTCATTTTGCGCCAGTTGCGCCGCCAGCGCGGGCACCGCGAAAACACCCGTTCCCAGCAGCGACGTAGATAACAGCCCGACGCCCTGTGCCAGGCTTAACTCCTGTTTTAATCCGCTCACAACGTTAATCCGCCCACAGCAAAGTCACTTCCGTTTAGTGTTATTGACGACATCATCAAAAAGAAAAAGGGCTTATCAGATAAGCCCTTTCATGCAAATAAACGATGTGGAAATCAGTCCTGAGCTTTAATCTGATTGATGATTTTGGTAGTGGACAAACCATCTTCAAAATTCAGCACACGCACTTCACCGCCATTCGCCCAGACTTCCTGACAACCGGCGATTTGCTCAGGCTTATAGTCACCGCCTTTCACCAGCAGATCAGGCAAGATCCCGGCGATCAAACGCTGCGGCGTGTCTTCATCAAAAGAAACCACCCAGTCGACCGCACCCAGCGCGCCCAGCACGATCATGCGGTTTTGCAGCGCATTCACCGGACGGGTTTCGCCTTTCAGACGCTTGGTCGAGGCATCGCTGTTAACGGCAACAATCAGACGGTCGCCGAGTTTGCGGGCATTCGCTAAATAGGAGACATGTCCCGCGTGGAGGATGTCAAAGATGCCATTGGTCATTACGACTTTTTCGCCGCGCTGACGGGCCATCGCCACAGCCGCTTTCAGTTGCTCTTCATTCATCACGCCAAAGCCGACGTCTGAACGCCCGCCGATAGCATTTTCCAGCTCAACCGGAGAAACCGTAGACGTACCCAGTTTACCGACCACCACACCGGCGGCGGCATTGGCCAGGAAGCAGGACTCTTCCAGCGTATTCCCGGCGGCAAGCGCCGCGGCAAGCGTACCGATCACCGTGTCACCGGCACCGGTCACGTCATACACTTCCTGCGCCTGCGTTGGCATATGGAAAGGCGCTTTGCCTGGCTGCAACAGCGTCATACCGTGTTCAGAACGGGTCACCAGCAACGCAGAAAGCTCGAAATCAGCAATCAGTTGCATACCGCGCGTGACGATTTCATCTTCGTTTTTGCAACGGCCGACAACGGCTTCGAATTCGGACAGATTTGGCGTCAGCAATGTCGCACCGCGATAACGTTCGAAATCAGAACCTTTGGGATCCACCAGCACCGGCACACCGGCTTTTCTCGCCAGCTGGATCATTTTCTGCACTTCCGTCAGCGCGCCTTTGGCGTAGTCAGACAGCACCAGCGCGCCACTTTGCGGCAAGGCTTGTTCGATTTTGGTCAGCATCGGCTGGAGATCCACGCCTTCAAAACCTTCTTCAAAGTCGAGGCGGATCAGCTGCTGGTTACGGGACAAAATACGCAATTTGGTGATGGTCGGATGCGAGGGCAACGCCACGAAATCGCAATTTACTTTCACTTCCGCCAGACGTTCGCTTAGCGCACGTGCCGCGTCATCCACGCCGGTCAGGCCGATCAGACGCGAAGAAGCACCGAGAGACGAAATGTTCATCGCCACGTTTGCCGCGCCGCCTGGACGTTCCTCGATAGTATTCACCTTCACGACCGGTACCGGCGCTTCCGGAGAAATACGGTTGGTCGGGCCATACCAGTAGCGGTCTAACATTACGTCACCGACCACCAGCACACCGGCACGGTGGAAATCAGGCAAAGTCACTTTCATCCCAAGACTCCAAAACAGATAAATCAAATCGGGTAAACACAATGCGCCGGATAATATCACAAGCGCCTGTTACCCGAATAAAAACCCTCAGCCCAGCCACTTCGCCCAGCTGGCGCGGATTTGTGCGCGTTCTGCCGCAAAGCTGTCTGCGGCCACTTTTCCGCTATGTTCCTGTAAAGCGAGGTGATGAATTTCGTCGCGCAGCGTGACATAAGCCTGCGTCAGATTTCGTGCCTCGTCTTCCGGCATGATGTCGTGTTGCGCCATCAGCTCAAAAATCCTCACATTATCGGACCAGCGGGTCAGCTTTGGCTCGTCATGAGCAAAGCGTAAGACCAGATATTGTGCAATGAATTCAATATCGGTGATGCCACCCGGATCGGCTTTCAGATCAAACTGGTCAGCCTTTTTACTGCCCAGGTGCGCATACATTTTCTCGCGCATCTCGCGCACTTCTTTGCGCAACCCGTCGTCATCACGCTGGCGACATAAAATATCGCGGCGCGTGGCGTTAAATTGCTGCGTCAGTTGCGGATCGCCGTAAACCACGCGAGCGCGCACCAGCGCCTGATGTTCCCACGTCCAGGCTTCATTGGCCTGATAATCGGCAAACGCTTCGATGGTACTGACCAGCATACCGGACGCGCCGGAAGGCCGCAGACGCGCATCAACTTCATAAAGAATGCCCGACGATGTGCGCGTGCTGAATAAATGCATAATGCGTTGCGCCAGCCGCAGATAAAACTGACGGCCGTCGATGACGCGCTCGCCGTCGGTCATGACTTCCGGCGCGCAATCGAGCAGGAAGACCAGATCCAGATCGGAACTGTAACCCAGCTCCCAGCCGCCGAGTTTGCCGTAACCAATGACGGCAAAACCACGGCCTTCACGGTGCTGAAGATGCGTCGGCTGACCGTATTTCGCGACCATCTGTTCCCACGCCTGCTGCACCACCACGTCGAGGATAGCTTCGGCAAGATAGGTTAAATGGTCGCTGACTTTCATCACCGGCAGCGCCCCGGAAATATCTCCGGCGGCGATACGCAGATGCTGCGCCTGCTTGAACTGCCGCACGGCTTCAAGTTGCTGCTCTTCATCTTCTGTCGGCACACGCATCAGATACTGACGCAGTTCATCGCGATAGGCGGTCAGTTCAATCGGCTGATACAACGTACGCGGATCGAGCAGTTCATCGAGCAATAAAGGATGGCGGGCCAGCTGCGTCGCGACCATCGGTGACGCGGCACACAGGCGGATTAACTGTTTGAGCGCACCGGGATATTCCACCAGCAGCTCGATATAAGTGGTCCGCGTGACAATATTGAGCAGCAGTTGCATCAGGCGCTGAAGTGTCACATCGGCATTTTTATAGGTACACACCTGCGCCAGCAGACGCGGCATCAGTAAATCGAGTTGCTCACGTCCGCGCGGTCCGATGGTGCGCTTATCGACATCACGACGAAACTCGGCAATCTGCTGCAAAACATGACGCTGCGCGTTTTCATCGAGCAGTGGAACCAGAGGCGCCAGTTCGGCAGGTTCCAGCAAATCAATCCACAAACTGCTGAATTGCGCCTGTTGCTGATCGTCTTCAGAGTCAGGCGTGTCATCGCCAATCAAATCATTAAACACCGCACGCACGGCCTGCATGTGAGCATTCACTGCATCCAGAAGTTGTGGCCAGTCGGCATAATCCATGCCCCAGGCCAGACGCGCCTGATTCAGTTCATCGGAAGGCAAAGTCTGCGTCTGTTCGTCCGCTATAGCCTGCAACAGGTTTTCCAGGCGACGCAGGAACAGATAACTGCTGCGCAGTTGCAACACCTGCTCGACCGGCAGGATGCTCAGATTTTCCAGCGCCTGCAACGTCGGCAGCAATGCACGCTGCTGCAATGCCGGTTCACGCCCGCCGCGGATAAGCTGGAAGACCTGCACGATAAATTCAATTTCGCGGATGCCGCCTGCGCCGAGTTTAATGTTGTCTTTCAACCCCCGGCGGCGGACTTCACGGGCGATCATCCCTTTCATATTACGTAATGACTGGATCACGCTGAAATCGATGTAACGGCGGAACACAAAAGGCATCAACATTTTGCGCAGTTCCTGACTGCTGATATCTTCCGCGCCGCCCATCAGCCGCGCCTTCACCATCGCGTAACGTTCCCAGTCGCGCCCCTGTTCCTGATAATAATCTTCCAGCGCCGGGAAACTCATCACCAGCGGACCGCTGTCACCAAACGGACGCAGACGCATATCGACACGGTAAACAAAACCGTCGATGGTCGGCTGATCCAGCGCTTTGATCAGCCGCTGTCCAAGGCGGGTAAAGAACTGGGCATTATCCAGTTCGCGTCGCCCGCCGCGGGTCTGACCGTTTTCCGGGTAGGCAAAAATCAGGTCGATATCCGAAGAGAAATTCAGCTCCCCGCCGCCGAGTTTACCCATCCCGAGGATCAGCATTCTTTGCGGTTCGCCAGCAGCATTGACCGGCGTACCAAACTCCCGGCAACAGGCATCGTAAAGCCAGTCGCGGGCACTGACGATCAGCAGTTCAGCCAGTTCACTCAGCTGATGAAGCGTGTCTTTTGCTTCGCTGGTTTGTGCCGATTGCGACCAGGCGATACGGGTGAGAATACGGCGACGGAACAAACGCAGCGCTTTCATTAGCCCGTTTTCATCCGTCACACCGGTCAGTGCTTCTTCAAGCCACGGGCGATAAAGCTGCCATTCCTGGGACTGAGGCGGGGTTTCATTGATTTCATGCCACCACTGGCCAAACGCCAGCAAACTGTCCGCGACGAATTCACTGCTGGTTAATACGGCCAGCTGTTGATCATCGGGAAGCGGGAGGTTTTCAGGATGTTCACGCCAGCGCTCAAGCAGACTCTGAGCATGACTTTGCAAAACAGAAGAGAGTGGCAACATGAAATCAGATTCCTTGCAAAAAAAAGCCCGGGCTATTGGCCCAGGCTTATCAGTCAATTAACGAGGTTGTCCGTTTAACCAGAATGCATCCATCATTACCGCATGAGAACGGGCGGAATCCTCCCAGGCGTGTTGCTGCTGCACGATGGCCTGTTGCAGATCGGCCCAGCCCGCAATGTACGCGGCAACGTCTTTTTCAGGATAAGCACCGCCCAGCAAATGGAAGGTGATAATCTGACGTTTCAGACGCGCCAGCTGGTCGCGGTAGCCTTCTTCGGTCAGCGGCTGTGCAAACGCCTCTTTCAGATCAGCAGCGGTACGACCCAGCATGATGTCGGCGAAGCGTTTGAAAGAACCTTCCAGTTTTTTCGCCGATTTGTCATCAATGAAAGGCGTCCAGCCTGAGGTTGCCAGCCAGGAAGTAAGCACTAACTTGCATTTCAGGTAGCTGGCGCTGTAACAAATTTCCTGTGCATCGGCAGATTTCTGTTCCAGCACCGGCACCAGATCGGTCAGCAGAGTACGCAGTTCAGACGAGGCTTTACGCGGCACCAGCCCGCCAAACAACACCAGCACCTGACGCACAGTTTCCACGGCCTGTAACACGGTCAGACGCGCAGTTTTATCGCCACGCACCCACAGCTCTTCATGATATTGCCAGTGATCCAATGCCAGCTCGAACATAGCGGACATTGCCTGTTCCACGGTCGCTTTCGGCTGGGCTTTAAAAACCGGCAACGGTTTGATTTCACGCGCCGGATTGCCTTTCGCCAGATGATAACCCCGAGCGGCTTTGCTGAATCCGCCCTGACGTAAACCGCCATGCGCGCCAATCTCAGTGGCCAGAGCCAGCAGATCGGCGGTGTTGCCTTTTTTCAATTCCAGCTCAATTTCTGCCAGTGCTTCAGAAAGCTCACCGGCCACCACTTCACCCTGATCCAGACCCAGCTCAATCTCGCTTTCGCCGTAAGTGATCACCCACTTCTCACGGGTGAAATCCGTACGGAACAGCGGTGCCAGTTCTTTTTGCAGCGCGGCAGGTTTGCAGCCTTCCGGCCAGATATCTTTCGGGAACGCGCTGAGTTTCAGCACCGGTTTTTTCAGCTCGACATTGTATTCAGGGCGCTGATGCAGGCCGCCCACCACTTTCCCGCCGGTTTTAATGGTCATTTCGTACTGATCGTCGAAACCACGGATACGCAGGCCAATATCGTGCGAACGTAAATAGTTTTCCGCAGTCTCAAAATAGATGTTGGTCAGTTTCGAAGGCGCGGTGTGCTCGCTGTTAAATCCAGCGAGTTGCGAAGGTAATTCGGCGATTGCTGCCGGGGTGGCGATAAATTTTAATTCTATTTCTACGGTCATAGGAGTCTTCACACCGATTCTTTGCTGCCAAAAGGGATAAACGCGTCGCTGCAATTCTATCATAAGCACAGCGCGCAAGCCGCATGTTGCGGGATTGTAAGATAGTTCTCATTCCGGTTTATACATTGCGTCGTCACACTGTTGCCCTTACTATCGGTCACCCAACTTTTGGTCTATGAACCCAACTTTTGGACTCTGAATTAGTGCAATGGCCAACAGAGGCGGTTGCCAGAAGACGTATCCTGATTAAACGGATGCACACTTCACGTTCCCTAAATTCACAAAGAAACGATGAAATAATGCAGAAATTACGCCTAATTGGTTTCGCTTTGCTTGGTTTAAGCATCACATGGGGCGCTCACGCTGATGAGAAGCGCTATATCTCCGACGATTTGATCACCTATATCCACAGCGGTCCGGGCAATCAGTATCGCATCGTTGGCACCCTGAATGCCGGTGAAGAAGTCACCCTGCGCAGCGTTAACGACAGTACTAAATATGGTGAGATTGTTGATTCAAAAGGCAAAACGGCCTGGATCCCACTGGATCAGTTAAGCAATGTGCCGAGCCTGCGTACCCGCGTTCCGGATCTGGAACAACAGGTGAAAACGCTGACTGACAAACTGACCAACATTGATTCCAGCTGGAACCAGCGCACGGCGGAAATGCAGAGCAAGGTGTCTTCCAGCGATGGCATTATCAATGGCCTGAAGAAAGAAAATCAGGATTTGAAAAATCAGCTGATCGTGGCGAAGAAGAAAGTTGACGCGGTCAATGTCCAGCTCGACGACAAACAAAGAACCATTATTCTGCAATGGTTTATGTACGGCGGCGGTGTCGCGGGTGTCGGTCTGGTTCTGGGTCTGCTGTTGCCACATCTGATCCCACGTCGCAGGAAGAAAGATCGCTGGATGAGCTAAAAGCTCAACATCCTGATTAACTCCATAAGGCACTTCGGTGCCTTTTCGTGTTTCCATCAATCAGGAAATCTTCAGCCCAACTTTGCTATGATGAACAAAGAGTCCCTTTGGCCTATTTCAGGAGTTATCGCGTGGAGATTTACCTGGTCGGCGGCGCAGTCCGAGACAGCTTATTAAACCTGCCTGTGTCTGAACACGATTGGGTAGTGGTCGGCGCAACGCCTGAATACATGCTGGAAAACGGCTATCAGCAGGTCGGGAAAGATTTCCCGGTCTTCCTGCATCCCCGCACCCGTGATGAATATGCCCTGGCCCGCACAGAGCGAAAATCAGGTTCCGGTTATAACGGTTTCACCTGTTATGCCGCGCCGGACGTCACGCTGGAACAGGATCTGATGCGACGTGATCTGACCATCAATGCGATCGCCAAAAGCAAAGATGGCGAACTTGTCGACCCCTATCACGGACAGCGCGATATCGAACAGCGCCTGTTACGTCACGTTTCGGATGCCTTCGGTGAAGATCCGCTGCGTGTGTTGCGTGTCGCCCGTTTTGCCGCGCGATTTGCTCATTTAGGTTTCACCGTCGCTCCGGAAACGCAGACGCTGATGCAGCAGATGGCGGAAAGCGGTGAACTGGAAGCGCTGACACCAGAACGTGTGTGGAAAGAAACCGAAAAAGCCTTGCAGACGCAGGATCCCCAGGTCTATTTCCAGGTGCTGCGTGACTGTGGCGCGCTCAAAGTGCTGTTCCCGGAAATCGATGCGCTGTTTGGCGTTCCGGCACCAGAAAAATGGCATCCGGAAATTGATACCGGTATTCATACGCTGATGACGCTGAAAATCGCCAGCACGCTGACGCCGGAAGTAGATGTGCGTTTCTCTGCGCTTTGCCATGATTTGGGCAAGGCGCTTACCCCGCCGCAATTCTGGCCAGCGCATCACGGCCACGGTCCGGCAGGTGTGAAACTGGTGGAAAATATTTGCCAGCGCCTGAAAGTCCCGACGCATATCCGAGATTTAGCCAAACTGGTGGCGGAGTTCCACGACCTGATCCATACCGTGAACAAGCTGCGTCCGGAAACCCTGTTAAAACTGTTCGACACCATCGACGTGTGGCGTAAACCACAGCGGCTTGAGCAGATGATTATGACCAGTGAAGCCGACGCCCGCGGGCGTACCACCTTTGAAAACAACCCTTATCCTCAAGGTGATTATCTCCGTGAGGCTTTCAAAGTGGCGAACAGCATTACCAATAAAGAAGTGCTGGATGCAGGTTTTCAGGGAATTGAAATCCGCGATGAGCTGAAAAAGCGTCGAACACAAGCTCTGGCAGACTGGAAACAAACGCAGGAAGCGGCGATTTAAACCGCATCAACGATTAAAAAAAGCCCCGTGCGTTTTGCGCCGGGGCTTTTTTTCTCGCCATTATTTCTTGTCGCCAATAAACCGAAAATCAGGCGATAAAGACGAAGTACACCGCGATCGCTACAAAGAAGCGATAGATGGCGAACGGAATAAACGAAATACGTTTAATCACCGCCAGGAAGGTTTTGATAGCAATCAGGGCAACGATAAATGCGCTGATAAAACCGGTAGCGAACATCGGTAAATCAGCCAGCGTCAGGAAGCTGTAGCTCTTATACAGATCCAGCGCTGTCGCGCCCATCATCATCGGCACCGCCAGCAGGAAAGAGAACTCTGATGCCGCAAAACGGCTGATGCCCATTAACATCCCGCCGCTGATGGTCGCACCCGAACGGGAGAATCCCGGCCAGAGCGCCAGACACTGGAAAACACCAATCATAAATGCCTGCAGGTAAGTGATGTCATCCACCCCTTCTGCACGCGGTTTTTTCGGTTTCAGCAGTTCGGCTGCAATCAGCAAAACACCACCGACGACCAGTGCAATCATCACAAATTTCGGCTCAAACAAGGACTTAATCTGCGAGTGCAGCAGCAAGCCCAGGATCGTTGCCGGGATCATCCCTAAAATAATATGCAATAAATTCAGACGGCGGTTACCCGTGCCTTCATGAACAGGCGGCTTGCCAAAGTGCAGGCCAATCATGCCAAACAAACGACGCCAGAACATCACTACCACAGCCAGAATGGACCCTAACTGGATAACCACTTCAAATGATTTCGAGGTATCACCGGTAAAGCCCAGAAGATTTCCCGCGATGATCAGATGGCCGGTAGATGAAACCGGTAAAAACTCAGTCAACCCTTCAACAACACCCAAAATTGCTGCTACAAGCAAAGAATGACTTTCAACGATCATTATCGCACCCTACCCTATAAAATATCCGCAGATGGGAAAACATGCTCAAAGTACAGACAATAAAAAAAGCGGCATCACGCTGAGCCGCTTCATTAAAGGAAGCCCGGTAGTCCGGACTTTCCTTTTAACGCTTCTATATGACATTAAATAGACAAGCATTTTTTAAATTGTATCCGTAACCGGACTAAATTCGTTTTCCGCGCTCAATAATCACGCCGACATTGGCCGCATGAGCCACCGCGCCGGGTTTACTGAGCTTAATCCGCACCCATGGCGTGTTAAAACGGGTCAGCAGCAATGTCGCCACTTCTTCGGCCACACGCTCTACCAGCGCAAAATTTTGCGATGCCACATGTTCAATCACCGCATCACTGACGTCCGCATAGCTTAAACAGTCATTCACATCGTCGCTGGCAGCGGATTTTCGGTTATCCCAGGCCATTTCGATATCGAACACTAGTTTCTGTTTAATCGTCTGTTCCCAGTCGTAAGCGCCAATCGTGGTGATTACATTTAGTTGCTCAATAAATACGATATCCATCACGTGATTCTCTGTTTTTGGCCCAGCCGGATACCACTTCCAGCAGAAAATGCGTATTATCCATGGATGTTGCGATTAAAACGACCCTTATTAGACGGAACTGCTTTATGAGTGCTACCGCGCTTGGAATGATTATTTTCGCCTACCTCTGCGGCTCGATTTCCAGTGCGATTCTGGTCTGCCGGGTAGCCCGGTTGCCTGATCCGCGCACAGCGGGCTCTGGCAATCCCGGTGCCACAAATGTCTTGCGGCTGGGTGGCCGGCTGGCCGCGGCGTCTGTTCTCATCTTCGATGTTCTGAAAGGTATGTTGCCTGTCTGGCTGGCCTATCGCCTGAATATTCCGCCAATGTACCTTGGGCTGACCGCTATCGCAGCCTGTCTGGGTCACATCTATCCGGTATTTTTCCGCTTCAAAGGCGGTAAAGGCGTGGCAACTGCTTTCGGTGCCATTGCGCCTATCGGCTGGGACTTAACCGGGCTGATGATGGGGACATGGTTGCTGACCGTGCTGCTAAGCGGATACTCTTCGTTGGGCGCGATTGTCAGTGCGCTGATCGCACCTTTTTACGTCTGGTGGTTCAAACCAGAATTTACCTTCCCGGTCGCCATGCTTTCCTGTCTGATACTGTTGCGTCATCACGATAACATCCAGCGTCTTTGGCGGGGCCAGGAAGGAAAAATCTGGGATAAGCTGAAGAAGAAACGCAAAGCGGCGCAAGAAGATAAGACCGAATAACCGGTACATTCCAGACATAAAAAAACGACCTCATGCGGGTCGTTTTTTTATTGTTTTTCTCAGCCTCAGCCTCAGCCAGCCTGGCTGAGCGCGAGCGAGACAAGGCGCCAGGAAACCTGAAAGCGCAGCATACTCAAGTATGTGAGCATTTCGGGTCGACGCAGCAACACAGCCGCAGCCCCGCTCAGACTGGCGGAAGCTCCGCTAACGGCCAGCGCGGGCGAACGGTCACACCAAGATCAGGTGTTGCTCCGGTTTTCAACCGCACCATACCGGCGTAAGCAATCATCGCGCCGTTGTCGGTACAGAATTCAGGTCGGGCATAAAATACCTTACCGCCACGTTTGGTCATCACGTCTTCAAGTTTGGCGCGTAATGTGCGGTTCGCGCTGACGCCACCAGCCATGACGAGCTGTTTAAAACCGGTCTGATCCAGCGCGCGTTTGCATTTAATCGCCAGCGTATCGACCACGGCATCTTCAAAAGCGCGGGCGATATCAGCGTGCGTCTGCGGGTCGCTGTCATTGCCACGAATGGTATTTGCAGCGAACGTTTTGAGACCGGAGAAGCTGAAATCCAGCCCCGGACGATCGGTCATCGGACGCGGGAATGTAAAGCGCCCAGCCACACCCTGAGCCGCCATTTTTGACAGCAGCGGGCCACCCGGATAATCCAGACCCAGCAATTTTGCCGTTTTATCAAAGGCTTCACCGGCAGCGTCATCAATAGACTCGCCCAGTAAGGTATATTCACCGATACCGGTGACGCTGATTAACTGCGTATGCCCGCCGGAAACCAGCAGCGCGACAAACGGGAAATCAGGCGGATTATCTTCAAGCATCGGTGCCAGCAAATGACCTTCCATATGATGAACCGGCACCGCAGGCACATCCCAGGCAAACGCCAGAGAACGGCCGATAGTTGCCCCGACCAGCAATGCGCCGACCAGACCAGGACCGGCGGTATACGCCACGCCATCGATGTCCTGTGCGGTCAGCCCGGCTTCTTTCAGCGCGGCCTGAATCAAAGGGATTGTTTTGCGCACATGGTCACGCGAGGCCAGTTCGGGCACCACGCCGCCGTAATCTGCATGCAGTTTTACCTGACTATACAGTTGGTTGGCTAACAAACCGGCTTCGCTGTCATAAACTGCAATTCCGGTTTCATCGCAGGACGTTTCAATACCCAGTACTCGCATCACTCTTTCCATCATAGTTTGGCGCTAACTCGCGGCGCGCAGTTTAGCACACAAGCCTTAGCGGGTGCTGCACCGGAGTGGGAATTCCTTGCTTCCTGAGCCAATTAATGTCGAGCAATTTCGATTGATTGGTATATAATCGCCGCCCGACGCAAAAGCGAGCGCACGATGTTGCAGAAGGGTTGCTGAACGCGCCTGTTTCAATTTGCCGTTATGCTTTACAAGACGAGGCGAATTGGAGTAAAATTCCGCACCATTTTGAAATGTGCTGGTACAACATCAGCAAACAAACCGATTTTATCGAGGTGAGAGGCACATGCCTGTAATTAAAGTACGTGAAAACGAGCCGTTCGACGTAGCTCTGCGTCGCTTCAAGCGTTCCTGCGAAAAAGCAGGTGTTTTGGCAGAAGTTCGTCGTCGTGAATTCTATGAAAAACCGACTACCGAACGTAAACGCGCTAAAGCATCTGCAGTAAAACGCCACGCCAAGAAACTGGCTCGCGAAAACGCACGCCGCACTCGTCTGTATTAATCTTCGGGGGCAACCCCAAATCGCGTGATTTGCAATATTAAGAACGCGCAGACTGCGTAGTAGCATACGAAGGCCGTGCTTTCCGAAAGGAATGCGCGGCTTGTTCTCGTTTATAGGCTAGTGAGTAAGGGGCTTATGGCTGGGAGAATTCCGCGCGTATTTATCAATGACTTGCTGGCTCGCATCGATATCGTCGATTTGATCGACGCACGTGTAAAGCTCAAGAAACAGGGTAAAAATTATCACGCGTGCTGCCCTTTCCACCATGAGAAAACACCCTCATTTACCGTAAATGGCGATAAGCAGTTTTATCACTGTTTCGGCTGTGGTGCCCACGGCAATGCCGTCGATTTCCTGATGAACTATGACAGGCTTGAGTTTGTCGAAAGCATTGAGGAACTGGCGACAATGCAGGGTTTGGAAGTGCCGTACGAAGCAGGCACCGGTCCAAGCCAGATGGAGCGTCATCAGCGTCAAAGCCTCTACCAGTTGATGGCACCGCTTAGCGAGTTCTATCAGCAATCACTTAAACAGCCTGCAGGTGCCCCCGCACGGGAATATCTTGCCCGACGCGGTTTGAGTGAAGACGTCATCAGTCACTTCGCTATTGGTTTCGCCCCTCCGGGCTGGGACAACGCATTAAAGCGTTTCGGCAAAAATGCCGATGATAAAGCGTCTCTGATTGACGCCGGCATGTTAGTCACCAATGACAATGGCCGCAGCTATGACCGTTTCCGCGAACGGGTGATGTTCCCTATTCGTGATAAACGTGGCCGCGTGATTGCCTTTGGCGGCAGGGTTTTGGGCGACGGTACGCCGAAATACCTCAACTCGCCGGAAACCGAAATTTTCCATAAAGGCCGCCAGTTGTATGGCCTGTATGAAGCACAGTTAAAGCACCCGACGCCGGCGCGTTTGCTGGTTGTTGAAGGGTATATGGACGTTGTCGCACTGGCGCAGTTCGGCATTGATTACGCCGTGGCCTCACTGGGTACGTCCACGACGGCTGACCACATTCAGCTGATGTTCCGCAGCACCGATAACGTCGTTTGTTGTTACGACGGCGACCGGGCGGGACGTGAAGCTGCATGGCGCGCGCTGGAAACAGCACTGCCCTATCTTAATGATGGTCGCCAGCTGCGTTTTATGTTTTTACCCGATGGCGAAGATCCAGACACGCTGGTGCGAAAAGAAGGCAAAGAAGCGTTCGAACAAAGAATGGAGCAGGCGATGCCGCTGTCCACTTTCCTGTTTGATTCGCTGATGCCGCAGGTTGATTTGAGCAGCCCTGACGGGCGCACCAAATTGAGCATGCTGGCATTGCCGCTGATCCGTCAGGTACCCGGTGAAACGTTACGGATGTATTTACGTCAGCAGTTAGGGAATAAGCTCGGGATTTTGGATGACAGCCAGCTTGAAAAGCTGATGCCTAAACAGGCAGAAAATAGCAATGTCTATCAGGCGCCCCAGCTAAAACGCACAACCATGCGTATACTTATAGGGTTACTGGTACAAAATCCACAACTGGCTACACTTATACCCTCGCTGCAAGGTTTGGAGCAAGCGAAGCAACCAGGACTGGATCTTTTCAGCGAGTTAGTCACCACTTGCTTAGCCCAGCCGGGCCTGACAACAGGCCAGTTACTGGAACTTTATCGCGACAATAAGTTCTACCAACAACTTGAAACTCTGGCGACATGGAACCACATGATCGTAGAGGACATGGTCGAAGAGGAATTTCGTGCCACGCTAGCCAGCCTGTATGACTCGATTTTAGAGCAACGGCTTGAAACTTTGATTGCAAAAGCCAGGACGCATGGCCTGAGTCCAGAGGAACGCACCGAAGTGAGTTCCCTGAATCAGGTGTTAGCGAGAAAGAGTTAAAAATTTAATAACAAGAACATATATTTACCCGGATAACTCGAGTGACGGGAAGGCAGCTAACGCACCTGCGGCTCGAAGTATGACGGGCAAAACAGAACACGGCTTAAGTGCCGATAAAAAGCGGGGCACGGCCCTGCGCAGAGCCGCCCTGGTGGGCCGCGGCACAATAAACGCCCCTAACGTTATTGTTGGCGATGTTACCCGACCGACACCAACCCAAATACTCTGAAGTGTGGATACCGTCTTATGGAGCAAAACCCGCAGTCACAGCTTAAGCTACTTGTCACCCGTGGTAAGGAGCAAGGCTATCTGACCTATGCTGAGGTCAATGACCATCTGCCGGAAGATATCGTCGATTCCGACCAGATCGAAGACATCATCCAGATGATTAACGACATGGGCATCCAGGTTCTTGAAGAAGCTCCGGACGCCGATGATTTGATGCTGGCCGAAAACCGCCCAGATACCGACGAAGACGCTGCAGAAGCGGCGGCGCAGGTACTTTCCAGCGTTGAATCCGAAATTGGCCGTACCACCGACCCAGTGCGTATGTATATGCGCGAGATGGGTACCGTTGAACTGCTGACCCGTGAAGGCGAAATCGACATCGCCAAACGTATCGAAGACGGTATCAATCAGGTCCAGTGCTCCGTTGCTGAATATCCTGAAGCTATCACTTATTTGTTAGAGCAATATGACCGTGTGGAAGCAGGCGAAGTACGTCTGTCTGACCTGATCACCGGTTTTGTTGACCCGAACGCCGAAGAAGAAATCGCACCAACTGCGACTCATGTGGGTTCTGAACTGACCACTGAAGAGCAGAATGATGACGACGAAGACGAAGATGAAGACGACGACGCTGAAGACGACAACAGCATCGACCCTGAACTGGCTCGCCAGAAGTTCACCGAACTGCGTGAACAACATGAAGCGACACGTCTGGTCATCAAGAAAAACGGCCGTAGTCACAAGAGCGCAGCAGAAGAAATCCTGAAGCTGTCCGATGTGTTCAAACAGTTCCGTTTAGTGCCAAAACAGTTCGATTTCCTGGTTAACAGCATGCGTTCCATGATGGATCGCGTACGTGCTCAGGAACGTCTGATCATGAAAGTGTGCGTTGAACAGTGCAAAATGCCGAAGAAAAACTTCGTCAATCTGTTCGCCGGTAACGAAACCAGCGATACCTGGTTCGATGCAGCTCTGGCAATGGGTAAACCATGGTCTGAGAAGCTGAAAGAAGTGACCGAAGACGTGCAGCGCGGCCTGATGAAACTGCGTCAGATCGAAGAAGAAACTGGCCTGACTATCGAGCAGGTTAAAGACATCAACCGTCGCATGTCGATCGGCGAAGCGAAAGCCCGTCGCGCGAAGAAAGAGATGGTTGAAGCAAACTTACGTCTGGTTATTTCTATCGCCAAGAAATACACCAACCGTGGTCTGCAGTTCCTTGACCTGATCCAGGAAGGTAACATCGGCCTGATGAAAGCCGTTGATAAGTTTGAATATCGCCGTGGTTATAAGTTCTCAACTTATGCGACCTGGTGGATCCGTCAGGCTATTACCCGCTCCATCGCCGACCAGGCACGTACCATCCGTATCCCGGTGCATATGATTGAGACCATCAACAAACTCAACCGTATCTCCCGTCAGATGCTGCAAGAGATGGGTCGTGAGCCAACACCGGAAGAGCTGGCTGAGCGTATGCTGATGCCGGAAGACAAAATCCGTAAAGTGCTGAAAATCGCTAAAGAGCCAATCTCCATGGAAACGCCAATCGGCGACGATGAAGATTCGCATCTGGGCGATTTTATCGAGGATACTACCCTCGAGCTGCCACTGGATTCTGCAACGTCTGAAAGCCTGCGTTCTGCGACACATGACGTTCTGGCTGGCCTGACCGCACGTGAAGCGAAAGTTCTGCGTATGCGTTTCGGTATCGATATGAACACTGACCACACTCTGGAAGAAGTGGGCAAACAGTTCGACGTTACCCGTGAACGTATCCGTCAGATCGAAGCGAAAGCGTTGCGTAAACTGCGCCACCCAAGCCGCTCCGAAGTGCTGCGCAGCTTCCTGGACGATTAATCGTCCTCAGGCTGTCAGCCAATAAAAAGCCCCGCCTTTCTCAGGAAATGGCGGGGCTTTTTTTATTATTTGAAGTTTAGGCTCAGGAATTAAGCGCATCGTAAAGTTCGCGGTAAGAGGCGGTCAGTTCCTCTAACGTCGCACGGTTCAGTCCGCTGGGATTAGGCAACACCCAGACCTCTGTGGCACCGATTTTCAGCGCCTGACGTCCCCAGTTCACTTTGCTGATCCTAAACGCTTTACTGAACGCCTGCTTACCCAAAACAGCCAGTGCACGCGGCTGATAGCGTTCGACTTTCTCCGTCAAAACCGCCCCGCCCTCACGCAACTCATCGCGTACCAGTTCGGTTGCTTCAACGGTCGGGCGCTCAACCAGCATCGTGATGCCACAACCCGTATCCAGCAAATGTTGCTCTTCTTCAGGCTTCAGCAAGCGCGCGGTAAAACCGGCCTGATAGATAACTTTCCAGAAGCGATTATTGGCATTAGCAAAATGAAAACCATGATGAGCGGTAGATAGACCAGGATTGATGCCGCAAAAAACGACAGAAAGATCCCTGGCGATAATATCTGTAATCATTATTCTTTCCTGAGATGTATTTACCGGAGTTATCGGTAAAAAAAGTCTGCGAATACAACATGCCAGAACTGTGCACAAAACGCGCATACAAACCGAACACATATAGACCTGTAAGCAGAGTTTACCGTATAATCCCGCACCTCGGCCCTTTAGCTCAGTTGGTTAGAGCACGCGACTCATAATCGCTTGGTCGCTGGTTCAAGTCCAGCAAGGGCCACCAAATTTTAGCTTTAAAATCATATGATTAAGCCACCATCTATACGGTGGCTTTTTTACATCTGATGTCTAGTGTCGCAAAATTGTCGCATGAAATTTTGTGTTAGGTGAGAATCGTGCAAAAAAACTATCCTCTCTTCATATCAGTAAGCATCTTTTTAGTAAGTTTAGGTGTTGTATTTCACTTCCAACGGGCGGTGTTTTGGACAGCTCTCCCTTCGTTGATCGCTCTCACAGGCGTAGCTCTTACTATGTGGATTGGTTTAGCGCAAAAGAGGATGGATCTTCAACATGCAGAAAAACTAAAAATCACAGAGATTAGTTTTCAGGTTGATAAGGACATGGTAGTAAAACCTATCCTGGAATGGGTCAGCAATGAGGTCGAAATAATACGGAAAGTGTATTTTTTGGCTACTTTCTCACCCACTCCGCCTCTACGCCCAAGTATAAGTCCAGCCGATATACAAAATCACTACGATACAAACTTGCGTAAAAGTACAGCAACTCAGGCTCTAGCTTTCACACTGAAAAATGAAGAGTTGTTTGCAAAAATAATGGAATTAGGCGCTCTTGTACTGAATTCGGAGAATTCAAGAATTAGAAATGACGAAAAATCACTCAAAGAATGTCATTCCAATTTTGTTTTAGGTCTGGAATTAGCCAATGAAATTACAGAGATATTAATACATACTGTTAAGCAAAGGTAACGACTAAATGCAAATGACAAAGTGCTTTAATAATTATAATTTAACTAAGTCGTTCAACATTAATCAATGAGGGTACGTATTATGAGTTTTTGGTATTTTTTATTCTTGATAGGCTATCCAGCAGCAGTTTTCGGATTTTTGTATTTTGCCAATAATAAAGGATGGTTAAGCCTTAATCATGGAAACCTATTCAAGCAAAAGCTTTTTTGGCTCGCAATTGCAGTTCCTTTTGTTACCTTTATCTCTTTTGGTGCATGGGTTTGGTGGGGAAAATGCCCTGTACTTTCTGCACATGGATTCGAGAGGTTTTTAATAATATCTAAACTTCCGCTGTTGTTTTTGGCAGCATCCGTCCCTTTGACCTCTATCGTAAATAATATCCACCGCACTATACAAACCGAAAAACAGATTATAGAAGCAGAAAATAAGAGCAAGCTAGATAGTTATTATTCTCATATAAAATTTTATACAGATTATTTCAAAAGCCTACCGGAAAGTACGTTATCTAGAGTTATTGAGGAAAAACATAATGAGAAGATAATAAAAATATCTTATCCCACTGGCCTTTATAAAAACTTATACCCGTCATCAAATCCAAATAATGGCGTGGAATATACAACGAATAGGAACCATACCGCATTAATCCTAAAATCTTGGATTCAGATAAACCTTCATTTTAATACACTAGCTAAAATTAACAAGTTAGCTGATGCTAACCAGCCTATTCCTGTAGATGAAATACTCCAATGTTGGTATGACCTGGAAATGGAATTAAGAAAAATTTGCAGCTATTTTGGAATTATATTCCCCACTTATAAGAAATCAAAATATATAAAAGATACTCACACAACACTAGTCACATCATTTTTTGACATAAAAGAGATGTATGAATTTGCAGAAGCACTAAGTAATATAAGTGTCGGTATAGTTGATTCGATTGGGGATTTGACAATGACTGAAGAGCAAGTCTTGTCAAAATCATATGAACTATCTTCGGACTCGCGTGATGCGTCATCTCTTGATGGGATAGTTACCGGTACCTGCAGAATGTTTGTTATTGAATATAACCCGCCAATTATTCAAATAAAACCTTAATAATAAATACTAAGAAACAGTTAGTAGTTTTTATAGTAATGCCCAATAGTGCAATCATAAGCATCCCGCTCAGTTCTCAGCGGGATGCATGACAAAGACGTCCATCTCCTACCATTGTGATAAGCAACGCCCCATTTCCTGCCCACCGGCCAGATCGCATACACTGGATTACCCTGCTGATCGAAAACCTGTTCCCTGGTCAATTTTTCCCCCTTCGCCATGAAATAAATCACCGCGCTGCAAATTTTCAACGAACGCATAAAATCCACCTTTTGCCGCTTTTGCTCTGCCGTCTTTGAATTCACTTTACTGTATGTAATCACAGTGTATCAGTTTCGTAAATTTCAGTTTTTTAATTAATGTCAAATCACCCGTAGCCCACGCCCCGCCTGGCCTGTTCTCTTTTCATAGGCTCGACGTTTTGATCTTCTCAGCGATCCGCCAAACTGACAAAAAGCAGATAAAAACCTTTCAATTCATTGCCTTGTTATTTTCCTTCGATCCTTCACAGATCCAGAAAAGTGAAATTTACTGAAATTCTTTTCAATCTTTTCAGTTTGGGATCACGCGCAGAATCCCAAGCACGGCGCGGCGTGGCGGGTTGGTTTGTAGAAATTTAAAACTGAAAAAAATTACCTACACAAAAAGCGCAGGCGGGTGCGGTGTAGTGCAATTTCCGTCTGGTCTTGCTTTGTTTCGTGGACGCACGGCCGCGCTGTCTCACTCAGGCGGCTTGATCGTTTTGAAAGGGTTCAGGGCGTTGAATGCGATACTGCACGGCACTGCGTGCGATTGAGGCGGGTTATCTGCGGGCAATAAAAAACCCGCACGCGGCGGGCTTTCGTGGGCATGAAATACTTATCCAATAACCGGATCGTATTTCTCTTTTAGCGTGGTGGCCTTGGTGCCGGTGTCGGTAATCGCTAACGCCGATTGCAGCCGTGGCACTTAAGGTGTGCAACGATAAATTATCTGGCTTTGCTTCATTCACCGGTACAGCAGGCAAGCATTTCAGTTGTGCCAACAAACCATCCAGAACCGCCGAATCATCGGTGATATCTGTCAGCATGATCAGTTCGTTTACTGTTAAACGATGGGGCTGCTCTGGATTCAGTTTGTTGCGTAGCACTTGGGCAGAAATCCCCATAACAGCAGCAACCTCAGTTAGGTTGTGCGCCAAAGAGAAGCGGCGGCAAGCGGTATCCAGATATGGATGTATAGAGGTCTGATAATCAAACATTGTCGCTTTCCCCTAATCTGGGCAAGTTATTACGCAGAAAGCGCAATGTTGCATTCACTCAAAGCCTGAACAGTAAGAGCTGCCATATTAATTTCTATTAAGCCTTTCTTTTGTAAACCTTTTGGTTTGATTGGAAGCTTTCCATATTCAATCAAATTACGAGCAGTTTCGACTGCCATACCGGTACGACGGCAATATTCTGCGAGAGGTAAGTAAGGTTCGGGGATGACAATTGTAATATTCGGGCGCATAAGGCAAACTCCTGTTTTGATTGGATACGGCAATATCCGTCAATAATCGTTAATAACTACAAAACGGAGCTAGGCTAACTCGCAAAAAACTACAAATCAATATTTATGTAGCTTTTTGAGTGATTATCCTTCGTAAAATCATGTCTAAATTTATCTTCAACTTTGACGGCGAGAGCGCCCCCGTATTGGATCGTGTTTTAGATGCCTATGGCTTTGGTTCCAAAATTTTGCTGGCTGAACATCTTGGTATTGCTTCGAGTAGTTTGGCGGGACGTTATAAGCGCGGCGGATTTCCTGCAGATATCGTAGTGCGGTGCGTTGCCGAGACAGGTGCAAATCTTGAGTGGCTTGCTACTGGCCAAGGCAAGAAATTTGAAGACAGCGAATTGGACATCATGCGATTCCCTCGCAAAAAGCTAATAGAGGGCCAACTGTATGAGTCAGGCTATTTACTGTTCGATAAAGTTTTGTTCCTTCCTGGTACTCAGACACCAGAAGATCCAATCTGCGTAATTGATGGTTCAACACAATTCATCGTCGAGCAAAAATTCCCTGAGATTTATGATGGTGAGTGGTTGGTAGATATTGAAGGAAAGGTAAGCATCAGAACACTGACAAGAGTCCCGGTGAAACGAGTTCGGGTTAGTGGCGTCGGCATGGCTTTTGATTGCAATCTGGACGACATAACAGTGTTCGGCCGCATTGTTATGACGTGTAAATAATCATGCCCGTAAGAAAGCTTGAAAACGGCCAATGGGAAGCCGATTTTTATACTGAGAACCGCAGTGCAGGGAAACGCGGTAAACGTGTTCGCAAGAAATTCAGCACCAAAGGCGAGGCTCTTGCTTTCGAGCGTTATACATTAGATAAAGCGCAGAACTCTCCGTGGAATGGCGAAAAGAAAGAAACCAGACGCTTAAAAGATATTGCTCAACTTTGGTATGAGCGACATGGCACCACTTTAAAGGATGGCCAGAGAAGGCTTGATGCAATGGAGTGGGCTTCAGAATGTATGGGACATCCACTTGCTACTGAGTTTAATGCTCAGCTTTTTTCGGCCTATAGGGCAAAGCGATTATCTGGTGAATTTTCCAGAACAAAACGAATCTCGAAAGTCACACCACGTACTATAAATTTAGAGTTGGCCTATTTTCGCGCTGCCTTTAATGAACTTCGGCGTTTAGGTGAATGGCAACTACCAAACCCATTAGAAAATGTCAGAGCTTTTCGTACTGAGGAAGGTGAAATGGCCTTTCTCACTCAAGAAGAAATAACCAACCTTTTGGAAGAATGTAAAAAAAGCAGTGCAAAAGATTTGGAAACGATTGTGAGAATTTGCCTCTCTACAGGCGCACGCTGGAGTGAAGCGGAAAGCCTGCAAAAATCTCAAATTTCAGATAATAGAATCACTTTTACTAAAACTAAAGGCAAGAAAAATCGAACAGTCCCTATAAGTGATGAGCTTGCCAATTCATTGCCTAGGAAGAAATCAGGGGTATTTTTTGCCCCTTGCTATTATGCGTTCCGTTCGGCTTTAAATAGAACTGACATTTCACTTCCGGACGGACAATTATCCCATGTATTACGACATACCTTTGCTAGCCATTTCATGATGAATGGTGGAAATATTTTAGTATTACAACGAATCCTGGGGCATGTTGATATAAAAATGACCATGCGTTATTCTCATTTCGCCCCAGAACACTTTGAAGATGCTTTAAAATTAAACCCTCTCTCGTTCGTCAAAAATAATAATCAGGAGTAAAACATGGAAAATAATTATTTAAAAGAATATTTAGATTTTTATAAAAATGAAGAATCCCCTGGTTATGCAGTATTGATCACTGGAGAGTGGGGATCAGGTAAAACATATCAAATAAAGAAACTTTTAGATAAAGAAGAAATGCATTATGTAAGTCTCTTTGGAATAAAAAACCAAGCTGATATTTATGCTAGTGTTTATGCAAAAATGCATCCCATTAAAGGACTTGCTAAAGAAGCGACCCAAAAGGTTAGCGAAACAACGCTTGAAGCTGGCGGGTTTAGTCTAGGGGTTGTTGGCTTAATAGGCGGTTTAGCTAATGCATTTATAAAAGAGACCGTCGAGAATGACAAAATTATAGTTTTTGATGATTTAGAACGTTGCCTTTTAAAACCCAATGAAATACTTGGAGCCATAAATAAATATGTCGATCAAAATGATTGCAAAGTAATCGCGATTGCTCATGATGATAAAATTGCAGCTATATTTCACTCAACTAAAGAAAAAGTATTTGGACATACAATAAGAGTTGAATCGAATATTGACGCAGTATTTGATTCATTTATTGATAATTTGAAAAATTCAACATTCTTGCGCAAGATCAAACCAATCGTAATACGGTCATTTGAAAATTCAGGTTCAAAATCACTTCGAATTTTAAAACACACCATAAATGACTGTGAGAGATTAATTTCATGTATAAATAATGAATATAAACACAATGATTCAGCCATGAGTGAATTACTCTCATTATTTACATCTTTGAGCATAGAAATAAGAATAGGGAAAATTAAAGAAAAACACCTCGCAGAAAGAGAGGAGGCGTTTAAGATAAAACTTCGCGCTGCTTTTAACAAGAACAATATTGCGGATGAGAATAACAAAACGCCATCACACCCTCTCAATATTTTATCTGAAAAACATAAAGAAATAAAACTAAATAGCGATTTAATTAACACACAAGAACTAATAAACACGCTAATAAAAGGTTATTATAATTCTAAAAAAATAAACGAATGCATTAGTAATAGCAATTATTTTTGCACACAGAAAGAACAACCCACCTGGCTTCAATTAATGTCTTTTGATGATTTAGAAGACGACGTTGTTGAGTCGTTAATCATCAAATTTAATACTGAATTTAGCAAAAGAGAACTTAAAAATTATGGGGAGTTGATACACATTTTTTGTTTGAAATTTTTAATGTCATTAAAAAACATTATTTCAGACAACTTTGAAAAAGTTTTTTCAGATTGCAAAATGTATATTGACGAACTACTACAAAAAGGTCTCCTCCCCCCAAAAAACCCAAATAGTTATAACATAATGATTCGGAGTGATAGTTACGGCGGCCACGGATTTTGGATAGAAAACGAATATTATGAACACATACAAAATATCAAAAAATATCTAACTGAGCAGATGTCAGAGTCCCTAAAAAATAAATACCCTGAATTCAACAAAGAAATACTAGACGCCTTAAAGAATGATGGAGATAATTTTAGAAAGTTGGTATGTGTCTCTTATGAGGGTGCAGGAAAATATAGCAACATGGATTTATTACCATCCATTCCAGCTAAGGAATTTGTTAATGCTTGGCTTTCAAGTAAGCATTCAAATTGGCAAGTAATTGCTTTATCCCTCAAGTTAAGATATGACGCAGGCCAGCTTGAGAATGATTTAAAAAGCGAAAAACCATGGTTCTCTCAAGTAAAAAATGAATTAACTCTCAGAGCAGATGAACTAAGCGGTTTCCAGAAATACAGAATCGAAAGGCTGATAATGACAGCATACAGGTAAGTGTCTCAAAAGTGTCGCACAAACTTAGGCATACTAGCCAATATGAACCAATATTGATGCATTAACCATCTGAAATATAATGAAATAATTTAATTTATTGACACTAGCATAATTCTCATAATCGCTTGGTCGCTGGTTCAAGTCCAGCAAGGGCCACCAAATTTTAGTATCAGATTCAAACGATTAAGCCACTTCGCAAGAAGTGGCTTTTTTGTTAGCTAAATTAATTGCCTCAAAAGTGGCTGCCTAAAATCAGAGCACGCCCTGCGCCAGCATGGCATCGGCGACTTTCACGAAACCGGCGATATTGGCGCCACGAACATATTGCGTCTGTTTACCTTCACCGCCGTACTCCACGCAGGAGTGATGGATATCCAGCATGATGTGACGCAGACGCGCATCCACTTCTTCGGCTTTCCAGCTCAGACGTGCAGCGTTCTGCGCCATTTCCAGACCTGACGTCGCCACGCCACCGGCATTCGCCGCTTTGCCCGGTGCGAACAACACGCCCGCGTCGGTGAACAAGTCGGTCGCTTCAATGGTTGTCGGCATGTTCGCGCCTTCGGCGACGGCTTTCACGCCATTGGCAATCAGCACGCGTGCCGCATCGGCATCCAGTTCATTTTGTGTGGCGCAAGGCAGCGCGATATCCACCGGCACATTCCACGGCTGCTGGCCCTCGAGATAGGTCAGCCCGAGTTTTTCTGCATAATCGGCCACACGCCCGTCGCGGCTGGCTTTGATTTCGGTCAGCAGCGCCAGTTTCTCAGGAGTAAAGCCTGCTTCATCGACGACAGTACCGTTAGAATCTGACGCCGTAATCACCCGTGCGCCCAGTGACATGGCTTTTTCAATCGCGTATTGCGCCACGTTGCCGGAACCGGATACCGCAACGCGCATACCTTCAAAATCCAGACCATGGCGTTTGAGCATTGATTCAGTGAAATAGATCAAGCCATAACCTGTGGCTTCCGGGCGGATCAGACTGCCGCCAAACGACAACCCTTTGCCGGTGAACACACTGGCGGTGTTATTGGAGAGTTTTTTCATCATCCCCGCCATATACCCGACTTCACGCCCGCCGACGCCGATATCACCCGCAGGCACATCGGTATCCGGCCCGAGATGACGGTACAGTTCCAGCATCAGCGCCTGACAGAAACGCATGATTTCGCCTTCGCTTTTGCCTTTCGGATTGAAATCACTGCCGCCCTTCCCGCCGCCCATTGGCAACGTGGTCAGGGCATTTTTAAAGGTCTGCTCAAAACCGAGGAATTTGAGGATTGATAAATTGACCGACGGATGGAAACGCATGCCGCCTTTATACGGGCCAATCGCCGAGCTGAACTGCACGCGCCAGCCACGGTTCACCTGCACCTGATTTTTGTCATCCACCCACGCGATGCGGAACTGAATGACACGCTCCGGCTCCACCAGACGTTCGAGTAAAGCAGAACGGCGGTATTGCGGATTTTGTTCGAGGAAAGGCCATAGCGTGGTCATAACTTCACGTACGGCCTGGGAGAATTCGACCTGATGCGGGTCGCGTTGTTGTACTGAGGATAAGAACTGTTCGAGGGATTGAATCTGATCCATTGATTTAAAACTCCGTCTGTAAGTGATGTTGTCTTTTTTATTTACTGCTTATTTTTTGACTATGCATCGACTGACAAGCGGACATCAAGTGATTTATTTACCCGATTAAAACCCTAGGATTTGCGCCCTTCCAGCTTGAGTAATAACGCTTTGTTATCGAGGCCGCCAGCAAAGCCGGTTAACTTACCGGAAGCACCGATGACACGATGGCAAGGCGCCACAATGGAAATCGGGTTACGACCATTGGCAGCACCGACGGCGCGGACGGCTTTCGGACGGCCAATACGGCGGGCGATATCGCCATAACTGCGCGTCTCACCAAAGGGAATTTCCAGCAACGCCGCCCAGACTTCTTTCTGAAATTCCGTGCCGGTGAAATCCAGTTCCAGCTCAAAGCGCGTACGTTCGCCTGCGAAATATTCGTTCAGCTGTTGCTCGGTTTTCAGCAGGATCGGAAACGACGGGTCTTCAATCATGTCGCCCAACGGCACACGCCCGTCGATTTCACATTCCCACAAAATGGCGGTCAGTTTGTCACCTTTTGCCGCCAGCGTCAGCAGCCCGACCGGTGATGCCATTCGTTTGAATTTGTATTCCATCAGTCCCTTCCTTTGCGAGTTTTACGCCCCACACTTTACCGGAAAGGCAGGAACTGACGACAATTATTTCAGGCCCAGCTGCGCACGCAGTTCGGCTTTTGCCGCGTCAAATTCCGTTTTGAAATCAGGCTGCTCTGCCATCTTCTGGGCGATCAGCGCCGCGCCGGTACGACTCATCACGGTATCTGAACGGTAATGGAAACCGGCCACCAGACGATTTTCAGCGTAACCGGCCGCGCGGGTGAACAGTTCATTGCGTTTTTCCGGCACCATTTCACCCAGTACCGTCGCCATCAGATAACCGATAGTGGAATGACCGGAAGGCCAAGAACCGGATTTAGATTTTTTCAGCAGCGGATGAATTTGTTCATCCAGCATGTAAGGACGTGGACGGTTAAACGCTTTCTTGGCGTGATCGTCCACCACGTCTTCTGTCGCCACAATGCGCTCAAACAGCGCGGCGGTTTTCGGCAGTTTCGCGGCATCAAAATCCGGGCCCATTACATTGGCAAAACGCCAGACATTTTCTTCGGCATCGGCAATCGCGGCTTTCTCTTGCTCAGGCGTACGGGTGGCCTGAATTTCCAGCAATTCTTTCAGCTCAGCTTTGGTCTGTGCCGAATCATCCGCCGGTGGCGCTGGCAGATATTGGGTCAGATCCAGTTCCTGACTGGTGATAAACGGTTTGGCTTCTTCAGCAGCCTGAACAGCAAAGGTGGAACCCAGAGTGAAAAGCAGCAGAGCGACGAGGGACTTACGCACGGTGAAACTCCTGATATTAGTTTGAATATCAGGAGAATAGAGAAAAAATGTGACGGTTAAATGACAGGCATCAGCCCAGTAATCCCAGTTTGCCGGTCAGCTTACGCACCACTTTTTTATTCCCCGCCAGCGCGATGCCGAGCAGTTGCAGGTTATCCGTCGGCACAACAGATACCGCTTCACGAAATGCCGCGTAATCAGTGGTTTGCTGCCCTTCCACCGGGAAAATAATGCCATCCATTTCATCATCATTAAGCAGATGCTGATGAAGTTGTGTGAGTTGTTGAGCATCGGCCACTAACACGCTGATACCAATCGGGATCAGCCCCGGATGTTCCCGGTTATCAGCATCAATCAGCGGCGCGCCAACCAGAGACGGATGACGTTGTCCGAGCGTCAGCGCCAGTACCGCAGCGGCATTGGCGGCGTGTCCGGCGGCCAGTTGCTGGTTGATCACGATAACGCAGCGTTCAGGGGATGAGGGCAAAATTGTGGCAGGGGTATTCATGGTGACAGGCTCCGGTTCAGTTGAAATCTGAGCTTAACCTGTCACTTTTTCTCAATCTGGAAGATTTGTGCACAGACGCCGGTAATTCGCGGGCGTGAGCTGATACGCACGGCGGAACCAGCGCCCGAGATGACTCTGATCGGCAAACCCTAAGTCTGCCGCCACCGCTGCCGGCGTGCGTCCCAGCGCTAACCCTTCGCGGGCGCGGGTCAGTTTCAGCTGAATAAGATAAGCGTGAGGCGGCAATCCAAATTCGGCTTTAAACGCACGGCTGACCACAAAGCGGCTTTCGCCGGTCACCGCCGCCAGTTGTTCGAGGCCAATGTCCTCGTGCAGATGGGCGTGCAGATATTCCCGCGCCTGATTCGCCACACGTGACCATGGCGCTTCGCCCTGCAAACGCGGCGGTTGCCAGGTGAGATGTCCACCCAGCGCGCTGAGTAATCCGTCGAGCGCGGTCTGCCGCACAATGCGCAGTTCTTTGCCATGCAACGCCTGAAACGCCAGCGACGTCGCCTGCGCCAGCTGCGGATCCTGCGCTAAGGTGTTTTCGAAACTCGGATCACCGGCAGACGACAGAGAATCGCGCCGCGCCGCCAGTTCGCGGCTCAGCCATTGCGGATCGAGATACAGCATGTGGTAAGTAAAACCGCCGGGCTGCACGGCATCGCCATCGTGGATTTCGCCCGGTTCGAGCATAAACACTTTACCCGGCAGGCTCTGGTGCTTCTGGCGCCGGCAGCTGAACTGCTGCAATCCGTATTGCGTAACGCCGACCAGATAGCTGTCATGCCAGTGAGGATCGTAAGCATGGCCTTCGAAATGGGCGTGGATCGTCTCGATCCCGCTGTCTTTATCTTTCGATAAATCGACCCAGTTTGCAGACGCCATAAATCCCCCGCTGAATGAATTAACAACAGGGTAACAAATAGAAGGGAGAAAATGAAATGAGGAGATTTAGCGCCTCCCCTTCGCAGGGAGGCGCTAAGAAAACTTAGTGTTTCACGCTTTCAATAAAGGTTTTACGGGCAGTTTTAGAACCCAGACGTTCAGCTTCGTCCAGCAGTTTCAGGGCTTTATCCACGTCCCCTGCTTTCACCGCTTTCTTAATCGCGTCGTTGAAATAGGTTTCGGAATCACTGAGCATAGGTTCAGACGGTTTGGCCGGGGCTGCCGCAGGTGCAGGTGCCTGGGTGCTGCCGACAACCACTGGCGCCGCTGCTGCTGGTGCAGATGACGGGAGGAACTGACCAATCATCACGTTACCGGTTTTCTGCTCGGCGGTGACTTTCAGGCTCAGCGTGCCGGTTGGGGTATGACGGGCAATCGGATCCGGGATATCCGGTACCGCGTTACCCACGCCCGCGGCAAAGGCTTTAGCCGGGTTCACCATCTGCGTCGTTTCAGCCAGATCCTGACGAGTGGTGTACACCAGCAGATAAATTTGTTTCTGACCCAGCGCTGGCGTCAGTTTCAGTGTGCCTTCCAGACGGTCACTGGAGACGATGCCCGGTTTCTGATATGGGAAATAGCTGGAAGGATAAAAGGCTGCCGGACGCATCTGCTCATCCAGCACCAGAACATTTGGCGCATACACGGTTTTACCGGTCGCGATACTGGTCAGCGTAATTTCAAGTGAACCCCGGTCGGCAGGCAATGCGAATGCCCCGACGGCGCCCTGAATTTGACCCTGATTAATCTGTGCGCTGGACGTTCCGAGCGTCACATCCTGCGTCACTGGCGGGACCAGCGGCGTCCATGAAAGGTTGCGTAAGGTCTGGCTGGAAATCGCCGGTGCGGTATTCGCATCATTCTGCGCCGCATCCACGACCGCAGGTGCAGCAGCCAGCAGGCTCAGCGACAGACACAGTGACAGCAGATTCTTTTTCATTATTGTTTCCTTTGAAATCACCATGAAGGCTGGCGGTTATCAGCGATAATCCGCCAGCCAGCACATCTTCTTTACTGCTTGTACTTTTAAAAACTGGCACAGGCCTCGAAGTCATTTGAGTTGCAGGAAGGCGGCAACTGAACTCATCCCCGGGAGCATACACAAGTATGTGACCGGGGTGAGTGAGGGCAGCTAACGTACCTGCGGCTCAAAGGACGAAGAGGATTACCACCAGATTTCCATCTGGGCGCCGAAGGTGACTTCGTCGTCATTACCACGGCTGAAGGTTCTTGTGCTGGTATCGTTCATCGCTAAGCCATTGTTTGCGCCGCTGTCAGTATCGTAGCCCCATTTTTCATCCCAGTTTGCATAGGTTGCAAACACGCGGATGGCCGGACGTGACCAGATGCTGTCGCCAGCCTGCCATTGTTGCGCCAGGGTAACTTTGTACTGACCGTTTTTGTCGCCGGTGCGCTGGGATTTCACGTTGTCGTAACCGACTTCCAGCAAGGTGCTCATGATCGGGGTCCATTTGTACATCGGACGGACACCGACGGTATACCAGGTTGTGCCGTTATTGTTATCGCGGTCAACATCCTGATACATCGCCACATACATCAGGCTCCAGGTATCGTTGAAGTCAATCGCACCGTGGTCGAGAACACGGATCATGCTGCCGTTGTTGTCGATGGCTGCACCGTTGGAGTGGCCGTTCGCTGCGCCCTGACCCGGATCAGTCATAGAGTCTGAGGCATATTGCAGGACGAATTTGTTGTAGCCGTTGTAGATGCTCTGCGTATGTTCTGCAGTCACCAGGAAGCCGTCTTTGGTCGCATTGTCCGCGAAGGAATAACCGTCACGCGCATTGGCACGACCGTAATCCACACCTAACTCCAGCACGCCGCCCGGGTTAGTTTGCAGGCCTGCCAGACGAACGTCGAACACGTCGTTGGACGTTGGCACTTCGTTACGCTGGTCAGCAATATAGCCGTATGAGCCGCCGCTTTCGGTGTTACGGGTCGCTGCCAGAGACAGTTTACCGAAGCCCAGATCCACATCTTCCAGACCCGCACCAGGACCTGAAATATCCCAGTAGTAGAAGTCGATCATGTGAACGTCATGACGTTGGTAGAAACGCTTACCGGCCCAGATGGTGGAACCCGGCAGCCATTCGATCAGGTTCTTACCCTTCACGTTTGCTTCGCGGAAAGCCGGATCGGTTGACTCCCAGTCATTCTGTTGTGATACGGAATACGCCACGTTGGTGTCGAAGTAGAAGCTCTTATCCCCTTCTTTCCACACTTCCTGACCGAGTTTTAACTCCGCATAGGTTTCACATTCGTTACCCAGACGGTATTTACTGTCAGCGCCTGTCGCTTTGAAACATTGCTGCTCGCCGCCGCTACCAGTCCAGCCGATGCCCGAACGGGCATAACCGGTAAAATCGACTGCCATTGCTTGTGTAGAAAGGATTCCGGCAGCCACTGCCAGCGCCAGGGAAGAACTACGCATTGTAATCATCATTTTCTCCTGTAGGGGATCGCGTGCTTTCAAACACCAGATTCGGGATGTAACCGGCGACATGCAGTTCCGTCCTCGCGGAACAGATGGCAGCGGTGTGGTGGCAACCCGATGGCGAATGTTGCACCTTCTTCTACCAGCACCACGTCGTTCTGGCGGTACACCAGGTTCTGACGAATTGCCGGAATTTGGATGTGGATCTGTGTTTCGTTACCCAGTTGCTCGACGACCTGCACTTCACCGGAAAGCGTCACTTCCGCGACGTCGCTTGGCAGAAGATGTTCAGGACGGATACCCAGTGACAGGTTGCTGCCGACTTTGACGTCGGTGCCTTCGACAGGCAGCCAGACTTGCTGGCGGTTTGGCAACTCGACCTGCACACGTGCAGGTTCAGCACCGGTGACTTTCACCGGCAGGAAATTCATTTTTGGAGAGCCGATAAAACCGGCGACAAAACGGTTGGCAGGATAGTGATACAGCTCGAGCGGCTTACCGACCTGAGCGATATGTCCGGCATCGAGCACCACGATTTTATCGGCCAGCGTCATCGCTTCGACCTGATCGTGGGTCACGTAAATCATGGTGCGTTTCAGGCGCTTATGCAGGCGCGAAATTTCGATACGCATCTGCACACGCAGCGCGGCATCTAAGTTGGAAAGCGGTTCATCGAGCAGGAAAACCGTCGGTTCTGCCACCAGCGTACGGCCAATCGCTACGCGCTGACGTTGTCCGCCGGAAAGCGCTTTCGGACGACGATCTAACAGGTGCGCCAGCTGCAACACTTCAGAAACCTGATTCACACGCTGATTGATTTCGGCTTTCTTCGCTCCGGCCAGCTTGAGGCCAAAAGACATGTTTTCAGCCACCGACAGGTGCGGATAAAGCGCATAAGACTGAAATACCATGCCGATGCCGCGGTCTGCGGGCGGCACTTCATTCATGCGTTTATCACCAATCTTCAGTTCGCCGGAAGTGATGTCTTCCAGACCGGCAATCATGCGCAGCAGGGTTGATTTACCGCAGCCGGATGGCCCGACAAACACCACAAACTCGCCCTCTTCGATTTCCAGATTGATGTCGCTGGAAATCACGGTTTCACCAAAGGCTTTGTACACGCTGTTAAGGGAAACGCTCGCCATCCTGAACTCCTGTACTTGCTGCCAGCGAGAAAACTCAATGCAACGAAGAGTGAAGGAATAGCCGCTAAGCGTAATCATCCGTAACAAAGTTTTTCATGGGGGAGGAGCAGGGAGGATGACGGATTCGCGCAACCGGATGAAAGTTCACAGCAAAAATCAAATTCGTGATCTGAATGGCAAAAAACGACGCATATTTTTGAGTGATGAACCACATAACGCCAGAGAGTGTCGGCGGGATCACATTCTGAGAGGCGGGGGCGTAGAGGGGGGGATGATGAAGCGTTGTCGGGTTGAATCCACACTGGCGTCGTACCCTGTCTTTTCCCGTCTCAGACGACAGAAAACCGACTCCTCACAGGAAATAAAAAGGATTGGATTATGACTCTCAGCATTAAAAAGATTGTTAAACAAACACTGGCACTCTCAGCGCTGGCTACGCTGGTGCTGTCATCTTCCGCATTTGCCAAAATAGAAGAAGGAAAGCTGGTCATCTGGATCAACGGTGACAAAGGCTACAACGGCCTGGCGGAAGTCGGTAAGAAGTTTGAGAAAGACACCGGCATTAAAGTCACGGTAGAACATCCGGACAAGCTGGAAGAAAAATATCCGCAAGTGGCGGCCACCGGCGACGGCCCTGACATTATCTTCTGGGCGCACGACCGTTTCGGCGGTTACGCACAGTCTGGCCTGCTGGCTGAAATCAGCCCGGATAAAGCCTTCAAAGACAAACTGTTCCCGTTCACCTGGGATGCAGTGACCTTCAACGGCAAGCTGATCGGCTATCCGGTCGCGGTTGAAGCGCTGTCACTGATTTACAACAAAGACATCATTAAAGAAGCGCCAAAAACCTGGGAAGAAATCCCGGCACTGGACAAAGAGCTGCGCGCCAAAGGCAAGAGCGCCATCATGTGGAACTTGCAGGAACCGTACTTCACCTGGCCAATCATCGCCGCTGACGGCGGTTATGCGTTCAAGTATGAAAACGGCAAATACAACATCAAAGACACGGGCGTGAATAACGCAGGTTCTCAGGCTGGCCTGCAATTCATCATCGATCTGGTGAAAAACAAACACATCAACGCCGATACCGATTATTCCATCGCCGAAGCCGCCTTCAACAAAGGCCAGACCGCGATGACTATCGACGGTCCGTGGGCCTGGTCAAACCTCGACAAGAGCAAAATCAATTACGGCGTGACGCTGCTGCCAAGCTTCCACGGCAAACCGTCTAAACCGTTCGTTGGCGTACTGACTGCGGGTATCAACGCCGCCAGCCCGAATAAAGAACTGGCGAAAGAGTTCCTGGAAAACTATCTGATCACCGACGAAGGTCTGGCGGTGGTCAACAAAGATAAACCGCTGGGCGCTGTGGCACTGAAAACGTATCAGGAACAACTGGAGAAAGATCCGCGCATCGCCGCCACCATGGCTAACTCCAAAAACGGCGAAATCATGCCTAACATCCCGCAGATGAGCGCCTTCTGGTATGCAGAACGCAGCGCCATCATCAATGCGGTGAATGGCCGCCAGACTGTTCCGCAAGCACTGAAAGACGTAGAAACACGCATTACCAAGTAATGCCGAAGCATTAGCTCAATGAACGGTGCGGGACTCACGGGTTCCGTACCGCCACCACAAGGATTGTCCTTATGCCAAGAGCCAAAAAACGGCCGTTCAGCAATGCGTTCAAATGGCTGGTCATCGCCCTGCTCGCCTGCTTTACCGGTTATCTGATCGTGCTGATGTATGCGCAGGGCGAAACCCTTTTTGCCGTTCTGACCCTGATTCTTTCCAGCGTCGGTTTATACATTTACGGCAACCGCCGCGCCTATTCGTGGCGCTATGTCTATCCTGGCCTCGCCGGGATGTCTTTATTTGTGCTGTTCCCGCTGGTCTGCACCATCGCGATTGCGTTCACCAACTACAGCAGCACCAACCAGCTGACGTTTGAACGTGCGCAGTCGGTGCTGATGGACCGTCAATTTCAGGGCGGAAAAGCACTTAATTTTGCGCTCTTCCCTGCTGGTGAAAAGTCTGCCGGTGATAAATGGCAGCTGGCACTGACGTCTGCGGATAACAGCGAGACGCTGGTTTCGCCACCTTTTGCCTTTAACGCTTCCGCGCCACAAACGCTGGAGATGCTCCCGCAGACCGCCCCTTCGACGGAAAAAGCCGGTCTGCGCGTGGTGACACAAAACCGTGCGGCGCTGGGACAACTCTCGGCGAAATTACCCGACGGCGAAACGCTGCGCATGAGTTCACTGCGCCAGTTCTCCGGCACCCAGCCGCTGTACAAACTGGGCGACGATGAAAAGCAGCTGACTAACGTTGAAACCGGCACAATCTACCGCCCGAACACAAAAACCGGCTTCTATCAGGCAGTAAACGCTCAGGGCGAATGGCAGGCCGAACAACTCAGCCCGGGCTTTACCGTCGGCATCGGCTGGGGCAACTTCCTGCGCGTATTGCATGATGAAGGGATCCAGAAACCCTTCCTGTCGATTTTCGTCTGGACCGTTGTTTTTGCCCTGCTGACCGTGATCCTGACCGTTGCCGTCGGCATGGTGCTGGCCTGCGTCGTACAGTGGGAGGAACTGAAAGGCAAAGCTGCTTACCGCATCCTGCTGATCCTGCCTTATGCGGTGCCTGCCTTTATTTCGATTCTGATTTTCAAAGGGTTATTCAACCAGAGTTTCGGTGAGATCAACCTGATGCTCAGCGCGTTGTTCGGCATTAAACCGGCATGGTTCAGCGATCCGTGGACCGCCAAAAGCATGATCATTATCGTCAACACCTGGCTCGGTTATCCGTACATGATGATCCTGTGTATGGGCCTGCTGAAAGCCATTCCTGACGATCTTTATGAAGCTTCGGCAATGGACGGCGCCACGCCGATGCAGAACTTCTTCCGCATCACGCTGCCTTTGCTCATTAAACCGCTGACGCCGCTGATGATCGCCAGCTTTGCCTTTAACTTTAATAACTTCGTGCTGATCCAGTTACTGACCAACGGCGGGCCGGACATGCTCGGCACTACGACACCTGCCGGTCATACCGATTTGCTGGTCAGCTACACCTATCGCATCGCCTTCGAAGGCGGCGGCGGGCAGGACTTCGGGCTGGCGGCGGCGATTGCCACGCTGATCTTCCTGCTGGTCGGTGCGCTGGCTGTCGTGAACCTGAAAGCCTCACGCATGAAATTCGACTAAGGAGAAACAGACAATGCCCATGGTTAAACCTAAGTCGCAGAAAGTCAGATTGCTGGTCACGCACCTTTTACTGCTGTGTTTTCTGGCGCTGATCCTGTTCCCGCTGCTGATGGTATTCGCCATCTCGCTGCGTCCGGGTAACTTTGCTACCGGCAGCCTGATCCCGGATCAGGTCTCGTGGGATCACTGGAAACTGGCGCTCGGCATCGCGGTCACCAACAGCGACGGCAGCATCACGCCGCCGCCATTCCCGGTGATGTTGTGGTTATGGAACTCGATCAAGATCGCCGGGATCACCGCGGTCGGCATCGTCGCCCTTTCCACCACCTGCGCCTACGCGTTTGCCCGCATGAAATTCCGCGGTAAAAGTTCGCTGCTCAAAGGGATGCTGATCTTCCAGATGTTCCCGGCGGTGCTGTCTCTGGTGGCGTTATACGCCCTGTTCGACCGCCTCGGCATGTATGTGCCGTTCCTCGGCCTGAACACTCACGGCGGCGTGATCTTCGCCTATATGGGCGGCATCGCCCTGCACGTCTGGACCATCAAAGGCTATTTCGAAACCATCGACGGCTCGCTGGAAGAAGCCGCCGCACTGGATGGCGCCACCCCGTGGCAGGCTTTCCGTCTGGTGCTGCTGCCGCTGTCGGTACCGATTCTGGCCGTCGTGTTCATTCTGTCGTTCATCGCAGCCATCACCGAAGTGCCGGTGGCATCTTTACTGCTGCGTGACGTGAACAGCTACACCCTGGCGGTCGGCATGCAGCAATATCTGAACCCGCAAAACTACCTGTGGGGCGATTTCGCGGCGGCGGCAATATTGTCCGCCATCCCGATTACGGCAGTATTCCTGATCGCCCAACGCTGGCTGGTCGGCGGCTTAACTGCAGGCGGTGTGAAAGGTTAAATGTAAGGCTAATGCGCTTTGTAGTACTTGATCAATTACCTGTGTCTTGGGCGGCTGAATAAGCCGCCTTTTTTTGTGTCTGTGCTTATGCAAACCGCTTTCCATTGCATTCTACTTTTCGTAGACATATTCCAGGAATGATAAATAAGTATCAGGATCGGCTCTCTGGGATGGTATTGCCCAGTATTCCTCTTAACATGCCTGCGGGACAGACGGTTAAAAGGAGGTCCCCGTGAATACTTCAGGATGGGTTTATGACATTGCCGAATTGGCATTTAACGAATTACAAAACAGGCTCAACGATCACCAGATAAATGTTCAGGTAAATTTTCTGGATAAGCGTTCTGCTATTGATCTTGAACTCATGCGGACGATGCTAGACTGGCGATTATGGTTTAAAGAAGAACACTTCATTCTTGAAAACCGCTTCAGCCTGGCAATACATTCTAAAGGCAGGCCGCCCATAGTGATTGGCGCAGCGGTATATTCTTACGATGTTAAAGCTAACCAGGTTTCTATTCACATGCTGGAACATTTTAAAAATGCCGTTTTAAAGTCAGCATTAGAAAAACGCATGGCTTTTTGTGCATTTTTTGCCGCGTATTTATTTGCAGATATTGTTGGTGTAATAGTTCTGAAAATAAACAGACCTGTTTCAGGGCTGGCCTCTTTTTACCAGTACTGGGGATTTATTTATGACGAGCATGGCGATATGAAAGTTAACAAATCAAATCTGTTAAATAAATTACGCCATTTGGGACAACGAGGGGGAGTACACGATTTTGAATGGCCTGAAGAAGGGCTTAACTGAACCGGTATAGGAAATGAATTATTAAAACGGTAGAGTGTTCTAATTCACACTAAAGGAATAGTTATGAGAACCATTGAAGAGATTTTAAGAACGTTACCTCCAGAAATAGTGGCTAATTATCATCGGACTAAAGATCAGCGCCGCATCGTTGGCGACATGATGTTTGCTATCCTCGATCCCGGCGAAATTCTGGTAGGTATTCTTGCTAATAACGCAGAAGCAGAAACGCATACTTCTTTTTAAGTCATTCACAAAAAAGCCCCTTACGGGGCTTAGTTTGTCTTTCTCTAAACCTCAGCTTACCGAAACTTTCCGGCGGCGTTTATCGAGGTCTTTAATCAGCTTATTCACCTGCTCGTCGGCGAACATCTCTTCGAGGGAGGTGGACAGTTTACGGCGCCAGTTCGGGTATTCGTCGCTGGTGCCGGGCACGTTGACCGGCGCGTCCATGTCGAGCCAGTCTTCCGGTTGCAGGCCGAGCAAAGCACAGGCGCTGTCAGCGACGTAGCGTTGCAGGCCACGGTTGAGCACCGGCGTCATCTCCGTCAATGCCGCTTTACGTCCGGTTTTTTTAGGGATGCAGTCGTAGTGGTGTAAGCCGTCAAGCAGCCCCTGACGCGCACGGGCGCGGTCGGCGTACAGCTCCTGCAACACATCTTCATCGCGGTACAGTCCCAGCGATTTACCCAGCGCCAGATCGTCACTTTGCCAGTATCCGCGCAGCGTCGGCAGGTCGTGTGTGGTGATGGTCGCCATCGCCTGAACCGGATACGACTGCGGCGCACGGAAGTTGTTTTCCTCATCACGCTCGAAATACAGCACTTTGTAGGAATACACCCCGCCTTCGCGCAGCTTACTGACGATCTCCACCGGAACCGTGCCCAGATCCTCACCAATCACCATGCAGCGGTGACGCTGACTTTCCAGCGCCAGAATAGCCAGCAGATCGTCTACCGGATATTGCACATACGCGCCTTTATCCGCCGTTTCACCGGCCGGGATCCACCATAAACGCAATAACGTCATCACGTGATCAATACGCAACGCGCCACAGCTGGTCATGTTTGAACGCAGCAGATCGATAAACGGCTGATAGCCGCGTTTCACCATCACATGCGGATCCATCGGGCGCAGATCCCAGTTCTGACCCAGCGGCCCGAGGATATCCGGCGGTGCACCGACCGAGGCTTTCAGGCAGTACAATTCGCCATCGCCCCAGGTTTCCGAGCCACCTTCCACCACGCCGACGGCCAGATCACGGTATAAACCGATCGGCATGTCGCCCTGCTGGCTGACCTCGTAGCATTGGGAAAATTGCGTTTCTGCAAGCCATTGCAGCCAGAGGTAAAACTCCACATCCTGCGCTTGTTGTTCGCAGAAAGCGCGAACGGCCGGTCCGCGCGCATCATGATATTGCTCCGGCCAGCGGTTCCAGCCGAGCGCAACATCCGTCTCTTTCGCCAGATGTTCGTATAACGCGTCAAACGCCGCCTGCAGATACAGACTTTCCCCGCCCTGTTTCACAAAAGCGGCCAGCGATTTCACCTGCGCATCCTGCGCTTTACGCTTCAGGAATTGCGCGTAGGCCAGGCGTAAACCTTCGAGTTTCAGCGGCATCACTTCGCCATAATCCACCCAGTCGCTGGCGCGTACGGCCTGTAACCGTTGCTGCGTCAGCGGCAGATTCCACCACTGTTGCGCGGCTTCGCTCAGCCTGAAATCGTCGACGGCACTGACGTCGATATAAATCACGTTCAGCCAGCGGCGCGACGACGGACTGTAAGGGCTGGCCGCCACCGGATTGGCCGGATACAGCGCATGAATAGGATTCAGCCCGACAAACGCACCGCCACGCTCAGCGACCTTTTTCAGCAACAACCGGAGATCGCCGAAATCGCCAATCCCCCAGTTATTTTCCGAACGCAGCGTATAAAGTTGCACGCACGCGCCCCACAGCTTTTTACCCGCCAGCAACGCATCAGGTTCATAGCAGCGTTTCGGGGCGACAATCACCCGGCAATCCCACTGCTGCGCATCTTGTGTCAGCGTCAGCTGGTGATAACCGGCAGGGATTTTGCCCGGCAGCGCCAGGGTCATTTTGCCGCTGATTCGCCCTTGCTGGATTGCGCCGCTTTCCAGTTTGAGTGTCCAGGCATATTCACCTTCCCCCCCGACTGGCAATGCCAGACGGCTGCCGGAAACGAACACTTTCACCGCAGGAACCGGCGTCACTACCAGATGGCTTTCCGCCACCCAACCCATTGCGGCTAACAGTTCACGCTTAGTTTCGGGCGCAATCGCCTGCTGCTTACCGTGCGCGTTGATAAAACCAGAGGAAATACCCGCCTCCCTGGCGGCCTGCTCCAGTGCTTTGTTCTCCATGCGGGCTCCTTAACGTTTCGCCTGCCAGATCCGCTGCTGATAATCGCGGATCGAGCGGTCGGAACTGAACATCCCAACACGTGCCGTGTTGAGAATGGTTTTGCGCGTCCAGTCTTCCTGGTCGCGATACAGCACATCAACTTTTTGCTGCGCGGCGCAATAATCGGCAAAGTCAGCCAGCACCAGATAAGGATCGCCGCCACCCAGCAAACTGTCGAGCATCAGGCTGAAAGCCTGTTTGTCGCCATCGCTGAAGAAGCCGTTTTCCAGCTCTTTGAGGATCTTATCCAGGTGCTTGTCTTTTTTGCGGATCTTGAGCGGATCGTAGCCTTTCGCCTGCAACGCTTTGACCTGATCAACCGTGTTGCCAAAGATGAAGATATTGTCTTCCCCGACCTCTTCAGCAATCTCGACATTCGCGCCGTCGAGCGTGCCGACGGTCAGCGCGCCGTTCAGCGCCAGCTTCATGTTGCCGGTGCCTGAGGCTTCTTTTCCGGCGGTCGAAATCTGCTCGGAAACGTCTGCGGCCGGGATCATCAGTTCAGCGACAGAAACGCGGTAATCCGGAATAAACACCACTTTGATGCGGTCGCGCACCAGCGGATCGTTATTCACTTTTTCCGCCACTTTGTTAATAGCGTAGATGATGTTTTTCGCCAGGTAATAACCCGGTGCCGCTTTCGCGCCGAACAGGAAGACGCGTGGCACCATGTCCATTTCCGGGTTATCACGCAGCTGACGGTAAAGGGACAGAATGTGCAGCAGGTTAAGATGCTGACGTTTATATTCGTGCAGGCGTTTGATCTGCACATCGAAAATCGCGTCAGGGTTAAGCGTCAGCCCCATCACCTGTTTCACGTAGTGCGCCAGTTTTATTTTATTCTCGCGCTTAATCGTCTGATAACGCTGACGGAATTTTTTATCGTCGGCGAAACTTTCCAGCCCTTTCAGGGCATCAAGATCGTTCACCCATTCGGTTTTCAGCGTGTCGTCAATCAGCGCAGACAGTGCCGGATTACACTGTTTCAGCCAGCGACGCGGCGTAATGCCGTTGGTGACGTTATGGAATTTGTTCGGCCACAGCTGGTGATATTCCGGGAACAGATCTTTCACCACCAGTTCGGAGTGCAGCGCCGCCACACCGTTCACCGCAAAACCGCTGACCACGCACAGGTTCGCCATACGGACTTGTTTGTTCTGGTGAACAGACAGTTTTTCCCACACCGCTTTATCGCCCGGCCACTGCTTTTCGACCACTTTTTTGAAGCGGGCATTAATGGCTTTGATCAGCGAGAAGTGGCGCGGCAACAGGCTGCGTACCAGTTTTTCGTCCCAGCATTCCAGCGCTTCAGGCATCAGCGTGTGGTTGGTATACGCAAAGGTCTGGCTGGTGATTGCCCAGGCAGCGTCCCAGTCCAGCTGATGCTCGTCGAGCAAAATACGCAGCAGTTCAGGAATGGCAATGGTCGGGTGCGTGTCGTTGAGCTGGATAACTTCGAATTTCGGTAAATCCTCAATTTTGCGACCGAGGAAATGATGACGACGCAGGATATCGCCTACCGAACAGGCGCACTGGAAATACTGCTGCATCAGGCGCAGGCGTTTACCGGCGTCGTGGTTGTCATTCGGATACAACACTTTGGTGAGCTTCGCCGCATCAATGCCTTTTTGCTCAGCTTTGAGGAATTCACCGTCGTTGAACAAGGTCAGATCAAACGGATGCACATCAGTCGCCTGCCACAAACGCAGTGGCTGGGTGACGCCATTTTTATAGCCGACCACCGGCAAATCCCAGGCTTCACCGCGCAGGGAGAACGCCGGACGCCATTGTTCTTCGCCATTCTCGTTCCTGGTCAGTTTGCCGCCAAACGCCACGTCAACAGACAGCGAGCTGTTGTGGCTGAACCACGGATAGCTTTCGCGATGCCAGTTATCCGGCGCTTCCTGCTGTTTGCCTTCGCTGAACGACTGACGGAACAGACCGTATTGATAATTCAGGCCGTAGCCGGTCGCCGGTTGTCCGACGGTCGCCATCGAATCAAGGAAACAGGCCGCCAGACGCCCTAGTCCGCCATTACCCAGCGCCGGATCGGTTTCCTGCTCCAGCACATCGGCCAGCTCAACGCCCTGCTCTTTCAGCGCCTGGTTAACGGTCTCATACCAGCCGAGGTTGATCAGGTTATTCGCGGTCAGGCGCCCGATCAGAAATTCCATCGAAATATAGTTTACGTGCCGTTGCGGCTGTTTTGTCGCTTCAGGCGCAGGCTGCGCACTCAGCTGTTCGGACAGCGCGGCACTGGTGGCCTGCCACCACTGATGCGGTGTCATATCCTGTGCCTGTTGCAAACCGAATCCCTGCCACTGGCGTTTTAGCGCGGCTAAAAACTGCGTCTTATCCAAAGTCACCTGCATTACATGCCTCTTTATCCGGGAATTTGTAGGGAAGTCTGATGTTGATTATCACTATGCTGACGCTTGTGCCTGTGAGCAGCATCATCCTGCCAAAGATTAGGCAGGGAGGAGAAACGGGGCGTAGCCGGAGGAGACGGGGGATCAGGGGGAAGCTCTGAAAATTTGTATTTAGAAGTGTGATGCAGAGCAACTTAACGGCATGTAAAAACGTAACATTCTTGCAATCAATGTTTCAAAGGAGGACTTTAGAAAAAGTGATTAATTACACGCTGCGAAATAATTATTACGCCTCCTGACTACCGTCAAAAGAATCGAAAAAAATGCTGATCCCGTCGAAATTGAGCCGCCCGGTGCGGCAGCAAAATACAGTGGTTCGCGATCGTCTGCTGACGAAGCTCTCGACTGCGCCAAATTACCGTCTGACCCTGGTCGCCAGTCCGGCGGGCTATGGGAAAACGACGCTGGTCGCACATTGGGCGGCGGGCAAAAGCGATCTCGGCTGGTATTCCCTGGATGAAAGTGACAATCAGCCGGAGCGTTTTGCCAGCTATCTGATTGCGGCGGTACAACAGGCTTGCGGCGGTCATTGCGTCAAAAGTGAAGCGCTGAGTCAGAAACACCAGTACGCCAGTTTATCGGCGCTGTTTGCTCAGCTGTTTGTTGAGCTTTCCGACTGGCACCGTCCGCTGCTGCTGGTTATCGACGATTATCACCTGATTTCTAACGATGCCATCCATGAAGGGATGCGTTTTTTCCTGCGTCATCAGCCGGAAAATCTGTCGCTGGTGGTCCTTTCGCGCACCCTGCCACCGCTGGGTATCGCCAATATGCGTGTCCGCGATCAGTTGCTGGAACTTAACGCCACGCATCTGGCCTTTACGCACCCGGAAACCCAGCAATTTTTCGACAACCGCTTGAAAGACCCCATCGATCAGGCCGACAGTGGCCGCCTGTGCGACGAAGTGGCTGGCTGGGCAACGGCACTCCAGTTGATCGCGTTATCCGCACGTCAGTCCACCACGTCGTCGCAACAGTCTACGCAGCAGTCCGCCCGCAAACTGGCCGGGCTGAATGCCAGCCATCTTTCAGAATATCTGGTGGATGAAGTGCTGGATCGCGTGGATGCGCCGACACGAGACTTTTTACTGCGCTGCTCGCTGCTGCGGTCAATGAACGATGCGCTGATTGTGCGCCTGACCGGCAGCGAAAACGGCCAGCAGCGCCTCGAGGAACTGGAACGTCAGGGGCTTTTCATTCACCGCATGGATGACACCGGCGAATGGTTTAACTTCCATCCGCTGTTTGCCACTTTCCTGCGCCAGCGCTGCCAGTGGGAACTGTCGACAGAACTGCCGGCCATTCACCGTGCCGCTGCTGAAGGCTGGCTGGCGCAAGGTTTTCCAGCCGAAGCTATTCATCATGCGCTGGGGGCGGAAGACATCAATATGCTGCGCGATATTCTGCTGCAACACGCCTGGGCACTGTTCAATCAGAGCGAACTCGCGTTGCTGGAAGAATGTCTGGCCGCGCTGCCGTACGACCGCCTGATCCAGAATCCTAAACTGGTGCTGTTGCAGGCGTGGCTGGCACAAAGTCAGCACCGTTATGCCGAAGTGGAAACGTTGCTGGTGCGCGCCGAAAGTGAAATGCAGCAGCGCAATATCGTCATGGAACAGGAACTCGCGGCGGAATTTGATGCCCTGCGGGCGCAGGTGGCGATTAACGATGGCCGTCAGGATGAGGCGGAAAAACTTGCCGCAGACGCCCTGAAATATCTGCCGTATGAAAGCTATTACAGCCGGATTGTGGCGACCTCGGTCACCGGCGAAATCCAGCACTGCAAAGGCGATCTGACCCGCGCCTTGCCGCTGATGCAGCAAACCGAACAGATTGCCCGCCGCTATGAAGCTTATCACTATGCGTTATGGGCATTGCTGCAACAGAGTGAAATCCTGATTGCGCAGGGCTTTTTGCAGGCTGCGTTTGAGATGCAGGATCGCGCTTTTGAACTGGTGCGTGAACAGCATCTGGAACAGTTGCCGATGCACGAATTTTTACTGCGCCTGCGCTCGCAATTACTGTGGTCATGGTCGCGGCTCGATGATGCCGAAGACGCCGCCCGTCAGGGGCTCGACGTGCTGACCAACTTCCAGCCACAGCAGCAGTTGCAGTGTCTGGCAATGCTGGCGAAATGCTCCCTCGCCCGCGGTCAGCTAGATAACGCACATCACCATCTGCAACGCTGCGAAAGCCTGCTCAAAACCGGTCAGTATCACATCGACTGGCTGACCAATACCGATAAACCAAGGGTGATTTACTGGCAGATGATCGGCGACAAAGCCGCTGCCCGCCAGTGGTTGCAACAGGCACGTAAACCCGACATGGCCGACAACCATTTCCAGCAAGGCCAGTGGCGTAATATCGCCCGCGTGCAGATTTTGCTGGAACAGTTTGATGAAGCCGAGGTGGTGCTCGATGAGCTGAATCAGAATGCGCGTCAGTTGCGCCTGACCAGCGATCTCAACCGCAATCTGCTGCTCAGCAATCTGCTTTACTGGCATACCGGCCGTAAAAATGATGCGCAGCGGGTGTTGATCGAAGCGCTGGGGCTGGCGAACCGTACGGGTTTTGTCAGTCATTTCGTCATCGAAGGGGAAATGATGGCGCAGCAGTTGCGACAGTTGCTGCAACTCAATCTGCTGCCGGAACTGGAACAGCGCCGTGCGCAGCAAATTCTGCGTGAAATTAACCAGCACCATCGTCATAAGTTCGCGCACTTCGACGAAGGGTTCGTCAACAAACTGCTGACCCATCCGCAGGTGCCGGAACTGATCCGCACCAGTCCGCTGACCCAGCGCGAATGGCAGGTTCTCGGGCTGATTTACTCCGGTTACAGCAACGATCAGATCGCCGGTGAACTCGATGTCGCCTCCACCACCATCAAAACGCATATCCGCAATTTGTACCAGAAACTGGGCGTCGCACACCGTCAGGAAGCGGTGCAGCAGGCGCAGCATCTGTTACAGGTCATGGGGTACGGCGCCTGATTCACCGGGTAACTCTCAGCGCCCTACCGTTATCGCACCCCACTCTTTTCATAACACATCATCAAAATAAGTTGATGTGTTATGCCTATTTTTCATTAGCGAACATATTTTGCTCAAAAATAAAATCCGGTGATATAATGTGACCGTCGTCACACTATTGTAATTCACCATTTCTTCAGAAAAGCCCGCTGCCAACCTGTTGTAACAGCCATCCGGCTGATTTTGGCTTTGTGTAAACGGCTGTAGTGAGTAAGGATTTTATCGATGGGTACTTTAACTGCCGGGATTGTCATGATGCGCTGGGAATTGCTTAGCGCCTTTTTGATGTTCTGCACCAGCCAGCTTAATATTGTTTGCCGCCAGTCCAGCCGCAATACCATGGCCTTTGTTTGCAGCGGTCTCGGCCTGACCGTGACCTGTTTCTTCGTCATGAGTCTGATGGGCATGAATTATGATGCCGCCGCCGTCGCGCAGTTCTGGGCAAACACGAAAGACGTTTTCTTTGATGTGATGAGCAAAACCCCGACCGATATGTCTTATTACTATTAATCCGATTCGCTCACCGTGTGTCGTTGAGAACAGATGAAAGAAAGGCAGCACATGATGTTCTGCCTTTTTTATTGCCCTGATAATGAACATTCAGACCAGCTTGCTGATTATTTGTTCACCTGCATATCATTTAATCCTAAATTTAGAAAAATGCGTGGCGTATCTGAGGTCTTTTTGTACGTGAGTTTCTGATTACCTGTAAATTGCACTCTGCTCCGCAATGTAAAACGATATTGTGCGCAGGGCATAAACTATTCATTGCTAATAGTTGAAGGGTCGTATTAGATTCTCACCCATACTTTTCTTAGAATGATCATTGCTTTGTTTGCTTCAGGCTGCTGAATTTTCACCGGTTTGGCACCCCTGCTTATGGCTGAAGGAATTCCGATGAATACGCATCACGTGCTTGGCGCGTTAGTGTTACTGGTAAGTTCTGCTTCTTCGCTCGCCGTTGAAACGACGGGCATTCCCCAGGATCAGGTAAAAGAGCGCAATGCATTTATTGCGGACCTGATGAAAAAAATGACCATTGATGAAAAAATCGGTCAGCTGAATCTGGTCACTGTGGGGCCGGACTATCAGAAAGAAGCCATTATGGCTGACATCCGCGCCGGTAAAGTCGGTGGCGTGTTTAATACCGTCACTAAACCTGATATTCGCCGCATGCAGGATCAGGTCAAAGAAAGCCGCCTGAAGATCCCTCCGTTTTATGCCTATGACGTGGTGCATGGTCAGCGCACTATTTTCCCTATCAGCCTTGGCCTTGCCGCCAGCTGGGATATGCAGGCCGTCAACACCAGCGCACGTATTTCCGCACTGGAAACCGCAGCAGATGGTCTGAATATGACCTTCTCGCCAATGGTCGATATTACCCGTGATCCGCGCTGGGGCCGTGTCTCCGAAGGTTTTGGCGAAGACACCTACCTGACGTCCCGCCTGGCACATGAAATGGTGACGGGTTATCAGGGTAAAGACCCTTCCGCACCCGACGCCGTGATGGCTAACGTCAAACACTACGCGCTGTACGGCGCGGTGGAAGGCGGTCGCGAATACAACACCGTGGACATGAGCCTGACCCGCATGTTTAACGATTACATGCCACCGTATAAAGCGGCGGTAGATGCCGGTGCCGGTGGCGTGATGGTTGCCCTCAACAGTGTTAACGGCATTCCCGCGACGTCAAATACCTGGTTGCTGAAAGATATTCTGCGCGATGACTGGCAGTTCAAAGGTCTGACAGTGAGTGACCACGGCGCTATTGGCGGTCTGGTCAAACACGGCGTGGCCGAAGATGATCGTCAGGCGGCTGCGATGGCGCTGAAAGCCGGTGTCGATATGGACATGGCCGACAATATGTACGGTAAGTATCTGAAAGGATTGCTCGCCGACGGTCTGGTGAGTCAGCAGGATATTGACCGTGCCGTACGTGACGTTCTGGCCGCGAAATGGGACATGGGGTTGTTTGTCGATGAATACCGTCATTTAGGCCCGCAGTCGAGCGACCCGGCGGACACCAATGCCGAAAGCCGTCTGCACCGCACCGAAGCCCGCGAAGTCGCACGTACGTCCCTCGTGTTGCTGAAAAACACCAACGAGACGCTGCCGTTACAGAAAAAAGGCACCATTGCCGTGATTGGCCCGCTGGCTGACAGCAAACGCGATGTGATGGGCAGCTGGTCTGCCGCCGGTAAAGCCGCTCAGGCTGTGACTGTCTTGCAGGGGATGAAAGATGTCCTCGGAGACAAAGGCACTTTGTTATATGCACGCGGTGCTAACATCACCGACGATCAGGGGATGGTCGATTTCCTTAATTCCTACGACAAGCAGGTGATCAACGACCCGCGTAAACCACAGGACATGATTGACGAAGCGGTGAAAACAGCTGAGAAATCAGATGTCGTGGTGGCGGTGGTGGGTGAAGCGCAGGGTATGGCGCATGAAGCCTCCAGCCGTTCAGATATCAGCATTCCGCAAAGCCAGCGTGACCTGCTCAAGGCGCTGAAAGCCACCGGTAAACCGCTGGTGATTGTGCTGATGAATGGTCGTCCTCTGACACTGACGTGGGAAAATGACATCTCTGATGCCATGCTGGAAACCTGGTTCGCCGGCACCGAAGGCGGTCACGCGATTGCCGACGTTCTGTTTGGCGATTACAACCCGTCAGGCAAACTGCCGATGACTTTCCCGCGTTCGGTCGGGCAAATTCCTTTGTATAACAGCGTGCTGAATACCGGTCGTCCGTTCAATCCACAGCATCCGGATAAATACACGACCCGTTATTTCGATATCACCAACGGGCCGCTGTTCCCGTTCGGTTATGGCCTGAGCTACACCCGTTTCAGCGTGTCTGACGTGAACCTTTCATCCACAACCATGGATGCGAAACATCCGCTGACAGCCAGTGTCACGGTGAAAAACACCGGCAAAGTCAGTGGCGCGACGATCGTCCAGCTGTATCTGCAGGATGTCACCGCGTCGATCAGTCGTCCGGTTAAAGAGCTGAAGAACTTTGAGAAGATCACCCTGCAGCCGGGTGAAGAGAAAACCGTGACATTTGCTATCAATGAAAGAGACTTACGTTTCTACAATGACAAGCTGAAATGGGCCTCTGAACCCGGTAAGTTCAACGTATTCGTCGGGTTAGATTCTCAGGATGTGAAGAAAACCAGCTTCCTGTTGAAATAACATATCGGGTCTGAAACCAGGCCCGATATGCAGTCAGCACGTTCTCTCTCAGGCGGGATCCCGGCAACGGAACCCGCCTGTTCTGAGCAGTAATTTCTGTCCGGTGACTGGATATATAACCGACAGTTGCTAACCTTAAATTCAATGTGTTACGCCTTCCGGCTCTGTATCCGATAGTTGCGGAGCGGTGCGGGTGTGCTGAGCAGAGTAAACTCCGTCTGTGCTGACTATCGCCATGTCGCCACACTGGCGGCGTATAGCGTTCTTTTCGGAGAAACATTCATGGTCGATTCTCAAGATGCGTCCATCCTGTACCTGCATTTTGGTACGCCCCGCCCATACTGGCGAGTGGGTTCTGACAGCAATGCACTGGAGCTGTCCGCAGAGAAAGGCGTTGTTAATGTTGCTATCTCCCTGACCCAATGGCAGGCGGGAAAAATCAGGCAACTGACCGGGATCACCTCAAGTTTCACGCTGGACATCACCCTGTTCGGTTCCCCTGTACGCCTTTATCTTGTCGGCCGGAAAATTGACAGCAAAGCCTGGGCTGGCACGGCATCAGCGTATCAGGACACTGAATCCGTCGCGCACGATCTTGAAGTCGGTCTGACTTTTGCTGAACAGGTGGTTTCCGAAGCCAACTCCGTGATTGTGATCATCGATCAGGAAGGCAAAATCCATCGTTTTAACCGGCTGAGCGAAGAATATACCGGCCTGCGCGAAGAAGATGTCATTGGCCGCAGCGCCTACGATTTATTCATGTCGATGGAAGAAGGTCTGGCGTCGCGCCAGAACATCAACGGTTTTTTTCAGCATCAGCAATCCTACGAAGTCGAACGCTGGATCAATACGGTTAAAGGTCAGCGGCTGTTTCTGTTTCGCAATAAATTCGTCCACAGCGGCAGCGGTAAACAGCAAAAATACCTGATCTGCTCGGGTTCTGACATTACGGACGAGCGCAAAGCGCAGGAGCGTCTGCGCGTGCTGGCCAACACCGATCTGGTCACCGGTTTCGCCAACCGCAACGCGTTACAGGAATCTCTGGCCAGAGCCCTTCTCGAGCGCGGCGAAAACAAAGTCGGGCTGATTTATCTGGATCTGGATAACTTCAAAAAGGTGAACGACGCCTACGGTCATATGTTTGGCGATCACCTGTTGCGGGCGGTATCCGACGCTATTCAGGATTGTCTTTCGCCTAACGATAAGCTCGCGCGCCTCGGCGGCGATGAATTCATCATCCTCAGTATCCATGCAGAACTGAGCGCACTGGAGGCACTGAGCCAGCGCGTGTTGCGCCGCCTGAGCCTGCCATTTCGTATCGGTCTCATTGAAGTCTATACCGGCTGTTCCGGCGGCATTGCTATCTGTCCGGAACACGGCACTGACGGCGATACGCTGCTGCAAAACGCCGATACCGCCATGTATGTGGCGAAGGAAAAAGGCAAAAATGCGCACTGCGTTTTCTCGCCGGGCATGAATGAAAAAGCCTCAGAATACATGTGGCTGGATACGCATTTACGCAAAGCGCTGGCGGAAAAAGACCAGCTGGTTTTGCACTATCAGCCGAAAGTGTCACTTTATGGCACCGTGCAAAGTGTCGAAGCGCTGCTGCGCTGGAATTCGCCGGAACGCGGTCTTATCCAGCCGCAAAGTTTTATCCCTTATGCCGAAGAATCTGGCCTGATTACACCCATCGGCAAATGGGTGATCGAAACCGCCACCCGTCAGGCGACTGAATGGCAAAAAAAGGGGCTGAATCTGCGCGTGGCCGTGAATCTTTCCGGACGCCAGCTGAATAATGGCTCGTTTATCACGACGCTGTCTGATGCCATGAAAAAAGCCGGCATGAAAGGGTGTCTGCTCGATTTTGAACTGACCGAAAGCTGTCTGGTGGAAGACGAAGGCGCAGCTGTCGCCATGATTAACCAGCTGCATAAACTCGGCGCGCAGGTGCATCTGGATGATTTCGGTACCGGTTATTCTTCCCTGTCCCAGCTGGCACGCATTCCGCTCGACTGCATTAAGCTCGACCAGAGTTTTGTCCGTGGGATCAATGACAATCCGGTTTCCCAGGCGCTGGTGCGGGCGATTGTGGCGGTGGCGAAAACCCTGCAACTGACCGTGGTGGCGGAAGGGGTGGAAACGGCTGAAGAAGAGAAGTTAATTGACGAGATTGGTGTGGACAGCAAACAGGGCTTTCTTTACGCCAGGCCAATGCCCGCAACGGAACTCGAGCACTGGCTTGAAGAAAAAATGATTGCTTCACCCAATATTTTTAAACCTAAAGCAAAACAGAAATAGCGCCAGTAACGGGCCCTTTCTGCCCGCTGCTAGCCGGTTTTACGCAGTGATGCCGTATGCCGGTTTTGCAGCATGACCAGACGCTCCATATAACTCAGGTCTTTCTCCTCCAGCGTAAACGCGGCATCCACCCAATCCTCCGTAATATCCATCAGCTCGGAACGTGAAAGTTGCAGTACGCGCTGGCGTGCGCGGATCATGGCGCGGATCCCGTTAAGTTTTGGCCGCAGCACATCCATAAACGTACGCGTGGCGTTGAACGCCTCACCCGGCTGGAATAACACATCCACCAGCCCGCGGCTTTCAAACCATTCCGCCGTATGAGACTCACCGGTGGAAATCAGTTCCTCCGCCAGCTTCATGCCCGCTTTACGCGAGACCAGCGAATAACCGCCCATTCCCGGAAAGAGGTTAAAGGCGATTTCCGGAAACCCCATCCGGGCCGTGTTTTGCGCCAGCACATAATGGTGCGCCAGCGCCGCTTCGAATCCGCCGCCGAGCGCCGTACCTTCAATCATCGACAAGCTGATCGCGCCCACATCAAACCCGCGCGCTGCAGCATGAACACAGTCCACACAGGCTCTGGCGTAGGCGCGCAAAGCCTCGCGCTTGTTATTGACGATAGAGTCGACAAAGAAACTCAGGTCACCTCCCACATTGTACATATTGGGCACCAAAGAACCGGTGACCCAAAAATCAAAACGCAGCCCCGACGCCTTTGCTGCATAGGTGAGCGTCATGATGTCCTCAATAAGCTCCTGATTAAAACAGGGACGTGGATAAGACCTGAGCATCATCCACATGACATTACGGCCTTCTTCATAATAGGCTGCAATCTGGGACAAATGCCCGGCTTCGGTAAACGGGCGGCAGGCTGTATGGTCAATAAGATTCATAGTATATATCCAGGTTAGAAATGAATTTTTTAGGGTGAAGCAGCTCCAGCCTAGTCCAGCTCTAACCTGAACTGAATCGATTCGAGATTGTTTTATAAAAATAATCCTAAGCGCATAAACGTAATAAAAAAATGTTTAAAATAAACAACCTGCAACCAATCAATATTGTGTAAAAACAAAGAAATAATGTTTTTATCCGCGACTTCAGACGACCAGACTTCCGCAAAAATAATCCGCCATAATTAATGTTTGGCGATTAATAATATGCGTAATAGTTAATTAACTCTCAGGGATTTCCCCAAAGTGACGCATATCACAGTCATTGCACGCTGACTTTCCAATTGCTCTGCCACCCGCTAAATTGAATTCATCTCCTCCGACCACTTAAGAGAATTCCATGACTGAACGCGCTTCGCTGTTTTATCCGCATCTGCTGGCGCCGCTGGATTTAGGTTTTACACAACTGAAAAATCGCGTGCTGATGGGTTCTATGCACACCGGACTGGAAGAACTGGAGGACGGGCCTGAACGTCTGGCGGCCTTTTATGCCGAACGCGCCGCCGCAGGTGTCGGGCTGATTGTCACAGGCGGCATTTCCCCCAACGCGCAGGGCGTGGTGTATCAGGGTGGTTCAATCCTCGCAGAACAGGAGCACATCACGCATCACCGCGTGGTGACCGATGCCGTTCATGCCGCCGGAGGAAAAATTGCGCTGCAAATTCTTCATGCAGGGCGTTACAGTTATCAGCCCCACCCCGTCGCGCCTTCAGCACTTCAGGCGCCGATCAACCGCTTTACACCTCACGCTCTGAGCGAAGAAGAAATCGAATCAACGCTGGCGGATTTTGCCCGCTGTGCGCAACTCGCCAAGGCGTCCGGCTATGACGGTGTGGAAATCATGGGCTCCGAAGGTTATCTGATAAACCAGTTCCTCACCGCGCGCACCAATCAGCGCACGGACAGCTGGGGCGGTTCCGCCGATAACCGTATGCGGTTTGCGACAGAAGCCGTGCGCCGCGTGCGCGAAACCTGTGGCAGGGAGTTCATCATTATTTATCGCTTATCCATGCTGGATCTGGTTGAGGAAGGCTCGGACTGGCAGGAAGTCGAGACTCTGGCGCAACGCATCGAGCAGGCCGGCGCGAGCATTATTAACACCGGCATCGGCTGGCACGAAGCGCGCATTCCGACCATCGCCACTATGGTTCCCCGCGCGGCGTTCAGCTGGGTGACGCAAAAACTGATGGGCAAAGTCGGTATTCCGCTGATCACCACCAACCGCATTAACGATCCCGACGTGGCGGAGAAAATTCTCGCCGAAGGTTGCGCGGATATGGTGTCGATGGCGCGCCCGTTCCTCGCCGATCCGGCGTTTGTCGAAAAAGCCGCACAAGGGCGTGCTGATGAAATCAATACCTGCATCGGCTGTAATCAGGCCTGTCTGGATCAGATATTCGCCGGAGAAGTCACGTCCTGCCTGGTGAATCCCCGCGCCTGCCGTGAAACGCAGTTACCCATAACCCGTGCGGAAATCACCAAACGCCTGGCCGTGGTCGGCTCCGGGCCAGCCGGACTGGCATTTGCCACCACCGCCGCCAGCCGCGGACATCACGTCACCTTATTTGATGCACACAATGAAATCGGCGGGCAGTTTAATGTCGCCAAACAGATCCCCGGCAAAGAAGAGTTTTATCAGACGCTGCGCTATTACTCGCGTCAGCTGACATTACTGGGCGTCACGCTGCGTCTGGGTGAAACCGTCACCGCCAGCCAGTTAACGGGTTATGACGAAGTGATCCTCGCCTGCGGTATTTCACCACGCCTGCCGGATATTACTGGCATTGATCACCCGAGCGTACTGACGTATCTCGACGTGCTGCGAGATAAAAAACCGGTCGGTCAGCGCGTCGCCATTATTGGCGCGGGCGGTATCGGTTTTGATACCGCCGAATATCTGGTGCATAAAGGCGTGTCATCAAGCCTGAGTACTCAGGCCTTCAGTCACGAATGGGGGATCGACCAGAGCCTGAGGCATCGCGGCGGTCTGGCACCGCAGGGACCGCAGCCCGAACCGGCGGCGCGGGAGATCGTTCTGCTGCAACGCAAAACCACCAAAGTCGGCGCAGGACTGGGGAAAACCACCGGCTGGATCCACCGCGCCAGCCTGCTGCACCGTGGCGTGAAGATGCAAAGCGGCGTCAGCTACGAACGCATCGACGACGCGGGTTTGCATCTGATCATGAACGGCGAGCCGCTGTGTCTGGAAGTGGATAACGTAATTATCTGCGCCGGACAGGAACCGCAGCGCGCCCTGTATCAGCCGTTGCAGGATGCCGGAAAAACCGTACATCTGATCGGCGGTGCAGACGTCGCCGTCGAACTTGATGCCCGTCGGGCTATCGATCAGGGCACGCGGCTGGCGCTGAAGATATAAACATTGGATTAGAAAACTGCAGACGAAAAAAAAGCCGCGATAAGCGGCTTTTTCATGTCAGCAATTCAGTGATCAGTGATGCGACGCCGTTTTCACCGCACGCAGGATCACAAACTTCTGATTGGTAGCGATCGTCGTGCAGTTGCCGAACAGGCGGCGCAGTTTCTGGTAGTAATCCAGATGGCGGTTGCCGACGATGCGCAGTTCGCCGCCGGTTTGCAGGCAACGTTTGGCGTCGCAGAACATGCGCCACGCGGTGTCATCACTGACCACGGTGCCCTGGTGGAACGGCGGGTTACACAACACGGCGTGCAGGGTTTCGCGCTCGACACCAGCCAGCATATTGTTCACTTCGAAATGACAGCGGCTGACATCTTGCGGCAAATTGTTTTCGACATTAATGCGGCTCGATTCTACCGCCATATAAGATTCATCGACGAACAGCATTTCTGCATCCGGATTCAGCGCCAGCGCGGTCATGCCGATCACGCCGTTACCGCAACCCAGATCCGCCATGCGCCCTTCGATACCTTCCGGCAGATGCTGCATGAAGAAGCGTGCGCCGATATCCAGACCGCCGCGAGAGAACACGTTCGCATGGTTGGAAATACGGAATTCGCTGTCATCCAGCGCCCATTCGGAAATCACCGGCTCAGCGGTTTGCGCTGGCAGAGTCGCTTCACAATGGATCAGACGGGCTTTTTTCCATGCCAGGCTGGTTTTGGTTGGCCCGAGGATTTTCTCGAACAACTGCAACGTAGAGGTGTGGATATCACGGGCTTTCGCGCCGGCGATAATCTGCGTGTCCGGGGTCACCACTTCACGCAGCGCCAGCAGTTGTTGTTCCAGCAGCGCCAGCGTTTTTGGCACTTTGATGATGACCAGACCCGGATTGATCGGCAACGGCACCAGGCTGCTTTGCGCCGCCACGCTGTCTTCGTCAAATCCGTTAAGACGCAGGTTATGGCGCATCGCCAGCTGACTCATGAAAGAGTCATTGATGCTGGTCGGGTTGTGCGGCTGCAAGGCGCAGGCCAGCGTGCCAAAAGCATCGTTGAAAATCAGCAGCGGACGGCCGTTGAGCGCGTCGGTGTTCAGGTTTTGCAGCAGATAATCATCAGCCGCTTCCCATGCCTGCAACTGCGTTGCCGCTTCTTCCAGCGGATAACGTTCCAGACGCAGTTGCAATAACTGACCACCTGTTTCGGTTTCGAATTGGCTCATTGGCCCTCCTCTATATTCAATTTGCGCTGTTTATCCCTTAATTTGGTCTATCAGTAAAACGTTTTTTCAGTTAAAAAGGGGTTTATCTGCCGGACTGGCGCGATCGTGACGAAAACACCGCTTACCGGTATGGCATCTTTTCCCCGTCAATAAAGAGATAAAGCAAACAGTTATGCCTGAATTGACCTATCTGCAAGGCTATCCCGAGAATCTTCAGGCTCAGGTTCGCCAGTTAATCGAACAGGAACGTTTAGGTAAAGTGTTGCTGACGCGATACCCCGAGCCGCACGAGCTGACCACTGACAAATCGCTCTATCAGTATACGCTGGACCTGAAAAACCAGTTTTTGCGCAGTTCATCGCCGTTAAGCAAAGTCGCTTATGACAATAAAATCCACGTGATGAAGCACGCGCTGGGGCTGCATACCGCCATATCGCGCATTCAGGGCGGCAAGCTGAAAGCCAAAGCGGAAATCCGCGTCGCAACGGTATTTAAAAGCGCGCCGGAAGCGTTTCTGAAAATGATTGTGGTACACGAACTCGCGCACCTGAAAGAAAAAGAACACAACAAAGCCTTCTACAGCCTGTGCTGTCATATGACGCCCGACTATCATCAGTTAGAATTCGACACGCGCATGTACCTGACGCATCTGGAAATATTCGGCAAGTTATACCAATAATTCATTGTCCACTTATCTATAGGGAACACATATGATTCGCTTTGCAGTCGTCGGCACCAACTGGATCACCCAGCGTTTTATTGATGCCGCACACGAGAGCGGTAAGATGAAGTTAACCGCGATTTACTCCCGCACGCTGGAAGGCGCTAAAAAGCTCGGTGAGGATTATCCGGTTGAACATTATTTTGATTCCCTTGAAGCAATGGCCGCGTCTGATCTGATTGATGCCGTCTATATTGCCAGCCCGAATTCATTACACGCCCCACAATCGCTGTTGTTCCTCAGCCATAAAAAGCACGTGATTTGCGAGAAACCGCTGGCGTCTAATCTGCAAGAAGCCGAAAGCCTGATTGCCTGCGCGAAAGAGAACAACGTGGTGCTGTTCGAAGCGTTTAAAACCGCCTATCTGCCGAATTTCCTGCATATGAAAGGCGCGCTGAACCGCATTGGTAAACTGCGTAAAGCCATTCTGAATTACTGCCAGTATTCATCACGTTATCCGCGCTATCTGGCGGGTGAAAACCCGAATACCTTTAACCCGGCGTTTTCCAACGGCTCAATCATGGATATTGGCTATTACTGTCTGGCCAGCGCCATTTCGCTGTTTGGTGAACCGGAATCAGTAACAGCCACGGCGACATTACTGGACAGCGGCGTCGACGGTCAGGGCACGGTGATTTTGTCTTATGCGGATAACTTCGAAGTGGTGATCAACCATTCCAAAATCAGCGACTCCCTGCTGCCAAGCGAAATTCAGGGCGAAGACGGCACCCTGCAGATGGAAAAACTGTCTGAATGCCAGACGCTCAGCCTGACGCCACGCGGCAGCCAGAAACTGGATCTGACACAACCGCAGCACATCAACACCATGCTGTATGAAGCAGAAACTTTTGCGATTCTGGTCGACAGCCAGTTTGTCGCGCACCCGGGGCTGGAAGTCTCGCGCATCACCGCCAAAGTGCTGACGGAAATCCGTCGTCAGACCGGCGTGGTGTTTCCGGCCGATAATCAGCCTTAATGTTCCGTAAGTATCGGGAGTAACAGATGATTGCACCCAGTCAGAAACCGCTGTTGATTTTACAGACCGGTCACGCGCCGGAGCCTATCCGCCGCGCACACGATAACTTCCCGCAGATGTTTATCCGCCAGGGGGATATCGACCCGCAGCAGGTCGTGATTGTCGATTTGCAGGCGGGTGAACGCCCGCTGCCGCCGGAAAACTATTGCGGGGCGATCATTACCGGGTCGCGCAGCATGGTGACAGAACATCTGGCGTGGAGTGAAGACGCGGCGGACTGGGTACGTCTGGGCATGTTGCAGGAGTTACCGATGTTCGGCGCCTGCTACGGTCATCAGCTGATGGCGTATGCGCTGGGCGGCGAGGTAGATTATCACCCGCAAGGGATTGAAGTGGGCACCCATGAAGTCACGCTGACGCCTGCCGGGCATCTTGACCCGCTGGTATCTCAGCTTCCGGCGCAGTTCGCGGCGAATCTGATCCATCTGCAAACCGTTATCACGCCGCCCGCGACGGCGACGGTGCTGGCGAAAACGCTGCACGACCCGCATCAGATCCTGCGTTATGGCCCCAATGCTGTCAGCACCCAGTTCCATCCGGAATTCAGTCTGGCGGTGATGAAAACGTATCTGTCATGGCTGGGATCCCTGGCCGAAGACGATTCGGTGGACTTTACTCATCAGGCTCAGCAACTTAGCGAAACACCGCTCAGTCAGGGGCTGCTGCTGGCCTTTGTCGGCGCACTCGGTAAACGTCAGGCACTGGCGGGTTAATGCTCTATAATGTTTCTGAATGTTTGACACCGGACACATTTTGCATTAATTTGCGAACTGCAAAGGGGAGTAACTTCTTCGCCGGATAATCGTCATTACGGTGTCTGGACCCGCGCTCACGCAGCGCCGTCTCAGCCACCCGGTTACCGGGGCAAAGATAAGCATTCACAAGATGAATAGTTATCTTTGTAAGTGAGACCTTGCCGGATGGCGAGGTTTGCTCACAGCTCAAAAAATGAGCGGCTAACGTCTTCCGACGCTGGCCGTTTTTTTTTGATTTTTTTCCGAGGATACCGCAATGATGAACTCCGTAGGCAACCCGATTTTATGGGGCTCTTTTGCCGTGGTAGTGATAATTATGCTCGCGTTCGACCTGCTGTTGCAGGGTCGCAAAGGCGCGCAAACCATGAGTATGAAAAGTGCCGCGATGTGGTCGCTGGTGTGGATTGGCCTGTCGCTGCTGTTCAACTTCGGCTTCTGGTGGTATCTCAACGGCGAGTTTGGACGTGAAGTCGCCGACGCCAAAGCCACCATGTTCCTGACCGGCTATCTGCTGGAAAAAGCGCTGGCGGTCGATAACGTTTTCGTCTGGCTGATTCTGTTCAGCTACTTCTCCATTCCGGCTAACCTGCAACGCCGCGTGCTGGTCTACGGCGTGCTTGGCGCCATCGTTCTGCGTACCGGTATGATTTTCGCGGGTAGCTGGCTGGTGGGGCAATTCAGCTGGATCTTGTACGTGTTCGGCGCGTTCCTGCTGTTCACCGGTATCAAGATGGCACTGGCGAAAGATGACGACGGAGAAGTGGGCGAGAAACCGATGATCCGCTGGCTGCGCAGTAAAATGCGTATGACCGACGATTTACAGGGCGAGAAATTCTTCGTACGCCGCAACGGTATTCTGTTCGCCACGCCGCTGTTGCTGGTGCTGATTATGGTCGAGCTGAGCGACGTGATTTTCGCGGTCGACAGTATCCCGGCTATCTTTGCGGTGACCACCGACCCGTTCATCGTGCTGACGTCTAACCTGTTTGCGATCCTCGGCCTGCGTGCGATGTACTTCCTGCTGGCGGGTGTGGCAGAGCGTTTCTCGATGCTGAAATACGGTCTGGCGGTGATCCTGATTTTCATCGGTATCAAAATGCTGCTGCTCGACGTGTTCCACATTCCGGTGGGAATATCGCTGGGCGTGATCGCGTCGATTCTCATCATCACCCTGCTGATTAACACCTGGGTGAATCGTCGTAACGATCGCAAGAACAACGCACAGTCGTAAAATTTCAAACTGATTAATGCAAAGCGCGGCCGCTTCACCGGTCGCGCTTTTTAGCATTCAGGATAGAATTTTAAAGATTACTGCCAGCCGTAACGGCGCACGAACCAGCCTTTCACGCACTGCGTCAGCACCATGTAGCCCGCCAGAATCGCGATCAGCCACGGGAAATAGCTCAGCGGCAGCGCCTGCAATTGCAGGAATCCGGCAACGGGCGAGTAGATCAACGCGATACCGGTGACTACCACCATCAGCGTCATGATGCACAGCGGCCAGGAGGCGCGGCTCTGAATAAACGGCACTTTGCGGGTGCGGATCATATGCACAATCAGCGTCTGCGACAGCAGCCCTTCAATGAACCAGCCGGACTGGAACAGCGTCTGCGCCTCCACCGTATTGGCCTGGAACACCCACCACATCAGGCTGAAGGTCAGAATGTCGAACACGGAACTGATTGGCCCGAAGAACACCATAAAACGGCCAATGTCACCCGCATTCCAGCGCTGCGGTTTTGCCAGTTGCTCCTCATCAACGTTATCAAACGGGATCGCTACCTGTGACACATCGTAGATAAGATTCTGGATCAGCAGATGCAGCGGCAACATCGGCAGGAACGGCAGGAAGGCGCTGGCCACCAGCACGCTGAACACGTTACCGAAGTTAGAACTGGCGGTCATCTTGATGTATTTCAGCATGTTGGCGAAGGTTCTGCGCCCTTCTGTCACGCCCTGCTCCAGCACCATCAGGCTTTTTTCAAGCAGAATGATATCAGCAGCTTCTTTGGCAATATCCACCGCCGAATCCACGGAAATACCAATGTCGGCCGCGCGCAGCGCCGGTGCATCGTTAATGCCGTCGCCCATAAAGCCGACCACATGCCCTTCACCGCGCAGCACGCGCACAATGCGTTCTTTGTGCATCGGCGTCAGTTTGGCAAACACCGTGGTTTCGCGGGCGACGTTCAGCAGTTGCACATCGTCAAGTGCATCGATATCGCTGCCGATCAGTACCGTTTCTGCATGTAATCCGACATCTTTGCAGACCTTACGCGCCACCAGCGGGTTATCGCCGGTGAGAATTTTCACGGTGACGCCTTTGCGCTGCAACGCTTCCAGCGCCGGTGCGGTGCTTTCTTTTGGCGGATCGAGGAACGCGATATACCCGGCCAGGATCAGGCTGGATTCATCGGTCACGCCGTACCCCTGCGTGCGTGATGGCATCACTTTATGTGCCACCGCCACCACGCGCAGCCCCTGCTGATTCAGGTCATCAGTAATGCGGCGGATGCGCCCGAGCAACACATCGGTCAGCGGCACAATCTCACCGTTGAGCTGCACCAGCGTACAAATCGACAGCATTTCTTCCAGCGCGCCTTTGCAAATCAGGCGGTGATTCTGATCGTTTTCGGCGACCACCACGGACATGCGGCGGCGGTCGAAATCAAAGGGAATCTCATCGACTTTCAGCGAGTTATGCACCGGACCGGCATCGCCCGCTTCCAGCACCGCGACGTCAAGCAGGTTTTTCAGGCCGGTCTGGTAATGGCTGTTCAGCCACGCCAGATGCAGCACGTCGTCGCTGGTCACACCGAGGACGTCAGTGTGGCGCTCAAGGACAATTTTATCCTGCGTCAGTGTGCCGGTTTTATCGGTGCAGAGGATGTCCATCGCGCCAAAGTTCTGGATAGCGTCCAGACGTTTGACGATCACTTTCTGGCGGGAGAGTTTCACCGCGCCTTTCGCCAGCGTCGAGGTGACAATCATCGGCAGCATTTCAGGCGTCAGCCCGACCGCCACGGAGAGCGCAAACAGCGCCGCTTCCCACCAGTCGCCTTTGGTGTAGCCGTTGATCACCAGCACCACCGGCGTCATCACCATCATAAAGCGGATCAGCAGCCAGCTGACTTTGCTGATACCGGCCTGGAACGCATTCGGCTGGGTATCTTCCTGCACCACGCGTTCGGCCAGCTGACCGAACCAGGTTTTGCCGCCGGTGGCGATCACCATCGCAATCGCCGTACCACTGACCACGTTGGTGCCCATAAAGCACAGCGTGTTCAGTTCGAGCGGATCCGCCGCAACCGGTTTTTTCTCGCAGGCATGTTTTTCCACCGGCAGCGATTCACCGGTCAGCGCCGCCTGGCTGATAAACAAGTCTTTGGCGGAGAGAATACGTAAATCTGCCGGGATCATATCCCCCGCAGAAAGCTTGATCAGGTCACCCGGCACCAGCTGGCTGATGGGGATTTCCACCGTTTCGCTGCGCCCGGTTTGCGTGTCACTGCGCAGCACCGTGGCGGTGTTGCTGACCATGGCTTTTAGCGCATCGGCAGCTTTGTTGGAGCGCGCTTCCTGAATGAAATGCATAAAGGTGGAAATAAACACCATCGCGCCAATCACCAGCGCCGCCGTTAAATCATCGGTGGCGTAAGACACCAGCCCAAGCACAGTCAGCAGCAGGTTGAACGGATTGCGGTAGCAGTGCCACAGGTGGAGCCACCACGGTGCAGGCTGCTGATCGCCGGTCAGATTGAGGCCGGAAACTTCACGGATAGCGTCGGCTTCCTGCGCGGTCAGCCCTTCCGGATGGCTGGCAAATTGCAGGTAAAGCTGGTCTTCGGTGGCGCGGGCACAGGCCTGACAATGTGCGGCCATCGCCGCAGGAACTGCCTGCGCAGTGCGGCCTGGCACGTTTTCGAGCATCGGATCGCGACGGACTAAACGGCGCGGTAAGTTGCGGCTGAGCGCGCTGAGCAGCCGGGAGGTGAAATCTTTGAACATCATTCGCACCTTATTGCGCCCACGGGAAAATGACCGCAGACGGGCAAAAGGGTTATAACAAAACAGGGGCGAACGAACAGACGTGCACCACCGCTTACCTGATAACGTTTAATGTCACGGTAAGCAGCAGCAAAGCGGGTGCTTACCGGATCACAACGGACCTACAGAATTGGGGTCGGGTTCCATGGGTTTTCACCTCCGGTAAGGAACGGTCTGGAAATTCATACGCATCGGGTATAAAAATCCGTTAGGGTAGAGCTGTTAACTACGCCTCAGGCGTATTTTCCGCGGATTATAAACCTGTTTACTGCAACCGAACTTAAACCTGATCTAACTTAACCATACAAAATAACTATGCAAAATCGCCTGACCATAAATGACATTGCGCGCCTGAGCGGCGTCGGTAAATCCACGGTTTCCCGCGTTCTGAATAACGAAGGCAATGTCAGCCCGCAAACCCGCGAACGCGTATTACAGGTGATTGAGCAGGAACATTTCAGCCCGTCGAAATCAGCGCGGGCAATGCGCGGGTTCAGCGATAAAATCGTGGCGATCATTGTTTCCCGCCTCGACTCTCCGTCAGAAAATCAGGCCGTCCGCGCCATGCTGCCACTGTTTTATCAGCAAGGTTACGATCCGATTGTGCTGGAAAGTCAGTTCAGCGCCGAACGTGTTAAAGAGCATTTGCAGGTGCTGAAACAGCGCAATATCGACGGCGTGGTGTTGTTTGGTTTTACCGGTTTATCGGCACAAATGCTGACGCCGTGGCAGGACAAACTGGTGATGCTGGCACGCGATATGCCGGGGCTGTCTTCGGTGTGTTATGACGATGCCGGTGCGGTACAACTGCTGATGAACAAGTTGCTGGCGCAGGATATCCGCCGCATCGGTTTTATCGGCGTTTCGCCACGGGACACCACCACCGGTCAGCGACGCAGTGAAGCTTATCAGGCGTTGTGTCAGGCGCAGGGGCTGACACCGCACATGGCGCTCGGTGAACTCACCTATCAGAGCGGTTTTGACCTGATCCCGCAATTGCTGGAAAACGACATTCAGGCGGTGATTTGTGCCTCCGATACCATCGCTATCGGCGCACAGAAATACCTGCAACAGCAGCAAATCTGCGATATTCAGGTATGCGGTATCGGTAACAACCCGTTGCTGCATTTCCTGTTCCCGGAATCGTATTCCGTAGAACTCGGTTATGGCGCGGGTGGCGAAGCGGCGGCGAAACAACTGCTGGCACAGCTCAGCGGTTCTGCGGCCGTGCAGCAACTGATCATCCCCGGAAAGCTTGCTTTCTGAATCCCCCGATTTTCTGACCTTAGCCTTTCCCAAAAGCAGAAACTTTGTGATCGTTCCGGCAAAACCGGGAACGTTCCCGGACAAGTTCCCATCACCTTCGCTATGCTTGAACCGTACCCTACACACTTACGCAAAATCACAGGTCATTCCCTATGAGCAAAGTTAAGCAACAGGATGTTGATCAGCTGATCGCCCTCGTTGGCGGCAGCGACAATATCGCGATGGTGACTCACTGCATTACGCGTCTTCGTTTTGTCCTCAATGACCCATCTAAAGCCGACCCGAAAGGTCTCGAAGCCCTGCCGATGGTCAAAGGCTGCTTTACCAATGCCGGTCAGTTCCAGGTCGTTATCGGGCCGGAAGTGGATGATTACTATAAAGTCCTGATCGCCAGCACCGGTAAAAGTGCAGCCGGAAAAGAACAGGCAAAAGTCGCCGCCCGCCAGAATATGAGCTGGTTTGAGCGCAGCATTTCTCACTTCGCGGAAATTTTCTTCCCGCTGTTACCGGCACTGATCAGCGGCGGTTTGATTCTCGGTTTCCGTAACGTTATCGGTGAAATCCCGATGAGCGACGGTCAGACGCTGGCGCAGATGCACCCGCTGTGGCAGTCAATTTACGATTTCCTGTGGCTGCTCGGCGAAGCCGTGTTTATGTTCCTGCCGGTGGCGGTCTGCTGGTCAACGGTCAGAAAAATGGGCGGTACCGAAATCCTCGGTATCGTGCTCGGTATCACGCTGGTGTCGCCGCAGTTAATGAACTCCTACAACCTCGGGCAGCAAATCCCTGAAGTGTGGAATTTCGGCTGGTTCACCATCGAAAAAGTGGGTTATCAGGCGCAGGTCATTCCTTCCGTTCTGGCGGGTATGGCGCTGGCAGTCATCGAAAATGGCCTGAAACGCATTATCCCTAATTATCTTTATCTGGTGATTGTGCCGGTCAGCTCACTGATTATTGCCGTGTTCCTGGCGCACACGCTGATCGGGCCGTTTGGCCGCATGATTGGCGATGGCGTGGCTTTCGCAGTGAAATTCATCATGACCGGCAGCCTCGCGCCAATCGGTGCCGCGTTGTTTGGTTTCCTCTATGCGCCGCTGGTCATTACCGGCGTGCATCAGACCACACTCGCCATCGATATGCAGATGGTGCAAAGCACTGGCGGAACGCCGGTCTGGCCGCTGATCGCCCTCTCAAACATCGCGCAGGCAGCCGCAGTCGTCGGCGTGATTATCGTCAGCCGTAAACACAACGAGCGCGAGATTTCCGTGCCCGCCGCCATCTCAGCCTTCCTCGGCGTAACGGAACCGGCGATGTACGGCATCAACCTGAAATACCGCTTCCCGATGCTGTGCGCGATGATCGGCTCGGCGTTTGCCGGCCTGATTTGCGGCCTGTTCCACGTCACGGCTAACGGCATCGGCGTCGGCGGATTACCGGGCATTCTGTCCATCAAACCGCAGTTCTGGAGCATCTACGCACTGGCCATGCTGGTGGCGATTGTGGTGCCAATTATCCTGACCGTGCTGGTTTATCAGCGCAAAGCCCGCCGTGGCGAACTGGCAGTGGTGTAAGAAATTTAAGAAGGAAAATGGAATGAACAGCGAATTGCCGTGGTGGAAAAACGGCGTGATTTACCAGATTTACCCAAAGAGTTTTCAGGACACTACGGGCAGCGGCACCGGTGATATCAACGGTATCACGCAGCGTCTGGATTACCTGAAAACACTGGGCGTCGATGCCCTGTGGCTGACACCGATGTACCTGTCGCCGCAGATTGATAACGGCTACGACGTGGCGGATTACTGCGAGATTGACCCGGCTTACGGCACGCTGGAAGACTTCGAGCGGCTGACCGCGGAGGCGCATCAGCGCGGGATCCGCATCGTAATGGATATGGTGTTTAACCATACTTCGACGCACCACGAATGGTTCCGCCAGTCGCAGGATCCGGGCAGTCCGTTCCGCCCGTTTTATATCTGGCGTGACAGCGCGACCGAAGGCGGCCCGCCGAATAACTGGCGTTCTAAATTCGGTGGCGGCGCCTGGCAGTGGCATGAAACCAGCGGGCAGTATTATCTGCATCTGTTCGCCACCGAGCAGGCGGATCTCAACTGGGAATACCCGCCGGTGCGCGAGGCGCTGAAAAAAGTCTGCCAGTTCTGGGCGGATAAAGGCGTCGACGGACTGCGTCTGGACGTGATTAATCTGGTATCAAAACAGCAGGATTTTCCCTCTGATGATGCCGGTGATGGCCGCCGTTTTTATACCGATGGCCCGCGTATTCACGAGTTCCTGCAGGAATTCAGCCGCGATGTGTTCAAACCGCTGGGGCTGATGACGGTCGGCGAGATGTCTTCAACGAAGCTTGAGCATTGCCGCCGCTACGCCGCTAACGACGGCAGCGAACTGTCGATGACCTTTAACTTTCATCATCTGAAAGTGGATTATCCGAACGGCGAAAAATGGACGGATGCGCCGCCGGACTTCGTCCAGCTCAAGCAGATTTTCCGCGAATGGCAGCAGGGAATGCACGGGCATGCGTGGAACGCGCTGTTCTGGTGTAACCACGATCAGCCGCGCATTGTGTCGCGCTTTGGTGATGAAGGCACACTGCGCACGACGTCTGCCAAAATGCTGGCGATGGTGCTGCACGGTTTGCAGGGCACGCCGTATATCTATCAGGGCGAAGAAATCGGCATGACCAATCCTGGCTTTAAACATCTCGAACAATATCGCGATGTGGAAAGTCTGAATATGTTTGCCGAACTGAAATCCGACGGGCGCAGCAACGAAGAGCTGTTACGCATTCTGGCGAAGAAATCACGGGATAATTCGCGCACGCCGATGCAATGGAACGCCGGAGAACAGGCCGGATTTACCACCGGCACACCGTGGATTTCCGTCAGCCACAACGCGCAGGACATCAATACCGAACAGGCACTGGCGGATAAAGACTCGGTCTTTTATCTCTATCAGCAACTGATCCGACTGCGAAAAACACTGCCGGTACTGACCGGGGGCGATTATCAGGATTTGCTGCCAGAGCATCCGCAACTCTGGTGCTATACCCGCACGGCAGGCGGCAAAACCCTGCGGGTGATGGCAAACCTGAGCGCACAGGATCAGACCTTCACATTGCCGGAATTCCCCGGCAGCACGCTGCTGAGTAATTACGCATCCCCTGCGGTTTCCGGAATGCTTCGTCCGTACGAATGCCTCTGGCAACTCACCGAATAATCTGAAATTTCTGTTCTGCCGGGTCAGTCACACTCGTGTCTGGCCCGTTTATTTTTTATGCATCTCCTTATAAAACAACACGCAAAATTCAGGCCAGAACTTACAGTTGGTCATCAATTCTTCCGCCAAAAAAATTCTTTGTTTCAGGTCAATAAAAAGAGAATTATCACTCGCGTGAATGCTACATGTAGTGTGTATAGTACACACCCAACCCAATATATAGCGATTTTCCGCAAAAGCCACACAACTGGCCTGTAAGCCTTGTGGGGCGCGGGATCCGCCCAATAGGAGTGTCATTGTGAAGGCAGACAGACTGGAAACCGTACCCGCAAAATCCACAACAATGCAGCCCATCGTGATCAAGCGGGATGGTTGTCAGGTCCCTTTCGATGAAGTTCTGATTAAACAAGCCGTGCAACGCGCGGCGGCTGCTGCCGGTATCGACAGCGTGGATTATTGCGCTCAGGTTGCCCGCGTGGTGGCGGAAAGTCTGCAAGATCAGGCGCGTGTAGATATCCACGATATTCAGGATGCGGTCGAAAATCAGCTGATGGCAGGTCCGCATAAAAAGCTGGCACGCGCATATATCGAATACCGCCATGACCGCGATGTGAAACGTGAAATGCGTGGCCGTCTGAATCAGGAAATCCGCGGTCTGGTTGAACAAAGCAATATGGCGCTGCTCAACGAGAATGCCAACAAAGACAGCAAAGTGATCCCGACCCAGCGTGACCTGCTGGCGGGTATTGTCGCCAAGCATTACGCCAAGCAGCATATTTTACCGCGTGATGTCGTGCTGGCGCATGAGCGTGGCGAAATCCATTATCATGACCTCGATTATTCCCCGTTCTTCCCGATGTTTAACTGCATGCTGATCGACCTTAAAGGCATGTTGAATCACGGTTTCAAAATGGGTAATGCGGAAATTGACACGCCAAAGTCTATTTCCACCGCAACGGCCGTCACCGCGCAGATTATCGCGCAGGTCGCCAGCCATATTTACGGCGGCACGACCATTAACCGCATCGACGAAGTACTGGCGCCGTTCGTCACCGCCAGCTTCAATAAACATCGTCAGACTGCCGAAGAGTGGCAGATTGCAGATGCGGATGGCTTTGCTCACAGCCGTACCGAAAAAGAGTGTTATGACGCCTTCCAGTCGCTGGAATATGAGGTTAATACGCTGCACACCGCCAACGGCCAGACGCCGTTTGTCACCTTCGGTTTTGGCCTCGGCACATCCTGGGAATCGCGCCTGATCCAGCAATCAATTCTGCGTAACCGCATTGCCGGACTGGGCAAAAATCGCAAAACCGCTGTATTCCCGAAACTGGTGTTTGCCATCCGTGACGGCCTGAATCATAAAGCCGGTGACGCCAACTACGACATCAAGCAACTGGCACTGGAATGCGCCAGCAAGCGTATGTACCCGGACATCCTCAATTATGATCAGGTGGTGAAAGTCACAGGTTCGTTCAAAACGCCGATGGGCTGCCGCAGTTTCCTGGGCGTGTATGAAGAAAATGGCGAGATGATCCACGAGGGCCGCAATAATATCGGCGTGATCAGCCTGAATCTGCCGCGTATTGCGCTGGAAGCGAACCGCGACGAAGCGGCGTTCTGGGCACTGCTCGACGAGCGTTTGCTGCTGGCGAAGAAAGCGCTGATGACCCGCATTGCACGTCTGGAAGGCATCAAAGCCCGCGTGGCGCCAATCCTGTACATGGAAGGTGCGTGCGGTGTGCGCCTGAAAGCTGACGACGATATTTCCGGCATCTTCAAAAATGGCCGTGCCTCGATTTCGCTCGGATACATTGGCGTGCATGAAACCATTAACGCGCTGTTCGGCAACCAGACCCACGTGTTCGACGCCGGCCAGTTACGCGAAAAAGCCGAGGCGATTGTGGCTCGTCTGAAAGCGGCAACCGAAAGCTGGAAAGACGAAACGGGCTACGGTTTCAGCCTGTACAGCACGCCGAGCGAAAACCTGTGCGACCGCTTCTGTCGTCTGGATAAAGCCGAATTCGGGCTGGTGGCCGGTGTGACTGATAAAGGTTACTACACCAACAGCTTCCATCTGGACGTCGAGAAGAAGGTAAATCCGTACGAAAAACTCGACTTCGAAGCGCCGTATCCGCCACTCAGCAACGGCGGTTTCATCTGCTATGGCGAATACCCTAACCTGCAACACAATCTGAAAGCGCTGGAAGACGTGTGGGATTACAGTTATACCCGCGTGCCGTATTACGGCACCAACACGCCAATCGATGAATGCTACGACTGCGGCTATACCGGCGAATTCGAATGCACCAGCAAAGGATTTACCTGTCCGAAATGCGGCAATCACGAACCTTCCCGCGTGTCAGTCACCCGCCGCGTGTGTGGTTATCTCGGCAGCCCGGATGCCCGTCCGTTTAACGCCGGTAAGCAGGAAGAAGTGAAGCGCCGGATTAAACATCTGGGTAACGGTCAGCTGGGTTAATACTTTGAACTTCCATCAGTATTACCCGATAGATGTGGTGAACGGGCCGGGAACACGCTGCGTGCTGTTCGTTTCCGGCTGCGTCCACGAATGCCGCGGGTGCTATAACAAAAGCACCTGGCGGCTGGACTCCGGCAAACCTTTTACGCAGGAAGACGAAGACCGCATTATCGCCGATCTGCAAAACACGGTGATCCCGCGTCAGGGTTTAACGCTGTCCGGCGGCGATCCGCTGCATCCGCAAAATCTTTCTGCGGTGCGCCAGCTATTGTTACGCGTGCAGGCGGAGTGTCCGGGCAAAGATGTGTGGTTGTGGACGGGTTATACGCTCGGGGAACTGAGCGCTGAACAGCGGGAAGTCGTGGCGTTAATCAACGTGCTGGTCGACGGGAAATTTGTGCAGGAACTGAAAGACCCTGCACTTATCTGGCGCGGCAGCGGTAATCAGGTGATCCATTATTTGCGTTAATGCTTTTAGAGGGGAAATTATTCCCCTCACATCCGGTTCAAATTCCATTCAGTAAAAAATCAAACGCATTTTTCACTTCATAAATTTCCCCGTCGAGCTGCCTGATCTGATCGCCAATTTCTCGTGACTTAACGCCCCCCAGCATATGCGTCATTGCCACATACTGCTCTTGCTCAATCTTAAGCAAAGGACAAAGTTTTTTTGGCGGAAAGTCTATTAATTCGAGCAGTGGCACCAACGGAATCATTACCGTATTACCGAACCCACTCGCAGCCGAATGATGGATATTCAGCAAAAAAGGATACGCTACCTTTCCGTCTCCTTTGTTTTCATAAACAGCGTATTGCTCCATCAAAATGCACGCTGATAATCAGAAAACGAACCATGTTCTTCGACGTATTTATTTATCGCCTCAATTCCTTTTTGATTTTCACGCCTCCATTTCTGCGCAGGTGTTTCGGGTATTAACGTAACAGGTAAATCATTGAATTCACGATTGCGTGCTTCTGACATACAAAGTCCTTTTGTAATTAATGTTTAAAAATACATCCGACAACCAGAGTGTAATTTGTACTGTTCATCCCGTAAATCCCCCTCTTTCATTCCTGCGGGACGCATTCCAACTCTTCATTTTCCTGCAATCTGACCTTCACCCAATTGTCATTTAGCACGCCCAAGATGATGCCAACGCCACACTGAGGTTTGCATCATGACCCTTTCAGAACGCTTTCAACTTTTCTCTGCCACTGCCCGTTTGTCCCGTGCGAGGTATTCATTGTGATGAACTTATCTAGACATCCGACCAGTCACACCACGGTGTATCAGCAAATCGCTGCCGAACTGGAACAGGAACTGCGTAACGGTTACCGCTGCGGCGATTATCTGCCGCCGGAACAACAGCTTGCCGAACGTTTTCAGGTGAACCGCCATACGCTGCGCCGTGCGGTGGATGAGCTGGTCGATCGCGGCTGGCTGCAACGCCGTCAGGGTATTGGCACGCTGGTGCTGATGCGTCCTTACGATTATCCGCTGCATTCGCAGGCACGTTTCAGTCAGAACCTGCTGGATCAGGGCAGCCATCCGACCAGCGAACGTCTGCTGGCGGTGCTGCGTCCGGCCACCGATCACGTCGCGGCGGCGCTGTCGCGTCAGGAAGGCGACACCGTTATTCATCTGCGTACCCTGCGCCGCGTGAACGGCGTGCCGGTCTGCGTGATTGATCACTATCTGCCCGATCTCGACTGGTGGCCTGCATTGCAAAACTTCCATAACGGCTCGCTGCACGATTTTATCCGCGAAGAGATTAAGCAAAAACTCAGCCGCCGTACCACCCGCATTAATGCCCGCCGCGCGCTGGCAAAAGAGAGCAAATTACTCGAAATCGTCCCGCAGGCACCGCTGCTGTGTGTCCGCACCCTGAACATTTGTGAAGGCAGCGATTCGGTGGCGGAATATTCCGTCAGCCTAACGCGTGCCGACATGATCGAACTGACCATGGAGCACTGAATGGATCACCTGCAAACCCGCCAGCGCTGGATGTCGGTGCTGGCTCACAGCCGTCCCGATGAGCTGCTCGCCCACTGGCAACCGCTGAATTTATCCCCGCAATTTGAACGACTCCGCGCTGCTGAAACCGGTCTGACCCAGCTTCAGGGGCGCATGGGCGGCACAGGCAAACGTTTTGTGATGGGCGATATGACCGTCACCCGCGCCGTCATTCAGTTAGACGGCGGTGTCTACGGCTACAGCTACGTCAGCGGGCGCAATAAGTCCCACGCCGAATTGTGCGCGGTCATTGACGCCTTGCTGCAAATGCAGGGCATGGACGAACTGCTGCACAAACGTGTGATAGCGCCGCTGGCTGCTCTGCAACAGGAACGCCGCCAGCAACGCGCCCGTGAAGTGGCTTCCAGCCGCGTCGATTTCTTTACCCTGGTTCGCGGAGAATAATTCATGTCACTTGTTGCCAGTTTTCAACATCCGGTTGCGGATGCGCAGTACAGTTTTCGCCGTATTCTCAAAGCGTTAAGCGAACCCGGCGTCAGCGTGCAGTTGCCAGCCATGCCCGGCTTCGGGGCGTTAGGTTCCGCCAGCGCCTGCGTGCTGCTGACGCTTATCGATAACGATACGCCGCTGTGGCTGAGCGCCTCGCTCAATGATGAAATTCTGCGTAAAAACCTGCGTTTTCATACCGGTGCGGTGCTCACCGATGACCCTTCTGCCGTCAGTTTTGCGCTTGCCGATCCGGCGCTCGACAGCGCCACGCTGCTGGCTTTCCCGTGCGGTGATGAGATGTCGCCGGAGCTGGCGACCAGCGTAATTGTGCAGCTGGAAAGTCTGACCGGCGGCACGCCGCTGCGTCTGCGCGGGCCGGGCATCGAGAGCAGCCGCATGATTTCCCCGCAGTTGCCTGATTCTGTTCGTAATTATCTGCTTAACCGCCCTCACCGTTTCCCGCTGGGTCTGGACTTTATGTTCACCTGTGGCGAAGAACTGATTGCCGTACCGCGCACTACGCGCGTGGAGGTGTGCTGATGTACGTCGCCGTTAAAGGGGGTGAGAAGGCGATTGCCGCCGCCCATCAGCTGCTGGCGCATGAGCGCCGCGGCAATACCGATGTGAAAGAACTCGGCTGCGAACAGATTGAACAACAACTGGGTTTAGCCGTTGACCGGGTGATGAGCGAAGGCGGAATTTACGACCGTGAGCTGGCCGCACTGGCGATCAAGCAATCCGGTGGCGATCTGGTCGAAGCGATTTTCCTGCTGCGCGCTTACCGCACTACGCTGCCGCGTCTGGCGACCAGCGAGCCGCTGAATACCCAGGCGATGCGCCTCGAACGCCGTATCTCCGCTATTTATAAAGACTTGCCTGGCGGACAGGTGCTCGGCCCGACTTACGATTACACCCACCGCCTGCTGGATTTCGCGCTGCTGGCCGAAGGCGAAGCGCCGTTCACCCCGATAGCCGATGAACCACAGCCGGAAGATTGCGGCCATGTGTTTGATTTGCTGACGCAACAACAGCTGGCGGTACAGGAAGAAGACGACGGTACCGAGCCGGAAGACATCACCCGAACGCCACCGGTATTTCCGGCGTCCCGTGCGGCACGTCTGCAACAGCTGGTGCGTGGCGACGAAGGTTTTCTGCTGTCACTGAGTTATTCCACCCAGCGCGGCTATGGCCGTACCCATCCGTTTGCCGGTGAAATCCGCACCGGCTGGCTCACCGTCGAGATCGTGCCGGAAGAGCTGGGTTTTGCCATCGATATCGGCGAGATCCTGCTGACTGAATGCGAAATGGTGAACGGTTTTGTTGCCCCTGAAGACAAGCCGCCGCACTTCACCCGTGGCTACGGGCTGGTGTTTGGTCGCGCCGAACGCAAGGCGATGTCGATGTCGCTGGTGGATCGCGCACTGCAAACCCGTGAATACAACGAGCAAATTAGCAGCCCGGCGCAGGACGAAGAATTTGTCTTGTCCCACGCCGATAACGTCGAAGCTGCCGGTTTTGTCTCGCATCTTAAATTGCCGCATTACGTCGATTTCCAGGCGGAGCTGGAGTTGTTAAAACGCCTGCGCGCTGCGAAAGAACAGGACTCAGCCAATGAACAATAATGCCGCCCAAACAATGACCGGCTACAACCACGGTTATCTCGACGAGCAGACTAAACGCATGATCCGCCGAGGGATCCTCAAAGCCGTGGCGATCCCCGGTTATCAGGTGCCGTTCGCCGGTCGCGAAATGCCGATGCCATACGGCTGGGGCACCGGCGGGATCCAGCTGACCGCCAGCGTGATCGGCACAACAGATGTGCTGAAAGTGATCGACCAGGGCGCGGATGACACCACCAATGCCGTGTCGATCCGCAAGTTCTTCCAGAGTGTCGCCGGGGTGAAAACCACCGAAAAAACTGTGGAAGCCAGCCTGATCCAGACCCGTCACCGCATTCCGGAAACGCCGTTGCAGGAAGATCAGATCCTGATTTTCCAGGTGCCGATCCCTGAACCGCTGCGCTTTATCGAACCGCGAGAAACCGAAACCCGCAAAATGCACGCGCTGGAAGAATACGGCGTGATGCAGGTGAAGCTGTATGAAGACATCGCGCGCTTCGGCCATATCGCCACCACTTATGCGTACCCGGTGAAAGTGAATGACCGCTACGTGATGGATCCGTCGCCGATCCCGAAATTTGATAACCCGAAAATGAACATGATGCCCGCATTGCAGTTGTTCGGTGCAGGACGCGAAAAACGCATTTATGCCCTGCCACCATTCACCAAAGTTGAGAGTCTGGATTTCGACGATCATCCGTTCACCGTTCAGCAATGGGATGAGCCGTGTGCGATTTGCGGATCGCACCACAGCTATCTCGATGAAGTGGTGCTCGACGATCAGGGCAACCGCATGTTCGTGTGCTCCGACACCGATTTTTGTGCTCAGCAGGTTGAGCAACAGGCTTCCAACGAGGTTAACCGCTGATGACCACTCCTTTAAATCTTGCCGCCGAACCGCTGCTGTCGGTGAATAACCTGACTCATCTTTATGCGCCGGGCAAAGGCTTTAGCGATGTGTCGTTCAATCTGTATCCGGGAGAAGTGCTGGGTATTGTCGGCGAATCCGGCTCGGGTAAAACCACGCTGTTGCAGTCGATTTCTGCCCGTCTCGCGCCCCAGGCAGGGCAAGTCATCTATAACAACGGCCAGACTCCGGCGCAGTCGCTTTACGACATGGCGGAAAGCGATCGCCGCCGTCTGTTGCGCACCGACTGGGGCGTGGTGCATCAGCATCCGATGGACGGTTTGCGCCGTCAGGTTTCTGCCGGCGGCAACATCGGCGAGCGCCTGATGGCAGTCGGAGAACGTCATTATGGCGATATACGCAAGAAGGCCGGTCAGTGGCTGGAAGATGTCGAAATTCCGGTTTCCCGTATCGATGACCTGCCGACTACATTTTCCGGCGGGATGCAGCAACGTCTGCAAATAGCCCGCAATCTGGTAACGCATCCGCGTCTGGTGTTTATGGATGAACCGACCGGCGGACTCGACGTTTCGGTTCAGGCACGTCTGCTGGATCTGCTGCGCACGCTGGTGGTGGAAATGCAGCTGGCGGTGGTGATTGTCACCCACGATTTGGGCGTCGCCCGCCTGCTGGCGCACCGTCTGCTGGTCATGAAACAGGGTCAGGTAGTGGAAAGTGGCTTAACCGACCGCGTGCTCGACGATCCGCATCATCCGTATACGCAACTGCTCGTTTCTTCCGTGCTTTCCTAACCTAATTTCAGAGAAAGAGTGACCAAAATGACGACGAAGCTCAGGGTCGAAAATCTCAGTAAAACTTTCGTTCTGCATAACCAGAACAGCGCCAGATTGCCGGTTTTCAGCAATGCCAGCCTGACCGTGAATGCCGGGGAATGCGTGGTGCTGCACGGCCATTCCGGCAGCGGAAAATCCACCCTTCTGCGTTCTTTATACGGCAACTATCTGCCGGACAGCGGCAAAATCTGGGTCGAGCATCAGGCCCAGCAGATTGATATGGTCAGCGCCGAAGCACGGGACATTCTGGCCGTTCGCCGCCATACGGTCGGCTGGGTCAGCCAGTTCCTGCGCGTCATTCCACGCATCAGCGCACTGAATCTGGTGATGCAGCCGCTGCTGGAACTGGGTGTGGATAAAGCACAAAGCGAAGCCCGCGCCAGTGCGTTGCTGCGCCATCTGAATGTGCCGGAACGTCTGTGGCATCTCGCGCCCTCGACGTTTTCCGGCGGCGAACAGCAGCGCGTGAATATCGCCCGCGGTTTTGTGGTCGATTATCCGGTGCTGTTGCTTGATGAACCGACCGCCTCGCTGGACGCCACCAACCGTGCCGCCGTCGTGACGCTGATTGAGCAGGCCAAAGCGCGCGGTGCGGCGGTGGTCGGGATTTTCCATGATGAAGATGTGCGCGAACGCGTTGCCGATCGCTTGTATGAAATGAGCCCGGAAACGGCGCCGGAGATGTCCGCATGATCATAAATAACGTCAAACTGGTGCTCGACGATCAGGTGGTTGAAGGGTCGCTTGAGATGCAAAACGGCGTGATCAGCGCCTTTGCTGACAGCCGCAGTCAGCTGCCGCAGGCGCTGGATGCTCAGGGCGGCTGGCTGCTGCCGGGCTTTATCGAACTGCACACGGATAATCTGGATAAGTTTTTCACGCCGCGACCAAAAGTAGACTGGCCAGCGCATTCTGCCATGAGCAGCCACGATGCGCTGATGGTTGCCAGCGGGATCACTACCGTGCTGGACGCCGTCGCCGTCGGTGACGTACGCGACGGCGGACATCGTCTGGATAATCTGCAAAAGATGATCGACGCCATCGTCAACAGTCAGAACGCCGGGCTGAACCGCGCCGAGCACCGTCTGCATCTGCGCTGCGAACTGCCGCACGAAACCACGTTGCCGCTGTTTGAGAAGCTGATGGATACCTCGGTGCTGTCACTGGTTTCGCTGATGGACCATTCGCCGGGCCAGCGCCAGTTCGCTACGCCGCAGAAATACCGTGAGTATTATCAGGGCAAATACCACATGAACGACGAGCAAATGGACGATTTTCAGGAAGAGCAAATCGCCCTCTCCCGGCGCTGGGCGCAGCCAAACCGTGAAGCGATTGCTGCCCACTGCCGCGAGCGCCATATTTCGCTGGCCAGCCATGACGATGCCACCGCCGCCCACGTTGAAGAATCACGGGCGCTCGGCAGCGTGATTGCAGAGTTCCCGACCACCGAAGAGGCAGCACGCGCCTCGCACAACAGCGGTTTGCAGGTGCTGATGGGTGCACCGAATATCGTGCGCGGCGGTTCGCATTCCGGCAACGTGGCGGCGCACCATCTGGCTTCACTCGGCCTGCTGGATATTCTCTCTTCCGATTACTATCCCGCCAGCCTGCTCGACGCGATTTTCCGGATTGCCAACGATGAGAGCAATGCGTTCAGTCTGCCGCAGGCGGTGAAACTGGTGACCCGCAATCCGGCTAACGCGCTGGGTCTGAAAGATCGCGGAGAAATCGCCGAAGGCAAACGCGCGGATCTGGTGCTGGCACGCGCACATAGCGATCACTACTTTGTGCAGAACGTCTGGCGTCAGGGCATTCAGGTGTTCTGAGGGGAGAAAGGATGAGTCGTTTACTCTATCTGATGGGTGCTTCGGGTTCTGGTAAAGACAGTCTGCTGGACGCGCTGCGTCAGCATTTACCCACCGATGTCGCCGTCGCGCATCGTTACATTACGCGCCCGGCGGATGCGGGTTCGGAAAACCATATTGCGCTGAGCGAAGCCGAATTTATTCAGCGTCGCCAGCACGGTTTATTCGCCATGGACTGGCATGCGCATCAGTGCCGGTACGCCGTGGGCATTGAGATAGACACCTGGATGCAGCTCGGTTGTCACGTAGTGGTCAACGGCTCGCGCGCGCATCTGGAAAAAGCCCGCCAGCGTTATGGTCAGCGGCTGGTACCGGTCTGTTTACAGGTTTCTGAAACCGTACTGAATGAACGCCTGACGCGTCGCGGACGTGAAGATACGGCGCAAATTGCCGGTCGTCTTCAACGTGCCAGAGAGTACGAAAACGCCCTGCCCGCCGGCTGCCACCGGCTGAATAATGACGGCGCGTTGCACGAAACTTTACAGCATCTGCTGGCCATTGTTGCCTTGCCGGTCAGCGCGTTTATTTATCCCGTCACTTCATCATGAGCGATTTTATGACAGATACCATTCATTCGTTTTCGCTGGCTGACGAGCAGGATTATTCGCGGCCAAAAATCGGTCAGCAGGTCGAGCTGAACCGTTCAACGCTGGGTCAGTATGTGCATATTGCGGACAACGCGATCATCGAAGAAACTCAGATCGGCGATTACTCGTATACCGCTGGCAACAATCAGATCTTCTGCGCGACGATCGGAAAATTTGTTTCGATCGCCACTTACGTGCGGATCAATCCCGGCAATCATCCGACCTATCAGCGCGTTGCCCAGCATCATTTCACCTATCGCAGTTCTGTTTACGGACTCGGTGAGGACGATCAGGAATTTTTCGACTGGCGGCGCGAGCATCATGTCACCGTGGGTAACGATGTGTGGATCGGCCATAATGCGGTGCTGATGCCCGGCGTTAAAGTCGGCAATGGCGCGGTGATCGGTACTTCTGCGGTGGTGACGAAAGATGTTGAGCCCTATTCGATCGTCGCGGGCGTGGCAGCGAAAAAGATCGGCATGCGCTTTGATGACAAGATGATCGGGCGGATCGAAGCCAGTCGCTGGTGGGACTGGGATCATGAAACGCTGAAAAAAAGGATGCCGGACTTCAGGGATCTGCACGTTTTTGCAGAAAAATATCTGTAGGGATCTGGCGTGATATTGAGTTGAAAGCAGTATGAGGAAAATTCGCGTTTTTTGCCTGATACCATATCACAAGGATCCGGCTCAGCGGATCACGCGAATTAAAGATCTTCGATACTGGCGGCGATCTCATCGGATTCCAGCACGGTGATGCCGCCTAATCCGGCATTAAATGCCTGCTCCTGCAACGCTTTCGCCACCACATCAGAATCAATCGCTTTCCATTTCCCCGGCAGCATTTTAAACAGCGGCGCACTGAGTTGCTCAAGAAGACGCGGCGGATGGCGCTTTCCGACTAATAACGAAGGCCTGACTAATGTCAGCAACGGCCATCCCTGCTGCATCAGCGCCAGCTCCATTTCGCCTTTGGTGCGGTTATAGAGAAAACGCGAACGGGCATCGGCGCCGTTAGCACTCACAGCCAGACAATGGCGTGCGCCCAGTTCGCGTGCCGCTTTGGCGCAATCCACCACCAGATCGTAATCCACCGCCCGGAATGCCTGCGCACTGCCCGCCTGTTTTCGCGTGGTGCCCAGACAGCAGAACAGTAAATCAATCGGCTCATCGAGTGCGACCACCAGTGACGTGAGATTGTCGCCGAGCGGATTAAACAGCTTATTCCCTGGCAGCAGCGGACGACGGCTGGGTGCCACGATGCGGCTGACTCGAGGATCAAGTTGCAACAGACGTAAGAGTTCACGCCCGATCAGGCCACTTCCGCCCAGCAGAAGAACTTTTGCCATATCACTTCCTTTTAAAAAACGGCTTTCGCGCTGCGATTTTGAAACATGGATTCTGAAACACGGGTTCTGAAACATGAAAGCATGAACAGATATTTGAAGTGTTACCTGAATGTAAATATCACGCTATAAGACAGTTCCTGTTACTTTCGCAGACTCGGAAGAATCCAGTTTGATCAGCCCGCCGCTGGCTTGTAGGCTTAGTAGTGTATGACGAAAAACACATTCTCAGCAGGAGGAACCATGAGCAAGAAGATAGCGGTACTCATCACTGATGAATTTGAGGATTCAGAATTCACTTCACCCGCCGAGGCCTATAAAAAAGCTGGTCATCAGGTTATTACCATCGAAAACAAAGCGGGCAACGTGATCAAAGGTAAACAGGGCAAGGCGAAAGTCACCATTGATAAATCGATTGATGATGTCAACGTGGCTGACTTCGATGCGCTGTTGCTACCTGGCGGACATTCGCCGGATACCTTGCGCGGTGACGACAGATTTGTCGATTTCACCCGTGATTTTGCGAAAAGCGGCAAACCCATTTTCGCCATCTGCCACGGCCCGCAGCTACTGATCAGCGCCGATGTTATACGTGGCCGAAAACTCACAACGGTTAAACCGGTAGTCGTCGACGTTAAAAACGCCGGTGCAGAGTTTTACGATAAAGAAGTCGTGGTTGACGATAACACGCTGGTCACCAGCCGGACGCCGGACGATCTGCCCGCCTTTAACCGTGAATCACTGAAAATTCTGGCGGCATAAGCCTTGCGCCCCTTCTGCGGAAGGGGCGATTTCCCTTCAAACTGCCCTGTCCCACAGCAGTTTCTTGCCAAATCCCAGCGCGTTATCGGTCATTTTGATGTGATTCAGTTTCAGTCCCCAGACCGGCGCTTTCATGGCGATGGCGACCGGGAAATGCCTGCAATAAAGATGTCGCGCATGCCCTTCTTCTTCACCGCTAAGCACGGTGGCTTCGCCGCGATACTGAATGCCTTTAATCAGGGCAATGGTTTTCGGATGCGGAGCAATCGTGCCAACAATATGCGGTGATTTCGCCATCAGCGTACCGTGCAAAGTTTTCATTTCGGTCATGAAATACAACGTCATGCTTTCTGTATCCGTGACGTAAAAACAGTTCGCGCTCCACATCTCGCCGTCGGCGACGGCACACAGCGCCAGCACATGCTGTTTATTTAGAAACTTCAGAATATGTTTCAGGTCATCAGGGTTATTCATCAAACGCGCCTTATTTTGGTTTATGTCAGTTTACCGCCCCATGTTGATGTTTTGCCTCACTCTGTTGTGCCTTTCAGATAAATAGTGTGCCTTTCAGGTAAACTGACACAAAATTTCCTGACACGCAGAGCTTATGTCCGCCCCATCCAACTGGTTTTTATACATGCTGAGAACCCCGACCGGGATGCTTTACACCGGCATAACGACCGACGTGACACGGCGTTTAGGCCAGCATCAGTGCGGAAAAGGGGCGAAATCGTTGCGTGGAAAAGGCGAGCTGACGCTGGCATTTCATTGTCCGGCTGGCGACCGTTCACTGGCATCGAAGCTGGAAATTAAAGTCAAAAAACTGAGCAAAGCGCAGAAAGAGTTGCTGGTGAGAAATGCACCGGAATGTCTGGAAAACTATCTGGGATTAACCGAAAGCGGAAAATAATAAAGGCCGGATATCCGGCCTTTATAGTATCTGAAAAGATTCAGAAACGATTGAACGCCGACGGGAAAACCACCTCTCCGCTGGCATCTTTCAGTGCGTCGTCTGATAAGGTGAACAGCTGGAAAGCCGTTTCCGTTTCCGGCCAGCGGCAATGCAGGTCATGAGCAGCAGCCGGTTTAAATCCAAAGCGCTGGTAATACGCCGGATCACCCAATACCACTACCGCGGCATAGCTGAACTCATTCAGGGAATCTAACCCTTCATAAACCAGTTTTTCACCCAGTCCCTGACCACGCAGAGATTCGTCGACTGCCAGCGGCGCGAGCCCGACCCAGTTGCGGTCTTCGCCCCGGATATCCACCGGGCAGAAAGCAACGTAACCGACTACGCCGCCTTCATCGTCGGTCGCTACAACGCCCAGCGTCAGCAGACCATCTTCGCGCAGTTCCTGCACCAGATCCGCTTCTGCACCCGTCGGGAATGAGGCGCGTAACAAACGGTCAATGCCCGCAGCATCTACCGGAATTTCAGTACGAATTAACATGGCTCAGCTACCGGAGCTTGCGGCTCACGGCCCTCTTGCAGACCCGCTTCGACAAAATCGGCCAGGCGCAGCAGGCCATTTTTCAGCAGCAGCGGCATAGTATCGAGATCGATAGAATCCATCAGATTCTTCACATACAAGCCCAGTTCGGTATCACCTTCAATACGCAGACGGCGCTGGAAGAACAGCGTGTCCGGATCTTCTTTGCGGGCAGCGATCAGGATCAGATCGTTTGCATTACCGCTGAAGCTGACATCGGCTTCGCCACGTTCAGCGATCACCAGTTTGCTCTCCTGCACTGACATCAGCCAGGTCAGGCTGAGATCGCTGACCTCAATTTTCAACCAGCGGCCTTCAAGGAAATCCAGCTCTCCGTCGGCCAGCGCCTGACGAAGCTGCCAGCTCAGTACCTGTTGCAAAACCTGCCGTTGCAACGCAAAAGGCGTGAATTTCAAAGGCAGACTTAACAGGGATGGTCCCTGACGGACCACACGTGCACGTAGTTTTTGCAACACTGGCACTACTCCTTTCGGTAACTTTTCGGCAAGTTTTAAGGCAGTTATACCGCCTATTTTGACACATCGCCGGGAACGTTCAGCGGTCTACATCAATAAATACTGCAACAGAAAAACATCACGTACAACCTCCCCGGGCGCTGTATGCCTTCCAAAGCCGCAGAAACTGCCTCAAATCAAAATATTGCATCCATTGCTTCTCTAAAATAGTTCGCCAATCAAAGCCCTGACTGATGAATGAATGACGTCGGCAACTGGCTTTTCATCACCCACCAACCTCAGCTCTGGCTGGCCGGTTGCAGTAAGGAACGAGAATGGAGCTACTTTGCCCGGCAGGGAATTTACCTGCATTGAAAGCGGCGATCGATAATGGCGCAGACGCGGTGTATATCGGCCTGAAAGATGACACCAATGCACGCCATTTCGCCGGTCTGAATTTCACGGATAAAAAATTGCAGGAAGCCGCGGATTACGTTCACCGTCACCGCCGTAAACTGCACATTGCCATCAATACGTTTGCGCATCCTGATGGCTATCAGCGCTGGGAACGCGCAGTGGATATGGCCGCACAGCTCGGCGCAGATGCACTGATCCTGGCCGATATCGCCATGCTCGATTACGCCGCGAATAAATATCCTCACGTTGAGCGCCATGTGTCGGTGCAGGCATCGGCCACTAACGACGAAGCCATCCGCTTCTATAAACGTAACTTTGATGTCGCCCGCGTTGTTTTGCCGCGCGTGCTTTCGATGCATCAGGTGCGTCAGCTTTCCCGTACCACTGTCGTGCCGCTGGAAGTCTTCGCCTTTGGCAGCTTGTGCATCATGGCCGAAGGCCGCTGCTATCTTTCTTCCTATCTGACCGGAGAATCGCCAAATACCGTGGGTGCCTGTTCACCGGCGCGGTTCGTGCGCTGGCAACAAACGGCTCAGGGCATGGAATCGCGTCTGAACGATGTGCTGATCGACCGTTATGACGAAGGTGAAAACGCCGGTTATCCGACGCTGTGCAAAGGGCGTTATCTGGTGGATGGCGCGAAATATCATGCGCTGGAAGAACCAACCAGTCTGAATACGCTGGAGTTATTGCCGGAGTTGTTCGCCGCCAATATTGCCTCCGTGAAAATTGAAGGACGTCAGCGCAGCCCGGCGTATGTCAGTCAGGTAGCCCGCGTATGGCGTGCGGCAATCGACCGCTGTATGGCGGATCCGCAAAACTTCAAAACCGATGACGCCTGGATGAAAACGCTGGGCTCCATGTCTGAAGGTACACAAACCACGCTAGGTGCTTATCACCGCAAGTGGCAGTAATCGAAGAGACGATGATGAAATATTCTTTAGGGGCCATTCTTTACTACTGGCCGAAAACGCAGGTTGAAGCGTTTTATCAGGCCGCAGCGGACAGCAGTGCAGATATCATTTATCTCGGTGAAAACGTCTGTACCAAACGCCGTGAGATGAAAATGAATGACTGGATGGAGGTCGCGCGTCAGCTGGCCGCATCCGGTAAACAGGTGGTGATTTCCACGCTGGCCTTGTTGCAGGCACCGTCTGAACTGAATGAACTGAAACGCTATGTAGAAAACGGCGAGTTTCTGCTGGAAGCTAACGATTTCGGCGCGGTGAACATGGCAGCCGAACGCAATCTGCCGTTTGTCGTCGGTCATGCGCTGAACTGCTATAACGCCGTCACGCTAAAAATCCTGCAAAAACAGGGCATGATGCGCTGGTGTATGCCGGTCGAGCTTTCCCGCGACTGGCTGGTTAATCTGCTGAACCAGTGTGATGACCTGGGTATCCGTGATAAGTTTGAAGTGGAAGTGCTGTCGTACGGACATTTACCGCTGGCCTATTCGGCGCGCTGTTTCACGGCTCGTTCTGAAAACCGTGCGAAAGATGAATGCGAAACCTGCTGCATCAGTTATCCGCAGGGGCGCAAAATGCTGTCGCAGGAAAATCAGCAGGTGTTCGTGCTCAACGGCATTCAGACGCAGAGCGGTTACTGCTATAACCTCGGCAATGAACTGGTGTCGATGCAGGGATTAGTTGATATCGTGCGCCTGTCACCGGAAACCACAGATACCCTCGCTACGCTGGAAGCGTTCCGTAACAATGAAAGCGGTTTGCTGCCACTGACACTCACCGATAACGCCGACTGTAACGGCTACTGGCAGCGCGTCGCCGGGCTGGAACTGCGCCCCTGACAGCGCCTGTTGCAGTGAAAAGGGAGAAGACCTGACGGTCATCTCCCTTTTTTTATCACGAATTTCTGTGCTTCGGCCGGAACATCGCTCTGAGCCGGACGCCATCACGCAGCATCCCCACGGCAATGCCGATAAAGGTGTAAAACAGGCACAAGATCAGCAGCATCAGAATATCGCCGCCCACATCTTTAAACGGCAGCCCCATCTGATTGACGCCGGCAATGGCTTTGGTCGCCCAGGTTGAAGGCAGCATAGACGATACCCCCCTGACCCACGCAGGCATCGCCTGCAACGGCCAGATAGTGCCGGAAATATAAAAAACCGGTGTGGTAATAAAGGCCAGCGTCAGGTAAATCAGTTCGACGCTGCGCAGGCATTCCGTCACCAGTTTCCCGAGCCCCAGAACTGCCAGCAGGAACGGGAAGGTCAGCAGCAAAATTTCAGGAATGCTGGCCGTTTGCCGGTAACCCAGGATCCATGGCCACAGCACAAACAAGACGATCGACAGAAACAGCCAGACCGGGATCAGCGCCGAAATACCGCCCAGAAACGCCGGTATCGCCGGTTTTCCGGAAGGTCCGCTGTTGAGCACAATGCTCACGCGCACGCTGGCGATCAATAATGAGTGCTGCAATAACATCACCAGCAGGCCGGGGAAAATAATCGCCGCAAAGCTGATGCCGGGGTTAAACACATCCAGCGTCTGCCCGACAATCGGCGAAAGCACCACGCTGGCCTGCCGCTCACTGAAGCCGCTGCTCAGCAACAAATCCGTGTTGTATTGCGTGAGAATTGCCTGATACGCCGCCAGCACATCCTGCTGGATCTGCCCGTTCGCCAGCCGGTTAGTCGCATCGCCGTAAACCGGGATCACAATGTTCTGCCCTGCGAGGATCTTCTTCTCAAGATCGACCGGCATGATGATCACCGCGAAGAGCTTACGCAGCGCCAGATCGTGTTCGGCCTGCGCCAGGCTGTCGTAAGCCACCGTCGCGACTTTGGAAGTGGCGTCCAGCTGACGGGTCAGCATCCGGCTGGCGGTGCTGTGATCCTGATCGACCACCGCCACCGGCAAATCCCACACCGTGCGGTTCGCATAGACCAGGCTCATCACGCACAATGACAGCAGCAACATCATCCACATTGGCTTGTCGAGCAAACCGGTGAGCACTTTACGGAATGTCGTCCACCAGGTTTTAAACCATTCACGGCGGGTCACTGGCCTGCCTCCTGTCGTTTAAGCCGCATGTAGAGGCGTCTGCGCACCAGCAGACCTGTCAGCAGCGGATAAATGAGCAGGATGCAGCACACCATCAGAATACCGCGCACCGAGACTTCCCGCAGGAAAACGTCAAACATCGCGGCCAGTGCATAGCTGAGCGGCTCAATGCCGGAAATAATGCGCGCTGGCAGCGGCATCGACAGCACCGGTACCGCCATTCCGGAGAAAGTCAGCGCGATACTGACGAAAATCCCCATCATGGTGTAAGCGGTAATGGTGGTTTTGGTGAAGGTGAAAAGTAACAGCCCGAGGCTTTGCGCAGCGATCACATAGAAGAAGCCAATCACCACCATATACAAAGGATTGCCGCTGACGCGGGCGTCAAAGAATCCAACCAGCATCGCGATTTCCACCATCAGTAACGTGGTGAAACACAGCGTATACGGAGCAAGTTTGCCGAGCAGCGCCAGCGTAAATGATGGCGCACTGAGCAACGCCTGGCTGCGTGCCATCACGTAGATCATGCAGGTCACGGTAAACAGTTGCAGCAGGTGAATCGTTGCGGCGAATTGCTGGTAATAAATGTAACTGCCGCTGGCGTTAAACAGGCTGCCGTAGGATAAATCGACGCTGGCCAGCGATGGCAGCGTTTTGCCGATTTCAGTCGCAATAATCGAACGGTAACTGGTATTCAGTTCGGTGATCAGCCCGCTGAAATCCTGCGTGGAATACAGACCGGCACCGTAAAACAACGCGTTGTAATACAGCACCACGCTCGGCTGTTTTCCAGCCAGTACGTCGGCTTCAAAATCATTGGGAATATACAACAGCGCATAATCCTGCGCGGTACGCAGACGGTATTCCGCTTCCGGTAAACCGCCTTCGAACGCCTGCACATGCGCGTGTGAACCGGCGTCCAGTTTGCGGGTAAGCGTTTTGGATAATGAGCTGTGATCGTTATCGACCACAGACACCGGTAAATCCAGCAATGTGCCTTCGGAAAAGTTGCTGCTGATAAGACCAAACAGAAGCAAAGGGAAAATCCAGCACAGCCAGTGGATCACCGGTTTGCGAAAGGCGTGATTCACTTCACGGGTAAAAGAGCGGCTGAAACAGCGCCATGCGGCTTTTACCCTTTCACTGCGTGGCGCTTTGACCGGCTTCACTTCGCTTTCCATTGCCACAATGCACTCATGCCCTGACGCAGTCCGGGCACCGGTTTCGCAGGGTAAAGACGCACTTCAAAGGTTTTTAAATCGAAGTCACCTGTCGCGCGCGTGGCGCGTTTGGTCGCATAGTCTCCGAGCGGCGCGATATAGCGAACTTCGGCTTCGATCAACTGGTTATTCAGCGCGGGAACGCGCATCTGCACTTTGTCGCCTTTGCGCACGCCAGCCAGAATATCTTCACGCAGGTTAAAGACGAAATAGGCGTCTGGCAGACGGACCAATGTCAGCAACGGACTGTTGGCACTCTCCAGTTCGCCGACTTCTACCGGGATCGGCCCCACTTCACCATCGACCGGCGCTTTAACCTGTAAGTCATCGGTCTGCGCTTTTACTTCAAGCAAGTCTTCTTCCGCCTGACGCAGCTGCGCGGCATAGCTTTCGCGCTGTTCCACGCGGTCGCCGTTTACGCCTTCATCAAGATTGGCTTTAGCGACCAGAACTTGTGCATATGCGCTGTCGCGGGCGCGGCGGGAATCTTCTAAATCAGAAGCTGAAATAAACCCTTTAGCCGCCACTTTGACATTGCGGTTGTAGAGATCGCGGGCGTTCACATATTCTGCCTGAGACTGCGCCAGGGTGGCTTTGAGGTTGCGGATACTTTCTTCACGGGTACCGTTAACCGAGAGATCGAGCTGCGCTTTTGCCTGATCGCGGGCAGCTTCGGCAGCGCGCAATTGCGCCATCATTTCCGGGCTGTCGAGAGTTATCAGCAATTGCCCGGCTTTTACATCGTCACCGCGTTCTACATGACGTTCAATCACGCGGCCTTTCGATTTCGACGCCACAATCACTTCCGGCGCATCGACTTCTCCCTGTAACAGTAAATCCTGATTGTGCGCACGAAACAGCACCGCCAGAGAAACCGCAGCTGCAACCAGCAACAGGGTCAATAATATTCGTTTACTCATCGGTGCTTCATCCTTTTTGTTTGCCTGTGTTTATCATCGGCTTTTGGTTCTCCATTCCATGATTGTCCTTTCCCGCCAACGCCCATTCTTAAAGGCGCGTATGCGCTTGTGTCAAATCATAGCGGGATGAACAAAGACTGTTTAACACAAAACAACATATTCATAAAAACTATAATTTAAGTTACTCAAATCGATTTTAAGGATGTTTTAACGGCAATTAAGGGCACAAATGCCGTATTCAATCAGTAGTTATTGGGTAATACTCGTTCTAATTATGAGCGGAGTGAATGCTTTCTCCGCACTTTCCTTTGATGAGTGAGCCGTGATTATGTCTGATAAAAACACCGTTCCCCTTTCCGTGCTCGATCTGGCGCCGGTTCCGCAAGGAGCCGATCCGGCCCGCGCGTTCCAGTGTTCCCTTGAACTGGCACAGCACGCTGAGAAGTGGGGCTACCAGCGTTACTGGATGGCAGAACATCACAACATGACCGGTATCGCCAGTGCCGCGACCTCCGTGCTGCTGGGTTATATCGCGGGCGGAACGAAAACGATCCGTGTGGGTTCCGGCGGTGTGATGCTGCCAAACCACTCCCCGCTGGTGATTGCTGAACAGTTCGGCACGCTCGCCACGCTGTATCCAAATCGTGTAGATCTGGGACTCGGCCGCGCGCCTGGAACAGACCAGCGCACCATGATTGCACTGCGCCGTCATCTTTCCGGTGAAATCGATAACTTCCCGCAGGATGTACAGGAATTGCAGATGTATTTCGGTGACGTTCAGCCGCAGCAGGCCGTACAGGCCGTGCCGGGACAAGGTTTGCATGTGCCACTCTGGTTACTCGGCTCCAGCCTTTACAGCGCGCAACTGGCGGCGGCTCTTGGCCTGCCATTTGCCTTCGCCTCACATTTTGCACCGGACATGCTGTATCAGGCACTGGCGATTTATCGCAGCAAATTCCAGCCTTCTGCTCAGCTTGAGAAGCCACACGCGATGGTGTGCATCAACGCGATTGCCGCAGACACCGATGAAGAAGCGCGCCGGATGTTTACCTCCAATCAGCAACAGTTCATTAATCTGCGCCGCGGGGTGCCAGGTAAACTCCCTGCGCCGGTCGATAACATCGAAAGCCTGTGGTCAGCTCAGGAACGCTTTGGCGTGGATAACGCGCTGCGCATGTCGGTGGTCGGTAATAAAGAAACAGTGCGTCAGGGGCTGCAAAATATCCTGCGTGAAACCGAAGCCGATGAGCTGATGATCAACGGTCAGATTTTTGATCACCAGGCTCGTCTGCATTCGTTCGAAATTGTGTCTCAGTTGCAGGGCGATCTGGTTAAAGAGCAGCGCATCAGCTGACCCTGATCCTCTTAGTAAATTGCAGACGAAAAAAAACCAGCCCGATGAAGGCTGGTTTTTTATTTTCTGACGTTAAGTCATCTGAAGATCAGCGAGCTGGATTCAGATTATGCGTCAGTAGTACGACGTGGTGCGCGGCTTGGCGGACGACGGTCACCAGCTGCTGAAGAACCTTCACGACGATCACCGCTGAAAGAACGTGGAGCACCGTTACCACGGCCACCTTCACGACGTTCACCGTTGAAAGGACGCGGAGCGCCGTTACCACGACGCTCACCGCCAGCACCGGCCGGGCGATCACGACGTGGAGCCTGTGGCACCGCATCACCGATCAGCTGCATGTTCATCGGTTTGTTCAGGATACGCGTACGGGTGAAGTGAGACAGGATCTCGCCCGGCATACCTTTAGGCAGTTCGATAGTTGAGTGCGTACCGAACAGCTTGATGTTACCGATGTAACGGCTGCTGATGTCGCCTTCGTTAGCGATAGCGCCAACGATGTGACGAACTTCAACACCATCATCACGACCCACTTCGATGCGATACAGTTCCATTTCGCCAGCGTCACGACGCTCACGACGTGGGCTGTCGCCATCACGTGCAGGACGGTCGTTGCTGCGAGCCGGACGGTCACGACGATCGCCACGATCACCGCGGTCGCCACGATCTTCGAATTCACGACGTGGTGGACGGCTTTTGAAGACCGGATCCGCTGCAACGATCAGAGGACGTTCGCCTTGTGCCATTTTCAGCAGTGCCGCAGCCAGTGTTTCGATGTCCAACTCTTCTGCAGGTTGCAGTTTAGCCAGCAGACCACGGTACTGATCCAAATCGCTGCTTTCCAGTTGCTGCTGAACTTTCGCTGCGAATTTAGCCAGACGACGTTCGCCCAGAACTTCTGCAGTTGGGATTTCAACTTCTGGAATGGTCAGCTTCATGGTGCGTTCAATGTTACGCAGCAGACGACGCTCACGGTTCTCAACGAACAGTAATGCGCGCCCCGCACGGCCAGCACGACCGGTACGACCGATACGGTGAACGTAAGATTCTGAGTCCATCGGGATGTCGTAGTTAACCACCAGGCTGATACGTTCTACGTCGAGACCACGTGCTGCCACGTCGGTTGCGATCAGAATGTCCAGACGGCCATCTTTCAGACGTTCCAGAGTCTGCTCACGCAGCGCCTGGTTCATGTCACCGTTCAGTGCAGCGCTGCTGTAGCCGCTACGTTCCAGCGCTTCAGCCACTTCCAGTGTCGCGTTTTTGGTACGAACGAAGATAATCGCCGCATCAAAATCTTCTGCTTCAAGGAAACGCACCAGCGCTTCGTTTTTACGCAGACCGTAGACAGACCAGTAGCTCTGGCTGATGTCTGGACGGGTAGTCACGCTTGACTGGATACGTACTTCCTGAGGCTCTTTCATGAAGCGACGGGTAATACGACGGATAGCTTCTGGCATGGTTGCAGAGAACAACGCGGTCTGATGTTCAGCCGGGATCTGCGCCATGATAGTTTCGACGTCTTCGATGAAGCCCATACGCAGCATTTCATCAGCTTCGTCCAGCACCAGGCCGCTCAGGTTTGAGAGGTTCAGGGTACCGCGTTTCAGGTGGTCCAGCAGACGGCCCGGGGTACCCACAACAACTTGTGGTCCCTGACGCAGTGCGCGCAGCTGAACGTCATAGCGCTGGCCGCCGTAAAGGGCAACCACATTCACGCCATGCATGTGTTTAGAGAAATCAGTCATTGCTTCAGCAACCTGAACCGCCAGTTCGCGGGTCGGTGCCAGAACAAGAATTTGTGGTGCTTTCAGTGAAGCATCAATGTTATGCAACAGCGGTAAGGAGAATGCAGCTGTTTTACCGGAACCTGTCTGAGCCATGCCCAGAACGTCGCGGCCATTTAACAGGTGAGGAATACACTCAGCCTGGATTGGTGAAGGTTTTTCATAGCCCAAATCAGTCAGGGCAGAAATGATCGGAGCAGACAGCCCCAGGTCAGCAAAAGAGGTTTCAAGCTCAGTAGTCATGTACACGTGCCTCATTAATAATGGCAGCCAGTCTACATAACTCGTCGAGAAAATTTTCAGTCATTTTCATTGAAAAGTGTGAACCGGCTCAAATTAGATTATAAAACGAACAAAGCAACCCTCGCCCGTTAAGGCGCTTAAAAATGGTAAATACCATGATTAAAAAGGCTGATTGGTGTCGTCAGCTATTGCTGGTCCGATTCTGATAGGTCGTCTTGCTCATGGCCCAAAAGCGCCAATTCCAACAATGCATAGCGGTGCTCAACGAAGTTATGGACGTTGTTAGCTACCGTCAGTTTGAACAGTGCCGCGGCGCTGTTCTTGTCCCCCAGACTTAGGTAATGCTTACCTAAATAGAAGTCAGTTTCACTGAGATGCTCAGCGAGCGAAGTGTTATCCGTTGCTTCTGCCTTGAGGCGTTCCATCAGCGTAGATTCGCTGATTTTGCCCAGGTAGAATTCGACGATATTCCATCCCCATTGCCCTCTGTCCGCTTTGTCATAACGCTCCTGGAGCGCTACTTCGGCATTCTTCGGATTGATTTCTCGCTCCGCAAGATAAAGCCATAACGAACGGAAGGGATCATTTGGATCGTCTCGATAAAACGCCTGCAGATCATCCTGCGCTAACGAGAATCGGCCACCGTAATACAGGGCGATACCTCGGTTCAAACGCGCGTAGTTGTAAGTTGGATCAAGCTCTAGTACAGAATCAAACGCTTCATAGGCAGCATCGAAATTGCCTGCCTGCGTTAGGTAAATCCCCAGGTAGTTAAAAACTTCTGGCATATCAGGACGAATAGACAGCGCTTGTGAAAAATCATTTCGCGCCAGTGCTCTTAGCCCGAGACTATCATACAGCACACCGCGCTCATATAATAGCTGTGCTCTCTCATCATCGGTTAATGACCGGCTGGCAAGTATTTGTTCCATGCGTGCCAGGATGACTTCCTGCTGCAACGTCGGCTGCAACGGAATCGCCAGAACTTCGTTTTTACGCCAATCATGGTTGCTGCATCCTGCCAACATAAGTGCTGTCGCAACATAACACCAGCGCAAGAAAGGCTTCATTTCTACTCCCGGAGACAAACATTGGATGAACATCCTGTCATCCGCTTGCTTAACACAAACGCGTCCTGCGTCCGTGAGACGAACAGCTCCTCCCCATGTGGAAAGGAGCTGTAAAACTTCTGTTACAGATTATTCTGCTGCAGGTTGCTCAGTTGTTTCGTCCTGAGTAGGTGCGGTAGCTTCTTTGATGCTCAGACGCACACGACCCTGACGGTCAACTTCGAGAACTTTAACCGGAACTTCCTGGCCCATCTGCAGGTAATCAGTCACTTTCTCTACACGCTTATCAGCGATTTGAGAGATGTGTACCAGACCTTCTTTACCGCCGCCGATGGCAACAAACGCACCAAAGTCTACGATACGGGTCACTTTACCCTGATAGATACGGCCAACTTCGATTTCAGCAGTGATCTCTTCGATACGACGGATAGCATATTTAGCTTTCTCGCCATCGGTAGCTGCGATTTTCACAGTACCGTCATCTTCGATTTCGATAGTGGTGCCGGTTTCTTCAGTCAGAGCACGGATCACAGAACCACCTTTACCGATCACGTCCTTGATTTTGTCCGGGCTGATCTTGATGGTGTGAATACGTGGAGCAAACTGAGAGATATCGCCACGTGGTGTGCTGATAGCCTGTTCCATCACGCCCAGAATGTGCAGACGCGCACCCTTAGCCTGGTTCAGAGCCACCTGCATGATTTCGCGGGTGATACCTTCGATTTTAATGTCCATCTGCAGCGCGGTGATACCGTCGCGGCTACCGGCCACTTTAAAGTCCATGTCGCCCAGGTGATCTTCGTCACCCAGAATGTCGGACAGAACGATAAAGCTTTCGCCTTCTTTAACCAGACCCATTGCGATACCCGCAACAGCGGCTTTAATCGGCACGCCTGCATCCATCAGGGCCAGAGATGCGCCACAAACGGAAGCCATTGAAGATGAACCGTTAGATTCAGTGATTTCAGATACCACACGTACGGTGTACGGGAAGTCTTCTGGTTTTGGCATCATCGCCAGTACGCCACGTTTAGCAAGACGGCCATGACCAATCTCACGACGTTTTGGCGAACCTACCATACCGGTCTCACCAACAGAGTACGGAGGGAAGTTGTAGTGGAACAGGAAGCTGTCAGTCTTCTCGCCCATCAGCTCATCCAGGTTCTGTGCATCACGGGCAGTACCCAGTGTTGCAGTAACCAGTGCCTGAGTTTCACCACGGGTGAACAGCGCTGAACCGTGAGTACGTGGCAGAACACCAGTACGCACATCCAGACCACGGATCATGTCTTTTTCGCGGCCATCGATACGTGGCTCGCCACGCAGAACACGGCTACGAACCACGTTCTTCTCGATGCTGCCCAGAATGTCAGAGATTTCGCCAGCGTCCAGAGTTTCGTCTTCAGCTTGCAGAGCCTGAACAACGTCAGATTTGATGACGTTAATCTGGTTGTAACGCTCTTGTTTCTCGGTGATCAGGTACGCATCACCCAGACGGGATTCAGAAAGTGCAGCCACGCGAGCGTGCAGCTCAGCGTTAACCACTTCAGGCTGCCAGTCCCATTTTGGCTTACCGGCTTCAGCAACCAGTGAGTTGATGTTATCGATAACGATTTGTTGTTGTTCGTGGCCGAATACGACCGCGCCCAGCATCTGATCTTCGCTCAGCACTTCAGCTTCAGATTCAACCATCAGAACCGCGCCCTGAGTACCGGCAACAACCAAGTCCAGACGGCTTGTTTTCAGCTCATCTGCGGTTGGGTTCAGAACGTACTGGTCGTTGATGTAACCAACGCGTGCAGCACCGATTGGGCCGTTGAATGGAATACCAGACAGGCTCAGGGCAGCAGACGCACCGATCATAGCAACGATGTCAGGGTTAACTTGTGGGTTCAATGAAACCACAGTCGCGATAACCTGAACTTCATTCAGGAAGGAGTCCGGGAATAGAGGACGAATCGGACGGTCAATCAGACGAGAAGTCAGAGTTTCGCCTTCGCTTGGACGGCCTTCACGACGGAAGAAGCTACCCGGAATACGACCAGCAGCGTAAGTACGCTCCTGATAGTTAACAGTCAGCGGGAAGAAGCTCTGACCTGGTTTAGCTTTTTTCTGGCCAACAACGGTAACGAATACCGCAGTGTCGTCCATGCTAACCATAACAGCGGCAGTTGCCTGACGAGCCATCATGCCGGTTTCCAGCGTAACGGTGTGCTGGCCGTATTGGAATTTACGAATAGTCGGATTAAGCAATGTAATGTCCTTTTGTATGACGCGCAGCTGTTATGACAGCAGTTCACGCCGATCAATATCCGAGCTTCTCACTACATTCTCGCGACTAATGACAATCCTTATATACCTGGCAATGTGGTAATAAAGTCTCTCATTAGCCGCGCGAAAACATCTGTAACGGAAGTTCATGTACTTAGAATAACAACAGAAACAGCAGCCATACAGTACCCTGATTTGGCGTTGCTTCCTAGAATAAAGGGGCCTATTGGCCCCTTTACACTGAAACTCGCTTGATTAGCGACGCAGACCCAGACGTTCGATCAGGCTGGTGTAACGTGCTACATCTTTACGCTTCAGGTAGTCCAGCAGTTTACGACGCTGAGAAACCATACGCAGCAGACCACGACGGCTGTGGTGATCTTTTTTGTGCTCTGCAAAGTGACCTTGCAGATGGTTAATTTGAGCAGTCAGCAGAGCAACCTGAACTTCGGTAGAACCACTGTCGTTAGTGCCACGACCGAAGTCGGAAACGATTTGAGCTTTAGCTTCAACGCTTAGAGACATAATCTTACTCCAAAATATTATAGATAATTAAACGGGTGCCGATCTCTAATTCAGCAACCCAATGCATAAGCTGCGCTATTCTACCCTTTGCTATATGTGATCGCAAGGTGAGCAGAAAGCGCTTAATCCGTGTATTCGACGACCAGACGACGCGGCGCAATGCGGCCGTCATCATCAATTTCGCCCACACCGATAAACTTACGTTCTTCGCCTTCAGTGATGCGAACCATGCCACTGACCGGTGCGCCAGATGCCTGAACAGGTTGGCCCTGTTTAACATATCCGGCGACGACAGGAAGCAGGTTCACTTCCGGGAAGTCTTCACACGCGCTGTCCATAGGCAACAACAAAGGATCCAGCAGTAAGCGTGGCTCTATGCCCTGCTCTTCTGCCTGAGCGATCAGTTCATGGAGTTTTTCCATGGTGACCATACGCTCTGAAGGATAGGTTGCGACCTGCAAACGACGCAAATAAGTCACGTGCGCACCACAGCCCAATTTTTCGCCCAGATCATCCACAATCGTGCGGATATAAGTGCCTTTTGAACAGTGGATTTCTAATTCAACCTCGAAGCCTTCCCAGCGGATGAACTTGAGCTCATACACGGTAATGCTACGGGATTCTCGCGGAACTTCGATGCCCTGACGTGCGTACTCGTACAGTTTTTTCCCTTCATATTTCAATGCAGAATACATGGAAGGGATTTGCCGGGTTTCCCCGCGAAAACTGTCGAGAGCGTCGTCCAGTTGCTGCTGAGTGAAGGCCATTTCACGTTCAGAAATGATGGCACCTTCAGCATCTGACGTATCCGTGCGTTGTCCCATACGGGCAATCACGCGATAACGTTTGTCAGAATCGAGCAGGAAACGGGAAAACTTGGTCGCTTCGCCTAAGCACAGTGGCAACATGCCAGTGGCTAAAGGATCGAGCGCGCCGGTATGTCCTGCCCGGTTAGCGTTATAAAGGCGTTTAACCTTTTGCAGGGCATCGTTAGAAGACAAGCCTAAAGATTTGTCCAGTAGCAGAACACCGTGTATATCACGGCCGCGGCGACGTGGGCGACTCATTATACTTCCTCGTCATCGCCTGCAGCTGAACGGCGTTCAGCATCGTTCTTCACGACGTTGGTCACCAGATTGGACATACGCATACCTTCAACCAAAGAGTTGTCGTATGCGAAAGTCAGTTCTGGTACGACACGCAAACGCATCGCTTTACCGATCAGCGTACGGATGAAACCAGACGCGTCCTGCAAAGCTTTGATGCCATTCTTCACACGATCAGGATCGTGATTGTCAGTCGTCAGCACGTCCAGGAAGGTCACGAACACTTTGGCATAGGCCAGGTCACGTGAAACTTCAACGCCTGAAACGGTCGCCATGCCTACGCGCGGGTCTTTGACTTCACGCTGTAAGATGATGGCGATTTCTTTTTGCATCTCCTGAGAGACGCGCTGAGTACGGCTAAATTCTTTTGCCATGATGCTTTTCTCCTCACTTGCTCCAGACAAATAAGGGGGCGCAAGGCCCCCCATCTGGATATCAGCTACTTCGCAAACGTTAAGCGATAGTACGTTTGATCTCGATGATTTCGAAGACTTCGATCACATCGCCAGTACGCACATCGTTGTAGTTCTTAACGCCGATACCACATTCCATGCCGTTACGAACTTCAGCAACGTCATCTTTGAAGCGACGCAGGGATTCCAGTTCGCCTTCGTAGATCACTACGTTTTCACGCAGTACACGGATTGGGTTGTTACGCTTGATCATACCCTCAGTCACCATACAACCTGCAATAGCGCCGAATTTCGGTGACTTGAACACGTCACGAACTTCAGCCAGGCCGATGATTTGCTGTTTGTATTCTGGCGCCAACATACCGCTCATCGCCTGTTTAACTTCGTCAATCAGGTTATAGATAACGGAATAGTAACGCAGATCCAAGCTTTCGCTTTCTACGACACGGCGGGCAGAAGCATCTGCACGGACGTTGAAGCCCAGGATGATCGCGTTGGAAGCAGCGGCCAGTGTTGCGTCAGTCTCGGTGATACCACCGACACCCATACCGACGATTTTAACTTTAACTTCGTCAGTAGACAGATTCTGCAATGCATCGGAAATCGCTTCGCAAGAGCCCTGAACGTCAGATTTCAGAACGATGTTCAGTTCAGAAACTTCGCCTTCAGTCATGTTCGCGAACATGTTTTCCAGTTTAGATTTCTGCTGACGAGCCAGTTTCACTTCGCGGAATTTACCCTGACGATACAGAGCAACTTCACGCGCTTTCTTCTCGTCACGAACAACAGTCACTTCATCACCCGCAGCCGGAACGCTGGACAGACCCAGAACTTCGACAGGAATAGAAGGACCCGCAGACGTAATGTCACGACCCATTTCGTCACGCATCGCACGGACACGGCCGTATTCGAAGCCACAAAGAATGATGTCGCCTTTGTTCAGAGTACCTTCCTGAACCAGAACGGTTGCAACCGGGCCACGACCTTTGTCCAGGAAGGACTCGATCACAACGCCGCTTGCCATGCCGGTGCGAACTGCTTTCAGTTCCAGAACTTCAGCTTGCAGCAAGATAGCTTGCAGCAAATCGTCGATACCGGTACCCACTTTCGCAGACACATGGATGAACTGAGATTCACCGCCCCACTCTTCTGGCATAACGCCATACTGAGAGAGTTCGGTACGAACGCGGTCCGGATCAGAGTCTGGCTTATCAATTTTGTTCACTGCAACCACGATTGGCACGCCAGCAGCTTTCGCATGCTGTACGGCTTCGATGGTTTGTGGCATTACGCCATCATCTGCAGAAACAACCAGTACAACGATATCCGTTGCCTGAGCACCACGAGCACGCATTGAAGTAAACGCGGCGTGTCCCGGAGTATCCAGGAAGGTGATCATGCCGTTTTCGGTTTCTACGTGGTAAGCACCGATATGCTGGGTAATACCACCGGCCTCGCCTGCTGCCACTTTCGTTGAACGAATGTAGTCAAGCAATGAGGTTTTACCGTGGTCAACGTGGCCCATGATGGTCACAACCGGAGCACGTGGCTCAGCGGCAGCAGAAGAAGCTGTATCACGATCGCTCATCAGCGCTTCTTCCAGCTCGTTCTCACGACGCAGGATAACTTTGTGGCCCATTTCTTCCGCAACCAGCTGAGCAGTTTCCTGATCAATAACCTGGTTGATGGTGGCCATGGCGCCCAGTTTCATCATGGTTTTGATGACCTGAGAACCTTTAACTGCCATTTTGTTTGCCAGCTCAGCAACAGTAATGGTTTCACCCACTACAACATCACGGTTAACGGCAACAACAGGCTTGTTAAAGCTCTGCTGTAAGGTACTTGGCTTACGCTTACCTTTACCGTTACGGCCAACAGCACGGGCTTCTTCGCGATCCGCTTTAGATTCGGACAGCTTGTTGCCTTTTTTCTGTTTGGTCGCTTTGCCACCGCGAGTACGGCTACGACGTTCGCCTTCAACTTTGGCGTCATTTTCGTCTTCAGCAGCACGAGCATGGGTAGAAGTGGTGACATGGTAGTCAGCAGATTCTGATTCGCTTGGTGCGGTAGCTTCAGTCCAGACACCAGAGTCAGCCATTTTACGGGCTTCTTCTGCGATACGCTTGGCGTTTTCTTCAATCTTACGCTGGGCTTCTTCTTCCGTTTTGCGTTTCAGCTCTGCGGCTTCAGCTTCACGGCGTGCTTTCTCTGCCTGAGCTGGTTTAGTTACTTCATCGGTATTTTGGTTGGTCACTTTATCTTTTTCCGCTGCATCACGCTTAGCTTTATCAGCGGCCTCACGTTTAGCTTGCTCTTCGGCGGCGCGTTTGGCTTTTTCCTGAGCTTCGCGCTGGGCTTGCTCCGCTGCTGCACGCTGTGCCTGTTCTTCCGCGTCACGCTTCGCCTGCTCTTCCGCTTCGGCCTGGGCAACTTCTGCCTCGGTCATATCACGTTTAACATAAGTGCGTTTCTTGCGGACCTCGATTTGCACCGATTTACTCTTCCCGCCGGTGCTCGGAATATTCAGTGTACTACGCGTTTTGCGTTGTAACGTCAGTTTGTTTGTCGCACCGGCATTTCCGCCATTCAGGTGCGCCAATAAAGTCTCTTTTTCTTGCTGGGTCACAGAGTCAGTTTCGGACTTTGAGATCCCTGCATCAGCAAATTGCTGTACCAGGCGATCTACCGGAGTCTGAATCTCTGCCGCCAGCGCTTTTACAGTTACATCTGTCATGCTGTTCCTTCCTGCTACAGTTTATTACGCGTTGTCGCCAAACCAGCAGATATTGCGCGCGGCCATGATAAGTTCACCAGCCTGCTCGTCACTAAGACCTTCAATATCAGCCAGATCGTCGACACCCTGCTCGGCAAGATCTTCCAGCGTACAAACCCCTTGTGCAGCCAGTTTAAATGCCATGCTACGTTCCAGACCCGCCAGGTTAAGCAGATCGTCAGCAGGCTTTTTGTCACCGAGACTTTCTTCCTGAGCTAAAGCCAGTGTGGTCAGCGCTTCTTTTGCACGTTCGCGCAGCGCATCCACGGTGTCTTCATCCAGGCCGTCGATTTCAAGCAGCTCGTTGACTGGCACATAAGCCAGTTCTTCAAGCGTTGAGAAACCTTCTTCTACCAGAACCGTGGCGAAATCTTCATCGATGGCCAGGTATTTGGTGAAGGTATCAATCGCAGCGTGTGCCTCAGCCTGATGTTTGGCTTGCAGGTCGTCTGCTGTCATCACGTTCAGTTCCCACTTGTCATCACCACGATGCTGTTTCAACAATTGGGAGGCCAAACGCACGTTCTGGCCATTACGGCCAATCGCCTGTGCCAGATTGCTGGCTTCAACGGCGATATCCATGGTGCATTTATCTTCATCAACCACGATGGAAGCGACATCTGCCGGTGCCATTGCGTTGATAACGAATTGCGCAGGATTATCATCCCAAAGGATGATATCGATACGTTCACCGCCCAGTTCACTGGAAACAGCCTGAACGCGTGCACCACGCATGCCGACACAAGCACCGACCGGGTCGATACGTTTGTCGTTGGTTTTTACTGCAATTTTCGCACGGGAGCCAGGATCACGGGCTGCCGCTTTAATCTCAATCAGCTCTTCGCCAATTTCCGGCACTTCGATGCGGAACAGCTCAATCAGCATCTCGTTACGTGAACGGCTGACAAACAGCTGGGCACCGCGTGCTTCAGGGCGCACATCATACAGAACGCCACGAATACGGTCGCCGGAGCGGAAGTTTTCACGCGGAAGCATGTCTTCACGCAGAATAACGGCTTCAGCGTTGCTGCCTAAATCCAGAGCGATGCTGTCACGGTTAACTTTCTTAACCACGCCGGTGACGATCTCACCTTGCTGCTCACGGAATTGATCAACCACCATCGCGCGCTCTGCTTCACGTACTTTCTGTACGATAACTTGCTTGGCAGTTTGCGTGGTGATGCGGTCAAAAGTGACCGACTCGATTTGATCTTCAATATATCCGCCGAGGTCGATGGACGGATCTTCGTATTGTGCAGCTTCGAGGGTGATTTCGCGGGTCGGCTGAGTCACTTCGTTGACTGCCACCCAACGACGGAAGGTATCGAAGTCACCTGTTTTGCGGTCAATGCTGACGCGGACTTCGATTTCCTGCTCGTATTTTTTCTTGGTCGCCGTTGATAATGCAATTTCCAGCGCTTCAAAAATCTTCTCGCGCGGGAGGGATTTTTCATTAGAAACTGCTTCTACAACAGCCAGAATCTCTTTGTTCATCCTAGTTGCCTCTTCCAAACTCTTTAAAAGTGGGGTACCAGGTTCGCTTTCTGGATGTTGCTCAGTGCGAACACTTCATCTTTCCCTTCCACTGTCACCGTGATCATTTCGCCTTCGACAGCCTTAATAATGCCCTGCCATTTGCGACGATTCTGCACTGCCATACGCAGAACAATGCTGACTTCGTCACCCAGGAAACGTTGATAATGTTCAGCGGTGAACATAGGACGATCAAGGCCTGGAGAGGAAACTTCCAGGTTGTAGGCGACGGTGACTGGATCTTCAACGTCCAGCACAGCGCTCACCTGGTGGCTGACATCAGCACAATCATCAACATTGATCCCGGCGTCACTATCAATATAGATGCGCAACGTCGATTGGCGAGCCCGAACGAACTCGATGCCCACCAGCTCAAAGCCAAGTGCCTCGACTGGTGCTGTAATCAGCTCTGTTAATTTTTGTTCTAATGTGGACAAGCCCACCCCCAAGACATAAAAAAAGGGCTAAATAGCCCAGTGATTCTGTTGCCAAATAACAAAAAACCCCGATAAATCGGGGCTTTATGCAACTGGACCCTATTCGCCGCATAGCGGCTTCGGTACAACTTTCGCGAAGTGTTATTTCAAATAGAAACTTTCAAATTGGAACTGCAGAACATCACAGGAAGACACTGAAAGTCTATTTGAAATAAACACTTAGGGAAAGTGGTTGCGGGGGCCGGATTTGAACCGACGACCTTCGGGTTATGAGCCCGACGAGCTACCAGGCTGCTCCACCCCGCGTCCGAAAACGTGGCAAATACTACGCCGATAATCGCTAAAAAGCAAATTATCACAAAGATTGGTACCGAGGACGGGACTTGAACCCGTAAGCCCATTCGGGCACTACCACCTCAAGGTAGCGTGTCTACCAATTCCACCACCTCGGCACTCTTTTTTTTCACAATCGCTTATACTGTCCAAGTACAAGCCACTGTTTAAAACTTTTCACTTCTTGCGATAAGAAGGTTACTGCTTAGTGAGGAACGTCACTGTTAGGCGCTGCTGGAGCTGCCGGCGCAGTGGTCTGCTCAGTTTTCGCTGGCTGACTCAGGTTTTCCCACTCACTACCTTTTTGGCTTTTATTGGTGCTCATGTTCCCGAGAATCAAACTAATGATAAAGAACAGTGCTGCCAAAATGCCGGTCATACGGGTCATGAAGTTACCGGAACCACTCGAACCGAACAATGTGCCAGAAGCACCTGCTCCGAAAGAGGCTCCCATATCAGCGCCTTTGCCTTGTTGCAGCATAACCAGAGCAACAAGCCCGATTGCTACGATAAGGAAAATCACCAGAAGAGCGTCGTACATAGTAGTACCTGTATCCTCGCGGGTTCACCGCATGCCAATTGCTTCTCACCATTTAGCAGGTCATTCAAGGACCCACTGAAGCGGGTGTGAATACTAACCAAAGCCGTATTGCCGNNTTTACCGCATCGGCAATACGGTTAGCCAATTTTTCCACCAGTTCCGCGTCTTCGCCTTCTACCATCACACGCAGCAAAGGCTCGGTACCTGATTTACGTAACAGTACCCGGCCACGACCCGCTAACTGTTTTTCAACATCTGCAGTGACCTGCTTAACTTCGTCGGATTCCAGCGGATCATGTTCACCAGCAAAACGGACGTTAATCAGGATTTGTGGCAGCAATTTCATACCGCTGCACAAATCATGCAGGCTCATGTGATTGCGAACCATGGCGGTAAGCACTTGCAAACCGGCCACGATACCGTCACCGGTGGTGGTTTTGTCCAGCAAGATAATGTGGCCTGAGTTTTCAGCACCGATCCGCCAGCCTTTTTCCTGCATTTTTTCCAGCACGTAACGGTCGCCCACTTTCGCGCGAGTAAATGGAATACCGAGCTGTTTTAATGCCAGTTCCAGGCCCATATTACTCATCAGGGTGCCGACGGCGCCGCCTTTCAGCTGGCCCTGACGCAAGCCTTCACGAGCAATGATGTAAAGGATCTGGTCACCATCGACTTTATTGCCTTCATGGTCGACCATAATCAGACGATCGCCGTCGCCGTCAAATGCCAGCCCGACATGCGCTTTTTCTGTCAGAACGCGTTGCTGTAACTGACGGACGTCGGTCGCACCGCACTCTTCGTTAATGTTCATCCCATCCGGGTCGCAGCCGATGGTAATCACTTTAGCGCCCAGTTCCCGCAGAACGCTTGGCGCAATGTGGTAAGTCGCGCCATTGGCACAATCCACAACGATTTTCAGTCCGTTCAGGCTCAGTTCGCTCGGAAACGTCCCTTTGCAGAATTCGATATAGCGACCGGCAGCATCCACAATACGGCTGGCTTTACCCAACGCAGCGGATTCCACGCAAGTAAGAGGTTTTTCCAGCTCTGCTTCGATGGCTTCTTCCACTTCGTCCGGCAGCTTTGTGCCGTCAATAGTGAAGAATTTTATGCCGTTATCGTAGAACGGGTTATGCGATGCAGAAATCACAATCCCGGCTTCAGCACGGAATGTACGGGTCAGATACGCAACCGCGGGTGTTGGCATCGGGCCGGTAAAGGAAGCCGACAGCCCCGCAGCAGCCAGACCGGCTTCAAGTGCAGATTCCAGCATATAGCCGGAAATACGGGTATCTTTGCCGATAATCACTTTACCCGAACCATGACGCGCTAATACTTTGCCTGCAGCCCAGCCCAGTTTGAGAACGAAATCAGGGGTGATCGGGCTGTCGCCTACTTTTCCACGTATGCCATCAGTACCAAAGTATTTACGGTTGCTCATAATTATTTTTTATCCCTTGCAGAAAGTGTCGCTTCCACGATACGCATCGCTTCGACGGTTTCTTTAACATCATGTACGCGAACTATCTGGGCTCCCTGTATGGCAGCAATCACAGCGCAGGCAACGCTGCCCGTCACGCGTTTCTCCGGTGACACATGCAGTAGCTGCCCTACCATAGATTTCCTCGACATCCCCACCAAAAGTGGTAACCCGAAGTGATGGAACTCAGCCAGTCTGGCGAGTAACTGGTAGTTATGCTCTAAATTTTTACCGAAACCGAAGCCCGGGTCGAGCAACAATTTGCTTTTCGGAATGCCGGCATTCACACAACGTGCAATTTGCTCGACAAAATACTGGTCTACCTGCGCAACGACGTTGTCGTAATGCGGGGCATGTTGCATTGTTTTCGGGTCACCTTGCATGTGCATCAGACAAACGGGCAAACCCGTTTCTGCCGCAGCCTGCAATGCCCCTGGCTCCTGAAGCGAGCGAATATCGTTAATCAGATGCATACCGGCATTTGACGCTTCACGGATAACAGAAGCCTTCGAAGTATCCACCGAGATCCAGACATCAAAACGTCGGGCGATGGCTTCTACGACCGGCACCACACGGGCCAGTTCTTCCTCTTCGCTGACTTCAGCAGCGCCCGGACGCGTTGATTCTCCCCCGATATCAAGGATTGTCGCGCCGGCATCGACCATCACCTGAGCGTGGCGAAGCGCAAGATCAAGCGTGTTGTGTCGTCCGCCATCAGAAAAGGAATCCGGGGTAACATTCAGGATCCCCATCACCTGGGGAAAAGTGAGATCCAGTATCGAGTCTCTGGCTGTGAGGTGCATAAATCATGTCCCTTCTGGTCATTCGTTGAGGCAGTTTCAAATTCCGACACAAAGAATGCACGCATAAAAAACCCCGGGCAAGCCCGGGGTTGAGTGTTATCTGCGTTATTTTCCAACCAGCTACTTATTTGCCGCTGAATTGCTCAAACATCGTGTTGCCAGGATTTGGCGTGCGAGGTTCGTCAACTGGCGTTGGCGCTTTTGGAGCACCGCCGTCGTTAGAATTATTGTTGCCGTTTTTACCGTTAGCATCATCCCAGCCAGCAGGCGGGCGAACTTCCGTACGGTTCATCAGGTCATCAATTTGCGGCGCATCGATGGTTTCGTATTTCATCAGGGCATCTTTCATTGAATGAAGGATATCCATGTTTTCCATCAGCAACGTACGCGCACGAATGTAGTTACGTTCAACCAGAGATTTCACTTCCTGATCGATGATGCGGGCAGTTTCATCAGACATATGTTTAGCTTTCGCAACTGAACGACCGAGGAAGACTTCGCCTTCTTCTTCCGCATACAGTAACGGACCTAATTTCTCTGAGAAGCCCCACTGCGTAACCATATTACGGGCAATAGAGGTGGCAACCTTGATGTCGTTCGACGCACCGGTAGACACTTTTTCCACGCCGTAAATGATCTCTTCAGCAAGACGACCACCGTACAAGGTAGAAATCTGGCTTTCCAGTTTCTGACGGCTTGCACTGATCGCATCACCTTCAGGCAGGAAGAAGGTCACACCTAATGCACGGCCACGAGGAATAATGGTCACTTTATGCACCGGGTCATGTTCAGGAACCAGACGACCAATGATGGCGTGGCCTGCTTCATGATATGCAGTGGACTCTTTCTGCGATTCAGTCATCACCATGGAACGACGCTCAGCACCCATCATGATTTTGTCTTTGGCTTTTTCGAACTCAACCATCGACACCACACGTTTGTTACCACGTGCAGAGAACAGTGCAGCTTCGTTCACCAGGTTAGCCAGGTCAGCACCGGAGAAACCAGGGGTACCACGGGCAATCACAGACGCATCAACATCAGTTGCCAGCGGAACGCGACGCATGTGAACTTTCAGGATCTGTTCACGACCACGTACGTCTGGCAAGCCTACGACAACCTGACGGTCGAAACGACCCGGACGCAGCAATGCCGGGTCAAGAACGTCAGGACGGTTAGTTGCTGCAATTACGATGATACCTTCGTTACCTTCGAAGCCATCCATTTCAACCAACATCTGGTTCAGTGTCTGTTCACGTTCATCGTGACCGCCACCTAAACCTGCACCACGCTGACGGCCAACGGCGTCGATCTCATCGATAAAGATGATACATGGAGCGGCTTTCTTCGCCTGTTCGAACATGTCACGCACACGAGATGCACCGACACCCACGAACATTTCTACGAAGTCAGAACCGGAAATCGTAAAGAATGGCACTTTGGCTTCGCCGGCAATGGCTTTCGCCAGCAAGGTTTTACCGGTACCCGGAGGACCAACCATCAGAACGCCTTTAGGAATCTTACCGCCCAGTTTCTGGAAACGGCTTGGCTCGCGCAGGTAATCTACCAGCTCGCTCACCTCTTCCTTCGCTTCGTCACAACCTGCAACGTCAGCAAACGTCGTTTTGATTTGGTCTTCCGTCAGCATGCGGGCTTTGCTTTTACCAAAGGACATTGCGCCTTTGCCACCGCCACCCTGCATCTGTCGCATAAAGAATATCCAGACGCCAATCAGAAGCAGCATCGGGAACCATGAAATGAAGATAGTCGCCAGGAAACTCTGCTGTTCAGGCGGTTCACCAACAACTTTCACGTTTTTGCTCAGCAGCGTATCCAGTAATTTAGGATCATTAACCGGAATATAGGTTGTGTATTTGCTGCTGTCTTTTTTGATAACGTCAATCGCACGTCCATTGATACGTACTTCACGGACCTGGTCTTGGGCCACTTCGGTTGTAAAGGTAGTGTAATCTACCTTACTGCCATTAGATTCGCTGGGACCAAAACTCTGAAATACAGACATCAATACAACTGCGATGACTAACCAGAGGATCAGGTTCTTCGCCATGTCACTCAAGGGATTAACCTCATATTACAACTGTGTTAACAAACAGCGTTAGGGAACTACAGTTTCCGCCCTGTCGCTACGATGTACACTTCTCGCGAACGTGCTCGGGAAGCGTCTGGCTTACGAATCTTCACCTTCGTAAACAGGGAGCGAATTTCCCGCAGGTATTCATCAAAGCCATCTCCCTGAAACACCTTCACCAGGAAACTTCCGCCTGGTGCTAATACATCCCGACACATATCCAATGCTAATTCAACCAGATACATCGATTTTGGAATATCGACTGCCGGAGTACCGCTCATATTAGGCGCCATGTCAGACATGACCACCTGAACTTTGCTTTCTCCCACGCGTTCGAGCAGCGCTTTGAGAACTAATTCATCACGAAAATCCCCCTGAAGGAAGTCGACTCCAACAATAGGATCCATAGGTAAAAGATCAAGAGCAATAATTCGCCCTTTGTTACCGATCTGCGAAGCCACATACTGTGACCAACCGCCAGGCGCTGCACCTAAATCAACCACCGTCATACCTTGTTTAAACAGCTTATCGCTTTGCTGTATTTCATCAAGTTTAAACCAGGCACGGGAGCGCAGCCCTTTTTTCTGTGCTTGTAGCACATATTTATCGCTAAAGTGTTCCTGCAACCAGCGACTGGAACTTGCAGAACGCTTTTTATTAGACATTATTTAGTAACCATATAGTTTTCCAACCACCCTGAGTTAGAGCCTTTGGAACAAGCCGTTAGCATCATGGCGTCTATGGCTAAGTCAGTATAATTGGCCTCCCGAAGCAGTCCGGGTTGGTCATATACATGAGATGGCGGTAGAATGACCCGTTTTCAATCCCAACTTAAGCAAAAAAGACGATGAATCTTAACAATAAACAAAAACAGTACCTGAAAGGTCTGGCACATCCACTGAAACCGGTTGTTATGCTGGGCAACAACGGCCTAACAGAAGGTGTGTTAGCCGAAATCGAACAGGCACTGCAGCATCACGAACTGATCAAGGTAAAAGTCGCGGCAGAAGAACGTGAGACGAAGACCTTGATCGTAGACGCGATTGTGCGTGAAACCAAGGCGTGTAATGTGCAAGTCATCGGCAATATGCTGGTACTTTATCGCCCTTCCACCGAAGACCGCAAAATTATCTTACCGCGTTAATCCATTAAGGTTTAACGAAAAGCGCTGTAGATTTTCGGAAAGGTGCCACGAAATCACGTTCAGGGGAAGGTCTCAGCAGGCCTTTTTACTTTAGTTTTCAATTTACTGTGAAGCAATTCACTGCATGAATGTGAGAATTACAGGGCGAAACATCACGTTTCGCCCTTTTTAATGCAGATTTTAGAGGTATTCGACCTTCAATACTTCAAACTCAACATCACCGCCAGGTGTCTTGATGACAACGACATCATCCTGTTCTTTGCCGATTAAACCACGTGCAATCGGTGAGTTAACAGAAATAAGGTTCTGTTTAAAATCAGCTTCGTCATCGCCGACAATGCGGTATTTTTGCTCTTCCTCAGTATCCAGATTCAGCACGGTCACTGTGGCGCCAAAAATCACGCGGCCAGTAGCAGGCATTTTGGTCACATCGATAACCTGAGCATTCGACAGCTTGGCTTCGATTTCCTGGATACGGCCTTCACAAAAACCCTGCTGCTCACGCGCAGCATGGTATTCAGCATTCTCTTTCAAATCGCCGTGTTCACGTGCGGTCGCGATATCAGCAATGATTTTCGGGCGACGGACACCTTTCAGATGGTCCAGTTCTTCACGTAATCTTTCTGCGCCACGCAATGTCATCGGAATCGGTTTCATATATTTATTACCTCTAACTTGGTCCTTTCGGTAAACACCGTCCTGATTGAATCAGGTAAGAAATTAAGCCAGCGCTTCTGACCGACTCTCTGGCGAAAAACAAAAAAAACCTCACCCGGAGTTGCCACCAGGCCAGGATTCATTTTGCATTTTGATTCGTATTTTAACGTAGAGTTCCTTGAGGATCATCGTTTACTTTCAGCCACGTTGCGCCTTGGTTCGTAGCATCGTAGTATGGCACCACATTATCCCGCCGTTACCCAGAGCCTTTACTCAAAATAATGCGTTTTTTACGAATTGTCAGTGGATTAGCATGCGCGTTTGTACTGAATACAAATGCGGCTCAGATCGAAAATTACACAGAATATCTGCCTGACGGCACGAATCTGGCTGTGCTGGTACAGAAAATTGGCGCGCCTGCGCCGGCTATAGACTATCACGGTACTCAAATGGCGCTACCCGCCAGTACCATGAAGATTCTGACCGCGCTGGCGGCTTTGCTGCAGCTTGGGCCTGATTTTCGTTTCACCACCACACTTGAAACACCAGGTTCGGTTTCTGATGGCGTATTAAAAGGTGATTTAGTCGCTCGTTTTTCCGGCGATCCGACATTAAAACGTCAGAATATTCGGAATATGGTCGCTGTGTTGAAAAAACAGGGCGTCAAAGAAATTACCGGCGATGTGGTGATCAACACTTCAGTTTTTGCCAGCCATGATAAAGCGCCCGGATGGCCGTGGAACGACATCACCCAATGCTTTAGCGCACCACCGGCAGCCGCTATTGTCGACAGAAACTGTTTCTCAGTCTCACTGTACAGTGCCCCGAAACCTGACGAAAACGCGTTTATCCGCGTAGCATCTTACTATCCTGTGCATATGTTCAGCGAAGTGCGCACTCTGGCGAAAGGGTCTCCGGATGCACAATATTGTGAGCTGGACGTCGTGCCTGGTGAATTCAACCGCTACACCCTCACCGGCTGTCTGACCCAACGCAGCGAGCCTTTGCCGCTGGCGTTCGCTATTCAGGATGGCGCGAGCTATGCCGGTGCGATTTTAAAAGATGAGCTGTTGCAGGCTGATATTCAGATTGATGGCACGCTGAAGCGTCAGACTCAACCAACACCAGCGGGCACCGTTCTGGCACAAACCCAGTCGGCGCCGTTGCATGATCTGTTGCATCAGATGCTCAAGAAATCAGACAACATGATCGCCGATACGGTATTTCGGACAATTGGCCATCAGCGTTTTGGCGTGCCGGGAACGTGGCGTGCCGGTTCAGATGCTGTCCGTCAGATTTTGCGTCAGAAAGCAGGCGTAGATTTAGGTAACTCTATTCAGGTTGATGGTTCCGGTCTTTCCCGCCATGACTTGTTGTCACCGGCCACTATGATGCAGGTACTGCAATACATCGCGCAGCATGATAAAGAGTTAGACTTTATCTCAATGCTGCCATTGGCGGGTCATGACGGAACCTTGCAATATCGCGGCGGTCTGCATGAAGCAGGCGTTGACGGCAAAGTGTCGGCGAAAACCGGCTCACTGTCTGGTGTGTACAACCTTGCAGGCTTTATTACGACAGCCAGCGGACAGCGCATGGCCTTCGTCCAGTTCCTTTCAGGGTATGCGGTTCCGCCTGAAGATCAACGCACGCGACGGGCTCCGCTGGTGCGCTTTGAAAGCCGTCTCTACAAGGATATCTACCAAAATAATTAACCACGGAGAAGTGCCAGAAGATGAAACTACTGATCGTTGAAGATGATGAACTCTTACGGCAGGGGTTGATGCTGGCACTTACCAGTGAAAATTATGCCTGCGATTGCGCTTCAACGGCGGCCGAGGCGCACAGCCTGATTCAAACCAGCCAGTACAGTCTGGTGATCCTGGATTTAGGCTTGCCAGACAAAGACGGGGCAACGTTGCTGCGCGAGTGGCGACGCCAGAATATCGCTCTCCCCGTTCTTATCCTTACCGCCCGGGATGCGTTAGAAGACCGCGTCGATGGTCTTGATGCCGGCGCTGATGATTACCTGATCAAACCTTTTGCACTGGTCGAATTACAGGCCCGCGTGAGGGCGCTTATCCGCCGTTATCAGGGACAAAGCGACAATCAAATTTCAGTGGGTAATCTGAAAATCAATTTGTCCTCGCAACAGGCTTATCTCGACAGCAATCCGGTGGAAGTCACTCCCAAAGAGTTCGCGATTTTGTCGCGCCTGATGATGCGTGCGGGGCAAACCGTGAACAGGGAATTACTTCAGCAGGATCTCTACACCTGGCAGGATGATCTGGGTTCCAACACGCTCGAAGTCCATGTTCATAATCTGCGTCGTAAGCTCGGTAAAGAAGTCATCCGCACCGTACGTGGCATTGGCTACCGGCTGGAAATCCTGCAATGACCAGTATGCGTCGCCGCCTGCTGGTTATGCTGGCATTGATTTTATTCGTCACTCAGCTCACCAGTGTTTTCTGGCTCTGGCATGAAAGTCAGGAACAGATTAATTTACTGGTTAATGACACGCTTTCTGCAAAAGTACGGAACGCGCATGTTGAGAGGGAAATCGCAGAAGCGATTGCTTCGCTCATTGCGCCTTCGCTGCTGATGATGAGTATTACACTGGTTCTGTCCTTTTGGGCGATCAGCTGGATTATCCGCCCGCTCAATCAGTTGCAGAAACGTCTTGAAACCCGCTCTGCTGATAACCTTTCGCCCCTGCCCCTTAACAGCGAAATCAGGGAAGTTGTTGCCGTCACCAATGCGCTGAACCAGCTATTTTCCCGTCTCTCCAGCACTATTCAGCAGGAACGATTGTTCACTGCCGATGCGGCGCATGAGCTACGCACCCCTCTTGCTGGCGTACGCTTGCACCTGGAAATCATGCAGAAAAATGGCGTGGAAGGCAGTGATACGTTGATAAGTCGTATCGACCTGCTGATGCACACCATAGAGCAATTGCTCATGCTGGCCCGCGCCGGGCAAAATTTCGCCAAAGGCGAATACCAGCAAGTTGATCTGATCAGTAACGTCATTATGCCACTCGAAGAAGAGTTACGCGAAATGCTTGATGAGCGCGGACAGAAGCTGAAAATACACTTACCGCCGCTTGCTGAAATTCAGGGAGATGCCGTGCTGTTGCGGTTGATGGTAAGGAATCTGGTCGAGAACGCCTACCGTTACAGTCCGGAAAATAGCGACATCACAATTACGATTGCGCCAAAAGATAACGGCTTCCTGATACAGATAGATGATGCGGGCCCGGGCATTGATGAGACCAAAGCCAGCGAGCTGACACAGGCGTTTAAACGCAGCGATCAGCGGTATGGCGGCAGCGGTCTGGGATTAAATATTGTGGTGCGAATAGCGCACCTGCATGCCGGTACGCTGACATTGCTAAACCGCACTGGCAACACTGGCCTCAGCGCACAATGCTGGTTACCGGATGTCGCATTACAAAGTTCTCTGACACTTTCACCAGACGCCCGCTAATACGCGCTCTTATTAACACGCGATTAAAAAGAAAGGCTGCCAATGGCAGCCTTTCTTTCAGAGATATGTCGCTAATACACGGGAATTAACGTTCGTAAATGATTTCTACGCCTTCGTCGTCATCTTCATCCCAGTCATCATCCCAGTCGTCGTCAGCTTCAGCTTCCACTTCAGCCAGTTGTTCACGATGATAGTCGTCCCACATGAACTCAACTTTCTCTGGCGCAGCTTCTTCGATTGCCATGTGCTTAGGATTTTCATTGATGAATTTCATCACGTCCCAGCACAACGCATTCACGCCTTCGCGGTTTGCGGCGGAAATCAGATAGTAATTACCTTCCCAACCCAAAGCATCGGCGATTACTTTTGCACGTGCTTCCGCTTCTTCTTTTTCGATCAGGTCAACTTTGTTGAATACTAACCAGCGCGGCTTTTCAGCCAGCTTGGCATTGTATTGCTTCAACTCATTGATGATGACTTTCGCATTTTCGATCGGATCAGATTCATCAATCGGCGCGATGTCGATCAGATGCAAAAGAACACGGCAACGCTCGAGGTGCTTCAGGAAGCGAATACCCAGACCTGCGCCTTCAGATGCCCCTTCAATCAGACCCGGGATATCTGCAACCACAAAGCTCTGCTCATGATCCATACGGACAACGCCCAGGCTCGGAACCAGCGTGGTAAACGGATAATCAGCAACTTTAGGTTTCGCCGCAGACACTGAACGGATAAATGTAGATTTACCCGCATTTGGCAGACCCAGCATACCAACATCAGCCAGAAGCATCAGTTCGAGTGCGATATCGCGCTCTTCACCTTTAGTGCCCATGGTTTTCTGACGCGGTGAACGGTTCACGGAAGATTTAAAGCGGGTGTTACCCAGCCCGTGGAAACCGCCTTTCGCGACCATATTAATCTGACCATTTTTGGTCATGTCGGCCAGGACTTCACCCGTGCTTTGGTCGAGAACGCGCGTTCCGACAGGCACTTTAATGGTGATATCTTTACCGCGCTTACCGGTACAGTCGCTGCTCTGACCGTTAGTACCGCGCTCAGCACGATAAGATTTCACAAAGCGGAAATCGATCAGCGTATTGAGGTTCTCATCAGCAACCAGGTAAACATCGCCGCCATCACCACCGTCGCCGCCGTCAGGGCCGCCACGTGGAATGTATTTTTCGCGGCGGAAGCTGACGCACCCGTTACCGCCATCACCGGCCACAACCAGAATCGTGGCTTCATCAACAAACTTCATTTGTACCGTCTCCGTAAATCATTCGCCGGGCAGCTAAAGTTTAGCTACCAGGTTTTGCTCTGTCCGACGTGGCCACCAACGATGGCCAATTGCGGAAAACATTGCACCCGCCACCACCACAAATGCCCCAAGATAACCAATGAAATTAAGCACTGGTGCAGCAAAAAAGTCAGGCCAGGCAAGTGCCAATAAATCTGAAAATAGCAGGGTAAACAGCGGGGTCAGTGTCACAAGAGCACTGACCTGAGCTGCCTGCCATCTCGCCATCGCTTCCGCTAAGGCGCCATATCCTACTAAGGTATTCGCGCCGCAAAACAACAGACAGGCAAACTGCCAGCCGCTGAGCTGTGAAAGCACCGCCGGGCTGGCCAGCGGGAGCAATGCGATAGAACATAAAGTGTACAGCAAAAACAGAATTTGCGGTGAAGCCAGTTGACGCAGCAATACCTTTTGCGCCACGCCGTATATCACCCAAACCATTGCTGCCCCGACGCCAAAAATTACACCCAGGGTGTAATCCGTCAGACGGGTAAAAATCTCAATCAGGCTGGTATTAAAAAATAATATCAGCCCGAAGATTAACATACTGGCGCCAATGACCTGCGTAACACGCATCCTTTCTTTCAGGATGATCACGCTGGCCACCATCATACCGACAGGAGAAAGCTGACCGATTACCTGCGAGGCCGTCGGGCTGAGAAATTGCAGGGACGAACTAAAAAGGACAAAGTTCCCCAGCAATCCGCAGGTGGCAATCAGGACTAAAACCAGCCAGCGTGGCCGGCTAAAAATCGCTATCGGCGGCAATCTGCGTCTGGCAGCAAGAATACAACCCAACACAATGGCAGCCATCGAAAACCGATACCAGACTACTGTGAAGGGATCCATCACCACTAAAACCTGCTTCAGAGCGATGGGCAAAGATCCCCAACTCATAGCAGTGATCAGCGCCAACATAATCCCAACAGGAGCCTGCGATTTCGTGTCCATATCCCGCCAGAATGGGCTAACCAGAATGTAAAAAGCCCCGCAACGAATTGCGGGGCTTACATCTATTTACTAAGACGCGAAAAACTTATTCAGCTTCGATGCTGATGTACTTACGGTTTTTCGGGCCTTTAACTTCGAACTTGACTTTACCGTCAGCCAAAGCAAACAGAGTGTGGTCCTTGCCGCAACCCACGTTGATACCAGCGTGGAATTTGGTGCCGCGCTGACGAACGATGATGCTGCCTGCCAGTACTGCTTCGCCGCCAAAGCGTTTTACGCCCAGACGTTTAGCTTCTGAATCGCGACCGTTACGTGTGGAGCCGCCAGCCTTTTTGTGTGCCATTGTTCCGCTCTCCTAATCTTAAGCGCTGATGCCGGTGATTTTAACGTCAGTGAACCACTGACGGTGGCCCTGCTGCTTACGATAGTGTTTACGACGACGAAACTTAACGATTTTGACCTTTTCGCCACGACCGTGAGCAACGACTTCAGCTTTAATTACACCGCCAGCAACTAAAGGCAGGCCGATGTTGATTTCTTCACCGTTTGCAATCATCAGAACCTGATCGAATTCGATAGCTTCGCCAGTTGCAACGTCCAGCTTCTCCAGACGAATAGTCTGGCCTTCGCTGACACGGTGTTGTTTACCACCACTTTGGAAAACCGCGTACATATAAAACTCCGCTTTCCGCGCACTCAACTTTGTATAGTCCAGAGGGCGCTATAAATATTCACAATAGGGCGCGAATTCTACGCAAAAAATCAGCATAAGACAAGAGCACAATGCCTACAAAAGAAGAAAAAAAGCGCAGTTCTTTCGATAGCATTTATCTACACTGTTTTTCAAGTACAATCCCCTTTACAGTTAGCGCCATGTGCCAATGTGAGCCAGATCTCATTGCGGTGAAGAGAACAACAGCCGAAAAAACACAATGAACCTAGAACAGATTATTGATCTTACCCAGGACGACATGGCTGCAGTCAACGCATCCATCCTTGAACAGTTGAATTCAGAGGTTTCTCTCATCAATCAACTGGGATATTACATCATCAGTGGCGGCGGCAAACGTATCCGCCCGATGATAGCAGTACTGGCAGCCAAAGCACTATCCTATGAGGGCGACAAACACGTAAAAGTCGCCGCTCTGATTGAGTTTATCCACACAGCCACGCTGTTGCATGACGACGTCGTTGATGAGTCTGATATGCGTCGAGGTAAAGCGACGGCTAATGCCGCATTTGGTAACGCAGCCAGCGTGCTTGTCGGTGATTTTATCTACACCCGGGCATTTCAAATGATGACTGATCTGGAATCGCTCCCTGTTCTTGCGCTGATGGCAAAAGCCGTGAATGTGATTGCAGAAGGTGAAGTTCAGCAATTGATCAACTGCAATGATCCCGACATCACTGAAGAAAGCTATATGCAGGTTATCTACAGCAAAACTGCGCGCCTGTTTGAAGCGGCATCTCAATCCTCTGCCATGCTGGCTGGCGGGAATGATGAGCAGATTAAAGCGTTGCAGGATTACGGCCGTTATCTCGGTACTGCATTCCAGCTGATTGACGATTTGCTCGATTATGATGCTGACGGTGAAACACTGGGCAAAAACACCGGTGATGATCTCGATGAAGGGAAACCGACGTTGCCGCTTCTGCATGCCATGAAGCACGGCAATGCGGAACAATCGGCCATGATTCGAAAAGCTATCGAAGAAGGCAACGGACGTCATTTACTGGAACCTGTTCTTGCCGCGATGCATCAATGGGGCTCACTGACGTATACCCGTCAGCGTGCTGAAGAAGAAGCCGATAAAGCCATTCAGGCACTGCAGGTTCTTCCTGAGTCTGAATATCGGGCCGCGCTCGAAGGTCTGGCTCATATGTCTGTAAAACGCGATTTCTGAACATACTCCGTCGTACCCGCCAGCAGGCAGGTACGACGGTCTTGTGCGATTAAGCCTCTCCCGGTTTGCGCAACCTGTTAAGCATTTCCGCCACACCTTCCCGCACGATAAAAGAAATCATCGTTTCGCGTTCCGGCTCCCTGAGTTGTTTATAACTTTCTATCCAAATCGCCAGAGGGTCCTGATGAGATGTATACACATATTCCGCAGAGTGTTCGTTCATGGCGAGACTCGCCACCGCACTGCCCGGTAAACTGTCGATGTGATATTCCACCGCCCGCCCCTGCACACCTCGCCTGCGACGCTTTACCCAGCCTAATCTGCGGGCCATTCCATGCACACCCTGTGTGGATGTGGGAAGGCCTTCTTTTCCGGTCAATTCCTTTGCAGCAAACCACTCTTTTTTCATAACATTCCTTGTATTTCTTATATAAGAATAAGAAAGGTCGTTGTTATACATTCATGACAGGCAATTAATCATGATGTCCTTCCTGGCTGGTGAGCGTTTTTTTAAAGATGGTATTAACACGTGTCATTTAGGAATACAGGTATTTAAAGAAAAGAAGATATTCAATTTTTCAGAATGCGTCTACTGCTGCTTTAAAAAGTTTCCATGAATTATATTCATCAAGAGTTGTGCAACCCTATAAAAAGGACTTTTTCAGAAAGTTATGAAAGCAATCTCTTTCAGAAACGAAACCACCATCACAAACCCCATGAATAACATAAGGTTAAAGAAAAAATTATTTATAGCCTGATACTAACCCTCCGTCATCAATCACCTTCTTCCTAAAAAATTTATTCACACATTACTAATATCGATGTAATTGCTAAAAATAACAACATTCCAATAACGCTTCCTAATAAAATGTATTCAACAAATTCACTAAAAATCGAGACAAATCACAAAAAGCAAATTTAAATTACTTGTTTGTTTTAATGATAATAAGAATGTATTTTCGAAATAAGAGAATAACTTATTATTCGGAAACATTGATGAGACTAAATAAAATTACAACAAGCACTCGAGGAATGTATGTTTTTGGCAATAGCCTCTTATAGCTTCTTATAATCTGTTTAACCCATAAGGAAAGATCATGACGGCAAATAATAAAGACTGGCACCAGGCGGATATCATTGCAGCGCTTCGTAAAAAAGGAACAACTCTGGCTGCGGTTTCGCGTTCTGCAGGGCTGAGTTCTTCCACGCTTTCAAACGCGTTATCAAGACCGTGGCCAAAGGGGGAATTGCTGATTGCCAGTGCGCTAGGCATTCATCCGTCGCTCATCTGGCCCAGCCGTTACTTTGATGCGAATACATTAAAGATCATTGAACGTCGTTGCCGGCCAACTCCCGATACGCGCGTATAAAATCAAATATTCAGAAAAAACCGCCAGATTTCTCTGGCGGCTCTTTGACTCAATGGCCTGCTTGTTGACGCCTTAATCAATGAGGACTTACTTATTAATGAACTGCTCGCCTAATTCGATATCTTTACGCAGGATATCTAACATTGAGTCCAGGGATTGTTGTTCAAAATGGCTGAGCTCACCGATGCTGATAAGCTCAGATACCCCTTCTTTACCCAGAAGAACAGGCTGCGCGAAGAAACGGGCATGTTCGCCTTTCCCTTCAACATAAGCACATTCAACCACATTGCTTTCACCTTGTAAGGCCCGGACCAGAGAAAGCCCGAAGCGTGCAGCAGCCTGTCCCATGGAAAGCGTGGCAGAACCACCACCCGCTTTAGCTTCTACAACTTCCGTACCGGCATTCTGAATACGCTTCGTCAGCGCTTCAACTTCGCTGTCACTGAACGTGATTTCAGAAAGCTGAGATAATAAAGGAAGGATAGTCACCCCTGAGTGCCCGCCAATGACCGGCACTTCAATGTCTTCTGGCTGCTTACCTTTGAGTTCAGCAACGAAAGTGTTAGAGCGAATAGCATCGAGCGTTGTCACACCAAACAGTTTGTTTTTGTCGTATACACCGGCGTTTTTCAACACTTCAGCCGCAATCGCAACGGTCGTGTTAACAGGGTTGGTGATGATACCGATGCAGGCTTTCGGGCATGTACTGGCCACTTGCTGGATTAGATTGCGAACAATGCCCGCGTTCACGTTGAACAAATCAGACCGATCCATACCGGGTTTACGGGCGACACCGGCAGAGATCAGGACGATGTCCGCGCCAACCAGAGCTGGCTTCGCATCTTCACCGCAAAAACCTTTGATTTTAACTGCTGTGGGGATATGACTGAGATCGACAGCGACACCCGGAGTAACCGGAGCGATATCATATAATGAGAGTTCGGAACCGGAAGGTAGCTGGGTCTTGAGCAGAAGCGCGAGGGCTTGACCGATACCACCCGCAGCACCGAGAACTGCAACTTTCATCCTATACTCCTTTTTTATCATTAACTTATAAGTGTCGTGGAATTATTTTAGTGTGACCTTAATCACTTACGCTGTTAAAAACAATTGCTCACCTGCAGAGAAACTGAGGTTGGTCGTTTAGAAAGTAAAAAAAACCCTTTGCAACGACCTTTTCCGGTCTTTTATGACTTTTTATCGGAAAGCGACATTATTAAAAGTAGCAGCACAAAACACACCAGGTTAATAAATGGTTAAATTCGCTCCAATGTTGAGAGCTGAATCGTGATCATCAGATAAAGGAGGGATTGAAGGTGTGGTCTCAAAGAAATGCACATTTTTGGCATATCCATTACCTCTCCTTTTTCCCCATAACGCCTGTGTTCCTTGCCGGATGCATAATTCGGGATCAGCATCTCTTCGCATAGTTGCATAAAAATGCAATTATCTGCATAATCAACACAACTATGATACAGAGACCAGGGTGCAAAATGCGTAATCCTGCTAAACAGGAAGATTTAATCAAAGCCTTCAAAGCATTGTTGAAGGAAGAGAAATTCAGTTCTCAGGGCGAAATTGTTGCCGCACTTCAGGATGACGGTTTCGAAAATATCAATCAGTCAAAAGTCTCACGGATGCTGACCAAGTTTGGTGCTGTCAGAACCCGTAATGCGAAGATGGAAATGGTGTACTGCCTGCCTGCTGAGATTGGGGTGCCAACCACCACCAGCCCGCTGAAAAATCTGGTATTGGATATAGACCATAATGACGCGGTTGTCGTGATCCGCACCAGTCCGGGCGCGGCACAACTGATCGCCCGCTTGCTCGACTCACTGGGTAAATCAGAAGGGATCCTCGGCACGATTGCCGGCGATGATACCATCTTCACGACACCGGCCCGCGGCTTTAGCGTTAAGCAACTCCATGACGCGATACTCAGTTTGTTCGAGCAGGAACTGTAAATCCGCTTCATTTTGAACCTGCTGCAGCACCTTTTCTGTGCCAGAGGTCAGAAGAACACGCTTTCTGGCCTCCTCTTAACTACCTCCTTTCTAAATCACTGTTCCCTTTCAAGAGCATCCCGCAGTCATTCCTGTTAAATCCCTTAACAAGCACCACAACCACGTCACAGAAAGATTTCAACGATGTGATTCACTGCAAAAATAAGCACAAATAGCCACATTCACCCAATTTATTGATTTTACGAAAAATTAACACAAAAAGTCTATTTTTCACGCGTTTTTTATTCTTTTTAGTTATTAAAAATACACATAGGATGCACATAGACACCAAAATAACTATTAGCAAACTATTAATATTTACAGTTATTAGATGTATACTCATTTCCGTGGTGTGAAGCACCGGATATTGAAAACATAATAAAATCGACGAGGTCAAAATCATGAAAGTTAAAACTACAATCGCAACATTAAGCATTCTATCTGCCCTGTCATTTGGCGTTTTTGCAGCACAACCTGTAACACAGGAACAAGCGTCAAATCTGCAATCAACTGGCATGATCAGCGTGAGCGGTGTTGCCGGCGCACCTTCTGATATCCGTCAGGCATTGTCAGACAAAGCCGATGCCAAAGGCGCTAAAGCATTCCGTGTTATCGAAGTTCGTGAAGAAGGTAACTACCACGCGACCGCTGAAATTTACCAATAAGTTCGGGTAAACGTAGCGAAGGGGCCTGAATGAATCGGGCCCGCGCAATGCGCATCTAGACGGATTTGTCACTGCATCATCTGCGTTCCCGTAGGCTTTACGCACTCCTGAACCCGATATCACAGTTCTGATGAATCCAGACATCAATCGACGTTGCTCTCGAAATAATCTAACAACGTCAGTGAATTCAGGAAATTATCATGAAAATCATTACTACTATTGCCGCCCTAAGCCTGTTATCTGCTGTTTCTTTCGGTGCATCCGCCGCGCAGCTGGTGACTAATCAGCAAGCAGAAAATTTACAGCCTATGGGCACAATCAGCGTCAGCGGCGTCGATGGTGTTCCGACCGATATCCGCCAGCAACTGTCTGATAAAGCCGACAGCAAAGGCGCTAAATCTTTCCGCGTGATAGAAGCCCATAACGACGGCGCTTATCATGCAACCGCAGAAATCTATCAGTAAGATCCCTGAGTAAGTCCCTGATACAAAGCCACTGTTTGAGTATTTTGAATTAGCGTTACCGGGTTTCAACAGCCACTGTTCGAAGAAATACAGCGAAAATACACTGCGCTGTTGAGGCTGGAAGGAGAGCTGACACTGCCACTGCCTTGCTCTCCGGCTAACGATACCCTCGTCGTCCTGTCCGACGACACCCTTTGGCCCTCAATTTTTGAGGGCTTTTTTTTTGTCAAAATTTTTGCCTCAAAGAGTCCTGTCCGTCGGTAAAAGGCAAAAAAAAGCACAGCCGGAGCTGTGCCTGGTTCCATCAATTTACGTTTTACAGCTCTTGCACAGCCTGCGCCTTGGTTGCCAGTGCCGCCAGCAGTTTGCCGTGAATGCCGCCGAAGCCGCCGTTGCTCATCACCAGAATATGGTCGCCCGGCTGGGAAGCCTTGATCACCATATCAACCAGCGAATCGACATCTGCGCTCCAGTGCGCTGGCTGAATACAATGTTCAGCCACTTCAGCCACCTGCCATGGAATATGCTGCGGTTGTAACAGGAAGACTTCGTCAGCACGACCCAGGGACGGTGCCAGTTCATTCTTACTCATCCCCATTTTCATGGTATTAGAGCGAGGTTCGAGAACCGCAAGAATGCGCGCAGTCCCGCCAACTTTGCTGCGCAACGCAGAAAGCGTGGCCAAAATGGCTGTCGGATGGTGAGCGAAATCGTCGTACACGCTGACACCGTTTTCCACACCGCGAAGCTCCAGACGGCGGCGGGCATTGATAAATTCTCCCAGCGCTTTGCAGGCATCTTCCGGCTTAACGCCAACATGACGGGCAGCGGCGATCGCCATCAGTCCGTTATGCATGTTGTGTTCGCCGACCAGATTCCAGTTAACCTGACCGACCACTTCGCCGTGCAGATAGACTTCAAAAGTGCTGGCGTCTGGCGTCAGTTTTTTCGCATCCCATGCACAATTTTCAGCTTCACCGGCAAATTCCTGCTCACTCCAGCATCCCATCGCCATGACCTGTTTCAGTGGTGTGTCGTGCTCTGGCAAAATAATTTTGCCTTTGCCCGGCACCAGACGCACCAGATGGTGGAACTGTTTCTGAATGGCCTTAAGGTCGTCGAAGATATCAGCGTGATCGAACTCGAGGTTATTGAGCACCAGTGTACGCGGGCTGTAATGAACGAACTTGGATCGTTTATCAAAGAACGCGCAGTCGTATTCGTCGGCTTCCAGCACCATAAACGGACTGTTGCCAAGACGCGCAGAGACCTCAAAATTGCCCGGCACGCCGCCAATGACATAACCCGGCTCATAGCCGCAGGCCTCGAGGATCCACGTGACCATTCCCGCCGTCGTCGTTTTGCCGTGCGTACCCGCCACCGCAATAACCCAGCGTCCCGGAAGGACGTGGTCATGCAACCATTGTGGCCCTGAAACATAAGGGATCCCCTGCTCCAGTACGGCCTCGACGCAAGGATTACCGCGCGTCATCGCGTTGCCGATAATCACCAGATCAGGGTGCGGATCGAGCTGTGCAGGATCGTAGCCCTGGATCAGGTTGATCCCCTGATTTTCCAGAAGCGTACTCATCGGTGGATAAACGTTGTCGTCCGAACCGGTGACCTGATGCCCCTGAGCACGAGCCAGCATCGCCAGCCCGCCCATAAACGTGCCGCAAATCCCAAGAATATGAATGCGCATATATTTTCCATTGATGCCTTTAAGTCAGCCGCTATTCTACCGCTCAGATTCCTCCAGAAGAAATGGATTTGCCTATGATTCGTCCATATATTTGGGCTAAACTGCCTTCGCTCTTGTGAAATTTTTATTAACGTACCGTTATCTATCCTCGATTCAGGGAAAGTGTCATGAAAACGTTAGGCGAATTTATTGTTGAAAAGCAGCAGGATTTTCCACATGCAACCGGTGAACTGACAGCGTTGCTTTCAGCGATAAAACTCGGCGCCAAAATCATTCACCGCGACATCAACAAAGCGGGTCTGGTTGATATTCTGGGCACCAGTGGTGCTGAGAATGTGCAGGGTGAAGTGCAGATGAAACTCGATCTGTACGCAAATGAAAAACTAAAAGCAGCCATGAAGGCGCGCGGTGAAATTGCCGGTATCGCGTCTGAAGAAGAAGATGAAATCGTCATTTTCGAGGGCGAACGCGCTGAAAATGCAAAATACGTCATTTTGATGGATCCGCTGGATGGCTCCTCCAATATCGACGTAAACGTCTCCGTCGGCACGATTTTCTCCATTTACCGTCGTACCACCCCGCTGGGCCAGCCGGTTACTGAAGCTGATTTCCTGCAACCGGGGAATCGTCAGGTTGCCGCAGGTTACGTCGTGTATGGTTCTTCAACCATGCTGGTGTACACCACTGGTGCTGGCGTTCATGCCTTTACTTACGATCCTTCTCTCGGTGTGTTCTGCCTTTCTCACGAAAAAGTCTGTTTCCCTAAAAAGGGCAACATGTACTCGATCAACGAAGGTAATTACATCAAGTTCCCTCTTGGCGTTAAAAAATACATCAAGTATTGCCAGGAGCAGGATGAAGCCACGCAGCGTCCTTACACTTCACGTTATATCGGCTCGCTGGTCGCAGACTTCCATCGTAACCTGCTGAAAGGCGGCATTTATATTTACCCAAGCACCGCCAGTCATCCGAACGGAAAACTGCGTTTGCTGTATGAATGCAACCCGATGGCTTTCCTTGCGGAGCAGGCCGGTGGTAAAGCCAGTGACGGTAAAAATCGTATTCTGGATATCGTTCCGCAAAAACTGCATGAACGTGCGCCGTTCTTTGTCGGTAACAGTTCAATGGTCGAAGATGCAGAACGCTTTATCGCGCAGTTCCCGGATGAATAATCAAACTTGCCTCAATAAAATCATCAAAGAATGAACGTGATACCTCTGTAACTTAGCAATACTCCAGAACGTAAAAAGGTGGCTTTTCAGCCACCTTTTCTTTATTCAGCCCGACGGCCAGAAATCAGAACTGACCTGCCCGGTTCAGCTTAAATACCGCCATGCTTTCAGCCAGCAACTGCGCCTGTTCTTCCAGAGAACGCGTGGCCGCTGTCGCTTGCTCTACCAGTGCCGCATTCTGCTGCGCCACCTGATCCATTTGGGTAATCGCCACGTTCACCTGTTCGATGCCATGAGTCTGCTCGGTGGTTGCGATAGATATTTCGCGCATCAGACTGGTCACGCGGGTCACTTCGCTGGAAATTTCCAGCATCGTATCGGCGGCTGATTTCACCATATCCGAACCCTCAGAAACGCGACTTTCAGAGTCAACAATCAGCTCTTTAATTTCTTTGGCAGATTGCGCACTGCGTTGCGCCAGGCTGCGCACTTCACCGGCTACCACGGCAAAACCACGCCCCTGTTCACCCGCACGCGCCGCTTCGACCGCGGCATTCAGCGCCAGAATATTGGTCTGGAATGCGATGCCGTCGATAACAGTAATAATGTCGCCAATGCGTTTCGAGCTGTCGGTAATGCCCTGCATTTTATCCATGACCTGATGCACGACTTCGCTGCCCTTACCGGCAATAACCGAAACGCTTTGCGCCAGCTGATTCGCCTGTTCGGAATTCGCGGCATTCATACGCACGGTAGATGTCAGCTGTTCCATACTTGCTGCGGTTTCCTCCAGCGACGCAGCGGATTCTTCCGTGCGCTGCGCCAGATGCACGTTACCGGCAGCCAGTTCGCGGGAACCGACATCAATCTGATTTCCGGCATCGCGCACGCGACCGACCGACTCAACCAGAGAGTCCTGCATTTGTTTCATCGCTTTCAGCAAACGCCCCATCTCATTATTGCGGGAATCATCAATCTCATGAGTCAGGTCGCCTTTGGCGATAAATTCCAGCTGAGCGATAGAGAAATTCAGCGGATGCATGATGATTTTCTGCAAGGCAAACCACGCCAGCACCGCGATCGTTAGCGCAATGACGAAAGCCGCAACGATCACCGTCAGCTGGATACGTGCATTGGCGCGAGCCTGTTCGATGCGCTTGCTGGTGTTATCGACCGCATAAGCACGAAAATCTGCCAGCGCTTTGTCGTAAGCATTGCTGTAAGGCGTGATTTTATTTTCCAGCACATCGTAATAACCGTCTGCGCTTTGCGCCTGAAGCGCGGCCAGAATCGGGACTAAACCGTTAGCTTTATACGCGTCGTAGGTTTTCTTCACGGCGTCGGATAAATCTCTGCCCTGCTGAGTTTCATCCTGAATGCTGACAAATTTTGCCAGATCGGTATCAGCCTGTTTGATATAACCGGCAATGCGATCGGCAGTCGTTTTGGCATCATCCATCATGCCGATTTCCAGCTGGCGTACGGCCACACCGCTGGCGACGCGCGTGCGCAGTGAGAAACTGTAGCTGTCGGCCAGTGAACCAAGTTCATCACCCTGAAGCTGATTAATCTTTTGCAGGGAAGTCGCACTCTGCCTGATAGCATTGGCACCCAGCACGCTAACCAGCAGTAAAATCAACGTCATAAATACCAGCAAACCGATCAGACCGGCTTTTACGCTCAACTTATTCAACATACGATGTTATCCAGCCATTCAGGTGAAAAGAGATACTTCCGGTGAGGTAGGGATCAGGTGATTCCTGATTTTTTGTTTGAATATTGTTATCGGCAACGGACTGAATTTCTTGATAAGAAAAGTAAAAACAGGCAGTTACACGGTAAAGCGTCGGATGAGTAAATTTTACTGCCACCGCTGAGGATTTTGACGACCTTCAGCAGCAGGTCGTGCCGGAAAAAGCGCTAAGAGGTTCTGACGAAAAGGGCGGGAAATCGCGGGAGAGTTGGCTATAATGTGCGGCACTCTATTCCTGGTTCAACGAAGGAAACCAACAATGAGCTTACTGAATGTCCCGGCGGGCAAAGAACTGCCAGAAGATATCTATGTCGTTATCGAAATCCCTGCAAACGCAGATCCAATCAAGTACGAAGTGGATAAAGATACCGGCGCGCTGTTTGTAGACCGTTTCATGTCAACTGCGATGTTCTATCCGTGCAACTACGGTTACATCAACCACACTCTGTCTCTGGATGGCGACCCGGTTGACGTTCTGGTTCCAACGCCATACCCGCTGCAACCAGGTTCTGTGATCCGCTGCCGCCCTGTCGGTATGCTGAAAATGACCGACGAAGCTGGTGAAGATGCGAAACTGGTTGCTGTTCCGCACACCAAACTGAGCAAAGAATACGATCACATCAAAGATGTGAACGACCTGCCAGAACTGCTGCGCGGCCAGATCACCCACTTCTTCGAGCAATACAAAGCGCTGGAAAAAGGCAAATGGGTAAAAGTTGACGGTTGGGCTGACGCTGCTGCAGCAAAAGCTGAAATCGTGACTTCTTTCGAACGCGCTAAAAACAAATAAGCTTTCAGCTGTTTGAATAACTGCCGTTTAAAAGAAAAAAACACCGCCAGATGGCGGTGTTTTTTTATGTAGTAAACGTTGTCAGACAACGATTATTTTTTAAACGACCTTGCTCAGATCATTCACTGACCACTTCGTTACGCTTCACCCAGTCTCCACCTGCTATTCTCGGCACACCATCCAGTGAGCGAATGTAGAGGTAAATCCAGGCGCTGCCATACGGTGTCGAGATCAGCTCACGACGGTAATCCTTGGTGTTACTTTTAAGCTCATCCAACTCCGCCAGTATTGACGAGGTAATGCGGTAAACTTCGCAATAGACTTTGCCTTCCCCTGGTATAACAGCAGGATAGTGGCCCAGATTATACAGGGCATACCCTTCCAGCTCATGGTCACCCAACCATTGAGCATTCGTCATCCAATGACTGTTGCCTTGCTTGCGTCGCAGACTACCGTAAACAATTATTCGCATGTTTATATTCGTATAGTAAAAGTCACATGAATTAAAACTCAAACTGATAGAGCAAATCCAATGCCTGATCGATGCCTGATACAGCCTGCAGGTAAAGCTTTGGCATCAACCGGTAGCGCAGAGTCAGAGTCGCCAATGAGTCGAATATTCCAACACCATATTTCACCTGTAATCCTGGTAAAACATAACCACTGACCACGACCTGAGAACTGTCTCCCACGCCCTGAGTATCCAGCGCCAGATTGCTGACACCGAATGCCTCGCCGATTTTACCCACAAGTTTACCACTTTGCGCAACCCCTAACCCGATAAGAGCGGAGGTCATTGCGCCACTGTCACCGCCAGAATTGTCTAATCCCTGCCCGCGAAGCAGGTAGGACAAGGCTTCCTGCTGCGACATCGCTGGATCTGAGAATATTTCAAGTTTAGGCGCATCAGCCTCACCTGTAACCCTCAACCCCGCCACCACGTCGTTCTCTGTCGCTTCCGGGTTACGGATCGCCTCCAGATTCAGCAACGGTTGATCCGCCGGTCCGGAGAACAGCATCTGGCCTTTACGCACAATCAAGTCTTGCCCGTAAGCGTGGAAGCGCCCGGACGGAATATTAATTTGTCCGTTCAGCCCCAGACCGCGACTGTCCTGCGCCACTTTAAGTGCGCCTTCAAGACGCGCTTTCAGACCGAATGCATCGAGGCGAACATCTTTCCCAATGTTCACCATCAGGTTGCTGTTGATCGGAATAGAGGCTGACTTTGGCGCAATCGGCTGACGCTGATCGTTAAGCATCACTTCATCCGATGAAACCCCGACCGCGCTTTCCGGCAATTCCTGCACCGTAATGCGCGCCCACGGAATATCAACGGTTCCGTTAAGCGAGAACAGCTGCGGTGTGGCATCAAACACTAAATCCGGTGAAACGTCCAGACGCACCATCGGCGGCACCGAAACACGTACTTTGTTGCCCCGTGCCGCAATACGCGCCCGCCAGGCATTAAGCTCACTCCAGTCGGCGTTACCGTTCAGTTCCAGCTGGCCCTGCGCGGTTTTAATCACCCCTTCCATGATGGATGACATGCCGTTGAAATTAATGCCGATATTGGCGTCAGTGATATCAAACGGCATAAACTGCGCGTCGAAATCGACACCGGTCAGCGCCAGCTTGCCGAACACCAGCGGTTTCTGTGCATTCCCGCCGAGCCGCAGATTGGCATTCAGAATTCCCGACGCTTTTTCGCCGTCCATCAGCGCCGGTTGCAGTAAGGCCATGGAAATGCGGGCGATATTCACATTGCCGCTAAGATTACGTTTACCCTGCGGATCGGCAATCTGAATGCTGCCATCCAGCTGACCGTTATTGGTTATCCTGATTAACCAGTCGAGATTCGCACGGCCATTATTCAGCCCGGCGCTCAGGTTCAGCGTGTCGAAGGCGACAGGCAGCGGACTGCCCTGCACCAGTTGCTGAACCTTCACGCCTTTACCCACCAGTGAGACGCTGGCCTGTGGCAGACCGCCCTCGGCTTTCCAGCTCACATCCGCTTTACCGCTGAACACACCGTTCAGCTGCGTATCATCGGTGAGGAAAGGTTTGACCATCGCCAGATCAAAGCGGTTGAGCACAACGCTCGCCTGCCCGCTGGCACCGGCATCAATGGTTTTCGGCACACACAAATCCGCATTCGGGTTTTGCCAGCAATGAGGGCCGACAGTGATGCGTTGTTCTTTGTTGAAGTAATCCAGCGCAATAGAACGGTTGAGGCGCCACTGCCCGACCGGCGTATCAAATAACGTATTGGTGATACTGCCTTTCCACTCTTCGGTTGCACGGTCAAAACTGCCGCTTAACGCCAGGCGACCGGACACCGGTTTACCGTCGACTTTCAGCGTCAGCTGATGCTGCTTCTCGTTACCTTTGGCATCGAGATTAATATCGGTGATATCCAGCGCATCCTGTTTAAGTTGCTGAACGCGAACGGCAAGATTGCCCTGGATCTGATCGGTTGAGCTGACGTCGCCTTTGATATCCACGCGACGCACCGTCAGTGCCTGCCACTTCAGGCCGGTGGCGGTCAGATCCGCCAGCAGCTTCGGTGCTTTAAGATCACCGCGCAGCTGCAACATCCCTTTCACCACGCCGCCCAGTCCCGGCAGTGCGCCGTCAAGATGTGGCGCATCCACTTTGGCGTCGAGGTTCCAGGTGTCGCCGAGCGTGCCCTTCACATCCAGATTATTGCGCCCCAGTTCAAGGTGCAGTTGCGGAATATCCCACTGCCCGTAGCTGTTTCCGCGCACGTTACCTTGTGCTTTGACGGCGTTTTGCTTGACGTTCCCGGTCAGATCCAGCACCGGCACCTGCATCTGCCACGTGCCGCCATACAGACTGCCGCGTGTGGTGATCTTGCCCTGCAACTTCGCAGGCCAGTCCGGATACTGTTTCGCGGTATTGATGCCGGTCAGCTTCAGTTCACTGTTCCAGCTGATGGCTTTACTCCAGTCCACCACACCGGTCAGATCGGTATTCCCTTCCAGCGCCGCAAGGCGCAGCAGCGTCAGTTTGAACTGCTCCACATTGCCTTTACCATCAAGTATCAGTGTGGCGGGTGGGATCTGATCACCTTTGAAATCTGAACGCAGCGAAAGCGCATAATCGGTCGCTTTACCGCTGAAATTAAGTTTGAAGCCTTTAACCTGATACTGAGGTGTGCCGGTCAGCGGCCATTGCAGCGCGTCGCTGGTGAGTTTCAGATCCAGTGGCAGACCGGCTTCTGCCAGTTGCGTTTCCAGCGCCAGCTGCGCACGCACCGGGCCGGAAAGATTCAGGCCGACATCCAGTTTGTCGCGTAATCCGCCACCCACTTTCAGTTTGATCTTCTCACCCTTCAGCGGGTCGATATTCACTGCGGTGTTAATCGTCAGATCCACCGGCCAGTTTTGATTAAGCGTCGCCTGCCCCGTGCCATCGACAGAACCCTGAGCAGAGCGCACCATCAGTTTATCCAGCTTAACCTGCTGATCCTGCGTGCTGGCCTTCAGTTCAAAACGGGTGATCAGCACATCGGTATCACCGGTCAGCCGCAAGTTTTCACCGAGGATTTGCTGAATATCCAGATCGACCGGCAAACGGAAATCGGGTAAATCAGGCAGCAGCGGTTTGGCAAACATCTCCTGCAATGTTTCACCCAGCGGTTTCTCCGGCACCACCACCGGCGGCTCAGCCGGTTTGCCCGTCGCTTTCTCCACGGCTTTGTCCTGCGCGGCCTGCACCACTTCCGGCAGCGGATTGACCGGCGTTTTTGGCAACGCAATCAGTAATCCGCCGATACGTGTTGGCATCAGCTGAATGGCACGGCCTTCCCAGTGCGCGCCGGTGCGGAATGACGCCAGCGAAATCGCCCGATCATCCAGCGTGATATTAATATTATCCAGCGTCAGCAGACGGAGAGTGATGGGATACGGTGTGCTGAGATTGGTCAGTGGCTCGCTGGTTTCCGGCTCCGGTTGAGCCGCAGCTGGCGTCATCTCTTTGGTGTTCACCACCACGTTGACGTCTTTTACCCGCAACGCATTGACGCACAGCGCACTGTTTTTGAGACACGAGAAATCGAGGGAAAGGTGGAACTCTCCGGCTTTCACATCCACGCCCGGCATTTCGTAATGTACGCCTTTGAGCGTCAGATCGCGCCAGCCGCCTTCCGTGCTGGCGATGTTCAGCCCTGGCACAAAGCGGTTCGCGCCGTTGATCATCAGATGCAGACCGGTTTGCGTCCCGACAAGGAAAGCCACCAGGCTGATTAACAGCACCAGGAAGATCAGGAAACCCAGACAGATTTTCTTAAATAAACTCATAATTCCGGACCCAAGCCGATGTAAAACTGCAATCCATGCTCATCTTTGTCGCCGACAGGTGCGGCAACATCTAATTTCACCGGGCCTATCGGTGAAGCCCAGCGCACACCCACACCCGCGCCGGTTTTGAAATCGTTTTGTGTGATGTCGTTAACCGCTTCGCCGGAATCGACAAACACCGCGCCCCACCATTTTCCGGTCACGTTGTATTGGTATTCCACCGAACCGGTACCCAGATAGGACGCACCGGTCAGCTTGCCTTCATCATCACGCGGGGAAATGGATTTGTATTTGTAGCCGCGAATACTGCGGTCACCCCCGGCGAAGAAACGCAGGGATGGCGGCACGCGCTCGAAGTCATTGGTTTCAATCCAGCCGAGATTGCCGCGGAACACAAAGCGGTGTTTATCCGCCAGTGTGCGGATCCAAACGTTTTGCGCCTGAATCACGGCGAAATCGACGTCAGATCCCCACGTGGTATCAGACACATCGAGAGAATAGCGCTGGGAATCGCCCCAGGTCGGCATCAGGCCGCCGCGCTGACGCGTACGGTTGAGGCTCACACCCGGATAAATCAGCATGGTGGTGTTGGTCACGCTACCCTGCGTAAAGTGGTCGAGGCTCCAGCGCAGGTTCACTGCATGCTGCCAGCCGCTTGAGAGATCCCAATAACGCGCCACATTCACCGTAGTAGAATCCGAGTTGGTATCGTTGAGATCTTCGCGTTTGAAGCCGCCCTGCACCAGGTAATATTGCTCCAGCGGCGATTTAAGCAGCGGAATTTTATAACTGAGATCTAAAGACTGCTCAGGACCAGACAGCGTGGTCGAGGTTTCAAAACTCTGACCCCGATCGTTCACCCATGGCTTTTTCCAGTTGGCCGTTACGCGCGGGCCAATATCCGTGGAGTAACCGACACCGGTTTCAATGGTATTTTCGGTACGCGGCGACACCACCGCGTTGAGCGGCAAGGTTTTTGTGGCTTTGGCATCAGTAAAATCTGGAGACACGACCACAGAGTTAAACCAGCCAGTTGCGGACAGGCGGCGGTTAAGCTCAGCCAGTTGCGCCGTGGTGTAATAATCACCCTTATGGAATGGCACCAGATTTTGCAGATACTCGTCGCGGATCTGTGATCCCTGATAATGGACGTCGCCGAAGTGGTAACGCTCGCCGCTGTCGAACTGAATATCCCAGAACGCTTTATGTTCATCTTCAATCACGCCCAGCTGGCTCTTGCGCATGTTGGCATCAAAATAGCCTTTACGCAGCGCAATCCCGGTCAGCGAGCTTTTAAAATTGTCGTAAGTCCCGTGGTTTAAAATCGTCCCGACCGCAGGCACATCACGCTTTTTAAGCTGTTCGAATTCATTATCTTTATCCGCCTGCCCTTCAATCACCACGCTGGTACCGGCGATTTTCACCGGTGTTCCCGGCGTGACTTTGGCAATCAGAACCGGACGCCCCGGCGGGGGTGTCTCGCGATAATCAAAATCGATCGTCGGGGAATAATAGCCCAGCGGCCGTAATCCCTGCTGGATCGCCGCACTGACGCGCGCGCGAAACCGGCCATTAGCGCCGACTTCATCGCTTTGAATCGAAGATAAACGAACGCGGACGTTCTTTTCCAAATCGCCATCCAGGCCTTCCAGCTGCAAACGCACCTTCGCTGCCATGGAAAGTGAGGGGGCCAGCAGTACTAATAACAAACCCAGTTCACGATATCGTGGCACACGCACTCCTGCTAATTTTACTGTCCTGTTAAAATATCAGATGCCCGCCGGAGAATATCTGCTCGTCTTTGGCAGATTCATCTTCAGAAGCTCAGATGAAAGCAGTTTAGTGCTAATCCCCTGAAAATGTTCAACGACGAAGCAACGTTCCCCGTATTGTGTGCAAAGACGCAATCAGATACAACTAACACTGGCCTGTTGGTCATGGTTATTCTTAAGGCCGCTTTGTTACAAACCTTGTTCATTTAAGCAACAACTGGAGTTTTCCGTGGTGCAACTTTCCGATAAAACGCAGCCTGTCACGCAGGCAGACGCGTTACCTGGCCGTACAACCCCGATGCCAGTGGCAACTATTCATGCAGTAAATGAACATTCAATGACGCATGTTCCTGACAACATGGAAGTCGCGATTTTTGCGATGGGCTGCTTCTGGGGCGTAGAGCGTTTGTTCTGGCAACAGGAAGGGGTTTACAGCACAGCAGCCGGTTACAGCGGCGGTTTCACCCCTAATCCGACCTACCGCGAAGTCTGTACCGGCCAGACCGGTCATGCGGAAGTGGTGCGCGTGGTGTTTGATCCGGCGGTGATCAGTTATGCGAAGCTGTTGCAGATTTTTTGGGAAAACCACGATCCGGCTCAGGGCATGCGCCAGGGCGGGGATATCGGCACGCAATATCGCTCAGGGTTGTACGTACTGAGCGCAGAGCAGCAAGATCAGGCGCTGGCCAGTCTGGCGAGTTTCCAGCAGGCGATGGACGAAGCGAACGATAAGCGCACCATCACCACGGAAATCACCGAAGCCCTGCCGTTCTATTATGCTGAAGACGAACATCAGCAATATCTGTTTAAAAACCCGGAAGGTTACTGCGGTTTAGGCGGGATTGGCGTCTGTCTGCCACCTCAATAATGCGGGATTTTTAAGCGCTGGCGGCAGTCTCAGTGCTGCTGCTATACTATGCGGGTCACAAATGTGGCCCTTTAAAACTATTTTCTGGCAATTATCTTTGTTTTTCATCCTTACGCTTTTTTCTTCTGAACAGCTTTTTAGTCGTTCTAATAAAATGATGTTCATTTAAGCAACAAAAATAATGAGTGCCTTTCCCTGCCGGTTCAGCCCGGTGTTAAACGGATAGATTATGTTAAACAGTATTTTACTGATTCTTCTACTTATCGCGATCAGTGCCTTTTTCTCGCTGTCTGAGATATCGCTGGCCGCTTCCCGCAAAATAAAGCTTAAACAGTTGGCAGACGAAGGAAACGTCAATGCCTCCCGCGTAATGAAATTACAGGAAACGCCTGGCCTGTTCTTTACCGTGGTGCAGATTGGCCTGAATGCCGTCGCCATCCTCGGGGGTATCGTAGGTGATGCTGCATTCTCCCCTGCGTTCCAGACGTTCTTTATTCGCTTTATGTCGCCTGAAATGGCGGATCAAGTCAGTTTTATCTGTTCCTTCGTTCTGGTCACCAGTCTGTTCATTCTGTTTGCTGACCTCACACCGAAGCGCATCGGTATGATTTCACCTGAGACGGTTGCCGTTCGTATAGTCAACCCGATGCGTTTCTGCCTGATGATTTGCCGCCCGATGGTGTGGTTCTTCAACGGTATGGCGAACATGATTTTCCGCCTGTTCAAACTGCCGATGGTACGTAATGACGACATTACGTCTGACGACATCTACGCCGTGTTTGAAGCCGGCGCGCTGGCGGGCGTACTGCGTAAGCAGGAACATGAACTGATTGAAAACGTATTCGAACTCGAATCGCGTACCGTCCCTTCTTCCATGACCTCGCGTGAAAGTGTGATTTATTTTGATCTGCGGGAAAGCGAAGAAAGCATCAAAGAGAAAATCGCCACCCATCCGCATTCGAAATTCCTGGTGTGTGACGGTCATATTGACCAGGTGGTCGGGTATGTCGATTCCAAAGACTTACTGAACCGCGTGCTGGGCAATCAGAGTTTAATGCTGAGCAGCGGCGTGCAAATCCGCAACGCGCTGATCGTGCCGGATACGCTGACGCTTTCTGAAGCGCTGGAAAGCTTCAAAGCCGCGGGCGAAGACTTTGCCGTTATCCTGAACGAGTATGCGCTGGTGGTCGGTATTATCACGCTCAATGACGTGATGACGACGCTGATGGGCGACCTGGTCGGTCAGGGTATGGAAGAACAGATTGTGGCACGTGACGAGCATTCATGGCTGATTGAAGGCGGTACGCCAATCGAAGACGTGATGCGCGTGCTGCATATCGAAGAATTTCCGCAGTCCGGCAACTACGAAACCATCGGCGGCTTCATGATGTTTATGTTGCGTAAAATCCCGAAACGTACGGACTTCGTGAAATTCTCCGGCTACAAATTTGAAGTGGTGGATATCGACAGCTATAAGATTGATCAGCTACTGGTCACGCGAATTGTCGATCAGCCTGCAACACCGTTGCTGCCGAAAACGCCGCAAGAAATTAAAGATGAGCAGAAGGCTCAGGCTCAGTAATCGGGTTCCTCTGTAAGCGGCTCTTCAGTACACAGATCTTGTAAACAAATCTTGTAAACAGATCTTCAGTAAAAAGTCCCGGATTCTGAAAACACTAACGGCCCCATCGGGGCCGTTTTTTTGCGCAAGCTGCAAAGTGGCAGCGACAACGCGCAGGGCGTTTAACCCATTTCTGCCTGTAAATGCGTAACCTGCCGGTTAACTTCAGACATCACGCTAAAGTGGCGCTTATCGCGTACCTTTGGCAACAGGATTTTGCCTTGGTCGAATTCAAATGCGCCGACGTCCTTGATATACAAACGTCCACGAAACAGTGTCTTAACGTACTTTGCGACTTTCATCGGATTGTAACGCTGGAAGATTCTCATTTTTCTCTTTTACTCCGTTAAATCACTGCATGTACCGGCCACGTCGCAAGGCGACAGATACCGGGACCAAAAAGTGTAGTGCAGTGAAGAGACTTATAACATAGCAGGGCAGTCAGGTATTGCCAGTGGATTTAACTGCTTTTACATTGCTTTTCAGTATTGTCTTAAGTCTTGACGTTCTGTAGCAGTATAACCCTGCTTTATGTGGCAATTTTGTAACCAGCAACACAATTTTAACATCTCAACAGGACAGACCACTTCAGCGATCCTATGATTGGCTGAACCGTTCATTTGTGCCCCGGAGAATCTATGCTTTTAAGAAGTCTTTTTGTGATCACTTTTGTGACATTTTCGTTTTTCGCTTCCGCCCACAATTTTACCGTCGGCCAGCGCCTGGCTCCGGTTGGCGTAGACGACAAAGGCGAACTGAATGACGTTAATGACACCTTCAGTTACAACAAATGGAACAGCGCGAAGCTGCCGGGAAAAGTGCGTATCGTGCAGCACATGGCGGGCAGAAGTAGCGCCAAGGCGTTGAATGAACCGCTGATCACCGCCATCAGAGCCGCAAATTTGCCGCATGATCGTTATCAGACGACCACCATCATTAATACCGACGACGCCATTATCGGCACCGGCATGTTTGTGCGTAAAAGCATTGAAAGCGGCAAACGTGAATTCCCGTGGTCGCAGATAATTGTCGACAGCAACGGCACGGTAAAAAAGGCCTGGGAACTGCAACCGGAAAGTTCAGCGGTGGTGGTGCTGGATAAAAACGGGGTAATTAAATTCGCCAAAGATGGCCAGTTGTCACCGCAGGAAGTTCAGCAGGTGATTACGCTGGTAGATAAGCTGGTCAAAGAATAAAACGCGAAATCCCCGGTCGCAAAACCGGGGATGACATCAGAATAAAGAGACGCGGAAGCCCGGATTGAGGAAGGATTCACGCGGGGTGTAGGTCAGCGTCTGACCTTTCCAGTCATGCACCTGTGCGCCAGCGGCCAGCGCAACCGCGTGCCCTGCTCCGGTATCCCAGATGTTGGTTGGCCCGAAGCGCGGATAAAGTTGCGCCGCGCCTTCTGCGACCAGACAGAATTTCAGCGATGAACCAATCGCTACCGTCTGATGCTCACCAAGCTGTGCGAGGTAATCCTGCAATTCAGGGTCATTGCTGAAATGCGAACGGCTGACCACTACCAGCGGCGGATGCGCTTCTTTCACTTCAATCTGCTGACGCGCGCCCTGCTCTTCCTTCCAGGCTTTGCCTTCTGCCGCGCTGTACATCACTTTGGTCACCGGCACGTACACCACACCCAGCACCGGAATACCGTCTTCAATCAGCGCGATATTTACCGTGAATTCACCATTACGCTTGAGGAATTCTTTGGTGCCATCCAGCGGATCGACCAGCCAGTAGCGCGTCCAGTTTTGGCGTTCGCTCCAGCTTTGCGGATCTTCTTCCGACAGCATCGGCGTTTGTGGATCCAGTACTTTCAGACCTGCTTTAATCACATTGTGTGCTGCGATATCGGCGGCGGTCACCGGCGAGTCATCCTGTTTATGACGCGCATCGAGCGGCTGTTCGCCATCGTATACAGCCATGATCGCATCGCCTGCGTCGCGCGCTAACTGACAAATTTGCTCTAACATCTTTTACCTCAGTGCTTTGATTCTCATTCCTCAAGCCTAGTTTTTTTTGCCGCGAATAGCCATCCCGTCATGTTAACGCGTCATAAAGCCGTTACATCTCACATTTATTTATGACAACTGATTACATTCTCAGCAAATTTTGAGATACATATCCGGTTTTTCTTTTCCGGGCATCATCCCTTTCTCTGGAGGCAAGGCAATGAATAAGCGTCATCTGACGTTATCCCTGCTGGCGACACTGACGGCGGCATCCGTTCAGGCGTCACAGGTGGATCTGCGCATCATGGAAACCACGGATCTTCACAGCAACATGATGGACTTCGACTACTACAAAGATAAACCGACCGATAAATTCGGTCTGGTTCGCACCGCCAGCCTGATCCACGCGGCGCGTAACGAAGTCACCAACTCAGTGTTAGTCGATAACGGTGACATCATTCAGGGCAGCCCGCTGGGCGATTACATGGCGGCGAAAGGCCTGAAACAGGGCGACGTTCATCCGGTGTATCTGGCGATGAATACGCTGAATTACGCGGTCGGTAACCTGGGCAATCACGAATTTAACTATGGCCTGGATTACCTGAAAAAAGCACTGGCCGGGGCGAAATTCCCTTACGTGAACGCCAACGTGATTGATGATAAAACCGGGAAACCGCTGTTCACGCCGTTCCTGATCACCGATAACGCAGTCAAAGACCGCGACGGTAAAACCCATAATCTGCGCATCGGCTATATCGGTTTTGTGCCGCCGCAAATCATGGTCTGGGACAAAGCCAATTTGCAGGGCAAAGTGACCGTCGCGGATATCACCGAGACGGCTAAAAAGTGGATACCGGAAATGCGCAAACAAGGCGCCGATATTATTGTCGCCATTCCGCACTCCGGCCTGTCGGGCGATCCGTACAAAACCATGGCGGAAAACTCGGTCTATTATCTGAGCCAGGTAAAAGGCATCGACGCCATTATGTTTGGCCATGCGCACGCCGTTTTCCCGAGTGAGGAATTCGCCAGTATCAAAGGCGCGGACATAAAACAAGGTACGCTGAATGGCGTTCCTGCCGTGATGCCGGGCATGTGGGGCGACCATCTGGGCGTCGTCGATATGGTGCTCAGTAACGACGGTGGTAACTGGAAGGTCGAGACAGCCAAAGCCGAAGCGCGCCCGATTTACGACAAAGAGCAGAAGAAATCACTGGCGGTGGAAGATCAGGACTTAGTTAAAGTTCTGGCGCCGTCACATGACGCCACTCGCGAGTTTGTCAGCAAGCCGATCGGTAAATCTAACGACAACATGTACAGCTATCTGGCGCTGGTTCAGGATGATCCGACGGTGCAAATCGTCAATAACGCGCAAAAAGCCTATACCGAGCATTTCATTCAGGGCGATCCGGATTTAGCCGATTTGCCTGTGCTTTCTGCGGCAGCGCCGTTTAAAGTCGGCGGTCGTAAAAACGATCCGGCCAGCTTTGTGGAAGTAGAAAAAGGCGAACTGACTTTCCGTAATGCGGCCGATTTGTATCTGTATCCGAATACGCTGGTGGTGATGAAAGTCACCGGTCAGGAAGTCAAAGACTGGCTGGAATGCTCCGCCGGCCAGTTTAATCAGATTGACGTCAACAGCACCAAACCGCAGTCACTGATTAACTGGGATGGTTTCCGTACCTATAATTTCGACGTCATCGATGGCGTGAATTATCAGATTGATGTCAGCCAGCCTGCGAAATTCGACGGTGAATGTACGCTGATTAATAAAGACGCGGAACGCATCAAAAACCTGACCTACAACGGTAAGCCGATTGACCTTAAAGCGACCTTCCTGGTCGCCACGAATAACTACCGCGCGTACGGTGGAAAATTCGCGGGCACCGGCGATAAGCACATCGCCTTTGCTTCACCGGATGAAAACCGTTCCGTGGTCGCGGCCTATATCAGTGCCGAAACGAAAAAAGCGGGCGCAGTCACGCCAACCGCTGATAACAACTGGAAGCTGGCACCGATTAAAGCATCCCAGCCTCTGGACATTCGTTTCGAAACATCGCCTGGCGATAAAGCGGCAAACTTCATCAAAACCCACGCCCAGTATCCGATGACGGCTAAAGGTCCGGATGCCATCGGTTTCGAAATTTATCAGGTCGATTTACAAAAATAATCTGAGATTCAGACGTAAAAAAGGGCGCATATGCGCCCTTTCTTGTTTCTGTATTCTGAAAAGAATTACAGAATTTCCAGCAGCTCAACTTCAAAGATAAGCGCGCTGTATGGAGGGATGGAGGCACCCGCACCACGTTCGCCGTAAGCCAGGTTATGAGGGATGTACAACTCCCATTTAGAACCGACTGGCATCAGGGTCAGTGCTTCGATCCAGCCTGCGATCACGCCGTTAACCGGGAATTCAGCCGGTTCGCCACGTTGTACGGAGCTGTCGAACACGGTGCCGTCGATCAGTTTACCGGTGTAGTGAACGCGTACACGGTCCTGACGGCCCGGGATGGTGCCTTCGCCCTGAGTGATAACAGAGAATTGCAGACCGGACTCGGTGCTGCTCACGCCTTCGCGCTGTGCATTTGCAGCCAGGAATTCCTGACCCTGAACAGCCAGAGCTTCCTGACGTTCACGACGGACAGCATCAGCACGTTCGTGGACTTCACGCAGTGCGCGGTGAACCACATCAACAGGAACGGCTGGCGTATTCCCTTCCAGCGCGTCGCGTAAGCCTGCCAGCAGTGCGTCAGGCTCTAAGCCCTGCAAACCTGATTCCTGCAACTGTTGACCGACCTGCAGGCCGATACCGTAACTTGCCTGCGCTTCTACGCTGTCAAATGAAGGGGTAGTCATGAAATTTCCTTAGCTCTTAAAAATGTCGAAGGCGCAGCATAGCAGCGCAAGGCTTTTGGGTAAAATCCTCTGTGAGGCAACATGACGGCAGGCGCAGTTCCTTCCTCTTTTCGGGAAATTTTTCGCATTTGACGCCATTTAGCACATCGTTTGGGTGATATTTGTGCTTTGTCCCTTTCCGCATCAAGCAGTTAAACAGCTATACTAGGCAGCAACAGCCAGTAGAAATTGCGACAGTTAACAAGAGAGGTCGTCATGGGCAGAATCCCGCCCAGGAGAAGGAAAGCCATCCGTATTTATCAACCCATGTTGAGATCCTGGATTGCCATTATGAAAAGGCCATTGCGAGACACGTCAGCAAAGAGCGAAAGTGAAAGCGAAATTCAGGACGGCGTCACCGCTGAAACTGAAAAGCCGGCGGTCAGCCGGGGCAAAACACTGCTCAATAAAATCTGGCATCTGAGCGACGATTTCCAGTGGATGTCGCCACTGCCTTATGCGCATCGCCGCGGCATTATTCTTGCGGTACTGGTGATCCTTCTGGCACTGCTGTGGCCTTACACGCCTGAAAATACCTATGCCCCTGCGCAGCCGCAACAACCGACCAGCATCCCGATGCAGGCCGATTTGCGTAACGATCAGGGTCGCACCACGCAGATGGCACAGCCGGATCCTGTTTCGCCGCAAAGTAATGACAACAGCGGCGCATGGCGCAGTTATCAGGTGCAATCCGGTCAGACGCTGGCGCAGTTATTCCGCGATAACAATATGGCGGTCAATGATGTGTTTTCGATGGCAAGGGTTGAAGGCGCAGAAAAACCGCTGAGTACCCTGAAGACCGGGCAGGAAGTGAAAATTCAACGTGATGCACAGGGCGTGGTCACTGCTTTGCAGGTGACAACCGATCAAAACGTTACGGTGACATTTACCCGCCAGCCGGACGGTAGTTTCCAGCGCAGTAACTGATCCCGATTTTCAGGCGATACCTTTCCTTTCCGCTTTCCCAAACGCAGAAAAGCAAAACGCCGGCACATGGCCGGCGTTTCACAGGTTTACTTCAGCGCTATTACGCTTCAGCAACCACAACTACGTTCAGTTTAGCGAATACGTCGCTGTGTACCTGGAACTCAACTTCGTGTTCACCAGTGGTACGCAGAACGCCATTCGGCAAACGAACTTCGCTTTTAGCAACTTCAACGCCAGCAGCAGTTACTGCATCAGCGATATCGCGAGTACCGATAGAGCCGAACAGTTTGCCTTCGTCGCCTGATTTAGACGCGATGGTTACTGAACCCAGTTCGTTGATTTTAGTTGCGCGAGCTTCAGCAGCGTTCAGAACGTCAGCCAGTTTGGCTTCCAGTTCTGCACGACGCGCTTCGAAGAACTCAACGTTTTTCTTGGTAGCAGGAACAGCTTTGCCCTGTGGTACCAGGAAGTTACGAGCGTAGCCCGCTTTAACGTTAACTTGATCACCCAGGCTGCCCAGGTTTGCTACTTTATCAAGCAGAATAACTTGCATTACTTTATCCTCTCAAAGTCGTTAATAGACAGTGGCCGATTACTGATGACGATCAGTGTATGGCAACAATGAAAGGTAGCGAGCGCGCTTGATGCAACGAGCGAGCTGACGCTGGTATTTTGCACGAGTACCGGTAATACGGCTCGGGACAATTTTACCGCTTTCGGTAATGTAGTTTTTCAGTGTAGCGATGTCTTTGTAATCAATCTCTACAACGCCTTCCGCGGTGAAACGGCAGAACTTGCGACGACGGAAATAACGTGCCATTAGGCTAGTCTCCAGTATCTATCAAATCAATCTGCTCGGCATGTAACACCACTTTATTCAGTCCATTGCGCCCTTGATGGCAGCTAATGAATCCGGTAACAGTGAGTTGCGTGCCGACCGTTAAACTGTGAGTTAATGCTTGTGACGCTTGTCCACTGACAACCACTGGCATTCTGCACCATGCTTGTCGGTTAAATCCGGCTTCCTGCTGCGAGGATTTGTGTTCTAGCACAAACTGGCAGTGTGGAATGCCCGAAGGACTGACTTTACGAATGGGGGTCTTGCACACTGTGCCGGACAACACCAGACGATTCGCCGTCACGGCAATTACTCTTCAGAATCCCCAGCTTCAGCATCATCGTTAGCTTCAGCAAAATCTTCGCGGCGATCACGGCGCTCGTCTTTAGCTTTAACCATTGGAGATGCTTCAGTTACCGCGTGTTTAGTACGCATAACCATGCTACGGATAACGGCGTCGTTGAAGCGGAAGTTAGTTTCCAGCTCATCGATCGCTTCCTGCGGAGCTTCAACGTTCAGCAGAACGTAGTGAGCTTTGTGCAGTTTGTTGATCGGGTAAGCCAGTTGACGGCGGCCCCAGTCTTCCAGACGGTGAATCTGACCAGCAGCGTTAGTGATTACTGCACTGTAACGCTCGATCATGCCCGGAACCTGTTCGCTTTGGTCAGGGTGAACCATAAAAACGATTTCGTAATGACGCATCGAATTGCTCCTTACGGATTATTCAGCCTCCTGTCAGGGTCAACCGCGGCCCATGGAAGCAAGGAACGTGTTTGTGTGCGGTCGAAAAAATGACGCGCAATTATATGTACAGCCTGTGGGAAACTCAAGGAGAAAGGCAGATTAATTTCTCTACAGCTTCGCTGCGAAGAATGTCGTAGCTTCTGCCAGCGCATGAACCGAGACTTTATGCTTCGCGCCCGCTTCAGAAATAAAGGTCAGATTGGCATCCGCGCCGCTTTCTGCCAGTTCCTGCCGCAACCGCTGGCTTTCAGCAAAGGGGACGACATCATCTTCTTCGCCATGCCAGACAAACAACGGAACATCGGCGATTAACGCCGCTTTTCCGCCGATATCCAGACTGAGTAAAGGGGCGACTTCGCGTTCGAACACATCACGCGATACGATGTCCCCGGCGTTGTAAGCAGGGAAAAGGTGGTGCGATAGACGGGTGAAATAACCTGAGCCCATCAGGTTCGCCGCCACTTTCACCCACGGGAATTTCACCAGCGCCGCCATGGTGGTCATTCCGCCCATCGAGACACCGCCGACGCCTAAACGCTGCGGGTCTGCCAGACCGCGTCCGACAAACACCTCTTTAAGTATTGCCAGCTCATCGATGTTATTTTGCAAAATGCCCCAGAAATTCGCCACGGTTCTGGCCTCATTTTTTTCTGCGCGGGCACCGTGCATTAATGCATCAGGCAAGATCACGCGAAAACCCGCTTTTGCCAGCGTGTAACCGAAATAGGAATAAATTTCTTTGGATGACAGAAAACCGTGATAGAAAAAAATCGTCGGGAGCTGTTGCTGATACTGCCCGGCGGGTACTGCGTGGATCACCTGGATCCCCTCAACAGTTTCTTCGTGCATCTCTACCATCGTGAATTCCCCTGCGCATTTAGAAAAATATATGGCGTTACTGTGTTCTGACATTCTACGGGTCTGCAAACCGGCGACCACTCCCTTTTTCGTATAATTTATAACCCGTTATGCTCAATTCTGATTTTCAGTACCACTGGCTTTAATTAAAATTCATATATTCACTATCATTTCATTGATTCAGATCAATTTTTATTGAAATAACCAGTTACATTTGATCATTAATCCTTTCCTGTTTTTCGCCGTTAGTGCGCTATCAGAAGCTAACGGAAAAATCCCATGAAAACGTCATCAAAACGCGCCTTTCACCGCTGGAGCATTGGCGCAAAACTGGCCAGCATTGCCTCTTTGCTGGTCGGCTCGTTGTTTATTATTTTCACTTTGTCACTGACTCACTCAGCCGGAAGGCAGGTGAATACACTTGCCGTCAACGCCATTTCAGAGCAGGTCACCGGTGTGGTGGACATGATTGAAATGTACAACGCCAGTCTGAATGCCGAAGTGGACAGCTACACGCGGTTGTTCAGCCATTTCCTGCCGTCAGATTTCGAGCTGGATACCACCAGTCCGGTAATGGTCGGTGAACAATCTGCACCGGTCATTAAAGCCGGCGGGTTGCCGCTAAATCTCGACAGCAAAATTCCCGATGACTTTCTGGCCCGCACCGGCGCAATTTCCACCGTATTTGCACGCCGTGGCGATGACTTTATCCGCGTGACGACTTCGCTGAAAAAACAAGACGGCAACCGCGCTATCGGCACCCTGCTCGACAATACCAGCCCCGCTTATGCGCAAATTATGGCAGGGCAATCTTTCAGCGGGCTGACCACGCTGTTTGGCAAAAAATACATCACCAAATATCAGCCGGTGCGCGATGCGCAGGGCAGCGTCATTGGGATTTTGTTCGTGGGTGTGGATATCACGCAGGAATATGCCGACATGCGTCAGAAAATCCTCTCCAAACGCATTGGCGAGAAAGGCTATTTCTTTGTGCTCAACAGCGCACCCGGTAAAGATCTCGGTAAATATCTGGTGCATTCCACTGATGAAGGAAAAACGCCAGCGTGGCCTGAAGGCGAACTGCAACAGGTGATGGCGCAGCCGAAAGGCCAGCGCGAGTACACAGACACGGCCACTCATCACCAGCAATTTATGGTCTACGCGAATGTTCCCGCGTGGCACTGGGTCGTGGTCGGCAGCACGGATAAAGACAGCCTGATGGAGCAGGTGAACAGTACGCGTAATCACTTCCTGCTGATCAGCCTGCTGGCGCTGGCCTGTTTCGCCGCGCTGTTCATCTGGCTGACGCGCAAGCTGGTCAGCCGCCCGCTCAGCGACGTCGTGAGTATCGCGCAGCAATATGCCAGTGGTGACCTGCGCGCACGGGCACAAACGCAGCGCGTAGATGAAATTGGTGCGCTGATGCATGCGATAGACGGTATTGGTCACGGGCTGGAAAAAATTGTCGGCGAGGTACGGCAGGTTTCGTCTGAAATCATGCTCAACACGCAAGGACTGGCGCACGACAGCGAGCAGATCAATCAGCAGATCGGCACGCAGGCCAGCAGCCTGGAAGAAACGTCCGCCAGCATGGAGCAGATCACCGCTACTGTGCAGAATACGGCGGATAACGCCACGCAGGCGACTCAGCTGGTGCAGCAGACCGACAAAGCCGCCACCGTTGGCGCTGATGCGGTGAATCAGTCGGTTGAAAGCATGGAGGCCATTAAGCACGCCTCAACGCGCATCGCGGATATCACCACAGTTATCGAAGGCATCGCCTTCCAGACCAATATTCTGGCGCTGAACGCCGCCGTAGAAGCCGCCAGAGCCGGTGAACATGGTCGTGGCTTTGCGGTGGTCGCCTCGGAAGTCCGGGCACTGGCGCAGCGCAGTTCTAATGCGGTTAAAGAGATTGAAAATCTGGTCGCCGATTCCCTGAGCAAAGTCGAAGACGGGCATCAGAGTGCTGCTAAAACGCAGGCGAATATGAGCAACATATTGCAGGGGATCCGTCAGGTGAAAGTGCTGATGAGCGATATCGATGTGGCGTCGCACGAACAATCCTCCGGCATTTCGCAGGTGAATATCGCCATTATGCAGATTGGCAAAGCTACACAGGAGAACGCCACTCTGGTCGAAAACTCACAGCAGACTGCCGCGGCGCTCAGCGAACAAGGGCGACACCTCTCAAAACTGGTCAGCGTCTTCAAAATTTCAGAACGTTAAGCCGTGAATTGCGCGGCAATAAACACCGCGCGGACTCGCCAGCAGACCGGTGAAAGGGCTACACTTCAGGGTATCGCCCTTTTACCGGATATCACGATGAAATCCCTCCGAATCTCCGCTGTGTTACTGTTACTCGTTGCGTTAAGCGGTTGCAGTAATCTGATGCACACCACGCCGGTTCCTCCGCCCGCCGTGACAGCCAAAGCGCAGGAAATAACCCGTGCGCAGACGTCCACACTCACCAAAATTGGCAGCATCACGGTCGATGTGATTGGCAGCCCGATGGATGCAGAAGCAGAAGTTCAGCGCCGCGCCGATGCTGCGGGTGCGCATTACTACGTGATCATGTTTAACAGCGAAACCATTATTCCCGGCCGCTGGTATTCACAGGCCACACTCTACCGCTGATTATTCAGCGCCGATCGCGCGGTTAAGCAACAGCTGGCACAAACGTTCCGGCAACTGCGTTTCGCCGCGCGGATCGAGCACCATTCTGCACCAGGCGTCCGCCACCGGTGGCGAAGCAAATTCCAGCATCTGTGTTGCCGTCATCAGGTTGAACAGCTGACCGGTCAGCCAGCGCCCGTGCGCTTCTTCCGCTGTACGCAGACGTTGTAAAAACTGACGGGAGGCGCGGTCAAATATACGGTTTTGGCCGCGAGCCTGATACAAGACCTGTTGCAGCATTTCTCCGCTGGCGGGCAGTTTTTTGAACGTGCGCAGCACATCCAGACACATCACATTCCCCGAGCCTTCCCAGATGCTGTTGACCGGCATTTCACGATACAAACGCGGCAACTCGCTGTCTTCGCAATATCCAATCCCGCCCAACACCTCCATAGCCTCAGCCACAAACGGCATTCCCTGACGGCACACTTCAAATTTGGCGGCAGGTGTCAGCAACCGGCACAGCAGCTGTTCTGCCGGATTATCGTGCGCGCCAGACGCCGCAGCCAGACGCATCAGCAACATCGTCTGCCCTTCCAGCAACAGCGCCATCCGGCTCAGCGTCTGACGCATCAGCGGTTGTTCAATAAGAGGTTTACCAAAAACCTGCCGCTGGAAGGCGTGGTAAAGCGCTACCGACAACGCCCGGCGCATCATGGCGTGGCTGCCCAGCGCGCAGTCAAAGCGCGTATGACCGCCCATTTTCAGGATATGGCGGATGCCCTCGCCCTCTTCGCCCAGCAGCCAGCCGGTGGCATTCTGAAACTCCACTTCGCTGCTGGCGTTCGAACGGTTACCCAGTTTGTCTTTCAGCCGCTCAATGCGGATCGCATTGCGTGTTCCGTCTGGCAAAACTCTCGGCATAAAGAAACAGGAAAGTCCGCCATCAGTCTGCGCCAGTACCAGATGCGCGTCGCTTTGCGGCACAGAGAAAAACCATTTATGACCGAGCAGATGATAAGGCTTTCCACTGCCGCGCCCCTCGAGCGCCATCGCCCGCGTGGTGTTGCTGAGGACATCAGAGCCACCCTGCTTCTCGGTCATGCCCATGCCGATCAGCACGCCTTTCTTCTGGTCGCCGGATTGCAGATGCGGATCATAACGATCGGATAACAGCGGTTTCAGCCAGCCTCTGAATTCCGGCGGCAGCGTTTTTTGCAGCAACGGGATCGCGCCGAATGTCATGGTCACCGGGCATAACGTTCCCGCTTCAACCTGACCGTGAAGAATAAATCGCGCTGCACGGGCTACTGCCGAACCGATACGCGCATCTTCCTGCCACGGCAAATTATGCACACGGTTGGCGATCAGCCCCTGCATCAGCAGATGCCAGGCGGGATGAAAACGAACGTCGTCCAGACGCTCACCGCAGGAGTCATAACGTAAAAGCTCCGGTGGATTGGTATTCGCCAGCCTGCCCAGCTCCAGCGATTCCGCAGAGCCTAACTGCTGCCCGAGCGACGCCAGCACATCAGCATCCCATCCCGCCTGCTGACGGGAAACCGCTTCGCGCAGCGGAGTATCGGAAAGGAATAAGTTACTGTTACTCAGTGGCTTGGGCTGATTAAAAACCCGATGTGTTTCCCAGTTCATCGCCTGCTCCCCGTTAAAAGGATATGGCCTAAGTATGGTAAAAATCGGGGAATTAACAGACGGGCAGATCACAAAGGCAGAAATGCAAACGGGAGCCCTGAGGCTCCCGTTTAATCAACAGCTGAGAAAGCAGAAATCAGCTTTTCTTCAGACCACGCTGGCGTACCGCTTCGAACAGGCAAACGCCGGTCGCGACAGAAACGTTCAGGGAAGACACGCTGCCCGCCATCGGGATGCTGATCAGCTCGTCGCAATGTTCGCGGGTCAGACGGCGCATACCTTCGCCCTCTGCGCCCATCACCAACGCCATCGGGCCGGTCATTTTGCTCTGGAACAGATCGTGATCGGCTTCACCGGCGGTACCGACGATCCAGACATTGTGTTCCTGCAACACGCGCAAAGTACGCGCCAGATTGGTCACGTTGATCAACGGCACGTTTTCAGCTGCGCCGCTGGCGACTTTTTTGGCGGTCGCATTCAGTTTGGCAGAACGGTCGCGCGGGACGATCACCGCGTGAACACCGGCTGCATCCGCAGTACGCAGACAAGCGCCCAGGTTATGCGGATCGGTGACGCCGTCCAGAACCAGCAGGAACGGACAATCGAGGCTTTCCAGTAATGCAGGCAGGTCGTTTTCCTGATACTGACGACCTTCACGCACGCGCGCAATGATGCCCTGATGCACGGCGCCTTCGGATTTATCATCCAGCCACTGGCGGCTCGCCACCTGGATCACAATACCGCTGGCTTCCAGCTCGTCGATCAGCGGTTTCAGGCGTTTATCATCGCGGCCTTTCAGGATGAAGACTTCCAGAAAGCGTTGCGGATCGTTATCGAGTAAGGCTTTAACGGAATGGATACCGTAGATAATTTCGCTCATGATGCTCTTTAAAATAGACTTGCGGACAGCAAGCTGTCCGCAAGTTAACAGGGATTGCGGGCGATTCTATCATACCCTTCATCATTCATGCTGCAGATGCGTTGGCGGCACTCAGTCACCCGAATCACTTACCTGAGTAAGCTCATCGGGATTCCTTCGTTTGCCGCCTTCCTGCAACCTGAATGCTTTCGGGTAGAATACCAGCCCGTCTGGCTTAGCTTTCTGCTGACTTTTTCTTCGCGCGTTTGGCTCTGGTTGCCGCAGCAATTTTTGCTGTTTTATCAGAAGGCTTTTTAGCTTTCTTCGGCTTGCCGTCTTTACCGACCGCGCTTACCGCTTTCTCTTTCTTCGGCTTGGCGGGTTTCACGTCATCTTTGCGGAAGGCGCTGTCCGGCTCAAAGTTCACGTTTTTCTTACCGGTGCGACGACGGCCGGCGTTGGCCGGTGCTGCGGAACGCATAGAACGCTCGCCGCCTTTTTTAGCGCGATCACGGGCGGTTTTACCTTCACCACGCGCTTTACGGGTGCTGGAAACCAGCGCGAAATCGATTTTACGCTCGTCCATATGCACGGCTTCAACACGGATTTCGACGGTATCGCCGAGGCGGTAAACGGCACCGGAAGACTCGCCGACCAGACGCTGGCCGATGTTATCGTAGCGGTAGTAATCGTTGTCGAGCGAGGACACATGCACCAGCCCGTCGATGAACAGATCGTTGAGGCGCACGAAGAAGCCGAAGCCGGTCACGCTGGCGATGATGCCGGTGAAGACTTCACCCACGTGATCCTGCATAAAGTCACATTTCAGCCAGTCCGCCACGTTACGGGTCGCTTCGTCCGCACGGCGTTCTGCCATCGAACAATGCTCGCCTAACTGCAACATGTCTTCGTAATCACTGTGCCAGCCGCCGGTTGGCGTCCAGCGATCTTTCAACGTGCCGTGCTCTTTCGCCAGCAGGTACTTGATCGCACGGTGCAGCGCCAGATCCGGATAACGACGGATTGGTGAAGTGAAGTGTCCGTAAGATTGTAACGCCAGACCAAAGTGGCCACGGTTTTCCGGATCGTAAATCGCCTGTTTCATCGAACGCAGCAACATGGTTTGCAGCATTTCGCGGTCAGGACGATCGGCCAGTTCATCCATGATCTGAGCGTAATCTTTCGGCTCAGGTTTCATGCCACCGCCCATCACCAGACCCAGTTCGCCCAGCACGCTTTTTAGCGCAGAAATATGGTCATCACTTGGACGGTCATGCACACGGAACAGCGCCGGTTCATTATGTTTTTCAACAAAACGCGCCGCAGCAATGTTCGCCAGGATCATGCATTCTTCAATCAGTTTGTGGGCGTCGTTACGCACGGTCGGTTCGACACGTTCGATACGGCGCTCGGCATTGAAGATGAATTTCGCTTCTTCGGTTTCGAATGCGATACCGCCACGTTCTGCACGCGCCTGATCCAGCACTTTGTACATGGTGTGCAGTTCAAGCAAATGCTTAACCAGCGGCGAATACTGCTCGCGCAGTTCCGGATCGCCTTCGATGATGCGCCAGACTTTGTTGTACGTCAGACGCGCGTGGGAGCTCATCACCGCTTCGTAGAATTTAGAGCTGGTCAGTTTGCCCTGCGCGGAGATAGTCATCTCACAGACCATACACAGGCGGTCTACCTGCGGATTCAGGGAGCACAGGCCATTGGACAGCACTTCCGGCAGCATCGGGACAACCTGCGACGGGAAGTAAACGGACGTCGCGCGGCTGCGTGCTTCGTCGTCCAGCGCGGTGCCGTGACGGACGTAATAGCTCACGTCGGCGATGGCGACCCACAGGCGCCAGCCACCGCCGCGTTTTTTCTCGCAGTACACGGCGTCATCGAAGTCACGCGCGTCTTCACCGTCAATGGTAACCAGCGGCAGGCTGCGTAAATCGACACGGCCTTTTTTCGCTTCTTCCGGCACCTGTTCGCTCAGATCTTCGACCTGTTTCAGAACCTGTGGCGGCCAGACGTGCGGAATTTCATGGGTGCGCAGCGCGATATCTACCGCCATGCTGGTACCCATCTTATCGCCGAGGACTTCAACGATTTTACCCACCGCTTTGGTCCGGCGGGTCGGACGCTGAGTCAGTTCAACAACAACCATATAACCCATGCGCGCACCGTTAATGGCGTCGGCCGGGATCAGGATGTCAAAGCTCAGACGACTGTCGTCAGGCACCACAAAACCGGCACCGGCATCAGTAAAGTAACGGCCAACAATCTGGCTGGTTTTCGGCACCAGAACACGCACAATGCGCGCTTCACGGCGGCCTTTACGGTCGGTGCCGACCGGCTGTGCCAGAACCACGTCGCCGTGGATGCACATTTTCATTTGTTCGGCAGAAAGATAGACATCGTCTTTCTTCACGCCTTCGAGGCGCAGGAATCCGTAACCATCGCGATGGCCGATAACCGTGCCTTTCAGCAAGTCCAGACGCTCCGGCAGCGCGTAGCACTGACGGCGGGTGAAGACTAACTGGCCATCACGTTCCATCGCGCGCAGACGACGGCGCAGGGCTTCCAGCGCTTCTTCTCCGGACAGATTCAGTTCGTTACCGATTTCTTCCCGGCTGGCTGGGGTTTCACGTTTCGCGAGATGTTCCAGAATGAATTCACGGCTGGGAATAGGTGATTCGTATTTTTCTGCTTCTCGTTCCAGGAATGGATCATGTGACATAGCGGTTCCTCCGTTGTCATCAGCAGTTTGTTGAAAGTCTTTCATTCAACAAGCAATAATTTGTAGAGCGTTGAGTTGTCTTTGACCATATCGGCCAAAGTGTACTGATTCAGCTCATCAAGAAAATGTTCTACAGCAGTGTGCAGGACTTGTTTTAGCCGGCATGCAGGCGTGATATGACAAAAGTCGCTGGCGCAATTGACCAGCGAAAGAGGTTCCAGTTCGCGCACCACGTCGCCAATGCGAATGGTCTCTGCGGGCTTGCCCAGTTTGATCCCTCCGTTCTTTCCGCGAACGGCAGTCACCAGGCCAGCACGGCTCAACTGATTAATGATTTTCACCATGTGGTTGCGCGATACACCGTAAACCTCGGTGACCTGCGAAATATTGGTCATCTGATCATCCGGCAACGAAGCCATATAAATCAACGCTCTCAAACCATAATCAGTAAAACTCGTTAACTGCACACATACCTCTGGGTAGCTATTTACCCGGTCTTTCCACGTCAGCCATGCCAACAGGGTGAAGATGATTGTTTATTATGACACTTTGATGATAAACCAGCCGCGAACTTTGCAGCTAATCATTTAGATAGTGGATGGTTTATGGAAAGTACACAAGAGAAGGGATTCACAAAAAAATAAACCGGGCAGTTTTGCCCGGTTATGACGTTTTTACGCAATCAGCTCAGGCTGTTATGCGTCAAACGGGTCGCGCAGGATCATGGTTTCGCTACGATCCGGGCCAGTAGAGATAATATCAACCGGCACTTCTGTCAGCTCTTCAATACGCTTGATGTAGTTCAACGCTGCCTGTGGCAGGTTTTCTACTTCTTTCACGCCGAAGGTGGTTTCGGTCCAGCCTGGCATGATTTCGTAAATTGGCTCGATACCTTCCCAGCCTTCAGCAGCCAGCGGAGTGGTGGTCATTTCGCGGCCATCAGGCATACGGTAACCGACACACAGCTTCACTTCTTTCAGACCGTCCAGCACGTCCAGTTTGGTCAGACAGAAACCAGACAGGGAGTTGATCTGCACAGAACGACGCACGGCCACGATGTCCAGCCAGCCACAACGACGGCTACGGCCAGTGGTCGCGCCAAACTCGTTACCTTGCTTACGCAGGAACTCGCCAGTTTCGTCGAACAGTTCAGTCGGGAACGGACCTGCACCCACGCGGGTGGAGTAAGCTTTAACGATGCCCAGAACATAATCAACGTAACGCGGACCAATACCTGAACCAGTAGCGACGCCGCCAGCGGTGGTGTTGGAAGAGGTCACGTACGGATAAGTCCCGTGGTCGATGTCCAGAAGCGTACCTTGTGCGCCTTCAAACATGATCAGGTCGCCACGCTTACGCGCGCCATCCAGCAGCTCAGACACGTCAACAACCATAGCCGTCAGGATGTCGGCGATAGCCAGGACATCATCCAACGTTTTCTGGAAATCAACGGCTTCTACTTTGTAGTAGTTAACCAGCTGGAAGTTATGGTAATCGATGATTTCTTTCAGCTTGATAGCGAAAGTTTCTTTGTTGAAGAGATCGCCAACGCGCAGACCGCGACGGGCAACTTTATCTTCATAAGCCGGGCCGATACCACGACCGGTAGTGCCGATCGCTTTATCGCCACGCGCTTTTTCACGCGCCATGTCGAGCGCGACATGGTAAGGCAAGATCAGCGGGCAAGCTTCAGACAGTAACAGACGTTCGCGTACAGGGATGCCACGAGCTTCAAGTTCGCCCATTTCTTTCATCAACGCGTCAGGCGCCAGAACAACACCGTTGCCGATGATGCTGGTCACGTTTTCACGCAGAATGCCAGAAGGAATTAAATGAAGAACGGTTTTTTCACCGTTGATAACCAGAGTGTGACCGGCGTTGTGACCGCCCTGATAGCGCACAACATATTTAGCCCGTTCAGTAAGCAGGTCTACGACCTTGCCTTTCCCTTCATCACCCCATTGAGTGCCGAGTACGACGACGTTCTTACCCATCTCAAGAATCACCAGGTTGCTTAAAAAAGGATTCTAACATCTCATTCTGTGCTTTCCAGCACTTTTAGCACACGTTTGCGGGAAAAATTTTAATTGCGTGCTACGCGTCGCAGCAAGACGTGACACCTGGGTTGTAACAAAAGCTCAGCCACCCAGACGACTACGCAACATGTAGTAAATAACGAAGCCTGCCACCACAAGTCCCCCGCCAAAACGCCGTAAAACATGGTCCGGAAGATTCGCCAGTGAGAGGATCATTTTTCTCCATGTTTTTGGATAAAGCATCGGCCCCAAACCTTCAAGAACCAAAACTAACGCCAGCGCCAGCCAAATTGTCGAATTCATGTTGAGTGTCTCAGTGCTTCCTTTGCGGAAAATTATATCGGTTTCAGAAAAGACAAAAGGCCCGTCAAGGGCCTTTTGGAAATTGCATCAGCAATTATTTGTTCTTTTGATCAGGAGACTTCATGAAGCGGAAGAAATCGCTGTCAGGGCTCAACACCATGACGTCGTTACCGCTCTTGAAGCTGGCCTCGTAAGCACGCAGGCTACGGATGAATGCGTAGAAGTCAGGATCCTGGCTGAATGCATCAGCAAACAGTTTCGCCGCTTCGGCATCACCTTCACCGCGGGTGATACGGGCTGTACGTTCTGCTTCAGCCACAGTACGGGTTCTTTCGTAATCCGCCGCTGCCTGAATCTTAGTCGCCTCTTCTTTACCCTGAGAAATGTGACGCAATGCCACCGCATTACGCTCAGCGCGCATACGATCGTAAATCGCGCTGGACACTTCCTCCGGCAAGTTGATTTGTTTCAGACGTACGTCCACCACTTCAATACCCAGTGCTGCCATGCTGTTCGGGTTGACCGCAGGCTGTTTGCCTTTGGTTTCCTGTTCAACACGTTTGGCCGCAGAGGCAATCGCATCATCAGCTTCAGTGGTCGCTTCAGGTTCATCACCTACGCTACCGGTGTTCAGCGCATCACGCACGTCCAGCGTCAAACGGCCACGGGAATCGGTCACGATGTCTTTCACATCAAGACGACCAATTTCAGAACGCAGACGGTCACTGAATTTACGTTTCAGCAGAATTTCTGCCTGAGACACATCACCACCGCCCGTTGCCAGGTAGTAGCGGCTGAAATCACTGATACGCCATTTCAGGTAAGAATCGACGATTAAGTCTTTCTTCTCGCTGGTCACGAAGCGGTCAGCCTGGTTGTCCATGGTCTGAATACGCGCATCGAGCATTTTAATGGATTCCACAAAGGGAACTTTAAAATGCAGGCCCGGCGCATAGACCAGCGGTTTATTATCGCTGTCACGCAGGACTTTACCGAAACGCAGCACGATCCCGCGCTGACCTTCCTGAACGACAAACAGTGAGGCATAAAGCGCCACCAGCACCACAACGACGATAAGTAAAAATGACTTACGCATTGTTATTCTCTCCCTACGCGAAGTGTATCGTCACGCTGTGCGTTTGCACGGCGCTGGTCCATGACACTGCCAGACGAACGGGAACTGCTGGTACCGGCACTGCTTTTGCCATTACTGCTGGTTAAACCCGGAACGGAAGGCAACAAACCTGATTCATCATTTTTGCTGGTGTCATTGGCTGCTGCATTGCCGCCACGCAGCATCTGATCCAGCGGTAATACCATCAGGTTATTCCCTTTGTCACTCACCAGAACTTTACGGGTGTGACTGAGGACTTTTTCCATGGTCTCGATATAAAGACGCTCACGGGTAATTTCCGGCGCAGCTTTATATTCAGGTAACAGTTTGGAGAAACGGGCAACTTCACCCTGTGCTTCCAGAACAGTACGGTCTTTATAGGCTTTTGCGTCTTCCAGTAAGCGTTGTGCTTCACCATTTGCCAGAGGCTGGATCTGGTTCGCATAAGCTTCTGCTTCACGAATAGACTGTTGCTCTCTTTCACGGGCAGCGATCGCGTTATCGAAGGAAGCTTTCACTTCTTCCGGCGGACGCGCGGTCTGGAAGTTAACGTCCTGAATAGTGATACCCATTTTGTACGGACGAATGGTTTCTTCCAGTACACGTTGGGTATCGCTACGCACCGTGGTACGGCCTTCAGTCAGGATTTTATCCATCGTGTATTTGCCGATAACGCCACGTAATGCGCTGTCCGTTGCCTGGCTCAGGCTGTCGTCAGGATTGGCGACGCTGAACAGATAAGCTTCAGGATCCGTCACGCGGTACTGCACGTTCATTTCAACGCGTACCACGTTTTCGTCAGAGGTCAGCATCACGCCAGACGCAGCAAGTTCACGTACCGATTCTACGTTCACTGCGCGTACCTGGTCGATGAAGGTCGGTTTCCAGTTCAGGCCCGGCTCAACCAGATGGCTGAACTTACCAAAACGGGTCACAACGCCACGTTCGGCTTCTTTAATGGTATAGAAACCTGTCGCAGCCCAAATAACCACCACCGCAGCGACCGCGATGCCGGCAATCCGGGTGCCACTCATTCCATGACCGGAACCGGTTGGCGCACCGTTGTTATTGCTGTTGTTGTTATTGTTGCCTGAACCTTTTCCACCGAAACCGCCCAGCTTTTTGCTGAGTTTACGGAAGATATCATCCAGATCAGGTGGCCCCTGATTGCGGCCGCCTTTGTTGTCATTATTTCCACCAGAATTTCCACCAGAGTTGCCGCTATTATTATTGCTGCTGCCCCAGGGGTCGCGGTCCTGTCCGTTATTACCGGGCTGATTCCACGCCATGTTATAGCTCCATTATTCTATGATTGGTGTTCTTCAGGCCAAATCAGACAGGCTCTGGTTGCGGACAAAGCTTTCCAGTTCCTGCTCTTGTTTGCAGAGGCGGCGCCAGTCAACGATGGGCATTCGCACCATCAGACCAATACTGCCATCCTCTTCAATCCATTCTTTTTCAATTGCCTGAAGCTGGTAAAAACGGCTACGAAGGCGGCCTGCTTCCGGCGGCAAGCACAATTCATGCTGCGCGATTTCGCCGGAGAGTCGCTCCGTTAATGCCTGAAATAGCAACGGAATGCCTTCACCTGTCACGGCTGAAAGCCAGACTCTGACAGGCAAATTCTCCTCGTTGCGGTCGATACGCGGGACAAAATCATCCAACATATCTATTTTGTTCATCACTAACAGCGCAGGAATTTCATCTGCTTCGATCTCTGCCAGCACCGTATTCACCGCGTCAATATTTTCCTGAACACGGATGTCCGCTGCATCAATAACATGTAATAACAGAGATGCCTGTCGGGTTTCCTGCAACGTTGCTTTAAAGGCCGCAACCAAATCATGGGGCAGGTGACGAATAAACCCTACGGTGTCCGCCAAAACTGTTTCCCCGACATCTGCGACCATAATACGGCGCAGCGTAGGATCAAGCGTAGCAAACAACTGATTGGCCACATAAACATCGGCCTGAGTAATACGGTTAAAAAGTGTGGATTTCCCGGCGTTGGTATATCCAACCAAAGACACCGTCGGAATATCCGCACGAACGCGTGAACGGCGACCTTGTTCACGCTGCTTAGCCACTTTTTCAAGACGGCTGAGGATTAAAGTGATTCTGTCTCGCAGTAAACGGCGGTCAGTTTCGAGCTGGGTTTCACCCGGACCACGTGCGCCAATACCGCCGCCCTGTCGTTCAAGGTGCGTCCAGCCACGAACCAGTCGGGTAGCAATGTGGCGTAATTGCGCCAGTTCTACTTGTAACTTACCTTCGTGTGTTCGGGCCCGCTGGGCAAAAATATCTAATATCAATCCGGTGCGGTCGACAACGCGACATTCGCATAAGGCTTCCAGGTTTCTTTCCTGGCCGGGAGACAAGGCGTGATCAAACAGGATGACAGAGGCGCCCGTTGCTTTGACGGCATCTGCGATTTCTTGGGCCTTTCCTTCACCGACAAAGTATTTTGGGTGCGGTGCCTTACGGCTCCCGGTGACGACTTGCAACGCCTCTACACCTGCAGAAGAAACCAGCGATTCAAATTCGCTCAGGTCTTCCGTGTCTTTGTCTTGCGAGAAATAGATATGAACCAGTACGGCCTGCTCACCGGCTTCATAACGGTCAAACAAGCTTGCGACCTCTCATTTGGGAAATATTCGCCAGCCGGGGGTGCATAAGCATAATCGGAATACTTATGAACCCCTTCGTGGTTGACCAACGCTGCGCTTTATTCAGCGTCATCGTTTTCCTGCTGCGGCTGTTGCGCAGACGGAGTACTACCTTGGTGATAATTGTTGGTGCTGCCCGAACCTGGATTATTGCTATGGTGTGACACCGGGCGGGAAGGCACTACGGTGGAGATAGCGTGTTTATACACCATCTGGCTTACCGTATTTTTTAACAGAATGACAAACTGGTCAAAAGACTCAATCTGGCCTTGCAGCTTAATACCATTCACCAAGTAAATAGAAACCGGAACACGTTCACGACGCAATGCGTTCAGGAACGGATCTTGCAAAGATTGCCCCTTAGCCATTCTATCTTTTCCTTATTAGTTTGTTGTTTGTAACTTTGAGCCTATCGGCTCGAAAATAAATCACATAAAAAATTTGCGCGCTGAGTACTCATCAATTGTACACAATCACCCAACCTATGCACTAACAACCTGAATTACACGGTTTAAGGCCTCTTCTGGCTTCTCAGAATCGAGCCATTCGACACCCTCCCAACCTCGCAACCAGGTCATCTGACGTTTGGCCAGCTGTCGTGTCGCGCAAACACCACGATAAACCATTTCATCGTAATCGAATTCACCAGACAAATATGACCACATCTGGCGATAGCCTACACAGCGAATAGAAGGCAAATCGGTATGCAAATCGCCCCGAGCTATCAGCGTTCTGACTTCGTCTTCAAAACCATTGGACAACATCTGACTAAAACGTTCCTCGATCCGCGTATGTAATAATTCACGACGGGTCGGGGCAATCGCAAACTGATGAACACGATAGGGCAATGTTTCACCCGAAATTTTAGTCAGTTCCGTTAAAGTTTTACCCGAAATAAAAAAAACTTCCAGTGCTCTGGACAGTCTCTGCGGATCATTCGGATGAATTCGCATAGCCGCCACCGGGTCTATCTCGCGCAATTGGTCATGAAGTGCTTCCCAACCCTGCTCCGCCGCCTGCTTTTCGATACGTTCACGAACCTCAGGGTCGGCCGGTGGTAACGGGGAAAGTCCTTCAAGCAATGCCTTGAAATAAAGCATAGTCCCACCTACCAATAACGGGATCTTATTGCGTGAGGTTATTTCAGCCATTTCGCGTAATGCGTCGCGACGAAAGTCTGCCGCGGAATAAGCCTCGGCCGGATCCAGAATGTCGATCAGACGGTGCGGCGCCTGCGCCAGCTCTTCCGCCGTCGGTTTCGCTGTGCCGATGTCCATCCCACGATAGATTAAAGCCGAGTCCACGCTGACTAACTCAACGGGAAGATGGTTCATCAGCGACATCGCCAGTGCCGTTTTACCGGATGCGGTCGGCCCCATGATAAAGATTGCCGGGGGAAGCGCGTTGTTTTCAGAGTCAGTCATGCTTAAAAGCCGCCAGCGCGGGCTGTAAATCAAGAGGTTGCAGAAGTCCGGACGGAGGCGATTTCACCAACTGCGGGCAAAGACGCTCAACATCCGTGAGTAATTGTATGGCTTGTGAAATCGTCCAGACCTCGTGCTCGCAGCCACAGTGGCGGGCAAACCACATGGCTACCGCATCAGAAGTCACCTCCTGCTGAACAGCAAGGTAACCTAACAGATCAGGTATCAACTTTTGTAAATTTTGTTGGCGTAATGGTAAAGGTACCGCGCGAACCGTCACACGATGCGACTCATTGAGCATTTCTAAACCAAAATGCTGCAATAACGTCTGATGCCGCGCCATGACAGCGGCCTCTTCTTTACTGACGTTCAGTTTAAGCGGAATCAAAAGCGGCTGCGGACGTAACCCTTCTTCCGGCGGTGTCAGCTGTGCCCATTTCAGCCAGCGATCGGCCACCGGCAACGACAGCAGCACCAGTTGTTTGCCGCGCTCAAGTAACGCATATTCCGCCGAACAGACCGTCAGCACACGTCCGAAACTCTGACTGTGTGATTCCAGTGCCGGTTCAGCCAGTGTACGGGCCACAGAAGCGGCAGATTTAGCGGGCTGTGCCACGACAGGAACCGGTTCCTGTAAGGTGAATGACTCCGGCGCAGGCTGCAATAAACGGCCGTAAGCCTTGCTTTCAGAAGGATTGTAAGCCGGTTCATTGCTGCGAAAAGCCGGTTCCCGTGGCTGACTGGCACGTGCTGTTTCAGGAAACACATTTTCACGCGGTGGTGATGATTTACGTTCTGCCGGTTGCGAGAAATGATTCCCGCCTGCGGCCTGACGGTTTTCCTGCTGCCAGCGCGGTGTATCTTCCTGTAGCTGTGGCTCATCCAGAACCGGCGCGCCCGCCTGCTGCAATACGGACATTACCGCCTGATAAATAAAATCGTGTACCAGCCGCGACTGATGGAAGCGCACTTCGTGTTTAGCCGGATGCACATTCACATCCACCTGATGCGGATCGACATCCAGATAAAGCACATACGCAGGTTGCTGATCGTCTTTCAACTGATCCTGATAGGCCTGCCGGATCGCGTGATTAATCAGACGATCCTTCATCATACGATTATTCACATAGCAATATTGCATGTCAGTCAGGTTGCGCGAACCTGCCGGATCTGCCACCCAGCCACGGATCGCCAGGTCACCGTGACTCCATTCCACTTCCAGCGCGTGCTCGACAAATGTCGGGCTGCAAATGCTTGCCAGACGGCGGGAGAACTGCGAAGGGTCTTTGACCGCGCGATACTGACGAATAAGCTTGCCGTTGTGGCTGAGATTGACGGACACGTCAAAGCGCGCCAGCGCAATCCGGCGGACAACTTCATCAATATGGGTAAATTCGGTTTTCTCGGTGCGCATGAACTTACGGCGGGCAGGCGTATTGTAGAACAAATCCAGCACTTCGATGGTCGAGCCCTGCGGATGCGCCGCGGGTTTGACTGTGACCGCCATGTCGCGCCCTTCGGCGTAGGCCTGCCAGGCTTCATTTTGCTCAGCCGTTCGTGATGTCAGGATAAGACGCGAAACCGAGCTGATACTCGCCAGCGCTTCGCCGCGGAATCCCAGACTCATGATAGCTTCGAGATCGTCAAGACAGGTGATTTTACTGGTTGCATGACGCGCCAGCGCCAGCGCCAGTTCGTCTTTGCCAATACCACAGCCGTTATCGCGAATGCGGATTAGCTTGGCACCGCCGCGATCGATATCAATATCGATTCGCGTTGCGCCGGCATCAAGGCTGTTTTCCACCAGCTCTTTCACCACGGAAGCCGGCCTTTCGACAACTTCGCCCGCAGCTATCTGGTTAGCAAGTTGCGGCGGCAGTACCTTGATCGGCATAGCGGCTCCTGTGGCTGACGGTGATGAACCGCCTATGACTGTGGAATAGTTAAGGTTTGGCCGAGCTGTACCTCGCCAGACTTCATGTGATTTGCGGTTTTGATGTCATTCATACTGACACCATATTTACTCGCGATTGCCGACAACGTATCACCGCGTTTAACGGTATGTTTCGACGATTTCTTCGACGCTTTTGCCGTTGTACCAGAAGATGTGCGGGTGCCCGCTGGCACTTTCAATCGCTGGCCGACCCAGACACCGTCTTTTTTCAGTTTATTGAGATCACGCAGCGCCGCAGTCGTCGTGCCGTAGCTGTTTGCGATGCCGGTCAGCGTTTCGCCGCGGGTCACTTTATGGATCTGCGTCGCACCGGCTGCACCGGCGGTCACTTCGATCGGTCCCGGCTGATTACTGGCTTTCGCGCTACTGTCGGCCGCCGCTGCTGATGAGGCCAGCAGCGGACGGTTTTCGACCTTTGGGCCGTTTTGTATCGGATGCGACTGGAAATAATTACGCAGACCGATGTGTATGGCCCTCGCAATTTTATCCTGGTACGCGCTGCTGCCCAGCAGCCGCTCCTCAGTTGAGTTACTGATAAAGCCGGTTTCCACCAGCAGGGAAGGAATATCTGGCGAGCGTAATACGCCTAAACTGGCATGCTCCGGCTTGGCTTTATGCAACGAGCCGACGGAGCGCAGTTCGCGCAGAACACGGGTCGCGACGTCATAGCCGACACGTTGAGAATGACCGAACTGCAAATCGAGCACGGCCTGACTCAGGTACGGATCGGATGCGGTATTCGCCAGCACGTCACCCGCACCACCTAACAGCTCAGATTGCTTCTCGTGCTGCTCGAGCCAGTTACCCATTTCGCTGTTCGCGCGGCGGTTCGATAATACCCAAACCGATGCGCCACGCGCGCTGCGGCTTGGCGCGGCATCGGCGTGAATGGAAACCAGTACGTTGGCGTTTTTCTTACGCGCCACATCGGAACGTCCCATGACGGAAATAAAGTAATCACCGTCACGGGTTAATACCGGCTGGAACATCGGATCAGCATTCAGAATCGCCTGCAATTTCCGGGCAATGGCAATAGTGACGTTCTTTTCTTTAAGACCGCCCGCACCGATGGCTCCGGGATCCTGTCCGCCGTGACCGGCATCAATCGCGACAATGATTCTGCTGTCGCTGGTGCTGACAGTTGATGAACGCGAGTTATCAGGGGCGACAGAAGTGGAAACCACTTTGGTCTGATCGTTGGTAAACGGATTGGATTTAGACGATGGCGTGACCGTTTTGCCTGCATTTAGCGAAGGCGTATTAGTGGCTGTGACAACCGGCGCAGCACGGCGTGGTGCGGGCGCGGCGGCATTCATGGTCAGCACTACCGTGTACTGGCTGCCGTCTTTTTGTTTCGTCGCGTTGGTTCTGACTTTCTGATTCAGCTCAAACACCAGACGCTGGCTTTGTGCATTCGGCGGGGTACTGGCACGCACACGCGTCACCAGGTTCTGGCCGTTAAAATTCAGCGGCAGCCCTTTCATCACGCCGTCCTGGCGGATATCCATCACCACACGTTCAGGATTATGCAGCGGGAAAAAGGAGTAATCCGGCGAACCGTCAAACGTAATCGTGACCGTCGACTGCGTCTGGCCATTGGAGACATTGATATTTTTCATGCCCGCTGCAAAAACCGGCGACGCCAGCACAGCAAACAACATCAGCGTCGATAACATCCGCGTCGATAATGACATCGCCGCCGACGTAAACAGAGAGGTAAAACGTGAGTTCATCGCGTGATCATCCTTGCTGTTGAACACGATGCAGCAAATTTATACCAGATTCGGAAACCGCCACCAGCTTCGCGGTGCGCCCGGTCAGGGAATAATCCAGCGTCAGTTCTATATCTGGTTCGGGTAACACGCCAGCACCCTGCTGCGGCCATTCCACCAGACAAATAGCATCCTGTGCGAAATAGTCGCGGATCCCCATAAATTCCAGTTCTTCAGGATCAGCCAGGCGATACAAGTCAAAATGATAGACGGCGATCTTTTCCAGCTGATAAGGCTCAACCAGCGTGTAGGTCGGGCTTTTCACATTGCCCTGATGCCCCAATGCCTGAAGAAATCCCCGGCTAAAGGTTGTTTTACCGGCTCCCAGATCGCCATAAAGATGGATAACCGTTGAGCCTTCGCAGGCTTTCGCCAGTGAAGCACCTAGTTGCAGCGTTGCCGCTTCGTCGGGTAGAGAGATATTAAGTTGATTCATTCAGTGATATCTATTTCTTCAGGTCTGGATTAACTAACGGGGCAATCACCGCTAAAAGATCAGTTGCCAGCATACCGCGCGTTCCCTGCCGGTGGGCAATTTCGTCTGCGGCAGCGCCATGAACCACTGAGCCCGCGCAGGCCGCATCATAAATATTCAGTTTCTGAGCCAGCAATCCGCCAATGATACCAGAAAGCACGTCGCCCATGCCGCCGGATGCCATACCGGCATTGCCGACATCTGCCAGCGCCATTTCGCCATGTTCACTCGCAATAAGACTGCCCGCACCTTTAAGCACTACCACGCCGCCATAGCGTTCCGTGAGTTTCTGCGCCGAAAGTAAGCGGTCACTCTCAATTTCCTTCACGCTGCAACCGAGTAAGCGGGCTGCTTCGCCAGGATGAGGCGTCAGTACGCGATTTTGCCGTTTCCCGGGATTGATTGCCAGCAGGTTAAGCGCATCAGCGTCCCATAACGCCGGTTTATCCCACTTTGCCGCGCGTTCGACCGCCTGTTTACCCCATTCTTTCTGGCCTAAACCGGGGCCGATGACTAACACATCCGCCCATTCCAGCCCTTCATCGAGCGATGCTGCGGTCAGTTCCTGCACCATGAGCTCAGGTCTGGCGGTCAGCAACGGGCCAGCGTGCTCTTTGTGAGTGAGTACTCGCACCAGACCAGCACCGGTGCGCAACGCGGCTTCCGACGCCATTCGGATTGCACCGGCAAACCCGATATCGCCGCCAACCACCAATAAACGCCCGTGTTCACCTTTGTGGGAACACGGACGGCGCGGGTGCAACCATGTGCCTAACTGCGACGCATCCAGCCGCTGTAACGCTGCCAGATGTCCACCCAGCCAGCTTTGCAGCCCCAGCGCATCACAATGTAATTTACCGGTGTAATCGCGCGCCTGTCCGGTCAGCAAACCGGGTTTCAGGGCGATGAAACTGACAGTGTGCGTGGCGTGAACCGCCTTCCCCGCTGTCTGGCCAGTTTGCGCATCAAGCCCCGAAGGAATATCGAGAGATATCACTGGCAATGATGCCGAGTTAGTGGCGTCAATCAGCCCGTCGTAAGGTGCGCGGGGCGCAGAAGATAAACCGGTACCGAGCAAACCATCGATAATCAGATCAGCATCATCCGGCCATGCAGAATCGGCAGAATTGATTTCTCCACCACTTTTCAGCCAACCCGTTCGCGCCATTTCCGCTTCATCAGGCAGCGGTTTGCTCCGTTCCACGGCCAGCAGCGTCACGCGTATACCTGCGCTTTTCGCCAGACGCGCCATTTCAAAACCGTCACCGCCGTTATTGCCGTGACCACACAAAATCAGCCAGTGCCGCGTGTGTGGAAATTCACGCTGCGCCAGTAAAAAAGCGGCCTTCGCCGCACGTTGCATCAGTGTAAACAGAGAAATCCCCGTTTCCTGCGCCGCCTGACGCTCAGCTTTTCGCAGCCAGTCAGCAGAAAACACGGAATGTGGTAAACTCGCCTCGTTTCGTTTTTCACGTTGGTTCGTCATGACACTCCCTCTCGATCTCGTTCAACTGGCTCAACATATCAAGCAATGGGGCCAATCGCTAGGCTTCCAGCAGGTTGGCATCTGCGATACAGACTTATCTGTTGAAGAGCCCAAACTGCAAGACTGGCTTGATAAACAATATCATGGCGAGATGGACTGGATGGCGCGCCACGGCATGTTGCGTGCCCGTCCGCATGAATTACTGCCCGGCACGCTGCGGGTGATCAGCGTGCGCATGAACTATCTGCCCGCCAAAGCCGCCTTTGCCAAAACCCTGAATAACCCGCAACTCGGTTATGTCAGCCGTTACGCCCTGGGACGCGACTATCACAAGGTGTTGCGGCAGCGCCTGAAAAAACTGGGCGACATGATCCAGGCGCATTGTACTGAGCATGCTGATCAGACCGTCACCTTCCGCCCCTTTGTGGATTCCGCGCCGGTCATGGAACGCCCGCTGGCAGCGAAAGCCGGTCTTGGCTGGGTTGGTAAACACTCACTTATTCTCAACCGTGAATCCGGCTCGTGGTTCTTTCTCGGCGAACTGCTGATTGATTTGCCGTTGCCCGTCGATCAGCCTCAGGAAGAGAAATGCGGCAAATGCGTGGCCTGCATGACCACTTGCCCGACCGGTGCCATCGTTGCGCCTTATACCGTTGACGCGCGCCGCTGCATTTCCTATCTGACTATCGAACTGGAAGGCGCGATACCGGAAGAATTCCGCCCGCTGATGGGCAACCGCATCTACGGCTGCGATGACTGTCAGCTGATCTGCCCCTGGAATCGTTATTCGCAACTGACTGATGAAGAAGATTTTAGCCCGCGTGCCGCGCTGCATGCGCCGGAGCTGATGACTTTGTTTGGCTGGACGGAAGAGAAATTTTTACGGATTACGGAAGGTTCGCCAATACGACGTATCGGACATCTGCGCTGGCTGCGCAACATAGCAGTGGCATTAGGCAATGCGCCCTACTCGCAGGACGTGATGGATTCGCTGCATTCGCGCGAAGGGGAAAATGCGCTGCTGGATGAACATATCAGCTGGGCTATCGCACAACAGGTAGAAAGAAGAAATGAACATCGTGTCGAAGTACAAACACTGCAGCAGAAACGGCTGATCCGTGCGGTGGAAAAAGGTTTGCCAAGGGATGCATAACATTTCCCAAAAAACGCTGTTCTTCTTTGTATAATTTTCTGTGCATAAAAATAAAAATGCTTTGCCAATCAAGTGCAAAAAAAAGAGCAAGTGATCGTCATAACGTTTCGTTATAAATTTATTATGATATAAATCAGCGTGTTATATTTTGGCAATATGGCGGGCGCAAAAAACAGACAGTGCAAAAAAACACCTAAAGCTGTGGATAAGTCTGTTTAAAAAAATAATACAAACCGTGTAATGATTGTTTCATTCGCGCACGAAATATGCACCAGAAAGGCATAAAGAAATGATTTTGTACTGAAGAAGAAAACTGGAGCGGGAAACGAGACTCGAACTCGCGACCCCGACCTTGGCAAGGTCGTGCTCTACCAACTGAGCTATTCCCGCATTGAGATGTCTGGCATCTGCTGTACTGTTAAAAATGTACAGACTTTGAAATTTTGGAGCGGGAAACGAGACTCGAACTCGCGACCCCGACCTTGGCAAGGTCGTGCTCTACCAACTGAGCTATTCCCGCGTCGCATGGCACTGCATTTTTTACGTTTTAATCTTTAAATCTAACTACTTAAAAATTTGGAGCGGGAAACGAGACTCGAACTCGCGACCCCGACCTTGGCAAGGTCGTGCTCTACCAACTGAGCTATTCCCGCTCTGCGCACTCAACGAAATTCTTCATCGGTACGGGGTGCGCATTATACGAGAAATCCTTTTAGCCGCAAGCCCCTGAAAGCAAAAAAATGAATTTTTCGTTCAAGTGCCGATTAAAACATCAATCCGGTGAATTAATCAGCGAAACACGGTGAATTCGTGTTCCACAGGTTTTTTTAAAGATTTTTTAAAATATTTCTCATAAATCATTCGAGTTGCAGGAAGGCGGCAAACTCGTTCATCCCGATGGCTGACATGGGTCAGTGATTCGGATGAGAGAGTGCAGCCAACGCATCTGCAACCTGAAGGATGAGGAAGATTAAAGATTAATAAAGTGTTCGCGGTAATACGCTAACTCAGCCACGGATTCACGAATATCGTCCAGCGCCTGATGGGTATTCTGCTTCTTAAAGCCGCCCAGCACTTCCGGTTTCCAGCGGCGCGCCAGTTCTTTGAGCGTACTGACGTCCAGATAGCGGTAATGGAAATAGGCTTCCAGCTCCGGCATGTACTTAAACAGGAAGCGTCTGTCCTGCCCAACGCTGTTACCACAAATCGGCGATTTACCCTCCGGAACCCATTCGCGCAGAAACTCGATGGTTTTTTGCTGCGCCGCATTGTCATCAAACGGGCTGGCTTTCACACGTTCCACCAGACCGCTGCCGGTGTGCGTGCGCACATTCCAGTCGTCCATCAGCGCCAGCTGAGCGTCAGACTGATGCACTGCCATCACCGGCCCTTCGGCCAGAATGTTCAGATGCGCGTCGGTCACCAGCGTGGCAATCTCAATAATGCGGTCACGTTCAGGATCCAGACCGGTCATTTCCAGGTCGATCCAAATTAAGTTCGAGTCATTTGCAGCCATGATGTGTCCTGTTACAAAGTAGAGAGTTGACGGAGATCTCCGTCATTCGGGCATTTAATATAAAATAGCTGGTATCATAGTCGTTTTGGTCGCACCGAGCGATTAAAGCCAGTTAAGTGAGGCGCAGTGACTAAGTCAAAACTGTCTAAAGGGCAACAACGTCGCGTTCAGACTAACCATCAGCGTCGTCTGACACAGACCGACAAACGGAAAGAGCTGGACGATTCTCTGCATGGCGAACCGCAGGACGGTGTTGTCATCAGCCGTTTCGGGATGCATGCGGACGTTGAAGCGGCCGACGGCAGCCAGCACCGTTGCAATATCCGCCGTACCATCCGTTCTCTGGTCACCGGTGACCGCGTTGTATGGCGCGCCGGGGAAAACACCAGTGTGAAAGGCATCGTCGAGGCGGTACACGAACGCACCTCCGTTCTGACACGCCCTGATTTCTATGATGGCGTAAAACCCATCGCCGCGAACATTAACCAGATTGTGATTGTCTCCGCCATTCTGCCGGAGCTGTCGCTTAATATCATCGACCGTTATCTGGTTGCGTGCGAAACCGTGGAAGTTGAGCCGCTGATTGTGCTCAACAAAATCGATCTGCTTGATGACGAAGGTCGTAAATTCGTTCAGGGCATGATGGATATCTACCGCAATATCAATTATCGCGTACTTGAAGTGTCGAGCCAGACCGGCGAAGGCATGCCAGCGTTTGAAACGGCGCTGACCGACCGCATCAGTATTTTCGCGGGTCAGTCGGGTGTGGGTAAATCAAGCCTGCTGAACGCCCTTCTGCCACCGGATGAAAAACAAATTCTGGTGAACGAAGTGTCTGATAACTCAGGTCTTGGCCAGCACACCACCACGGCAGCGCGTCTGTATCACTTCCAGCATGGCGGCGACGTTATCGATTCCCCGGGCGTGCGTGAATTTGGTTTGTGGCACCTTGCGCCAGAGCAGATCACCCAGGGCTTTGTCGAATTCCGTCCTTTCCTCGGCTACTGCAAATTCCGCGACTGTAAACACGGCAGCGATCCGGGCTGTGCAATCCGTGACGCCGTAGACCGTGGCGAAATTGCCGAAGAACGTTTCGACAACTACCACCGTATTCTGGAAAGTATGGAAGACGTAAAAACGCGTAAAAACTTTGACGCACTTTAATGCTAATTAATTGAATTAACATGTTAATGGCAAACGGGTGAAGTTAACGGAAGTTGAACCGTTGATTTCACCCCGTTACAATCCTCCGCCATACAACACTGCGTGACCCTGAACAGGATTCAGGGTTTCCTGCAAAATGGCCGGTAATGCCGGTCATTCATACCATCCAAGAGGTTTTCCCCGTGCTGGACAGTATCAAAATCAAACTTCAATACTTACTTCCTAAACAAGGACTGACCCGTCTTGCTGGCTGGGGCGCGGATAAACGTGCCGCCACGCTGACCCATTGGGTGATCAAAGCCTTTGCGCGTTTTTATAACGTCGACATGAAAGAAGCACAAAATCCGGATCTGAAATCTTACGCGACATTCAACGAATTCTTCGTCCGTCCGCTGCGCGATGGCGCGCGTCCGGTGGTCAGCGGTTTAGATATGCTTTGCCTGCCAGCCGACGGTGCAGTCAGTCAGTTAGGCGCAATTACCGAGGGCAAACTGTTCCAGGCCAAAGGCCATTTTTACAGTTTAGAAGCGCTGCTGGCGGGTAACTATCTGCTCGCAGAGCAGTTCAGAGACGGCCAGTTCGCGACTATCTATCTGGCACCGCGCGATTATCACCGTGTGCATATGCCGTGCGACGGCGTGCTGCGCGAAATGATTTATGTGCCGGGCGATTTGTTCTCCGTGAATCCGCTGACTGCCGCCAACGTGCCGAATCTGTTCGCCCGTAACGAGCGCGTCATCTGCGTCTTTGATACTGAATTCGGTCCGATGGTGCAGATTCTGGTTGGCGCAACGATTGTCGGCAGTATTGAAACCGTCTGGGCTGGCTGTGTCACACCGCCGCGCGAAGGCATTATCAAGCGCTGGACCTATCCGGCTGCAGGCGAAGAAGGCGCAATCGCACTGGAAAAAGGTCAGGAAATGGGCCGCTTCAAACTGGGTTCCACCGTGATCAACCTGTTTGCAGCAAATCAGACCCGTTTCATGCCAAATTTGAAAAATGGCACCGTGACCCGCATGGGCGAACCGTTCGCCGAAGCTCTGCGTACACCAGCAACTGCAACGGCGGAACCAGTTGTAGCAGAACCGATCGTAGCGGAGCCAGTCGTTGCAGAAACTGTAGTTACGGAGCCTGTAGTTACAAAACCTGTAGTTGCTGAGCCTGTAGTCGCTGAGCCTGTAGTCGCTGAGCCTGTGGTTACCGAAGCCCCTGTCAAAACAGAAACACCAGCAGGTGTGGCAACGGCTGAACCACAAGCGCCTAAAGACTACTGAGTTCAGACTGAACTGACATAAAGAACTGAAGAAAAGGATGTGACCGAGTGCGCCTGATCCCCGCCTTGCTGATGAGTTTACTGCTATCCCTGCCATTGATGGCGGGTGCGGCGCCGACTGAAGATCAGCTCAAACAGGAACTGAAACAGGCGGAAGCCAACAAAGAAATGGCCAATCAGACACAGGTGGTTGAGGCGCTGCAAAGCGCGCTCAACTGGCTGAATGAAGCCAGTGTTTCAGCCGGTCGCACCGAGCAATACCAGAAGGTCATTGATGACTTCCCAAAACTGACGCAGGCACTGCGTCAGGAATTACAAAATCAGCCGGACAAACCGCCAGCGGTTGATGGCAGCATTCCTACTGCTCAGCTCGAGCAGCAAATTCTGCAAGTCAGCAGCCAGCAGCTGGAAGAAACCCGCCAGTTACGTCAGGAGCAGGATCGCTCACGGGACATCAGCGATTCACTGAGTCTGATCCCGCAACAGCAATCTGAGGCCCGCAATGCGCTTGGTGACATTGAGCAGCGGATGCAGGCGGCAACGGCGGCAGCCACATCGTCCCCGCTGGCGCAGGCGCAGCTGAGTGCCTTGCAGGCAGAATCTGCCGCGCGCAAAGCCAAAGTCGATGAACTGGAGCTGGCTCAGCTTTCTGCCAATAACCGGCAGGAATTGTCGAGAATGCGCACCGATCTCTACAAAAAGCGCGCCGGTTATCTGGATCAGCAATTACAGGCTTTGCGCAATACGCTGAATAATCAGCGCCAGCGTGAAGCCGAACAGGCGCTGGAAAAAACCGAGTTGCTGGCCGAGCAAAGTGGCGAACTTCCGCATTCCATCAGTCAGCAATTGCAGTCCAACCGTGAGTTGTCGCTGGCACTGAATCAGCAGGCGCAGCGGATGGATCTGATATCTTCCCAGCAACGTCAGGCTGCCGCTCAGACTCAGCAGGTGCGTCAGGCGATCAATACCATCCGCGAACAGGCGCAATGGCTCGGTGCATCCAATCTTCTGGGAGAAACGCTGCGGGCGCAGGTCTCCCGTCTGCCGGAAATGCCAAAACCGCAACAGCTTGACCGCGACATGGGCCAGCTGCGCGTTCAGCGTCTGCACTATGAAGATTTACTCGATAAGCAGCCGATTTATCGTCAGGCACGGCAGGACGACGGCAAGCCGCTGACCGCCGCGCAGCAGAAAATTCTTGATGCCCAGTTGCGGACTCAGCGTGATTTGCTCAATTCCCTGCTTTCAGGCTGTGATACCCAAATTCTTGAACTGACCAAGCTGAAAGTGGCCAACAGTCAGCTGGTCGAAGCGCTGAATGACGTACATGAGGCCGCTCACCGCTATCTGTTCTGGGTGGCGGACGTCAGCGCCATCGGGATTTCTTATCCTGTGCAGGTGGCGCATGACCTGAAACGTCTGGTGTCGCTGGATTCACTGACTCAGCTCGGCGGCGCTTTCATGATGATGGTCACCAGCAAAGAAACGCTGTTGCCGCTGTTTGGCGCACTGATCCTGGTGATTATCAGCATCAGTTCCCGCAAGCATTACTATGCATTCCTGGAACGCGCCAGCAGCCGGGTCGGCAAAGTTACGCAGGATCAGTTCTCGCTGACGATGCGCACCGTGTTCTGGTCGATCCTGGTGGCGATGCCGCTGCCGGTCTTGTGGGCCGCGCTGGGCTTCGGGCTGCAAAGTGCCTGGCCTTATCCGATTGCGGTGGCGATTGGTGATGGCGTGACCGCTACACTGCCGATTCTGTGGGCGTTTATGGTCAGCGCAGCACTGGCGCATCCTCAGGGGCTGTTTGTCGCGCACTTTGGCTGGCCGCAGCGTGCCGTTTCACGCGCACTGCGCTATTACGCACTGTCAATCTGGGTCATGGTGCCGCTGATTATGGCGCTGATTACTTTCGATAATCTCAATGACCGCGAATTCTCCAATACACTTGGACGGTTGTGCTTTGTCCTTCTGTGTCTGGTGGTGGCGCTGGTCACTCACAGCCTGAAACGTGCCGGTATCCCGCTGTATCACGATAAAAAGGGCAACAGCGAAAACGTCATTAACAAAACGCTGTGGTGGATGCTGCTGGGCGCGCCAATTGTGGCGGCGCTGGCCTCGCTGCTGGGTTATCTGGCGACGTCGCAGGCGTTACTGGCGCGTCTGGAAACCTCGGTGGCCATCTGGTTCGTGCTGCTGGTGATTTATCACATTATCCGCCGCTGGATGCTGATCCAGCGACGTCGTATTGCTTTCGAGCGCGCCAAACAGCGCCGTGCGGAAATGCTGAATCAGCGCGCCCGTGGTGAAGAGGATGCGAATCACGTCAACACCAGTAACGAAGGTACGGTAGAAGTGGAAGAACCGGTGGTCGATCTGGATGCGATCTCCGCGCAATCATTACGCCTCGTTCGTTCGCTGCTGACGCTGATCGCGCTGATCTCAGTGATCTTCCTGTGGTCTGAGATCCATTCAGCCTTCTCGTTCCTGGAAAATATCCATCTGTGGCAGGTGGCCTCCACCGTGCAGGGCGTGGAAAGTATGCAGCCGATCACCCTGGGATCGGTACTGATCGCCATTCTGGTGCTGATTATCACCACGCAGCTGGTGCGTAATTTGCCTGCACTGCTTGAACTGGCCTTGCTGCAACATCTGGATCTGACGCCGGGCACCGGTTACGCCGTGCTGACCGTCACCAAATACGTGTTGTTGCTGATTGGTGGCCTGACCGGCTTCTCGCTGATCGGCATCGAATGGGCAAAACTGCAATGGCTGGTCGCCGCACTGGGTGTCGGTCTGGGCTTTGGTTTGCAGGAGATTTTCGCCAACTTTATTTCCGGCCTGATCATCTTGTTTGAAAAACCAATCCGTATTGGCGATACCGTGACGATCCGCAACCTGACTGGCAGCATTACCAAGATCAACACCCGCGCCACTACGATAGCCGACTGGGACCGCAAAGAGATTATCGTGCCGAACAAGGCCTTTATCACCGAGCAGTTTATCAACTGGTCGCTGTCAGATTCCGTCACCCGTGTGGTACTGACCGTTCCTGCGCCGTCAGAAGCCAATTCGGAAGAAGTGACGGAAATCCTGTTGAATGCGGCGCACCGCTGCTCGCTGGTGCTGGATATGCCTGCGCCGGAAGCCTATCTGGTTGATCTCCAGCAAGGTATTCAGATTTTCGAACTACGTATGCACGCCGCTGAAATGGCGCACCGTATGCCGCTTCGTCATGAAATCCATCAGCTGATCCTGGCCGGATTCCGCGAGCACGGCATCACACTGCCGTTCCCGCCATTCCAGGTGCGTATGGAAACACTGCATCGTGCGCAAAATGGCAATAACGCGACCTTTACCAGCAGCAGCGGCAGTGGCCGCAGCGGAAACAGTTCGCGCTCGGCGGGCGATTTATAGCAGTCGATTTACAGCAGTAACAAGTACAGCAAAAGGGCAGACTCCTCTGCCCTTTTTAATACCCGCAGTTTAGAGATCGGCAATCAACGCCGCCGCCGCTTTGCGATGGTGTGATATCAGCGATCTGATATCCATGCCGACAATTTCACCGTCAAGGACCCGCCATTTCCCCCCAACCATCACGCGGTCGGCTTTTTCCGCGCCACACAGTAACAGCGCGGCAACCGGATCATGGCTGCCGCTAAAACGTAGTTCATCGAGTTTAAACAGCGCCAGATCGGCCTGTTTGCCCACGGCAATCTGCCCGATATCATCGCGACCGATAAGCTTCGCCGAACCGCGCGTCGCCCAGCCCAGGACTCTTTCCGGCGTGACGTATTCCGCACCGTATTTCAAACGTTGCAGATACAACGCCTGCCGCGCTTCATACATCAGATTTGAGGCATCGTTCGACGCAGAGCCGTCAACGCCCAGACCAATCGGCACGCCAGCCGCTTCCAGATCACGTGTCGGACACATGCCGGATGCCAGTCGCATATTCGACACAGGGCAATGACAGATACCGGTGCCCGCCGCGCCCAGACGACGGATCTCATCGTCGTTAAAATGAATACCGTGCGCCAGCCACGTGCGGTCGCTCAGCCAGCCGACGCTTTCCAGATAATCAACTGTACGCAGGCCAAACATTTTCAGGCAAAACTGTTCTTCATCCAGCGTTTCCGCCAGATGTGTATGCAGCCGGACGTCTTCGCGCTGCGCCAGCCTGGCACTCTCGCGCATAATCTCGGTCGTGACCGAAAACGGCGAGCACGGCGCCAGCGCAATCTGCATCCATGCGCCCTCGCCGCGCTGGTGATAGCGGTCAATAAGACGCTGGCTGTCCTGCAAAATCACCTCGCCCGACTGCACCGTCTGTTCCGGCGGTAGACCGCCCTGTTCTTCGCCAAGACTCATTGAGCCACGGGTCAGCAACGCACGCATACCCAGTTCACGGACCACATCGACCTGCACATCAATGGCTTCTTCCATACCCTGCGGGAAAAGATAATGGTGGTCGGTGGTGGTGGTGCAGCCGGAAAGCAGCAACTCAGCCATCGCGACGCGGCTTGCCAGCCCCAGCGCCTCCGGACCTAAACGAGCCCACACGGGATAAAGCTTTTTCAGCCACGGGAATAACGGCACGTTGACCACAGGCGCCCAGGCGCGGGTCAGTGTCTGATAGAAATGGTGATGTGTATTGATGAGGCCCGGCAGCAGTACAGATTCTGAGGCATCAAAGATGTGATCGACCGGGTGTGAGGGATGCTGACCAGAGGCCAGCACTTCGGCAATTTTCTGCCCCTCAATGACGATGCCGCCACGGGCATCGAGTTCATTGGCGGTAAAAACTGCCAGCGGATTTTTGATCCACATGCGTTGTTCTGACATGTCTGACTTCCTTTTTTAGGGTCACAATAAATTCAAAAAGTGAGTCAGCTCAGTTATGCCCTGTCTGCTGATCCAGGGGCGCAACGCGCGGGATTTCAGTGAACCTTAACTTCCTGTGCCGCAACACTTGTGCTGCGTTCTGCCGGCATCAGTAAGTTGAGCAGGATAGCGAGAACGCCACCACTGGTCACCGCATGACCGAAAATATTACCGACGATTGGCGGGAACTGACCCAGGACATCCGGCACGGCTTCAATGCCCAGACCGATGCCAAAGGCGATAGCGATAATCAGCATTTCACGACGCCCGACCGGCGACTGCGTCATGATGCGGATCCCTGCCGCAACCACACTGCCAAACATCACCAGTGTCGCACCGCCCAGCACTGGCGCAGGAATTTGCTGAAGGATTTCACCGATGAATGGGAACAACCCGAGCACTAATAACACGCCGCCGATATACATGCCGACATAACGACTGGCGACGCCGGTCATCTGGATCACGCCGTTATTCTGTGCAAACGTCGTGTTAGGAAATGACGAGAAGGCCGCCGCGATAAGACAGCTGATGCCGTCGGCCAGAATGCCGCCTTTGAGACGCTTACGGAAGCTTTCCCCTTCAATCGGCTGCTGTGACAGCATGCAGTTAGCCGTCAGATCGCCTACCGCTTCGAGAATGCTGATAAACGATACCAGCGCGATGGGTACGAAAATAATCCAGTCAAACTTGAAACCAAAACGGAACAGTTGCGGCAATGCAAACCAGTCGCCCTGCAAAGGTTTCACCGTCAGATGGCCGGTCAGCGCAGCGGCGATACAGCCGACAACAATGCCCAAGACGATTGATGACAGGCGCAGCCAGCGCACCTCGATACGGTTACAGGCGACGATCACCAGCAGCGTCAGCGCACCCAGCCCGAGATTCGCCGGTGCGCCAAAATTCACCGCGCCATGCCCTCCTGCCCAGTCGGTAATGCTGACTTTAATCAGGCTGATGCCGATCAGCGCAATGACGGTGCCGCTCACCAGCGGCGTAAACACGCGGCGCATCTGACCGATGAACCGGCTGACCAGCAGCGGGATAAATGCCGCCACAAAGTTCACCCCAAAAATCATCGCCATGATGTCTTCCGGCGAACCACCGCGGCTTTTTACCAGCATACCGCCCGACAGAATCACCCCGAGAAACGCAAAGCTGGTGCCCTGCAGACAAATCATCCCCGCGCCGACCGACATAAAGCGGCGCGCCTGAATAAATGTCCCGATGCCGGACGCCAGCAAAGACATGCTGATGAGATAGGGCAAATACGCATTCAGCCCCAGCACTGAACCGATAATCAGCGGCGGCGTGATAATCCCCACCACGCTTGCCAGCACGTGCTGGATGGCGGTAAAAAATGCCGGTGCCGGTGCAATGCGTTCTTCCAGTCCATAAAGAAGTTCTTTGTCGTTGGATTCTGACATAACGGGTTTTCCGGATGATGAATGATAATCCGGTAATGCATAAATCAGGCCAGCCAGAGGAAAATTTCCGTTAAAGCATGAGGAATGCCCTGTTTACGGGGTGTGGCGTACTGCGCCTGACACTGAAACTTTAAAATCAGTGTTGCGCCATTTGGGTACTTTTGTTTCATTAAATGCGCGATTTTGGATTAATTGCACAATGATGGGGCGTAACAGGAAGAGTTTGGAAAGGAAGCCCCGACCTGAGATCAGGGCTTAATCGCTTATCAGGCGCGAGTCACCGGGAAGGCCAGCACATCGCTCAGGCTGGAAGCGCCCAGCGCAATCATAATCAGGCGGTCAACGCCCAGCGCCACACCGGAACATTCCGGCATACCGTGTTCTAACGCATCCAGCAGATTGTTATCGACAGGATGCTGCGGCAGGCCGCGCGCCGCACGTTTGCGGTTATCCTGTTCGAAACGCTGACGCTGCTCACGGCTGTCCGTCAGTTCACGGAAACCATTCGCCAGCTCAATGCCTTTGTAATACACCTCGAAACGCTCCGCAACGCGGTGATCTTCCGTACTGATTTCCGCCAGAGAGGCCTGAGTCGCCGGGAAGTGATAAACGAAAGTTGGTTTGTCGCGCCCGATGTGCGGTTCAACACCCATCGTAAACAGCAACTGCAACAGCGTATCGCGATCTTCTTCAGTATCGGCGATGTTGGATAAATCCAGTTTTGCCGCTGCTTCACGCAGTTCCGCTTTATCGGCGGATAACGGATCAACATTCAGATGGCGGGTAAACGCCTGCTGATAAGACAGGGTTTCAGCGGTATCGCAATCGAGAACCTGCTGGAGTAAATCATCCACTTCATTCATCAGGCGGTACATGTCATAACGCGGACGGTACCATTCGAGCATGGTGAATTCGGGATTGTGGTGACGTCCGGCTTCTTCGTTACGGAAACTGCGCCCCATCTGATAAATCGGCCCGCTGCCCGCAGCCAGCAAGCGTTTCATGTGGTATTCCGGGCTGGTCATCAGATACAGCGTCATGCCGTCAGCCGCACCTGGCCCGACAAAACGAGTCTCGAACGGCACCAGATGAATGTCGGTCACCGTAGCCTGGCTCATCGCCGGCGTTTCAACTTCCAGCACGCCGCGATCGGCAAAGAAACGTCGAATCTCAGCGAGGATAGCTGCACGCTTCAACAAATTGGCGACAGGAGCACTGGGTTGCCAGCTTGCTGTTTCGCTCATGGTGATTTACTCCGAATTCAGAAAAGTCATGCAGTCTACCTGCATCCCCGCAGGCAAACAAATATCTCATTTTGCGTTGCGTAAAGCACAGAAAGCCTAAATGCGCGTTCACATCAAATTACCACTTCTACCCCTTTGGTATCATAATTCCCTTACAAACAATAAGAATACCAGCCACCGGGACAGCGCCTGTGTGTCATCGGGGTTCACTAACTCTTCGATTATGAAGAGCTTTTCGCGGGTGTTTCAAACCCGATCTCATTGATGATAGTGGAGGAATGCAGTGCAAACCTTTAACGCCGACATTGCAATTATAGGTGCAGGTGGGGCGGGTTTACGCGCAGCAATAGCCGCAGCGGAAGCCAATCCCAACCTGAATATCGCGTTGATTTCGAAAGTGTACCCTATGCGCAGCCACACCGTGGCGGCCGAAGGCGGTTCTGCCGCTGTGACGCAAGATCACGACAGCTTCGATTTTCACTTCCAGGATACCGTTTCCGGAGGCGACTGGCTGTGTGAGCAGGACGTGGTGGATCATTTCGTTCATCAATGCCCGACTGAAATGGCCCAGCTCGAACTGTGGGGTTGCCCGTGGAGCCGTAAGGATGATGGTTCAGTCAATGTCCGCCGTTTCGGCGGGATGAAAATCGAACGAACGTGGTTTGCGGCGGATAAAACCGGCTTCCACATGCTGCACACCCTGTTCCAGACTTCCCTGAAATACCCGCAAATCAAACGCTTCGACGAACATTTCGTTCTCGATATTCTGGTCGATGAAGGCCAGGTACGCGGCGTCGTCGCCATCAATATGATGGAAGGTACACGCGTACAAATCCGTGCCAACGCGGTGGTCATGGCCACCGGCGGCGCAGGCCGGGTTTACCGTTACAACACCAACGGCGGTATCGTCACCGGCGACGGCATGGGCATGGCGTTCCGCCACGGCATTCCGCTGCGCGACATGGAATTCGTGCAATATCACCCGACCGGCCTGCCGGGTTCCGGCATTCTGATGACGGAAGGCTGTCGTGGTGAAGGCGGTATTCTGGTCAATAAAGACGGTTACCGTTATCTGCAAGATTACGGCATGGGACCGGAAACCCCGCTCGGTGAGCCGAAAAACAAATACATGGAACTGGGGCCTCGCGACAAAGTGTCTCAGGCGTTCTGGCATGAATGGCGCGCCGGACGCACCATCGAAACGCCGCGTGGCGACGTGGTGTATCTGGATTTACGTCATCTCGGCGAGAAAAAACTGCGCGAACGTCTGCCATTTATCTGCGAGCTGGCTAAAGCCTACGTCGGCGTCGATCCGATCACCGATCCGATCCCGGTTCGCCCTACCGCGCACTACACCATGGGCGGCATCGAAACGGATGCGCAGTGTGAAACCCGTATCAAAGGCCTGTTTGCGGTCGGCGAATGCTCTTCCGTCGGTCTGCACGGCGCCAACCGACTCGGTTCCAACTCACTGGCAGAGCTGGTGGTGTTCGGGCGTATGGCCGGTGAAAAAGCGGCAGAGCGTGCCGTGGAAGCCAAAGATACCGGGAACAGCGCCGCACTCGACGCGCAGGTACGTGATATCGAAAACCGTCTTGCCGCACTGATGGCGCAGGAAGGCGATGAAAGCTGGGCAGCCATCCGGGACGAAATGGGTCTGGCGATGGAAGAAGGCTGCGGGATTTACCGCACCACTGAGCTGATGCAAAAAACCGTCGATAAGCTGGCCGAACTGAAAGAACGCTTCAAACGGGTGAAAATTCAGGATACCTCCAGCGTCTTTAATACTGATCTGCTGTACACCATCGAGCTGGGTCATGGCCTTGAAGTGGCTGAATGTATGGCGCACTCCGCCCTGCATCGTCGCGAATCACGCGGCGCGCATCAGCGTCTTGATGAAGGTTGTACCGAACGCGATGACGTGAATTTCCTCAAGCATACCCTGGCATTTTATCAGCCGGATTCCGCCCCGCGTCTGGAATACGGCGACGTGAAAATTACCACGCTGCCTCCGGCCAAACGTGTGTACGGCGGGGAATCTGAGACTCACGATAAAAAAGATAAGGAGCAATCACGTGGCTAAAATGCGCAGCCTGAAGGTTGAAATCATGCGCTATAACCCGGAAACGGACAGCGCGCCGCATCCGGTGGTGTATGACGTGCCTTTCGATGAAACAACGTCTCTGCTCGATGCTCTGGGCTACATCAAGGACCATCTCGCCGCTGACCTTTCCTACCGCTGGTCATGTCGTATGGCGATTTGCGGCTCGTGCGGCATGATGGTGAACCGTGTGCCAAAGCTGGCGTGCAAAACGTTCCTGCGGGAATACCCGGACGGTATGCAGGTCGAGGCACTCGGTAACTTCCCGGTAGAACGTGATCTGGTGGTCGATATGACCCACTTTATCGAAAGCCTGGAAGCCATCAAACCTTATATCATCGGCAACACCCGCACGGTCGGGGAAGGCCCAGGTAAACAAACCCCGGCGCAAATGGAGAAATATCACCAGTTCTCCGGCTGCATCAACTGTGGTTTATGTTACGCCGCCTGCCCGCAATTCGGTCTGAATCCGGAGTTCATTGGCCCGGCCGCTATCACGCTGGCGCACCGCTATAACCTCGATAACCGCGACCACGGCAAAGCACAACGTATGCCGCAGTTAAACGGTCAGAACGGTGTCTGGAGCTGTACGTTTGTCGGTTATTGCTCCGAAGTCTGTCCGAAGCACGTCGACCCTGCCGCCGCCATTCAGCAAGGCAAAGTCGAAAGCTCAAAAGACTTCATGATAGCGAGGCTCAGACCGCAATGAGGGAAGAAAATATGACGACTCAAAGTACGGGCAGCAAACGCAAACCCTACGTACGTGAGATGAAAGCCAGCTGGTGGAAAAGCTTACCTTTCTACCGTTTTTATATGATGCGCGAAGGCACGGCGGTTCCGGCTGTATGGTTTAGCCTTTTGCTGCTGGCAGGGGTTTTCTCGTTACGTAACGGGCCGGAAAGCTGGGCGGGTTTTGTGCATTTTCTGCAAAATCCGGTGGTCATGCTGATTAATCTGATCGCCCTGTTTGCCGCTTTATTGCATACCAAAACCTGGTTTGAACTGGCACCGAAAGCCTCGATCGTGGTGGTGAAAGGTAAAAAAATGGGGCCGGAGCCAGTGATTGCGGGTTTCTGGGGCGTGACCATTGTCGTGACGCTGGTTGTTCTCGTCATCGCACTGTTTCTTTAAGGAGGCGACATGAAAAATATTCTTCCTAAACGTTCAGACGAGCCGGTGTTCTGGGGATTGTTTGGGGCAGGCGGTATGTGGAGCGCAATTTTCGCGCCAGTGATGATTCTGCTGGTGTGCTTCCTGCTGCCGCTGGGTTTCTTCCCCGGCGACGCCCTGAGTTATCCGCGTGTGCTGGCGTTCGCGCAGAGCTGGATCGGACGCCTGTTCCTGCTGCTGATGATCGTGCTGCCGCTTTGGTGCGGACTGCACCGGATCCATCACGCCATGCATGACCTGAAGATCCACGTTCCGGCCGGAAAATGGGTATTCTACGGTCTGGCAACGATCTTAAGTATTGTTACTCTTATCGTACTGATCCGTCTGTGATCCCTTAAGATCTGACTTTCCAGCGGCCGGCTCTCTGGCCGCTGTTTTCGTTTTCTTCCCCACTTGTTTTTCCTTTTCCTTTTTGTTACCTACACTTAGAGAACAACCTAAGGAAGGAGACTCTATGCGTATCTGGTCAAAACTCGGCGTCATCGTCACAGCACTCATGTCTGTGGCCTGTAGCGTCACACCACCAAAAGACGTCAACGTCGTTAATAACTTCGAACTCAGCCGCTATCTTGGCACCTGGTATGAAGTCGCCAGACTGGATCATAGTTTTGAAAGCGGGCTGGAACGCGTCACGGCCAATTACAGCCTGCGCGACGACGGCGGTGTGAAAGTCATTAACCGCGGGTTTAATCCGCAGAAAAACAAATGGCAAGAAAGCGAGGGCAAAGGATACTTCACGGGTTCTGCGGACCGGGCGGCGCTTAAGGTGTCATTCTTTGGCCCGTTCTATGGCGGCTATAACGTCATTGAGCTGGATAAAGATTACCGCTACGCGCTGGTCTGCGGGCCGGATAAAAGCTATTTGTGGATCCTGTCGCGCGCACCGACACTGGATGACAGCGTGAAGCAGAAGCTTCTGCAAACTGCGCAGCGATACGGATTTGATACCAGCAAACTGGTATGGGTGAAACAGCCTTAATTTACCTCATTTCCGGACGCCATAAACAACACTGCCTGCATCAATGTGCAGGCAGACTTCAGCTTACTTCAGGTGATTCACCCGCTATTGCGCGCTTTTCTGGATTGCTTGCCCACCCGCAGACACATCTTCACCCACGCCACGCGTGGTATTGCAGGCAGTCAACGCAGAAGACAGAACAAGAACAGATAAGATAGCGAGGATACTTTTCTTCAGCATATAAATTTCCTTCCTATAAGAGAATGTAAAGTACGACACTTTTAGTGTAGCTAACTTTCTGGATAGAGAAGGAAACAGGCAGGATTTTTAGGAAAGTTGGTAAAAATGAGGCTGAAGGGATCAGCCTGCTTTGGAAATCGCGCCACCCAGATGCTGGATGTCTTCACCGAAACCATGAACCGTGTTGCAGCCGGATAACGAAGCCAGCAACATCACTGAAACTACGATAAACATCATCTTCTTCAACATGGTAAACACAATCCAATTCAACAAGTTGGGGCTGGAAAGCTGCGACAGGCTTTCACCTGCGGCAGCTTTCATCCGACGTAATAAGCGTTGAGAACTTATTTAACGCGGGAAACGTATTCGCCAGAGCGGGTGTCACAACGGACGATTTCGCCGATCTGCACGAATAATGGCACTTTAACCACAGCGCCGGTGCTCAGGGTTGCTGGCTTGCCGCCGGTACCTGCGGTATCACCTTTCAGGCCCGGATCAGTATCAACAACTTCAGCTTCGATGAAGTTCGGTGGCTGAACAGCGATAGGACGACCATCCCACAGAGTTACGATACATTCTGCGTTGTCCTGCAGCCAGTTAGAGGCGTCAGAAACGGTTTTCTCTTCAACCTGATGCTGTTCGAAAGTCTCAGGGTGCATGAAGTGGTAGAACTCACCATCGTTGTACAGGTAGTTCATGTTGGTATCTACAACGTCAGCGCCTTCGCATGAGTCAGTAGATTTGAATGTTTTTTCTACACGGGAACCGGTCAGCAGACGACGCATTTTAACGCGTGCGAAAGCCTGGCCTTTGCCTGGTTTTACGAATTCACTGGATTCGATAGCGTAAGGCTCGCCCTCGAACATGATTTTAAGACCCGGACGGAAATCGTTGCTAGAATAAGTCGCCATGATGGCCCTCTAATTTTAAACTGGTATTAGCCAAAAAAATGGCAAACATTGTAACCCTAAACACGCCATTTAGAGAAGATTGGTTGTATCAACTCGGCGATGTTATCACTGACCCGGATGAACTGCTTACTCTTCTGGCACTTAACGACAATGCAGAACTGCAAAGTGGGCGTGAAGCCCGTCGTTTGTTCCCGCTTCGCGTACCCCGCGCCTTTGTGGCACGTATGCAGCCGGGCGATCCACAGGATCCTTTATTGCTTCAGGTATTGACCGCACGCGAGGAATTTATCGCCGCGCCGGGCTTTACCACCGACCCGCTTGATGAACAACGCAGCGTTGTTCCGGGTCTGTTGCACAAGTATAGCAATCGTGCCCTGTTACTGGTGAAAGGCGGATGTGCGGTGAATTGCCGCTACTGTTTCCGTCGTCATTTCCCGTATCAGGACAACCAGGGAAATAAGGCCAACTGGGTTCAGGCGCTGGATTATATCCGCACACGCCCCGAACTCGATGAAATTATTTTTTCCGGCGGTGATCCGCTGATGGCGAAAGATCACGAACTCGACTGGCTGATCGGTGAACTGGAAGGCATCGCACACATTAAACGTCTGCGTATTCATACGCGTCTGCCGGTGGTGATCCCTGCACGTATCACGGATACCTTTTGCCAGCGCCTTGAAAAATCACGCCTTCAGGTGCTGATGGTGACGCATATCAATCACGCCAATGAAATTGATGATGCGCTGCGCGCCAGCATGGCGAAGCTGAAACACCACGGCGTGACGCTGCTTAACCAAAGTGTGCTGCTGCGTGGCGTGAATGATTCTGCTGATGTGCTGGCGACACTGAGCAATGCGCTGTTTGATGCCGGTATTCTGCCTTACTACATCCACGTGCTGGATAAAGTCCAGGGCGCGGCGCATTTCATGGTCAACGACGACGAAGCGCGCGTCATCATGAAAGGGCTGATGAGTAAGGTGTCTGGTTATATGGTACCGAAGCTGACCCGCGAGATTGGCGGCGAGCCGAGTAAAACCATTCTGGATCTGCGGCTGAAGCAGTCTTAACACGCATTTCTTACCCCAAATTAAATCAAGTTGCGGGAAGGCGGCAAGTGATGGAGTCCCAATGAGCTTACTCAGGTAAGTGATTCGGGTGACTGAACGTAGCCAACGCACCGGTGGCTTGAGATATGAAGGGGGAACGCAAAAAGGGATGCCACTGGCATCCCTTTATTCTATCTGGCATTCACGCAATTAAACGGCGTACAGCCCGACTATGAGCACTTATAAACCTGGCCGACCATTTTGCTGTCAACCGGTGCAAAGCTGGACAGGAAGTTTTGGGACGGGCTGTTGGCACCATAAATAGTGTTGCCGCCCATCGCTGCCGCTTTGTTACGCAGGTCATTGGCTGCACCACGCATGGAGCTACCGTCACCGCCGGTACCGGAGAACCAGTTGCTTTGGGCACCGGTGACTTCGCCAAGCAGCTGACAATTTGCGCCTGGTTTGTCATCCGTGAATTTCACCTGCTGGCCCGCTGCATCCAGTTGATGAGTGGTACTGCACCCGGCAAGCAGCGCGATAGCTGACAGGCCCAGTAACATTTTAATCCGCATCACTTTCCCCATTTGTTTTTGTAATCACATAAAGCCTATCAGAAAACACCTGGCTCTCTTAGGCATCCGCTGCCACGTATGCCCAAGGTTTGCGCTATCGGAATCAATCCGAAAATCACGCAAAAATGAGTCTACACGTTAATGGCCGACGACAATGAGAGTTATCTTACTGAACCCGATAAAAAATGGTCAAATAAAAAAACCCGGCCTTTTCAGACCGGGTTTCTTCAGTACGTTGTGTCAGTGAACAAAAATGTCCGCTGATTTCGCGTACCTGCGGATGAACGCAGGGGGATGATGATTACATCATGCCGCCCATACCGCCCATGCCACCCATACCGCCAGCGCCGCCCATATCGACTTTATCGTCTTTAGGCAGGTCGGTGATCATGCACTCAGTGGTGATCATCAGGCCAGCTACAGAAGACGCGTACTGCAGAGCAGAACGGGTTACTTTAGTTGGATCCAGGATACCCATTGCGATCATGTCGCCGTATTCTTCGGTGTAAGCGTTGTAGCCGAAGCTGCCTTCGCCCGCTTTCACTTTGTTGGCGATAACAGAAGCTTCTTCACCTGCGTTCACAACGATCTGACGCAGTGGAGATTCCATTGCGCGCAGAGCAACGCGAATACCCACGTTCTGGTCGTCGTTGTCGCCGGTCAGGTTAGCCAGAGTGTGAGCAACGCGGATCAGCGCAACACCACCACCAGCAACTACGCCTTCTTCTACCGCAGCACGGGTTGCGTGCAGGGCATCTTCAACGCGAGCTTTTTTCTCTTTCATTTCAACTTCAGTCGCTGCGCCAACTTTCAGAACAGCTACGCCGCCTGCCAGTTTAGCCACACGCTCTTGCAGTTTTTCGCGGTCGTAATCAGAAGTCGCTTCTTCGATCTGCTGACGGATCTGAGAAACACGGCCCTGAATAGTTGCTTCTTCGCCAACGCCATCGATGATGATGGTGGTGTCTTTGTTGATAACAACACGTTTCGCCTGACCCATATCTTCCAGAGTCGCTTTTTCCAGTTCCAGACCGATCTCTTCAGAGATAACGGTACCGCCGGTCAGAGTGGCGATGTCCTGCAGCATAGCTTTACGACGGTCGCCGAAGCCTGGTGCTTTAACCGCAGCCACTTTCACGATGCCACGCATGGTGTTCACTACCAGGGTCGCCAGGGCTTCGCCTTCAACGTCTTCAGCAATGATCAGCAGTGGTTTACCGGCTTTCGCAACGGCTTCCAGTACTGGCAGCATTTCGCGGATGTTAGAAATTTTCTTGTCAGCCAGCAGGATGAACGGGCTTTCAAGTTCAACAGAACCGGTTTCTGGTTTGTTGATGAAGTATGGAGACAGGTAACCGCGGTCGAATTGCATACCTTCAACAACGTCCAGCTCGTCTTGCAGGCCGGTACCTTCTTCAACAGTGATGACGCCTTCTTTGCCTACTTTTTCCATCGCTTCAGCGATCAGTTTGCCGACAGTTTCGTCGGAGTTAGCAGAGATGGTACCAACCTGTGCGATAGCTTTAGAGTCAGCGCAAGGGACAGATAATTTTTTCAGTTCTTCAACCGCATGAACGACAGCTTTGTCGATACCGCGTTTCAGATCCATCGGGTTCATACCGGCGGCAACAGCTTTCAGGCCTTCAGTGATGATGGCTTGTGCCAGAACGGTTGCGGTAGTCGTACCGTCACCCGCTGCATCGTTCGCTTTGGACGCGACTTCTTTCACCATTTGTGCACCCATGTTTTCGAACTTGTCTTCCAGTTCGATTTCACGTGCAACGGACACGCCGTCTTTAGTAATGGTTGGTGCGCCGAAAGATTTGTCCAAAACCACGTTGCGGCCTTTAGGGCCCAGGGTCACTTTTACTGCATCAGCAAGGATGTTTACGCCACGCAGCATTTTCACACGGGCGTCGTTACCGAATTTTACTTCTTTAGCTGCCATTGTTAATTTCCCTTAAATTCGTTCTGTTCAGAAAAAAGTGGATCGGGGGACGATCAGGCTTCTACGATTGCCAGAATGTCGCTCTCAGACATGATCAACACTTCTTCATTGTCGATCTTCTCAGCTTTAACGCCGTAACCGTCGTTGAAAATGACGATGTCGCCAACTTTCACGTCCAGCGCTTTAACTTCACCGTTTTCCAGAATGCGACCATGGCCGACAGCCAGGATTTCGCCACGGGTAGATTTACCAGCAGCTGAGCCAGTCAGAACGATGCCGCCAGCGGATTTAGATTCTACTTCTTTACGCTTGACGATAACGCGGTCATGCAATGGACGAATTTTCATTGATAACTCTCCTGTGAGCGGGTCCATATCTATTTTTAGGGTTGAATGCCTGGCAAAACCTGCCTGGCCTCGTGGTTTGTTTAATGGGGGCGATACCCTGCCCTTCAAGGGGAAGAACAGAAAAATTTTCGCTTTTTCTTTCGCTGCTCTGACCGCTAAAAATCGGCTTTCACAGCGCTTCCCAACAATCTTTTAACAATCAAGGCCACAGAGATTAGCGATCGCGGTGCTCTGTGTCGTCATCTTTTTTTGGTGAAACCAGACGTTCCTGCGTTTCATCCGTGCGCTGAAACTCGCCGTCAAAGGTATTTCCTGTCGGCGCGCTGCTCCCCCAGTTGCCGCCAGAGCGGACAATGTTCAGGTGCGGCATCAGTTTTAAGGTCAGGCGTTTCTGTATTGGCGGTAACAACAGCAGTAAGCCGAGGAAATCGGTAAAGAAGCCCGGTACCAGCAACAGGAAACCGGCAATCACCAGCGAAACGCTTTTCACCATTTCAGCTGCCGGGCTTTCCCCGACCGCCAGCTTTTGCTGCAACTGCATAAAGGTTTTCATGCCCTGATTTTTCACCAGAGAAACACCCACGCAGGAAGTAAACACCACCAGCAATAATGTTGTGGCAACACCGACCACCGCAGCCACCTTGATAAATAAGGTGATTTCGATGTAGGCCAGCAGAAATAACAGTAATAACGGTAACCAGCGCACCGCATTCTCCTTGTAATTAGGCTCCGAAAACTCTGTCGTAAAATACGGTCACAGAGGCAATCGAAACCAGGAATAAGTGCCTGCTCAGGATCTTTACTTTCAAAGAAATGCAGGCTGACTACACTGAGATGGTGCTACATCACAGTGATTTCAAGCGTCAGACCTGATTTAATTGAGCCGCTGAATGAATTGTGAGAATTCTCACAGATACCAAAAACATGCACAGTAATAGGGCAGGATAGTGATCTTAGTACGTGCAATTCGCCTGAAGCAGCATATGATCGCCTTCGTTGCCAAAACAAAGGTTGATCGTTTTATATTTAACACGGTAAGTAACATAATTTTAAACATCGCATAACACATTCAGTACCGAAGAGAAGGTTCTCATGTCAAACACCATTCGTATCGAGGAAGACCTGCTGGGCACGCGCGAAGTACCGGCAGAAGCTTATTACGGCATTCACACCCTGCGGGCGATTGAAAACTTCTATATCAGCAACACCAAGATCAGCGATGTCCCTGAGTTTGTTCGTGGCATGGTGATGGTGAAAAAGGCGGCGGCTCTGGCCAATAAAGAGCTGCGCACCATCCCACGTCATATTGCGGACATCATTATTCAGGCGTGCGATGAAGTGCTTGATAAAGGCAAATGCATGGACCAGTTCCCTATCGACGTCTATCAGGGCGGTGCGGGAACCTCGGTAAATATGAACACGAATGAAGTACTGGCGAACATCGGTCTGGAACTGATGGGACACCAGAAAGGCGATTATCAGTTCCTGAATCCAAACGATCATCTGAACAAATGCCAGTCCACCAATGATGCCTACCCGACCGGTTTTCGTATCGCCGTGTACACCTCTTTGCTGAAACTGGTTGATGCGATTTCTCAGCTGGGCGACGGTTTCGAGCGTAAAGCGGTAGAGTTCGAAAACATCATCAAAATGGGACGCACGCAGTTGCAGGATGCGGTTCCGATGACCCTCGGTCAGGAATTCCACGCATTCAACGTGCTGCTCAAAGAAGAAACCCGCAACCTGATGCGCACCGGCGAATTACTGCTGGAAGTGAACCTCGGCGCGACGGCGATCGGTACACGTCTGAACACACCGGAAGGTTATCAGCAGCTGGCAGTAGAGAAACTGGCTGAAGTCAGCAATCTGGCATGCGTACCGGCAGAAGACCTTATCGAAGCGACGTCTGACTGCGGCGCTTACGTGATGGTTCACAGCTCACTGAAACGTCTGGCGGTTAAACTTTCCAAAATCTGTAACGACCTGCGCCTGCTCTCTTCCGGCCCGCGCGCTGGCCTGAACGAAATCAATCTGCCAGAATTGCAGGCCGGTTCTTCTATCATGCCAGCCAAAGTTAACCCGGTTATCCCGGAAGTGGTGAACCAGGTGTGCTTCAAAGTCATCGGTAACGACGTATGCGTCACCATGGCAGCCGAAGCAGGTCAGTTACAGCTGAACGTGATGGAACCGGTGATTGGTCAGGCGATGTTTGAGTCAGTGCATATTCTGACGAACGCCTGCTACAATCTGCTGGAAAAATGCATCAACGGCATTACGGCCAACAAAGAAGTGTGCGAGTTCTACGTCTTCAACTCTATCGGTATCGTCACCTATCTCAACCCGTTCATCGGCCACCACAATGGCGATATAGTCGGGAAGATCTGTGCGGAAACCGGCAAGAGTGTCAGAGAAGTGGTGCTTGAGCGCGGATTGCTGACTGAAGCCGAGCTGGACGACATTTTCTCTATCGAGAACCTGAAGCATCCGGCCTACAAAGCGAAACGCTATACTGATGAAAATGAACAGTAACAGATTAAATTACTGACCTTTTAAAGGCTCGTTGTTCTGCGGAATAACGGGCCTTTTTACTTTTTGCGACACAACAATTACATAACAATTAATTATCAATTCCTTATTAATTATCAATCCCTTAAGGAGTAGCAGGATTATGGACGGACAACCATGCTAATCATCGAACTTATTATTGTACTGGCAGCGATTTTCCTCGGCGCGCGCCTGGGCGGTATCGGCATCGGATTCGCCGGAGGACTGGGCGTGCTGGTGCTGGCGCTGATTGGCGTCAAACCGGGTACCATCCCTTTTGATGTTATCTCCATCATCATGGCGGTGATCGCGGCTATCTCAACCATGCAGGTGGCGGGCGGGATGGATTATCTGGTGCAGCAAACTGAAAAGCTGCTGCGCCGTAACCCTAAGCACATTACGATCCTCGCCCCCATCGTCACTTATTTCCTGACGATTATGGCCGGTACCGGCAACATCTCGCTTTCCGCCCTGCCCGTGATTTCAGAAGTGGCGAAAGAACAGGGGATCAAACCCTGTCGTCCGCTTTCGACTGCCGTCGTTTCCGCGCAGATAGCGATTACCGCATCCCCCATTTCTGCCGCCGTTGTTTATATGGCGTCAACCATGGAAGGCCACGGCGTCAGTTATTTGCATCTGCTGATGGTGATGATCCCGGCAACGCTGGCCGCTGTTATCCTGATGTCGCTGATTGTCAGCTGGTGCTTTGACTCCAAACTTTCCAACGATCCGGTTTACCTGAAACGTTATGAAGAAGGGCTGATTGAGCTGCGTGGCGATAAGGTCTTGGAAATCAAACCTGGCGCAAAACTCTCCGTGTTGTTGTTCCTGCTCGGCGTTTTTGGTGTGGTCGGATACGCAGTGATCAACAGCCCGAGTCTGGGCTGGGTCGCACAACCGGTGATGACCACTAACAGCGCCATTCTGATTATCATGCTCAGCGTCGCGACGTTGATTACTCTGCTGTGCCGTATCGATACGGATTCGATTCTGTCCTCCAGCACCTTTAAATCCGGCATGAGCGCCTGTATTTGTATTCTCGGTGTTGCCTGGCTGGGTGACACTTTTGTGCAGGCCAATCTCGGCTGGATCAAAGAAACGGCAGGCACCCTGATTCAGGCACATCCGTGGCTGCTGGCCGTGATTTTCTTCTTCAGCTCTGCGCTGTTGTATTCACAGGCTGCCACCACCAAAGCCCTGCTGCCGATGGCGCTGGCGCTGAGCGTATCGCCACTGACCGCAGTGGGTTCTTTTGCTGCCGTTTCCGGTTTATTCATTCTGCCAACATACCCGACGCTGGTTGCAGCCGTGCAGATGGATGACACCGGCACCACACGCATCGGACGCTTCGTCTTCAACCATCCGTTCTTTATCCCGGGCACCATCGGCGTGTTCCTGTCGGTACTTTTCGGATTTGGCTTCGGCAGTATTATTCTCTGACAGTTTTTCCGGGGGCTCAGGCCCCCGTTGTTTCTGCATTCTTCCCGCATCAGACCACGTTCAACACCTGCAGGGCTTTCTGCTCACCGATTGTGCGGGGTATACTCGTATTTCATTAACGCGCTGCGGCATGAAGCCGTCCGCTTCTTCTGTCGATTCACTCAGTGGCTGTATATCTGCCGCGACAAAGAGAACTTTACTCCGCATGGATCACCGCATTCTTCGAATTTTCTTCCTGCTTTGCAGCCTGTGTCTTTTGCCCTTTCAGGCGAATGCCTCTTTGTTTGGCAAACCCGCTGCGGCGCAGTTTGTGCCTGTCGATCAGGCTTTCAGTTTTGATTTTCAGCAGCAGGGTCATGACCTTAAACTTAGCTGGCAAATCCGCGACGGCTATTATCTGTACCGCAGTAAAATTGAGCTTGAACCGAAGAATGCGCAGCTCGCCGCCTTCCTTTTGCCGAAGGGGCGCGAACATCACGACGAATTTTTTGGTGACAGCGAAGTTTATGAAAACGCGCTAAATATTGTGGTTCCGATACGTGAGGCAAGCACCGAGGCGACCGTTCGTGTCACTTATCAGGGATGTGCTGCCGCAGGGTTCTGTTACCCGCCGGAAACCCGTGAGGTTCCGCTGAGTGCCGTTACACAACCGGAACGCGCCAGTACACCAGCAACGGATAACGCGCCGGTTATCGCGACGCCTGAAATACAATCCACCCCCCTGCCGTTTTCTCCGCTATGGGCTTTGCTGATCGGCATCGGAATTGCCTTTACGCCTTGCGTGCTGCCAATGTATCCGCTGATTTCAGGCATCATTCTCGGACGCCAGCGCCCTCACAGTATGAAGCGTATCTTCCTGCTGGCATTGGTTTACGTGCAGGGCATGGCGCTGACATACACCCTGCTCGGCATGATAGTGGCCGCAGCAGGCTTGCAGTTCCAGGCGGCGCTGCAAAGTCCGTGGGTACTGATTGTGCTTTCGGTGATGTTCATTGCACTGGCGCTGTCGATGTTTGGCACGTTCAACCTGCAACTTCCTTCTTCTGTGCAGACCCGTCTAGCTTTGTGGAGTAATGAGCAAAAAGGCGGCTCGCTGCCCGGCGTCTTTATTATGGGTGCACTGGCGGGACTGATCTGCTCGCCCTGCACTACCGCGCCGCTCAGCGCGATTTTGTTGTATATCGCCCAGAGCGGGGATCTGCTGGCGGGGGCTGGCACGCTGTATCTGTATGCGCTGGGGATGGGCATTCCGTTGATTATCGCCACGATGTTTGGCAACAAACTGCTGCCACGCAGCGGGCCGTGGATGCAGTACGTCAAGGAAGGTTTTGGCTTTGTGATACTGGCTCTGCCGGTTTTCCTGCTGGAACGCGTGATTGGCGATACCTGGGGACTGCGTTTGTGGAGTCTGCTCGGCGTGGCCTTCTTCGGCTGGGCGCTGGTACTGAGCCTGAAAAGCCAGCGAGGCGTGGTCCGCGTGCTGCAGATAGTCTTCCTTGCGGCGGCACTGATTGTCAGTCGCCCCTTACAGGACTGGGCATTTACGCCAGCCGGTGAAACAACTGCGCCACAGCACGCGTTGAATTTCCAGAAAATCCATAATGTGGGTGAACTGGATGCCGCCCTTCAGGGGGCTCAGGGCAAACGCGTCATGCTGGATTTGTACGCCGACTGGTGTGTGGCATGTAAAGAGTTCGAAAAATATACCTTCTCAGCGCCAGAAGTGCAGAATGAACTGACGAATACCTTGTTGCTGCAGGCTGATGTCACCCAAAACTCCGCGGAACAGAAAGCGTTATTAGAGCGTTTGAAGGTTCTGGGCCTGCCGACGATTTTATTCTTCGGACCTGATGGACATGAGTTGCCACAGTCGAGGGTGACAGGGTTTATGAATGCCGCAGAGTTCAGCGCGCATTTGCAGAAAACCCGCCCTTAAACGACACTACCTTTTGAAGTACGCGAATTGTGAGGAGGCAAACGTGCTACGTGAACAAGTTCTCGATAAAACCCTTAATCTTTTGGAACAACGTGGCCTTGCAACATTGTCACTGGAAACTGTCGCCGAACTGGTGGATGTTCCGCTCAATGAATTACGCCGTTTCTGGCCGGATGCCGAAGCTCTGCTGTATGACAGCCTGCGTTATCATGGTGAACAGATTGATATCTGGCGACGTCAGCTGATGCTCGATGAATCCCTTTCTGCGCCGCAGAAATTACTGGCCCGGTACAAAGTGCTGGATGAGCAGGTGCGCCAGCAACGCTACCCCGGTTGCCTGTTTATCGCCGCCTGTACGTTTTTCCCTGACAGCGATATGCCGATCCATCAGTTAGCTCAGCAACAGAAACTGGCATCCTATGACTACACTCTGGCGCTTTTGCAGGAAATGGGGTCGGATGATGCAGAAATGGTCGCTCAGCAGATGGAACTGATCCTGGAAGGGTGTCTGAGTAAATTGCTGGTTAAGCGCCAGCTGAACGACGTGGAAGTCGCCCGCCGTCTGGCAGAGGATGTGCTGAACGTCGCCCGTTGCCGCGAACATGGCGCGCTTTCCTGACTTCTCTGGTCTTCAGACCCGCGAATTCGCTTTTTTTGAATGAAAAGGCAGCAAACGAACGCATTTTATGTGTTTTAGATGACAAAGCCGTTGACGGCACAGGCCCAATACGGTTTAATGCGCNNGTTAGTCCGAGTCCGGGCACCGTATTTAAAGAAACCAGCCTAACGGCTGGTTTTTTGCTTTCTGCGGTACGGACTCTCCATCGAACCTCATCCCCAATTGTCTGACGCTTGCTCAGCCCACATCATTTCCTGTCCAATCCCCCACTGCTATCCCCTATAAACTCATATTAAACCTGCACTTGAGCTGATACATTGCAGATTGAACATTGAGCAAATTTATAGGATATAAAATGCCTTCGTCCACAAATCCGCTACTCGCATCTCCGTTGAAAACCGGCGATACCGTTGGTTTTTTCTCTGCGTCGTCACCTGTTACTGCTACGGCACCTGAGCGTTTTTCTCGTGGAAAGAAATTTCTTGAAGAAAAAGGATTTGTACTGAAAGCGGGCTCACTGACGGGGCATTCTGACCATTACCGTTCAGGTTCAGTTGCCGCGAGAGCGGAAGAATTCAATCAGCTGATCCGCGACCCGCAGGTGCGTTGTGTGATGTCGACGATTGGAGGCAATAACAGCAATTCCCTGCTGCCTTATCTGGACTACGATGCGCTGCGCGCCGACCCGAAAATCATTATCGGGTATTCCGATTCCACGGCGCTTCTGGCCGGAATTTATGCTCAGACCGGTCTCATCACGTTCTACGGTCCGGCGCTGGTGGCTTCTTTCGGCGAGTTTCCCCCGCTGGTTGATGAAACCTGGGCCTCTTTTGCCGATATCCTGATGACCCGCCATAAAGCGCCTTACCGTTATCCTCTTCCTGCATACTGGACGGACGAAAAGCTCAACTGGAATGACGTCATGCCCGTCAGAGCCAAAAAATTGTATGCAAATACCTGCCGTTTTCTCGGGGCAGGACGCATTGAAGGACGGGTTATCGGCGGGAACCTGAATACTTTATCAGGCATCTGGGGTAGCCCTTATATGCCGGAAATTCATCAGGGCGATATATTGTTTATTGAAGACAGCCTTAAAGATATTGCCACCGTTGAACGCTCTTTCTCGATGCTGAAGCTCAACGGAGTTTTCGATCGTGTGAGCGCCATTCTGCTCGGAAAACACGAACTGTTCGATAATGCCGGTACGGGAAGACAGCCGGCGGACGTGCTGCTGGAGATTCTGAACGGGCAGGAAATTCCCCTGGTCGATGGCTTTGACTGTTGCCACACTCATCCGATGTTAACACTTCCTCTGGGCACTGATATTGTTGTCGACTTTGATCGACAGCGTATCGACATCTCTGGTCATTACCTGCGCTGATACCTCCTAAATCACGTACTACTAAAATTCCGTACGTGATTTATTATCATGTTCCTGTTTCATATCCCGGCCATTTACATTTCAAGCGACTGCTCTGTAAACATTTACTACAGAAATCTGTTTTTAAAATAGAAGGGTTTATACTAACTGCCCTCTGTGAAGCAGTATATAAAGATAAAGCACCCGTAAAGCAGCACTGTACTAATTAACTGATGCGGCGGAAATGACCGAATATTCTAAACAGGGAGGAGTGGAATGCCCATGGTTTATCTGATTGAAAATCAAATAGTCTTCAATCCGGAGGAAAATTCGCTTTCATTACTGAGTGATGATGAAAGTAAGATCACCGTCTCAAATCCTGCACGGAGAATATTATTATTGTTAATCGAACAACAGGGCGTGGTCGTTCAGCGTGAAACATTCTTTAAAAAAGTATGGGATGACTACGGCCTGAACGCTAGCAATAATAACCTTAATCACTGTATCAGCAAATTACGTAAAGTCATCTCAACGCTGGGATACCAAAATGAATTTATCGTTACTGTGCCTAAAGTCGGATTTATCATCCGGAAGGAAATCATTATTGAGACCTGTGCCAATAAGATTGAGACTCAGGTATTAGTAGAAAATAGTGATGAAGTTGCTAAAGAACCCGATATTGTTCTGAGCGGAGCGATGCCGGATGACGAAATAATAAATCATTCTGTGGCGCCACAGCAAAATGCAACTGAACCTGAACCTGAACCTGAACCGCAGAAGGGAAAATATCATCATTATTTTATAATGAGCATTCTGGTCACTGCCGCACTGACAGTCTGGGCAATTTTCATTTTTTACAATGATATGAGCGATCCGAAAGCTGACTTAGAGATTGCCAAAATCGGATCCTGCAGCTTGTACGCTACGGCCCCGGTTTCCCGGTCAAATAAGAGTAATTTTATTCAACTGGCAGAAGATTTTCTGCATAAGAACAATATCTCATGCAAACCAGGACACATTCTTATATTTCAAAGCGAGCTTTTCTCTTCGCCAATAAATACCGGTTCAGTGCGGGAGTTTCTCGCGCAATGCAGCACCGATGACAATCATAAAGCAAGTGTTTGCATAAGCTATTATACAAATGACAGGACCACGCATGATCAGTGATAGAAAATTTATTCCTCCGGGTAAGAAAACCATTATTTTTACGTTACTTCCTGTCGCCGCATTGCTGTTAGTGTTATATGGAATGTCTCTGAGAAAGGACAAGCATACGTTCCCGGTTAATATCCCTTGCAGGGGAAGTATGATCGTAGAAGCACAATATGATCATCAGAGAGCGAAAATGGTGACCTCTCTGTACTTTAGTTTTCTTGATAATCGTAAAATTTTAGTTTCACTCAGTGGAACTGCATATTTATACAATGAGGAAGGGAAGCTGGTAAACAGGAAAACTTTGTTAAGGAATATCTATTATGACTACGTACAGGAGAGCAAAGTGACCGATACCTATTCAATGACCAGCAGACAGATTAACATTGATAGCATAGACAATATGGACTGGGGGATTTCTTCGCTTCTGATGATAAACAGTTTTTTTCTGACCGGGCATACCGATACGATGGTGTTGAAAAAATATGATGACAACACCATGCTGATAGAAAGTAATCAGTCTTCGTTTGCATTATGTGTTTTCAAAAAATCTTTTTAAAAACAGCAAAATGGATGAAGCCTGATTATTTATAGTAAAGATATAAATCATAACCGCAAGCCTGGGCATAACGAGACAAAGTACTGAAGCTTGCCTGAGCTGGCCGCTTCTCAAGACGGGTGATTGCCGGTGGCGTGATCCCAAGCCGTCTGGCCAGTTCAGTTTTACTCAATCCGGCATCCTCGCGCAGGGTTTGCAGCAGGGCGTGAATGTGCTTTTCTGCGATGAGTTCAGGTGCCTGGGCTGAGTATATGGGCTCTTCCAGCGCCTGAGCCCGCAGTTTTGCCGTTCTTAGCATATCGTTCTCCCTTATCTTTGCGGTCAGTAATAGTTAATTTTGACGATCACCGACGCATCAAACTGCCCGAGAGAAAGTGTTTTCCCCGGAATGGCACTCAGTTTTGCAGTGAAGTTTTTGGTGACCTCATTCACATTGTTAAGCTCTGCAAAGTTATCGTACCGGTTGAAAGTAATTGCCTTCTGCTGGTCGTTGTAGAGCATGAGCTTGGCACCGTTTGAAAGGTCTATCGCGGTGTCATCCAGCAGCGGACTGGCCGTAGAAAATTCTGCCTGCAGTGAGAAGTTATCCAGACATCCTTGTTTTACAGCCTTAATGGCAAATGGCAGTGAAATACCTGAAGATCGTGAAAGGGTCGTGCTTTGAATGGCGCCAAAATCAACAATCTGAGATTCCGGATACACTTTCAGGTCTGAACCGCAGGCCAGAAAACGGATCCCCTGCAAGCCAGAAAGGTTGTATTTGAGGTTTTTAGCACCGGGGGATTTGTTAATACCTCTGCTGCCATCAAGCTGAAAGACGGTGAACTGATCCGCGCCCTGGTAATGCCCGCTGGAAGGGGCATTTCCACTGACTTTGATATACAGGCGAAACGTCACGTTGACGGTGACGTTCTGGCCCTTTTTGATAGGCGTACTGTTAGTACTGAGTCTCTGCTCGTTCTGTTCCAGATCCTGCCCGTTGTAGCTCACACCCAGCAATAAGCCTTCCCCGATCGACTGGGATTTAGGGTTAAAGTAGAAATGCACAACGTCAATAATCGACCCCAGCACATTGTCGCAATACGCCGTGACGTTGATGTCATTCGATTCCCAGACCTTGGTGCCGACAGGAACATTCGCCGGGATAGCCAGTTGCCCTACTGGTATCGCCGGTTTATCCACAATACCGGTGCCTTTCTCCACACAATCGAGCGCCAGGGCGCTGCGGGAAAATAAGAAGAGCAGGATGATGATTGCCATCCGGCCAATGGATAATCTGCAAATATCAGGCATAACAATCCCTTTTCTTTATGGTAAATCCGTTCAGTCACGGCTTCTCACGTGGTTGTTATCGCTTATCATCCTTGCTGATAAGCTGACATTGCACGGACGGGCAATGATATTGATTGACCTGAAGACCGCCATAATCATCCATGTACCCGAGACTGTAACGGTCGCTGACGTACTGACTGCCGGTCAGAGATTCCGTCGCAAACGGCGCCAGCATGACGCTGTCAAAACCCGATGCATTGCCTTTATTGTCTTTACCCAGATATCCGACAGTGATGTAAAAGGGTGTAGGATTCGTCAGTTTCAGCCCGTTACTAAGCCGTGAAACCTGGAGCTGTTCCTGCCAGTCGGCTTTCAACAGTTTTCTCAGTTCCGCCGGGCGGAAGAACAATTTCACGCGGCTTTGGATTGCCACCTGCATCACGTTCGCCATATCACTTTTTGGCGGCACTTCGCGCACGTTGAAGTAGAACAGCGACTCACGGTCTTTCGGTAAACCGGCCGTTTCCGGCAGTTGCAGAATACGGATCTGGCTTTTCTGCCCGGCATCAATTCGCTGCATCGGCGGCAGCGCCACCAGCGGCGAGGTAATTTTTTCGCCCTGAGCGTTCTCCAGCCAGACCTGCGCCAGATAAGGCAGCTCCTTGCTCTGGTTCTCGAGCATGACGCTGACGGATTTATCGCTGGCGTTATAGATGATGCGCGTCCGGTCAAGATTCACCGCGGCGACTGCCGGATAACATGCTCCGGCCAACATCAGTACGGCTACGCAGCGTAAAATCATTTTTTTCATCTGGTTATTCCCTTACTTATGCGATCCCTTCAGACCGCTTTTCATCATTAATTGCAAGGCAGCAATACCTGCCCTGAAGAGGTTTCAGGCTGCGGCGGCACCTGAACCTGGCATTGCTGGTCGTCTCCCCAGCGGACAGTCAGGGATTTCTCACCTGACACCCCGGCCAGATAGGCCAGACCGCCGTCACCGATTAGTCCGGCTTCAAAACCGGAGCTGTTGTCGGTGACTGATGCCCCGAGCGGCGGATGACTGCCATCTTTCAGGCGGATCACCGCCATCAGACGCTCACCTTTAATCGCGCGGATTTTGCGAAAACCTATTGCCCCTTCCGTCAGGGTTTTACTGACCACTGAGCTATAGACTTCCACGTCATCCGGTAAATGGTTCACATCAACGCGGATATCAGAGGTCTGATAACTGGACACGCCATTCACCACCGCAATGCCGTAATCATTGGTCACGGATGCCCCGTCGCTTATCGGAATGCCTTTCACGCCGGTCGACACCATCATGCGAGGCTCGCTGCCCGCGCTGCTCTGATGCAAGGCCGCACCCGCCGCAGTGGCGGTAAACGAGCCGTACCAGTTCGCATTCACCGAACGGTAATCGTTATTTTTCACGCTGCCGTTAGCGCCGAACTGGCCGTACGGCGACATATGCTGATAGTTCGCGCGGAACACACCGTTACCTTTTTGTATATCCGGACTACTCCCGCCCGCGCCAACGCGCCAGGTATTGTTCGGGTCCTGACTGTTGTAATACGACGCGGTTTGCGAGAAGCCGCTTTGCGAATCCTGCTGCGCGTCGTAGCTGATTTGTTGTCCTGAAGACAGCGGGAGGCTGAGTGACAGAAACATCTGGTTTTCATCGGTATCACGGTAATTCAGCTTGCTGGCCGAAAAGGTGGCAGAGACACCGGTAAAGCGCCCGATATCGAAAATCTTGCTGACGGAGACGCTGTAGTTGTTGCTCGGATCTTCGTTCCAGTAGACCTTATGCGTCGCCGACAGATACAAGGTGATCGCCGGCCACGGCAGATACTGGTTAGCGGTCACTGTGTACGTTTGTTTGTCATCACGGGAATAACCGTCACCGTTCACCTTGTCGAGATACTGGTTAAAAGACATAAATGTCTTTTGTGAAAAGCGATAACCGGCGAACGTGATCTGACTGCCAGTCGAATCAAAGCGTTTGGAATAGTTGGCGCGGTAGCTGAAACCGGTTTGTTTACCCGCATCTGGTACGGTCGCAGAAGAGCGAGTCACGTCAAAAGATACCGCGCCGAGTTTTTGCAGGTTTTGCCCGATACCCAGCGCCTGCGCCTGATAATTCCCGGTCGTCGCAATCAGCCCGCCATAAAGCGAGAAATCATTTAGCGCCCCCCAGGACATTTCCCCGCTGTAAAAACCCGGCTGTAAAACGCGGTTGCTGCTGCCTGTGGTCGGTTTCCCCATGGCCGTTTTAAACCGCACCTGGCCTTTGCGGGTCAGAAAGGGAATGGTGGCCGTCGTCACCTGATAGGTAGTGACGCTGCCATTTTCTTCTTCGATTTTGACGTCCAGCGAACCCTGTACTGCTTCGGTCAGGTCCTGAACCACGAATGGCCCCGGCGAGACGTTGGTCTGGTAGATGACCCGTCCATTCTGGCTGATACTGACTTTGGCATTGGTTTTGGCGATCCCGGTCACCTGCGGCGCATAGCCACGTAATGACGGTGGCAACATGCGTTGATCGCTGTTCAGCGACGCACCGAGAAAGCGGAATGAATCGAAAATGTCAGAACTCAGATACGTTTGTCCGCCGGTAAGGCGTGCGCCGATAGAGGGTATAGCGCGATACACGTATTTCTGCGTCCAGGTGAAATTATCACTGGCTGGCGAACCTGAGGTGCGGGAAGAGGAATACTGATAATCCGCACGGGCGCGCCACGCCCCGAGGTTAAACCCGGTGGTACCGTAGCTGCTGAAACTGGTCGAAGTATCGCCCTGTTGAGGCATGTAACGGCTACCCAGCAGGTTATAGTCGAGCAAAACGCCGTTTACACCCTCATCCCATTGAGAAGGTGGCACCCAGTTCTGGTCGTGGAACGTCAGCCAGGCTTGCGGAATGCTGATATTAAGCGTCTGCCTTTCCTGATCGTAACGAGTGGTCACTTCCGGCATTTTATCCAGTGACGTACATTTGCCGTGATGCCAGAGGGTTATTTTTTCCCGGGCTGCTTTGGTCAGATCGAATTTATCCACCAGTGAAGGCGGTAAACATAACCGGCTATTTTTATTATCATCGACCGGAATATATTGAATGACACTCTGGTCACCGAAGGTGCGACCATTAAGCATCACATCCAGCAGGTACTCTCCAGGCGCGATGTAATTGGCAACCTGAAAACGCGACAGATCGACGTTATTGCGATCGGCAGAATCAATAAAGTTAACGTTAAATTCCACCGCCAGGCTTCTGATTGAAATTAAGCATCCCGACAAAAGGAAAATAAGCCAAAAGCCTGTCCCCTTCCTTGTCGATGTTCCATCCATCGCAAACAACATAATAAAATCACTTTTTGCTTTTATAGATCAAACATAAACCCCTGGCGCAGGTGCACCTGGAAAATAAAGGGGAGATAACTCCCCTAAATAATAACAATGCTTATTTATAATTCAGGGCGTACGTTGCCTGAGAAACGATAGTACCGGTCGAAACTGGCTGTGAGTTGGCTTCAACGCGCGCAGCAAATACCAGCTCATTATTACCGGTGACAAGGTTGATATCTTTAGAGGTATCACCGACTTTCAGCAGGTCGCCGTTCGCATCAATCAGACGAATGCCTGCGCCTTTTGCACTGCCGGTGTTAGCCAGCAGTTCACTCGCGCTGCTGTCAGGCGTGCCTGCGAAAGAAACGGCCACTTTAGACATCGCCGGATATTCGACGGTGCCCGCAGTTTGTGCAGTCAGGTCGCAGCCTTGCAGGTGAATGGTGTAGTTAACGTTCTGGGAATATTTATTACCGCTTTCCAGCACCTTATTCGCTACCTGACCCATGTTCACATTAATGTCCTCATCTCCTGGAGCAATTGAGCAAGGCGCATTAATAACGGTTCCGGTGAAATGAATGCGGCCAGAGCCCTGATCGGTTCCTGTCGGCGGTGTTGTAACATCATCTGCGAAAGCTGAAGCAGAAATAAGGGCAGATAAAGCGATAACCAGTGTCTTGTTCTTAGCGTTAAACATAGTAAGTCCTTGAGATTGTAACGGTAGCTATTAAGCGTTAAGCAGCTGTTAAGCGATATTATTCGCTGTACCGAAGAGAGCACCCCTCTCTTGCCAGATCAATATACTGATATTTTTAATTTAACGTTATAATAATTCGCTTAATGCAAATATTAAGAGTTTTACGCTCGGATTAATCTTTAAACATTGCCATTATGAAAGGAAATTAACTTATAAGTTAAAATAAATGATATTAAATGTTCTCTAATGAATAATAATTTTCGCATTAGATAAGGTGAGTTAAGCTTTATTTAACCAATTTATTACATTTTTAATCATAAATTTTTACCAATCACTCCTTTTTTCTCCTCCTACCTCTCCATTTTATTTATGTGGAGTGCTCCGCAATGAACATGCGCATATCCTGCTGTTTTTACTCTGCTTGCGTGATCTGACCCCCAAAAACCAAACAAAGCCAAACAGCAAACTACACTTAACCTTTGGTTGACATATCATTAACAAATCAAAGGAGAAAAACCATGAGCCATGTTTACAAGCACCCTATTCCTGCCTCTGTCGCAGAACGTACCCTGATTACACCTGAGAAATATCAGCAGTTTTATCAACAGTCTGTCGAAGATCCGGATGCATTCTGGGCCGAACAGGCGAAAGTATTAGACTGGATCAAACCTTTCACAAAAGTGAAGAACACTTCATTCGCACCGGGAAATATCGATATCCGCTGGTTTGAGGACGGCACCCTCAATCTGGCCGCGAACTGCCTGGATCGTCATTTAGCGGAAAAAGGCGACCAGACGGCACTGATATGGGAAGGCGATGACCCTAACGCTGAAAACAAACACGTCACCTACAAACAGCTTCACCATGATGTCTGCCAGTTTGCGAATGTGCTGAAAGGATTGGGTGTTAAAAAAGGCGACGTCGTCGCGATTTATATGCCGATGGTGCCGGAAGCTGCCGTTGCCATGCTGGCATGTGCGCGTATTGGTGCCGTGCATTCCGTTATCTTTGCCGGTTTCTCACCTGAAGCCGTCTCTGGTCGTATTATCGACTCCAGCGCGAAAGTGGTTATCACCGCCGATGAAGGGCTGCGTGCGGGTCGCACGATTCCGCTGAAGCAGAATGTGGACGATGCGCTAAAAAATCCTTCAGTCACCAGCGTGACACATTCCATTATTTTCAAACGCACCGGCAAACAGGGCGAGTGGAAAGAAGGTCGTGATATCTGGTGGCATGATGCCATTGACGGCGTTTCAGCTGATTGTCCGGCCGAAGAAATGAATGCGGAAGATCCGCTCTTCATCCTCTATACCTCCGGTTCTACCGGTAAGCCAAAAGGCGTGCTGCACACCACCGGCGGTTATCTGGTCTATGCCGCTCTTACATTTAAATACACCTTTGATTATCACGACGGAGACATCTACTGGTGTACCGCCGATGTTGGCTGGGTAACGGGTCACAGCTATTTGCTCTACGGCCCGCTGGCATGCGGCGCAATCAGCCTGATGTTTGAAGGTGTGCCAAATTATCCGACACCGGCTCGCATGGCTCAGGTCATTGATAAGCATAAAGTAAACATCCTTTATACAGCTCCTACCGCTATCCGTGCACTGATGGCTGAAGGCGATAAAGCGATTGAAGGTACCAGCCGTGAATCGCTGCGGATCATGGGCTCGGTGGGGGAACCCATTAATCCGGAAGCCTGGGAGTGGTACTACAAAACAATAGGCAACAGCCATTGCCCGATTGTCGATACCTGGTGGCAAACCGAAACTGGCGGTTTCATGATAACGCCATTGCCAGGCGCCACTGAGCTGAAAGCCGGTTCGGCAACACGACCGTTCTTTGGCGTTCAGCCTGCGCTGGTGGATAACGAAGGTGTTCCACAGGAAGGTGCATGCGAAGGCAATCTGGTGATCACCGATTCATGGCCCGGACAGGCGCGTACGTTGTTTGGTGATCATGAACGCTTCGAGCAGACCTATTTCTCAACGTTCAAGAATATGTATTTCAGTGGCGACGGTGCCCGTCGTGACGAAGACGGTTATTACTGGATCACTGGCCGCGTTGATGACGTGCTTAATATTTCCGGCCATCGGCTGGGAACCGCTGAAATTGAATCCGCGCTGGTTTCACACCCTAAAATTGCAGAAGCGGCTGTTGTCGGCATTCCGCATAACATCAAAGGGCAGGCTATTTACGCCTACATCACTCTCAATCACGGCGAAGAACCGTCACCGGAACTCTATACCGAAGTGCGCAACTGGGTGCGCAAAGAGATAGGGTCCATCGCCACACCAGACGTTCTTCACTGGACGGATTCATTACCTAAAACCCGCTCCGGCAAAATCATGCGCCGTATCCTGCGCAAGATTGCTGCCGGCGACACCAGTAATCTGGGAGACACCTCTACGCTGGCGGATCCGGGCGTAGTCGACAAATTGTTGGAAGAAAAACAATCAATGAAAGTGCCGTCGTAATTTTCACCGCCCTGGCGCGGTGAACTCTATCAATGCCTCACAGGAGTCACTGAGATGAATGATCTCATTTATCAGAGAGTTGTAAATAATCCGCGCTTTAGGGAACTGGTGCAAAAACGCAGTCGTTTTGCCTGGTTACTTTCAGGGATTACCTTGGTCCTGTACGTTGCCTTTATCCTGCTGATTGCTTTTGATCCGCAGTGGCTGGGAACCCCACTTTATGAAGGTGCCACGATTACCCGGGGTATTCCTGTTGGCGTGGGGCTGATCGTTATCTCTTTCGTTTTGACCGGGATTTATGTCATCCGTGCGAATAGCGAATTTGACCGGCTGACGGCAGATATTATCCGCGAGGTGCAGCCATGAAGGCTCATCGTGGCTCTCTTCTTTTACTGGCGTTGGTTTCAGCCTTCCCCTTCAACCTGTTTGCCGCCGAAGGAATTGCAGGTGAAGTGAAACGCCAGCCTCTTAATATAGAAGCGATTGTGATGTTCGTACTGTTTGTCGGTGCGACGTTATATATCACCTATTGGGCAGCAAAACGTACGCGATCCCGTCAGGATTACTACACTGCGGGCGGGCGCATTACCGGCCTGCAAAACGGTATGGCGATTGCCGGTGACTTTATGTCAGCCGCGTCTTTCCTTGGCATCTCTGCGCTGGTTTACACCTCCGGATACGATGGGCTGATTTACTCCATCGGTTTCCTGATTGGCTGGCCGATTATCCTGTTCCTCATCGCCGAACGTCTGCGAAACCTGGGTAAATATACCTTTGCCGACGTTGCGTCTTACCGTCTTAAGCAGAAACCCATTCGGCTGCTTTCAGCCTGTGGTTCACTGGTCGTAGTCGCGTTGTATCTGATTGCACAGATGGTCGGTGCCGGTAAGTTAATCCAGCTGCTGTTTGGTCTTAACTATCATGTTGCCGTGATCCTGGTCGGGATCCTGATGGTGCTCTATGTGTTGTTTGGCGGGATGCTGGCGACAACCTGGGTGCAAATCATCAAAGCAATTCTGCTGCTGGCGGGTGCGACATTCATGGCCGTGATGGTCATGAGATCTGTCGGCTTTAACTTCAATACGCTCTTTACTCAGGCCGTTGCGGTGCATTCTAAAGGGATTGCGATCATGAGCCCGGGAGGACTGGTTTCAGACCCGATATCGGCTCTGTCTCTTGGCCTCGCGCTGATGTTCGGTACCGCCGGTCTGCCGCATATCCTGATGCGTTTCTTCACGGTGAACGATGCTAAAGAAGCGCGTAAAAGCGTATTTTATGCCACCGGTTTTATTGGTTACTTCTATATTTTGACCTTCATTATCGGTTTCGGCGCCATCGTTCTGGTCAGTGGGAATCCTGCCTTTAAAGATGCCAGCGGTGTATTGCTCGGCGGCAATAATATGGCAGCAGTCCATCTGGCTGATGCCGTAGGAGGAAGCTTCTTCCTTGGCTTCATCTCTGCCGTCGCCTTCGCCACTATTCTCGCCGTTGTTGCAGGTCTGACATTAGCGGGCGCTTCAGCGGTATCGCATGACCTTTATGCCAGTGTTATCAAGGATGGCAAAGCCACTGAACGGGATGAGTTACGCGTTTCGAAGATAACAGTCATCTTGTTAGGGATCGTGGCGATTGCTCTGGGTATTTTGTTTGAAAAACAGAATATTGCGTTCATGGTCGGTCTGGCTTTCTCCATCGCTGCGAGCTGTAACTTCCCGATTATCCTGCTTTCAATGTACTGGTCCAAACTGACTACGCGCGGAGCAATGATTGGTGGCTGGCTGGGATTACTCACTGCAGTCATACTCATGATCCTCGGGCCAACTATCTGGGTACAAATTTTAGGGCATGCCAAACCTATTTATCCGTATGAATACCCGGCTTTATTCTCGATGATTGTCGCCTTCGTGGGGACCTGGTTCTTCTCGATTACTGATAACTCTCTGGAAGGCCAGAAAGAAAGGGAACGTTTCTATCCTCAGTTTGTACGCTCACAAACCGGGATCGGGATCTCTCAAAGCTCTAATCACTGATTGTTCTGATTTCAGAAACGCAAAAGGCCATCCCTGAGGATGGCCTTTTGTTTGAATCTTCAGTCTTAAATCGCAGAGCCTTTGAATGTAGAAAAGACAAAAGCCCCGTACTTTCGTACGGGGCTTTTGTCTTTTTTTGATGCCTGGCAGTTCCCTACTCTCGCATGGGGAGACCCCACACTACCATCGGCGCTACGGCGTTTCACTTCTGAGTTCGGCATGGGGTCAGGTGGGACCACCGCGCTAGTGCCGCCAGGCAAATTCTGTAATTTACCGAACTCTACGCTTATTACTGGTGCTGATACCCAGAGTCGAACTGGGGACCTCACCCTTACCAAGGGTGCGCTCTACCAACTGAGCCATATCAGCACGCTTATTCTTCTAACAGCTCGCTTATAAGCAAACTTTACTAATTTGATGCCTGG